>NZ_JARYTI010000020.1 GCF_029911635.1 Sphingomonas sp. AR_OL41
CCGCGCGACGACCGCGTCGCCGCGCGTCGGCGCCCATACCCGGGCGTGGTCCTCCGCCAGCGCGAACCCGGCCTCGCCCAGCACGCCGCGCGCCGCGTCGGAATAAAGCCAGGCCGGCGCGATGAATCCCGCCGCCGGGCGGCCGATGATATCCTCGACCAGCGCCTTGCCGCGCGTCATGCGCGACAAGGCCTCGGTCGCATCGAGGCCGAGAAACTCGCCCTCGCCCGCCGTCATATGTTTGGCGCGCCAGGCATCGGTGCCGCTGTGAGTCGCGGTGTCGCGATGGAACCAGCCATGCACGAACATCTCGACCCCGGCATCGGCCCAGGCGCGCAGCCGCGCGGCGAAGGGCGTGCCGGCAGTGATCGGCGAATCACCCCAATGGTCGGGCACCACCAGCATCGCCAGGCGCAATCCGCCGAGATGGCCGGCCAGCCGATCGGCCAGCGCGTCGACCGGCCCTTCGAACTTGGGCGAGACGTCGTGGATCGAGGCGAGCAGGGTCTTCATCGCGTCCGCCGATAGCGGTTGAACCGGCGCTTGCCCAGCGGTGGCCGCCCACACAGCGTCTCCGATACGCCCCCAGCGCACCTTCTTTTGGCCAAGTTTCACCGCATATACCGCGCGGCTCGACGCACCCCGCACGGCGCGCGCCGTTCATCGCAGGGCAAAGGCGATGCGCGATAGGGGGTGTGGCGGGAGCGACAATGCGAGGACGCGGCATGACGATGAAGAAGTTTCTGGTGGTGATCGCGGCGATGCCGATCGCCCTGTCGTCGCTGACGATACCGGCCCATGCCGGGGTCGTTGGCGAGGACAGCGCACTGTGCGCCAGCGGCCGGGGTCCGGCGATCCAGGCGAGCATCGTCGGCCTGAAGGATCGCGCCGGCGAGGTGAAGCTCGAAATCTACCCGGCCAACGAACAGGATTTCCTGCGCGACGACTATCTGCTGGTGCAGGAACACAAGATTTTCCGTCGCGTGACCGCGCGCACCCCGCAATCCGGCCCGGTCGAAATCTGCATCAAGGTGCCGGCACCCGGCCGCTACGCCCTGCTCTTCACGCACAATCGCGACGGCAAGTCGAAGTTCGACTTCTGGACCGACGGCGCGGGCTTCCCGAGCAATTTGCGGATGGGGCGTGCCAAGCCCAAGCTCGTCCAGGCGATCATCGATGTCGGACCGGGTATCACCACGACCACCATTCGGGCACAGTATCTGCGCGGCTTCAGTGGTTTCGGCCCGTTGAAGGAATAGGCTGATGCGGATCGTCGACGTCAACGAATTCTATTCGCCGACCGGCGGCGGCGTCCGCACCTATCTCGATCGCAAAATGGGCCTGATGGCCGAGCTTGGTCACGAACTGATCGTGATCGCGCCGGGGCGCGAGGACGGCGTCGAGGAACGTCCGGGCGGCGGGCGGATTATCTATGTGAAGGCACGGCGCCTGCCGTTCGACAGCAATTACGGCTTGTTCTGGGATGGCGCCCCGATCACCGCGCTGCTCGACGATCTGGCCCCCGACGTGGTCGAGAATTGCTCGCCCTGGCGTCCCGCCTGGATCGTCGGCAACTGGCAGGGCGACGCGCTCAAATCCTATTTCATGCACAATGACAATGTCGCCGCCTATGCGCAGCGCTGGTTCGAAGGCGTGGCGAGCCATGAACGAATCGAGCGCGCCTGTGCGTGGTACACGCGCTACATGGCGCGATTCCTCGACAAGTTCGACGTCGTCGTAACCAATGGACCCGCGCTCGAAAAGCGTCTGCGCGCGCGCGGGCTCCGGATCGATGCGGCGATGCCGCTCGGCATCGAGCGTGGCCATTTCTCGCCGACGTTGCGCGACGAGCGGCTGCGCGCAGCGATGCTCGCACAATGCGGCCTGCCGCCCGAGGGTCGCCTGCTGCTCGGCCTTGGCCGGCATCATCGCGAGAAGCGCTGGGACGTCGTGATCGACGCGGCCGAGCGCGCCGGCGCGCGCATGCCGGTCGGCCTGATGTTGCTCGGCACCGGCGTCGAGACGCGCAATCTCGAATATCGCCTGGCCGGTAGCCCGCATATCCGGCTGTTCCGCCCGGTCTATGACCGCGAGCGGCTGGCGCGGATCATGGCCAGCTGCGATGCGCTGATTCATGGCTCCGAGGCCGAGCCTTTCGGCCTCGTCGCGTCCGAGGCGATCGCGGCAGGCCTGCCGCTGATCGTGCCCGACACCGGCGGCTGTGCCGAAATCGCCGATCCGCTGTCGTCCGAGACCTATATCGCCCGCGATGCCGCGTCGGCCGCCGAGGCGATCGTGCGGCTGTTCGCCCGCGACGCGGCGATGCTGCGCCGCGCTGCGGTGGTCGCCGCCGGGCGGGTGCGCAGCGATCGCGCGCATACGGTCGAGCTGATGGATTATTATGCGGCAAGGATCACCGAGAAGCAGGCACGACTCCAACGCGCCTGACCTGTCATGAGCACGCCATATCGCTGAGGCAAGCGAATCTCCGATAACCCGGAGACCACCAATGAAACTCGCTCTCGACCGTCGCTCGTTGCTCCTGACAGGCACGCTGGGGCTCGGCGCCTTCGCCATACCCGGCTTTGCGCAGGCCTCGGCGATCAATGCGGCACGCGGCTTCACGCACAGCGTCGCGAGCGGCGAGCCAGCAAGCGATTCGATGCTGCTCTGGACGCGTTATGTCCCGACGTCCGGCGGCGCGGTCGAGCTGCGCGCCGAGATCGCCGAAACGCCCGACTTCGCCCATGTCATCGCCGGTGGCGCGCAGATCACCGGGCCGTGGCGCGATTTTACCGCCAAGATCACCCTCGCCGGGCTGCAACCGGGCCGTATCTATCATTATCGCTTCATCGCCCCCGACGGCACGATCTCGCCGGTCGGCCGGACGCGAACGCTGCCAGAGGGCGACGCACCACGCTTCCGCGCGGCGATCTTTTCCTGCTCGAACATGTCGTTCGGCTATTTCAACGCCTATGCCCATGCCGCCGCGCGCGACGATCTCGACCTCACCGTCCATCTCGGCGACTATTTCTACGAATATGACAGCGGCCATTATCCCGCCCCCGAGGAGGTCGTCGGGGGTCGCCGGCCTGAGCCGGCAAGCGAGCTCATCCACCTCGCCGACTATCGCCTGCGTTACGCCAGCTACCGCGCCGATCGCGACCTGCAGAAGCTGCATCTGCTGCAGCCGATGATCGTGCAGTGGGACGATCACGAATCGTCGAACGACAGCTGGGAGGGCGGCGCGCAGAACCACCAGCCCGACAGCGAGGGCGACTGGAATCCGCGCCGGGCCGCCGCGATCCAGGCCTATCGCGAGTGGATGCCGGTGTCCGACGAGCCTTGGAAGGCCTATGACATCGGCACGCTCGCGACGTTGTTCCGCACCGAAACACGCCTGCTCGCGCGCACCGAACAGCCCGATATCGCGCCGCTGTTCAAACAGGCCGACCCGACCGCCGCGCTCAAGGCGTTCCGCGACGGTGCGTGGATGGACCCCGGCGCGACGATGATGGGATCGCAGCAGGAGAATTGGCTTGCCCATGCCATGCGCAGCTCGGTACGCGCCGGGCAGCGCTGGCAAATCGTCGGCTTCGGCACGATCCTCGGCCAGACGGTCATGCCCGCGACGGCGCTGGACTGGCTGGATCCCAAGGCCGCGCCGCGCGCCAAAAACTACCTGCTCGCGGGGGTCGCTGCGGCCAAGGTTGGGCTGCCGTTCAACTATGACAATTGGGGCGGCTATCCCGCCGCGCGCGCCCGCTTCCTGCGTTCGTCGCAGGCGATCGGCGCCAATCTGATCGCCATTTCGGGTGATAGCCATAATGGCTGGGCCTATGATCTCGCGCAGGACGGCAAGCCCGCCGGGGTTGAATTCGCCGGCCACAGCGTGACCTCGCCGGGTTACGAATCGTCCGCCCGGGTCGACCCGCGCACCGTCGCCGCCGCCTTGGTCGCGGCCAACCCCGAACTCAAATGGTGCGACACCAGCCGCCGCGGTTACATGGCGATGACGCTGACACCCGATCGCGCCACGTGCGACTGGGTGATGGTCGATAGCGTTACCGTGCCCGGCACCGGCGCGCGGGTTGGCCACAGTGCCGACGTCGCGCGCGGACGCAACGTGATGGCCTGATAAGGCGCGACAGCGCGCGCCCGGCTGTGGCACAGCCATGCCAATGCGCCGCGCGGACCTTTCGTCGGAAACCATCGTCGCCGCGCTGTTGCTGGCGATGGCGCTCGCCGTGCGCGCGGTCGATTTCGGCAATCCGGTCATCCATGTCGACGAGCAATATTATCTGCTCGTCGGGGATCGCCTGCTCCACGGCGCGCTGCCCTATGTCGATATCTGGGACCGCAAGCCGATCGGCCTGTTCGCGATCTTCGCCGCGATCCGCCTGCTGCCCGGCGACGGCGTGCTCGCCTATCAGTTGATCGCGACGCTGTTCGCGGCCGCCACCGCCTGGCTGGTGCAGCATGGCGCCCGGCGGCTCGGCGCGACGCCGCGCGCGGCGCTCGTCGCCGGCGCGGCCTATCTCATCTGGTTGCCACTGCTCAGCGGGCGCGGCGGCCAGTCGCCGGTCTTCTACAATCTGTTCGTCACCGGCGCGGCGATATTGATGCTGCGCCTGCCCGCGCTCGCCGCGCGCCAGGCGACACGCGCGATCGTGATCAACGGGGCGGTCGCCTGCCTGCTCGCGGGGCTCGCCATCCAGACCAAATACACCCCGGCGATCGAGGGGGCGTTTTTCGGGCTCGCGCACCTCTATTATCTTCACCGCGCCGGCGCGCGCTGGCCGGTGATGACGGCCGGCGCCGCCTTATGGCTGAGCCTGGGCCTGGCACCGACCGCGTTAATCATTCTACTCTATTGGGCGCACGGCCCCGCTGCCTTCCACGCCTTCTGGTTCGCCAATTTCGAATCGATCTTCCTGCGCTCGCGCTACGCCTATCCACTCGATCTCATCGCGCGCCGCCTGCTCGGGACCAGCGCGCTGCTCCTGCCCCTCACGCTGTGCGCCGCGCTCGCATGGCGGCGGCGCGATGAGCGGCGAATGTTGGCGTTCGGCTGGCTGGGCGCGGCGATTGCCGGCTATCTCGCGCTCGGCACCTTTTTCGACCACTACGCCCTGCCGCTCGTTGCCCCGCTCGCGCTGCTCGCCGCGGTCACGTTCGCGCGGCATGGTCGCGCGATCGTCGCAACGCTCGCGCTCGGGCTGATCCTGCTGGTCGTGCGTACCGCGATCCGCCACAGCGACGCGGCGGGCGCCTACCGGCTTGCCGCGATCGTCGCGGCTAATAGCGGCGGCGAATGTCCCTATGTCTTCACCGGCGACGCGGTCACCTATCTGCTCGCCAGGGCCTGCCTGCCGACCGCCTATGCCTTTCCCTCGACGCTGGCCTATGCGCCCGAACAGGGCGCCAGCGGGATCGACGAGGCGAGCGAGGTGCGCCGCATCCTCGCGCATCGGCCCCCGGTCATCGTGCGCGGCAGCCGCCCGCTCGCAGAATGGAACGACGCCAGTCGCGCGCTGGTCGATGCGGCGCTGACGCGCGACTACCGTCCGGTGTTCAATACGGCGCGCGACGATTATCGCCTGATCGTTTGGCTCCGCCGCGACCGGCCCTTTGCGTCACCACGTCCGTGACACGCCCAGCCTGATGGTGATCGGGCGAAGCGGGGTCGCCTGGGCGCGCGATATGAAGGTGAACGGGTTGCCATAGGCGAAGCGATTGTCGGAGCGATTGGTCAGGTTCTCGACGCGCAGCGTGACGGCGGTGCCGTGTCGTTCCCAGCCACCATGCAGACCGATGACGAGATATTTTCCCTGGCTGATGTCGAGCACGTCGCCCGTGCCGAGCACCGAGCGACCGACATAATTGCCGTCCGCGCCGACGCTCCACTGCGTGTCGCCGCCGCCGCGCCATTCATAGCGTAGCGCGACATTGCCCGCGAAGGGCGGCGTTTCGGGCAGGCGCCGGTTCTGCGGCAGCGAGAGATCGGCGAGCGGCCCGCTGACGGTGTTCGAGGTGAAGAGGAACGAACCCATCGCGTGCAGCCCGGCAATCGGCACATAATCGACATTGCCTTCGAGCGTGAAGATCCGCGCATTGCCGAAATTGGTCGTATAGGGCGCGCCGCGCCGGTTGATCAGATCGGCCTGGATGTCGACCCAATGCGCGTAGGACGCGCTGCCCGAAAAGGTCACACCGGTCGGGCCGTCTTGCAGGCGACGAAAGCCGATCTCGCCGACGATGATCGAGTCCGAATTGAAGTCGGCGACGCGCCCGATGCCCCGCGCCACGGCGAGACCGCCGGTACGGTAGCCGGTCTGGACGCGACCGAACAAGGCGAAGCGCGGCGCGAGCCGCCACGAAAGCGCCAGTGTCGGGTCGAAACGCCGCGTCGACCGGCCGCGAATGAAACTGTTGCTGGCCGGCTGCGTCGAAGGCTCGCTGTCGACCCGCGCATAGGTCAGGCGCGCGCCGAGCGTGGCGGAGAAATTGCGCGTCAGCGCTATCGTGCCCTCCCCGAACAGCGACGCGCTCTGCGTCACGTTGGTCACGCCGATGATGTCGGCGGGATCGCTGGCGTAGCCCGACACGCGTGCCTCGGTATCGCGGTTGCGCAGCAGCGTCAGCCCGAGCACCCAGCTGTTGCCACGCTGCGTCGAGCGCGACAGGCGCGTCTCATGGGTCAGCAGCAGCCGCGAATCGTCGGTGCGGTAGATCAGCGGGAACGGGAAACCGAGCGGCGTTGCGTCGAACAGGTCGCTGGAATGCACGTCGCTGACCCCCGTCGCCGACACCAGCTGCAGGCCGCTATCCCAGTTCTTGGTCACGACCGCGCGACCGAGCATGAACTGGTTGTGATAGGGCTGCCGCTGGACGGTGAAACGCGACAGCGTGTCACGGCCTTCGCCATAGGAGGCGTCGCGACCCGCGATGCGCTGTGCCAGGATACTCGTATCGATCTGCCAGCCGCCGCCCGGATCGAGCCGCGCCGCGAGACGGCCGCCGACCGTATCGACGCGATTGACGTCGGACCGTCGCTGGCCGACATCATCGATATAACCGCCGTCGCGTACGCGATAGGCGAGCGCACGCACGCCGAGCATCCGATCGACCAGCGGCACGTTCAGCCGTCCCGCGACGTCGAAGCCGGGCGCGCCGTGCGCCGAGGCCGACGCGCCGGCCTCGACCGCGCCGCTCACCCGATCGAGATCGACCGCTTCGGGTGTCAGGCGGATGATGCCGCCGATCGCGCCGGCGCCGTAGAGCGTCCCCTGCGGCCCTTCGAGCACGTCGACTGATTTCATGTCGTACAGCCGCAGATCGGGCTCGGGCCCGGAATAGGCCAGCTGGACGTCGCCGAAATAGATGCTGGCGGTCGACTGCGTCGCCCCGTTGAAGCTGCTGTCGGCGACCCCGCGAATGAAGATCTTGTTGCGCCCGGCGCCCAGCGCGGTGCTCTGCAGCACGGGCATGGCGTGCGCGACACTGTCCAGATCGGGCGTGGTCCGCGAGCCGCCGGGGCCCGCGAGCCCCATGACGGTGGTGAGCGTGCCGGGATAACGCAGCAACGGCACGCGTTGCTTGCTGGCCGTCACGACCACCTCTTCGGTGGCGCCGCTCGCGGGAACCGGCGTCGGCGTGGTGCGTGTCGCAGGCGCCGGGCGCCGATCGCGAACGACGCGGAAGCTCCGCGCATCGACCGCCACGGCGCGATAGCCCGACCCGGCGAGCAGATGGTCGAGCGCCGCACGCACCGGCATGCGGCCCTGCATCGGCTTGACGCGGACGCGACTCAGCCCGGCCTCGGTGCTGATGATGTCGGTACCCGTTTGTCGCGCAAGCGAGGTCAGAGCGATGTCGAGCGTGGTGGCGGAAATCGAGATCGACGGGTCGGCCGCGCGCGCCGTAGCCGGCGCGACGAGCAGCAGCATCACCGCGACGATGTGACTAGTTGCCGGCCTTGTGTTCAGGCGAGATAACCCACCGCTCGCCATCGCGACGCCACCCTGCACCGACCAGCGCGGCGATGTGCGGAACGTCCTTGGCCGCGTCGCCGGTCAGCTGAACCATGCCGGTAAAGGTTTGCGCCGACAAGTGCGGATCGAACCGGAGGTCGGCGCCGTTGACGCGCCGGATCGCCTGCGCCACGTCGCCGAGCGGCGTCGCGTTGAAGGCCAACCGGCCGTTGCGCCAGCCGCCGACGGCATCGATCGCGATCTTCGACAAAACGACCTGCCCGACATCCTCATGTGCAACCAGCGCATTGCCGGCCTTGACCAGGATCGCCTCGCGGCCCGGCTGAAACGACACCGCACCCTCGGCCACCGCGACATCGAGCCGCGCGCCGCTGCGCGAGACATCGAACACCGTGCCGACATCCTGCACCGCCAGATTGCCAGAATGCAGGACGAACGCCTTGCCGTCGTCATGATGCACCGCGAATATCGCCTCGCCTGAATCGAGCGTCGCGACGCGGGTGTCGTTGCGGTCGAGATGCAGCGTCGTGCCGCCGTTCATCTCGATCCGCGTGCCATCGGCGAGCGCCACGACGCGCTTCTCGCCCGGCGCGGTGCGGATCGTGTAGGCAGCGCTGCCCGGTGCCATGGCGAGCGGCATGACGAGCGCGACGATCCCGGCGGCGACCGCCGTGCCACCGACCGCCCAGCCCCAGCGGCGCGACCGGTGCGGCACGAAGCGCTCCGGTTCAACGGGGACGATCGTCGCGGCGGGACGCGGCAGGTCGCCGAGCAGCGCATCATCGAGCGCCACGCGATCATAGGCCGCGGCATGGGCGGCGTCGGCCTCGAGCCAGACGACGAAATCGTGCCACTCAGCCGACGACAATCCGGCCTGGCGCAGATGCCAGCCGATTGCCTGATCGACGATGTCACGTCCCTCTGTCGTCAATTCGAAGCCCCTTACTTGGTACAGACGTCACCGTGCCCGCATTCCCGCACTATCCTCCGCCAGAATCGTGAATCTGGCGATAGGCGCGTTGCAGCAGCTTCTCGACGCCGCTGACGCTGATGCCGAGCTCGGCAGCGATATCACGCTGCGGCCGCCCTTCGAGGCGGAACATGCGGAACGCGCGCTGGGTTCGCTCGGGCAAGGAAGCCAGCGCCGCCTCGACCTGGCGCAGGCGCTCGCGCGCGATCAGTACCCGCTCCATGTCGGGGATGTCGTCGGCTTCCGACTGCGCCTCGACCCAGCCGGTGTCGCGCGCGCCGCGCCGCGCTGCGGAGAGCCGGCGATCGGCGGCGAGGTTGGCGGCCATGCGAAACAGATAGGCCGCCGGATCGGCGACCGGGCGATCGACGAACTGGTCGAGCTTGAGCCACATGTCCTGCAGCGCATCCTCGGCATCATCGGCGCCGCCGAGCCGTGCCGCGAGCAGGCGCGCCAGCATCTGGCGCTCCGCCAGGAACACCGCCTTCAGTCCGCTTTCCGCCGCTGCGCCAACCATTGCGGCGACCATGCCCGAGCTTAGCCCGGAAAGGCCAGCCCATGTTTCGCCGCCAGCGCCGCAATCGGCAGCCTTTCCAGCGCCGCCGCCTCGACGAGACGCGCCGCGGCGATCGCATCGCCGGGGCGCGAGCCCGCACCGGGGTGGCACATCACCAGATGCGTCTCGCCCGGGAAACGCAGCAGCTTGGGGAACAGCGCGGCATAGTCGCCGGCAAAACCGTAATGACCGGCGAAGCTGTCGTTGCAGCGCAGGCCGTGCGTCGCCGCCGCCGCACGCAGCCCGCGCGAATGCCAGGCGCTGCCCAGCGCCTTGCCGGCAAAGGGGCGCGCCAGCATCGCTACGACGCGATCGGTGCAATCGCGCACCCAGGCCCGTGGCGCGCGCGACGCGGTGGTCGCCAGTACGATATCGCGGATGCCAGGCAGCGCATGGGCATGCTGATGCCCATCGACGAATGCCGGCGGACGGCCAAGCGCGTCGCAGAAACGGTCGAACTGTGCCGCCACCTCGCGCGCGACCGCATCCAGCGGCAGGTCGCCCCGCGCGGCGCGGCGCCCCAGCGCATTGATCGTCGGCAACGTCCCATGGTCGGCGAGGCCCGGTATGACGGTGAGCGGCGTCTCGCCGGTCAGCACGAGGTGCAGGCCGATCTCGACATGCGCGGGAAGGTCGCGCAGCAGCGCGCTGTCGGTGTCCCAACCGGGCATGATCGCCATGCAGCTGGTGGCGTTCAGTTGCCCTCTGGTCGCAAGGCCGGCGATAACCGCGCTGACCTCGGGCGAGAAGGCGAAGTCATCAGCACATAGCAGCAGCCGGGGCATCGACGATCCTCAAGGCCGGGACGGGGCGCTCGCGGATGCGCTCGCTGGTCATGCGACGGCGGTCGAGCCGACGCGCCAGAAAATGATAGAAAAACCAGTCGCCGGCGATGGGTGCCATGGCGTGATAGACGATCCGCTCGGCGAGCGTCCAGCGGATCGACTCGCGATTGCGCTCGCGTGGCGACGGTGCGCACCAGAAGCGCGCGCCATAGCTCATCGTACCCTCGCCATGGACGCGGTGGATGATCTCGTGATCCTCGAGCACGTAATTCCAGCGCCGCGCGTCGAAGCCGCCGGCGCGGCGCAGCGCCGCAGTGCGAAACACCTGGCCCGCCCCGCCGGTATGGCATTGCCGCCGCAACAGCTTTGGCATGATGCTGATGTGCAGTGCCTTGCGGCGTTGCGCGACGCGATCGTCACGCCCGGCGAAAAAGGCGCCGGCGGCGACGCTGCCCGGCGCGGCGAGCAGCGTTTCGGCTTCGGCGAGATAGTCGCAAGGGTACCAGGTATCGGCGTCGCAGGTCGCGACCAGCGGCGTCGCGACGCGCGCCAGCCCGGTCGCTAGCGCGAAGACCTTGCCGGGGCGCCGCTCGGTCAGCAACGTCGCGTCCAGACCGAGCCGTGCGCAGCAGGCCATCGCCCGTGCGGCGCTGCCGTCGGTCGAGCCATTGTCGACGAGGATCAGCCTGAACGGGCGCGTCTGCGCCGCGAGGCTGGCCAAGGTATCGGGAAGGAAATCTACTTCGTTGTAGAAGGGAATGATCACCGACCACTGCGCCGCGCACAGCGGGACGACGCAGCCTGGTGCCGGCGCGTGCGTCTGCTCGCCTGTCTCGACACTGTCGATGTCGCATGCCGCCTCAAGCAGCATCTGATATCGCCTTGGTCGGTCCCCCGACCCGCTGCTTTACCATCATTATCCCGCCGCAGAGACGGGTCGGTTTGTAGACTCCCCAGCCACGTACCGACCCGCTCGCCTCCCTCGAGTGAAGCCCGCTGATATTGGGAAGACGACGCCGGGCGGCCGAACCCGCACGCGGCGATGGGAACTTTTTTAGGTTTTCGTAAAAAGGCTGCTTCGGCCGCTTGTTACGCGCGGCAGGTCGCGATCAGTTTTCGTCGATGGCGACGCGATCGAGTTCGGGCAATTGCCAGTCGATCGGCGCAAGGCCGTTGGCCGCGAGAAATTCGTTGGCGCGCGAAAAGGGCCGGCTGCCGAAAAAGCCGTTGTGCGCCGACAACGGCGAGGGGTGCGGCGCCTTGAGCACGAGGTGCCGGCCCCCTTGCGCGACGTCGGTGACGAAGGCGGCTTTCTTCTGCGCGTAATTACCCCACAGGATGAACACCGTCGGATCGGGGCGCGCCGCGACGAGGCGAATGACCGCGTCGGTAAAGCTCTCCCAACCGCGACCGCGATGCGCGGCGGCCCGCGCCAGCTCGACGGTCAGCACGCTGTTGAGCAGCAGCACCCCCTGCCGCGCCCAATGCTCCAGAAAGCCGTGCTGCGCCGGGGCGATGCCGAGATCGCTGCGCATCTCCTTGTAGATGTTGACGAGGCTCGGCGGCACCGCGACGCCGGGGCGGACGCTGAAGCACAGGCCATGCGCCTGGCCCGGGCCGTGATAGGGATCCTGTCCGAGAATGACGACGCGCACGGCATCGAGCGGGGTCAGGTCGAGCGCGCGGAAATATTCGCTGCCGCGCGGGAAGATCTGTTTGCCCGCCGCCTTTTCGGCGACGAGGAACTGCCGGAGCGCGCGCATATAGGGCTGCGCGAATTCGTCCGCGAGCGGCGTGGCCCAGCTCGCGCTGAGACGCACGGCGCCGCGCGACGATTCACCCTGGGGCAGTTGTGAGGTGGTGGCCGGATCCATCCGGCGTGCTTAACGGCCTGCGCGTGGCAGGCAAAGCCTGGCGGCTCGGCTCAGCCGAAGGCGCTGACGCCGGCGAACTGGCCGACGATCAACAGGCCGGTCAGCGCGAACGAGGCGAGACCGACGACGATGCTGCGTGTCATGAAGATATATCCCTGTGGGGTCGTTCCGGTCATGCGACCGGAAGGACGGGGACGGCAGCGCTGAACAGCACGGCGGAGAAGAACAGGGCGCCGACGAGCGAGAGAGCGACGCGCTGGGCGGATTCGATACGAGCGAACATGATGATGTTACCTTCCTGAACTTGGTCATCCAGACCATCTGGTGACCGATGCCCGAAGGTTAGCATCAAGCGTGCCAACTTTCACAAACTGCTGAATTATATCGATATTGTTATTTTACAACCGCGTCATTGCGCCGATATCGGGTGCCGAGCGCGCATTTCGCGCCAAAAGATGGCGGAAATTACTACGCCGCCCTGAGCAGATTTCGGCCGCCGTCCTTGGCGGCGTAGAGCAGCGCGTCGGCGCGACCGAACACGGTGCCGAGATTCTCGCCGGGCTGCGCGGCGGTGAGGCCGGCCGAGAAGGTCACGGCGCCGAGCGGCTCGTCGGATTCGCGCAGCCGGTAACGCTTGTTGGCGACCGTCACGCGCGCGCTTTCGAGGATGGTGAGCGCTTCGGGCCGTGTAACCCCGCTGAACAGCACGGCGAATTCCTCGCCGCCATAGCGCGCGACGAAGTGCCCGGGACACCCATCGACCAGCGCGGTGGCGATCGCCTTCAACACCCGGTCGCCGACCGAATGACCGAAGCGGTCATTGACCGACTTGAAATGGTCGATGTCGCACACCGCGACGCACAGCGTTTCTCCCCCCGCGACGCCGGCGGCAAAGGCTTCCTCGAAGGCGCGGCGGTTGGGCAGATCGGTGAGCGGGTCGCGCCGCGCATTGTCGCGCGCTTCCTCCAGCTTGGCGCGGAGTTCGTTGGCTTCGTGTGTCGCCGCCTCGAGCCGGTTCTCGGCGAGGCGCACCCGGTCGAGCATGACGCCCGTCAGACGCACCACTTCGGTGACGCCCAGCGCGGCGTCGGAATTGCGCAGCGCATCGGCACTGGCGGCGAGGTCGCGACCAAAGCCCTGCGTCTCGGCGCGGATCGTCCTTACCATGTCGCTGAAATCGTCGACCTGCATCTGGGTCTGGGCGACGAGTCCGTCGGCGGCGCTCGGCGTCGGCCCCGACCCGTTGCCGGCGACCTTGCCGCCGAGCGACTCGATGTCGCGCGCCGAAAGCCGGATGCCCGCTTCGGTCATCGCGGCAACCGACTGGGCGACGACCCCGCGCGGATCGCTCAACACGCGATAGGCGAAATCATAGTGACGCGGATCGGGGCTCAGCCGATGCTGCTGGAGGAACGCACCGATCGCGTCATAGAGCCGCGTCGCCGCATGCTCCTGCTTCGCCCCGTGCGACACGGTTGCTCCGGCCATCCGAACCCAGACTCCCCACTACCGCGGCCCCAAGCACGCGGCGATTCGCCCCCTTCCACAACATATGTACACCGCAATGGCTAAAATCCGATGACCGACCTCGCCCCTGCCTCAAAATGCAGGTTCACCGCGTGAAGGCGACGCCGGCCCGGACATGGGTCGCGCGCTTGTTATAGTCGATCAACGCCTCGCCATAACCGGCGTACGCCTGGCCGAAGAGATAGATACGCGGCAGTGTGTCACTGATCCTGACCAGCGGATAGGACAGAAACGCCTCTGCCGAGCCCTTGCCCGTCCCCGGATTGCCGCGCGCGGTGACGGCGAGCTTGAGGCCGTCGCGCTGGCCCAGCGACACGCCGAGCGAGGTATGGCCCCAGTAGCGATCGAGGTCGGGCGCGATCCCCTGGTTGCCGAAATAGAACCACGCCATCGGCGTCACGTCGAGCCGCCAGCCATGGCCGAGATCGAACGCGCGGGCGGCGCGCACGAACACGCGGTTGACGTCAATCGAATTGGTGACACCGCCGCCATTGCTGTCGTGGCGATAACCACCGCCGATCACGCCATGGGCGCCGACCGGCACGTCGACGAACAGCTCGGGGCTGTAGTCGATGGCGCGGACCGGCCCGGACGGCCGGTCGATCGCCCAGAACATCGTCTGGGTATAGGCGAAGTCGAGTCGCGGCCCGTCGTCGCGACCGAACAGGCGAAAGTCGAAACTGAGCTGGAGCTTGGCCCCGGCGTCGCCGGCGCCGATCACGCCATAGGTCGGCGCATAGGGGTGGAGGCGATCGAGAAAGGCGCTGGTCGTGCCGCGCGAGGTGCGGCTCGGCTGCTCGGTCGCGCTTGGCGCCACGGCGGCGACGGCCACCGGTGCGGGCGTCGGGGCGGCAGCCGCCAGGCGGTAGTGAACCCGCGCGAAGGCGCCGGGCGCGACCGGCCCCTCGCCATCGGGCGCGACGACCAGGCGCAGATGGGCGCCGTCGCGTGCCACGACCTCCAGTTCGGCGGGACCCTGGGCGGGCTGGGCGGCGCTGCCCTCGTTGAGCAGGAAGACCTCGACGCCCTGCTTCGCCGCATCGGCGGAAGCCGGCGGATCGACCAGGGGTCGCAACTGCGCCGAGGCTGGCGCGGCGAAACAGAAAGCAGCGCCCGCGGCGCCGACCACACCAAATGCACTAGTGAATAGAGTCCGCATATCACCCCCTGGCACAGCCTCTGGCGCTGCTTTGGCAGGGCGGCTAACCGGGTGCAATGCGCGTAACCCAGACCGACCGCGATTTCGCGGCCCAGCTTGCCGATGCCGCCGGGGCTGCGATCCGCCCCTATTTCCGCGCGCCGCACGGCCTCGAGACCAAGGCCGATGCCTCGCCGGTGACGCTCGCCGACCGTGAGGCCGAGGCAGCGATGCGCCGGCTGATCGAGGCGCGCTTCCCCGAGGATGCGATCATCGGCGAGGAATATGGCGTGCGCGAAGGGACCAGCGGGCGCGCCTGGGTGCTCGACCCGATCGACGGCACGCGGGCCTTCATCACCGGCCGCCCGATCTTCGGCACGCTGATCGCGCTGGTCGCCGAGGGCTGGCCGGTGCTCGGCGTGATCGACCAGCCGATTCTCGGCGAGCGCTGGCTCGGCAGCATTGGGCGACCAACCACGCTCAACGGCAAGCCCGCCGCGACGCGCGCGTGCCGTGAACTCAAGGACGCGCTGCTCGCCACGACCTCTCCCGCGCTGTTCGGCGACGACCAGCTCCATGCCTTCGAGCATCTCGACGGCGGGGTGCTCAGCACGGTGCTGGGCGGCGACTGCTACAATTATGCCTGTGTCGCTTCGGGCTGGCTCGATGTGGTCGTCGAGGCCGGATTGAAAATCCACGACTTCGCCGCGCTGGTGCCGGTGGTCGAAGGCGCCGGCGGGCGGATGTGCGACTGGCAGGGCGATCCCCTGACCGCCGACAGCGTCGGCGAGGTGATCGCGGCGGGCGACCCGGCGCGGATCGAGGACATTCTGGAAGCGCTGGCCTGTCGCGGGCATTGAGTCGCATGATGCCGTATCGTCCCGGTCGCCCGGCACCTGTTCCACCTGCTGAGCAGGCGAAATAACTTTCTTCGCCTGGTCCCCGCCCGCTTTTTCGTTTATTTGCAAATTCTTACATCACACCACTGCCGGCGAGAGCAGGACAATAGCAGGTCCGTTAGCAGGTCGGAGCAGCGGCCTTAGCAGGAACTTGCAGACGAAGAGGATGTGGATGGCACGGTGACGGCCAGCCGCGATGCCCTGACGCGGTGCCTTTTTGCACCAGCGTCGCGCGGCGATGTTCATACCGACGATGAGAAAGACCGGCGGCGGTGATGGCGGATCCGGCGAAAGACTGAATCATCGTGACGTGGGCTGGCGCCGCGCACCCGTCGCCACGGATGCGCGCCTGGCCCTGGGTGCCTGCGTTCGCAGGAACACCGGAGAGCCTATTTCTTCGACGGCGTGCCCTTGCCGACATCGTCGCGCGGCTTGCCCTTGGTGGTGCGCTGCGCGCGGGCCGTTGCCCCGCTCAGCACGGGACCGCATTGCGCGCTCTTGGCGTCGCCGACATCGACGAAGGCGAGGATGCTGGCGAGCGGGCTGGCGACGAGGCCGAGTGCGATGCCCGCGCCGGCGCGCGTCAGCAATTGCGGGCTGACGACGTTGATGCCGGGTTTCGCGAAATACCCCTTCACCCCGACCGGCGACTGCGCCGAGAACAGGCTGAAGGTCTTGGCATCGGCGCGCACCGCGAAATCAAGCGATTCGTTTTTGAAGCTGAAGCCGCCGCGCCCGGCGATGACGCTTTTCTGCGTGTCGATCAGGATCGGATCGGCCGCCGCCACGCCGTTGCGCACGCTGAAGGCGATCAGCCCGCAATTGATCCGCACCGGCTCCTTGAGCTTTTTCTGGACGAGTTTCTGCACGAAGGTGCCGATGTCGAGTTCGGCGAGCTGGACGTTGCGCGTCCAGAAGCTGCCGGCGGGCAGGATGATCGCGATGCGGCCATTGGCGGTCGACAGCGAATCATGCACGGTGTCGCCATCGCCCGAGAGCTTGATCCGCGCCTTGACGGTGCCGGTCGTCCCGGCCTCGTCGACGCCATAACCTGCGAGCAGCACCCCCATCGGCGTCGGCGAGAGGCGGATGTCGTAATCGGTATGCACCATGGGGCGGCGCGCATTGATGACGATGTCCGACGCGACATGGCCGCGCGCCATGTCGAAGGTCAGCGGCGACAGGGTGAGCAGGCTGTTGTCGAGCGCGAGCTTGAGGTCGATGTTGGAGACCGGCACGTTGCGCGCCTTGAGAACGCGCACCTTGTAGTGGAGGTCGGCGTCGAAATTACGCAGCGCATCGACGCGCAGCGGGGCATCGGGCAGCAGCCGCGGCGTCCCGCCGACCTGGTGCACGATCCCGGCCTTGCCCTGCGCTGCATCGTCGGGATTATAGCCGATGAACGGCGCGACATCGACGATGTCGAGGCTGCGCGTCGCGAGGTCGGCGGTCAGCTTGATGCGCGGCTCGACATTGGCGATGGTCAGCGTGCCGGCGAGATCGCTGTCGCCGAAGCGGCCGTTGAGCCGCGTGAAGCGATATTCGTTGCCGACCTTGGTCATCGCGGCGTGCAGCACATAGGCACGCGTATCGGGCACGGCGATGCCGAGGATCGCGAGCATGTCGTTGATGTTGCGGCCGCGCGCGGTGACCTGCAGGTTCGCGCCCTCGATCTCGGTCGGGCCGTCGAGCGTGCCCGACACGTCGAAGACGGTGCGCGAGGCGTTGGCGTGAAGCTGGAGCTGGTTCTTGCCGCCGACGGCGGTGGCATTGGGGGTGAGCAGCGCGCCCGACACCGAGAAGGGCGTGTTGCGCGCGGTGCCGGTGCCGGTGAAGCGCAGCGCGCTTGCAAAGCGCGTGTCGGTGGCGCGGATCGTCTGGAACGCCAGATCGACCGCGACCTTCATGCGCGGATCGACGTAACGCAGTGTCGTGCCGGCGACCATCGCTTCACGGATCGTCGGCATGTCGAACGGCTTGGCCGGGCTGTCGGAGAAGGTCCAGCTGTTGCGCTTGCCGTCTTTAGACCATTCGAGATCGGCCGCGCCATCGACCATGCCGAGCCATTTGATGCGGCGGTGGCCGGTGATCAGCGGCAGTGTGGCGATGCGCGTGTCGATGCGCTTGGCCTCGAACAGATTCTTCTTCGACGCCCAGTCGGGGTTGGAGATCGTCAGCCCCTCGGCGACGAAATGGATGTTGAGCGGATCGAAATAGAGCTGGAAATCGCCCGCCACCTTGACCTGGCGGTGGGTCTGCGCGGCGACGGTGCGCTCGAAGACGTGCTTCAGGAAGCGGCCCTTGGTGATATACAGCACGAGCCACGCGATAAAGATCAAGGCGAGCAGGCCGATCACGACGTTGCGCGCGATTCGCCATGGCGACCAGCGGCGCTGCGGCACATCGGCGGGCGGGGGCGAATCGGGCGGCGACGACGCCGCGCCGGGCGCGGTTTCGTCCGCCGGATCATCGACCCGCGGCGGGGAAATCTGCGTATCCATCGGGGGGCATAACCCCGGGGGCGCCACTAAGGTTGCATTTCGGCCGGGCCAAGGCTATGCGCCGCCGCTTCCGACGCGATTGCTCGTGAAAAACTGCCCGGCCAGTGTGGGCTGCCGCGGCTGTTCGAGGTGATCACCGAACCGAAAGGACCAAAATGCCCAAGCTGAAGACGAAGAGCGGGGTGAAGAAGCGCTTCACCATGACCGCGACCGGCAAGCTGAAACACGGTGTGGCCGGCAAGCGCCACCGCCTGATCAGCCACAACGGCAAGTATATCCGCCAGAATCGCGGCACGTCGGTCGTGTCCGATCCCGATACGAAGACGGTAAAGGCCTGGGCGCCTTACGGTCTGAAGTAAGAAAGAGGATTAGGACATGGCACGCGTCAAACGTGGTGTAACCACCCGGGCAAAACATAACCGCATCCTCGATGCGGCGAAGGGCTATTATGGCCGCCGCAAGAACACGATCCGCATCGCCCGCCAGGCGGTGGAGAAGGCCGGACAATATGCGTATCGCGACCGCAAGGTTAAGAAGCGCACGTTCCGCGGCCTGTGGATCCAGCGCATCAACGCCGGCGTTCGCGCCGAGGGCCTGACCTACAGCCAGTTCATGCACGGGCTGAAGCTCGCCGGCATCGAACTCGACCGGAAGGTCCTGGCCGACATCGCCATGAACGAGGGTCCGGCCTTTACCGCGATCATCGCGCAGGCGAAGGCGGCTCTGCCCCAGGCCGCCTGAGCGACCTGTAGCGAGCACGAGATACGGGGCGCCGGTGGCAACACCGGCGCCCCTTTTCGTTTGGGGGTTTTGAGTTGTGTCGCGCCGGGTTTCCAAGCCGTCATGCCGGGCTCGTTCCGGCATCCACGGTCCCGCACACCCGGCAGCCGCTTCTCTCGCGGTGAAGTGGACCCCGGAACAAGTCCGGGGTGACGGAGGGCAGATTGGTTGAACTGCATCCCATGACCGACCGCGATTATGCGTGGCTGCTGGACTCGGCACCACGCGGCGACGGCCTGCGGCTGTGCGACGGCGGCATTGCGCCGGGCGAGGTGACGGCGATGTTGCGCGGGATTACCGCTGGCCTTGCCGCCGGCGACGATCGGCCGCTTGCCTGGCTGATCGCCGATGGCGATGCCGTGGTCGGCATGACCAGCTTCACGAAGCGCGAGGCCGATGGCCGTTACGAGATCGGTTACGGCGTCGCGCCGGCGCATCAAGGGCGCGGCGTGATGACCGCGGCGATCGCGCTTTTGCTGCCGATGTTGCGCGGCGATGGACATCGCGGCTTGACCGCCGCGACCGGCGTGGACAATCCGGGCTCGCAGCGCGTGCTCGAAAAGAACGGCTTTGTGCCGGACGGCACGCGCGACGACCCCGAGGACGGTCCGCTCAGGCTCTGGGCGATCGACCTCACCACAGATGGAAGGCCCCGATGACCGATCTCGACCAGCTGCGCGACGACCTGCTCGCCGCCGTCGATGCTGCGACGACGCCCGAGGCGATCGAGGCCTTGCGCGTTGCCGCGCTGGGCAAGGCCGGCAGCGTGACCGGGCTGCTCAAGACGCTGGGCGGGATGACGCCCGAGCAGCGCCAGAGCGAAGGCCCGCGCATCCACGCGCTGCGCGAGGCGGTCACCGCCGCGATCGGCGCGCGCAAGGCGGGGCTGGAGCGCGCCGCACTCGATGCGCGGCTGGCGCGCGAGACGCTCGACATGACGCTGCCCGCCGCCGCCGCGCTGACCGGCACGGTGCACCCGGTGAGCCAGGTGATGGACGAGCTGGCCGAGATTTTCGCCGATCTCGGCTTCGCGGTCGCCACCGGTCCGGAGATCGAAGACGACTGGCACAATTTCACCGCGCTCAACATTCCCGAGACGCACCCGGCGCGCGCGATGCACGACACCTTCTATTTCCCGGAAGGTGAGGACGGCGCGAAGAAGATGCTGCTGCGGACCCATACCAGCCCGGTGCAGATCAGGACGATGGTCAACCAGAAGCCGCCGATCCGTATCATCGCGCCGGGGCGGACCTATCGTTCCGACAGCGACGCGACGCACACGCCGATGTTCCACCAGGTCGAGGGGCTGGTGATCGACAAGGGCATCACGCTGGGCCATCTCAAATGGACGCTGGAGACCTTCCTCAAGGCCTTCTTCGAGCGCGACGATGTCGTGCTGCGGCTGCGGCCGAGCTACTTCCCCTTCACCGAGCCCTCGGCCGAGGTCGATGTCGGCTACACGATCGAGAAGGGCAAGCGCGTGATCGGCGGCGACCCGACCGGCCCCAATGGCGGCTGGATGGAAGTGCTGGGCAGCGGCATGGTCCACCCCAAGGTGATCGCGGCGTGCGGGCTGGACCCCGAGGAATGGCAGGGCTTCGCGTTCGGCTGCGGCATCGACCGGCTGGCGATGCTCAAATATGGCATGGACGACCTGCGCGCCTTTTTCGACGGCGATATCCGCTGGCTGAAACATTATGGCTTCGCGACGCTGGATGTGCCGACCTTGTCGGGAGGGGTTGGGGCGTGATGTTTACCCCCAAGCGTCATCCCAGCGAAAGCTGGGATCTCCCTGTGGCACCTGCCGCCCTTTCACCTCATGAGACCCCAGCTTTCGCTGGGGTGACGGGTATTTGACATGAAGTTCTCGCTGAACTGGCTCAAGGAGCATCTCGACACCGACGCCGGGCTCGACACGATCGTCGAGACGCTGACGCGGGTCGGGCTCGAGGTGGAAGGGGTGGAGAATCCCGGCGCCAAGCTGGCGGCGTTCCGCGTCGCGCGCGTGCTGTCGGCCGAGCGCCATCCGCAGGCCGACAAGCTGCAGGTCCTCTCGGTCGATGCCGGTGACGGGCCGCTGCAAGTGGTGTGCGGCGCGCCCAATGCGCGTGCGGGACTGGTCGGCGTGTTCGGCATGCCCGGTGCCGTGGTGCCGGCGAACGGCATGGTGCTGAAGGTGACCGAGATTCGCGGCGTCGAATCGAACGGCATGATGTGCTCGACGCGCGAGCTCGAGCTGGGCGACGACCATGACGGCATCATCGAGCTGCCCGCCGATGCGCCGATCGGCACGCCCTATCCCGATTATGCGGGCCTCAACGATGCGGTGATCGACGTGTCGGTGACGCCCAACAAGCAGGATTGCATGGGCGTGCGCGGCATTGCGCGCGACCTGGCGGCGGCCGGGCTCGGCACGTTGAAGCCGCTGGCGGTGGCCTATCGCCGCGACGCGATCGCGCCGGTGGCGGGCGAGGGCCCGGGGCCGGACGTGCGCACCGACGACCCCGAAGGCTGCCCGGCTTTCTATGCGCAGGGCGTGTCGGGGGTGACCAACGGCGCCGCGCCGGCATGGATGCGACACTTCCTGACGGCGATCGGGCAGAAGCCGATCTCGACGCTGGTCGACATCACCAATTTCGTCTCGGTCGATCTCGGCCGACCGCTGCACGTCTATGACAAGGCGAAGCTCAGCGGCGGGCTCGTCGCGCGCAAGGCGCGGGACGGCGAGCAGGTGCTGGCGCTCAACGGCAAGACCTATACGCTCGACGCGTCGATGACGGTGATCGCCGACGAGGTCGCCGTGCACGATATCGGCGGCATCATGGGCGGCGAGCATTCGGGCGTGTCCGACGGCACGACCGACGTGATCATCGAATGCGCCTTCTTCGACCCCGACCATATCGCGCGGACGGGCCAGAAGCTGGCGCTGACTAGCGATGCGCGGCAGCGCTTCGAGCGCGGCGTCGACCCGGCGTTTCTCGACGACGGTCTCGCCATTGCGACGATGCTGGTGCTGGAGCATTGCGGCGGCGCGGCGAGCGGCATCACCCGCGCCGGCACGCCGCCGGTCGAAGCGCGCAGCATCGCCTATGACCCGGCGCGCGCCGAAACGCTGGGCGGGCTTGCCGTCCCGGCCGATCGGCAGAAGGACATTCTCGAACGGCTCGGCTTCACCGTCGACGCCGGCTGGAACGTCGGCGTGCCGAGCTGGCGCCGCGACGTCGAGGGCACCGCCGACCTGGTCGAGGAAGTGATCCGCATCGAGGGCATCGACAAGGTGCCGTCGACCCCGCTCGACCGGCTGCCCGGCGTGGCCAAGCCGACCGCGACGCCCGAACAGAAGCTGGAACGCCGCGCCCGCCGCGCCGCCGCCGCGCGTGGCCTGAACGAGGCGGTGACGTGGAGCTTCCTGTCCGACGCCGAGGCCGCGCCGTTCGGCGGCGGGGCATGGCGCCTCGCCAACCCGATCAGCGAGGACCTCAAGGTGATGCGCCCGTCGCTGTTGCCGGGGCTGCTGTCGGCGGCGGCGCGCAACATGAAGCGCGGCGCCGATGGCGTGCGGCTGTTCGAGATCGGGCGGCGGTATCTGGTCGACGCAGAACGCGCCACGCTGGGCGTCGTGTTGGCCGGCGAGCGCAGCGCCAAAAGCTGGGCGAGCGGCAAGGCGACCATGTTCGACGCGTTCGACGCCAAGGCCGAGGCGCTGGCGCTGCTCGCTGCCGCAGGCGCGCCGGTCGATAATCTCCAGGTGATGGGTGAGGCGGGCGACGCCTGGCATCCGGGCCAGTCGGGCACGCTCCGACTGGGTCCGAAGACGGTGCTGGCGGCGTTCGGCATGGTCCATCCGCTGACCGCCAAGGCCTATGACCTTGACGGCCCCGTCGCGGCGGTCGAGCTGTATCTCGACGCGATCCCGCCGAAACGCGCGAGCGGCTTCATGCGGCCCGCCTATACGCCGCCGGCGTTGCAGGCAGTGAAACGCGACTTCGCCTTCACCGTGCCGTCCGGCCTGACCGCCGACGCGCTGGTCCGCGCGGCGCGCGGCGCCGACAAGGCGGCGATCACCGGCGCGCGGCTGTTCGATCTGTTCGAGCGCGACGGCGTGCGCTCGATGGCGGTGGAGGTGACGCTGCAGCCAGCGGAGAAGAGCTTCACCGACGAGGAACTGAAGGCGGTGGCCGACAAGGTCGTCGCGGCGGCGGCGAAGCTGGGGGCGGTGTTGCGTGGCTGAGCAGGACGCCGAGTATGAGCGCATGAAGCGCCTGCTCGGCATCTTCTTCACCGACGCAATGGGTCACCCGGCGGACAGCCCGGCCAACCCGTTGAACGCGCTGGCGGCAATTGCGGAAAAGCAGCCCGCCGCAGCCCGCAAGGGACTGGCCATGGCGATCAACGACATCGTCGAGATGTCGAACGACCAGCCGCCCGACTATGTCCGGACGCTCGACGCGCATCTGACGGCGCAGGGTGCCATGACGTTGAGCGAGGCGCGGGCGCGCTTCTCCAAGAGGCTGAAGGCGATCCTGCGGCGCGGGACGCTGAAGGATGAAACGGAATATTATCTTGCGCGCAATGCCGTCGATCTGGCGGCGCCGGAGGACGCGGCGCGGTTGCAGGCGATGATCGGCGCGTTCGAGAGCGCCGTAGTGGCGTTGCGCGAATGATGATCGAACGCTTCCTCGACGACCGGCTTCGCGCGAAGATGGAGGACCCTGACGACGTCGAGTATCTCTTCGTCCTATTGCCACTGGATCTCGATCCTTTTCAGCGGACCTATCGCTTTGGCTGCCATCTCGATGCCGAGCTGCGTCTGGCTGGAGTCGGTTGCAGTGCAGGCGGTTGCAAGCTTCGCGGCGACGACGATGAGGATGAAGACCAGCATGATCCGGTCTATACCTTGCTCGACGTCGATGCGTCTGATGTCGACGCCGCGCGCAGCGTGTTGCGCCTCCATCTGCCCGAATTGGGCTGCCCGCCCGGCACGCTGATCCACTATCCTCACGAACTTGAAGATCGGTATGACGGGCATGGGTGGCAGCTTGCGCAGCGGCGGTCGATCGAAGGCTATGATTAGCTTGCGCGAAGGGCGATCAGGGTTACGCAGCAAGCGAGGAAAAAGAGCTTAAACGACGGAAAACTGAAGGCGGTGGCTGACAAGGTCATCGCCGCGGCGGCGAAGCTGGGGGCGATGTTGCGGGGCTGAGAAGAGTGCCGCGACTGAAGGAGAATCAAAGCGATGCGCCGGGTTGAGGGTCAGGTCCTGACGATTCGATGTACGTCGTGCTCTTCGATTTTCCCGACCTTTGTGTTCTCCGGCGATACGGACATGGCCACGGCAGGACTAGAAACTGCCACCTCACTCGAACCCACTTCCGTCGCTCTGGGCGAGTTGACCGCCGATGAATTCCGCGCGGGATATGAGTCAGGACGTACGCTATTCGCGGAACGTATCAGTCGGCAATATGGCGCGGACTTTGTCGCTCTGTCGGTCCCGCGTTGGGTTCAGGGGCCTTCCGGTGAGGGACTCAGTCTTGAGGAATTCAGGAAAATCTTCAAACCCGCTTCCCCAGTTTATGATTGCCCTCGATGTGGCGGTGAGGCGCCGGTGATCTCACAACAATCACCCGCAGAATTTCTGGAAACTGGTGGGCAGCTCCTAGTAGCGAGCAGCATCGCGCTCGACTAACCAAGCACCACCACTCCCAGCGAGGTTTCGGCAACAAGATTCGGAATGCGTTCGCCCCGGCCTGCGCTACACCGCGTGGCATGACCGACCCCACCTTCCCCGCCCTGACCCGCGCCGCCGAAGCCGCGATCGCTTATCGCCGCGACGTGGCAAAGGCGGAGCGCACGCCGGTGGCGAGCTATGCCGAGATGCTCGACGCCTTTGCCCGGCCGCTGCCCGAGACGGGCGGCGAAGCAGACGCGATCATTGCCGAGCTAGTTGCGCGTGCCACGCCGGGAATCCGCGCCTCGACCGGGCCGCGCTTTTTCGGCTGGGTGATCGGGCAGTCGCACCCGACCGGGGTGGCGGCGGACTGGCTGACCTCGGCCTGGGGGCAGAATGCCGCCAATCTTTCCGCCGCGCCGGCCGCGTCGGCGATCGAGGCGGTGGCGGCGGGGTGGTTGCTGGAGCTGCTCGGGCTGCCGGCGAGTGCGTCGGTGGGCTTCGTCACGGGGGCGACGGTGGCCAATTTCGTCTGCCTCGCCGCGGCGCGCAGCGAGGTGCTGCGCCGCGTCGGCTGGGACGTCGAGGCCGATGGCATGTTCGGCGCGCCGCCGATCACCGTGCTGATCGGCGCCGACGCGCATGCCACGGTATATTCGGGGCTGAAATATCTCGGGCTCGGGGCGAAGCGGGTGCAGACGATCGCCACCGACGCGGCCGGGCGGATGCTGCCGACCGCCTTTGCCGCGGCGCTCAACGCCGCCGACGGCCCGGTGATCGCCATTGCCCAGGCCGGGCAGATCAATACGGGCGCGAGCGACCCGTTCGCCGAGATCGGGCCGATGGCGTGCGAGGCCAATGCCTGGCTGCATGTCGATGGCGCGTTCGGGCTGTGGGCGCAGGCCTGCCCCGAGCGCGCGCATCTGACGCGCGGGGTAGAGCTGGCCGACAGCTGGGCGACCGACGGGCACAAATGGCTGCAGACGCCGTATGATTCGGGCTTCGCGATCGTCCGCGACGCCGAGGCGCATGCCCGGGCGATGGCGATCTCGGCAAGTTACCTGCCGCCGGCCGAGGGCGCCGAGCGCGACCCTTCCGCCTATGTGCCCGAACTGTCGCGCCGCGCGCGCGGTTTTCCGGCCTGGGCGATGATCCGCCAGCTCGGCCGGCGCGGGATCGCCGAGATGGTCGAGCGACATTGCCGGATCGCCGCCGACATGAGCGCGCGGATCACCGCCGAGCCGGGCGTGGCGCTGATCATGCCGCCTGAGCTCAACCAGTTCATGCTGCGTTTCGGCGACAGCGACGACGCGACGCGGGCGGTGATCGCGCGGGTACAGGCGGATGCGGTGGCCTATATCGGCGGCGCGGATTGGCGCGGCGACTGGGTGATGCGCGCCTCGGTAACCTCGAACGCGACGACGCTCGACGAGGGACGAATCGCCGCCGATGCGGTGATCGCGGCATGGAGGGCAGTGCGTGGTTGAGAATCTGATCGAGATTGCCGGTGACGGTTTGCACGCGGCGATCAACCCGCTCGGCGCGGAACTCTCCTCGTTGCGCGACGCCGAGGGCCGCCAGCTGATGACCGATGCCGACCCGGCCTTCTGGACCGGGCGCGCGCCGATCCTGTTTCCGATCGTCGGGCAGCTGAACGGCGATGCGTTGCGGATCGATGGGACGGCCTACACCATGCAGAAGCATGGCTTTGCGCGCCGCATGCGCTTTGCCGTAACAGAACACACCGCCAGCGCAGCGCGCTTTCGCCTGACCGACAACCCCGATACCCGCGCCGCCTATCCCTTTCCCTTCGTGCTCGAAATCGGCTTCGCGATCGAAGACGCGACGCTGACGATGACCGCGCGCATCGCCAATCCCGGCGCGGTGCCGCTGCCGGCGAGCTTTGGCTGGCACCCCGCCTTTGCCTGGCCGCTGCCTTATGGCGAACCGCGCGCGGCGCACCGCGTGACCTTTGCCGCCGACGAACCCGAGCCGATCGCGCTGCTCGCCGACGGGCTGATCGCGCCAACACCGCGGCCCTCGCCGCTCGATGGGCGGGCGTTGCGGCTCGACGATGCGCTGTTCGAACGGGACGCGCTGATCTGGAATCCGGTCCATTCGCAGAGCGTGCGCTACGGCGCGGCCGGTGGACCGTCGCTCGACATCGCCTTTCCCGACACGCCGCGGCTCGGCATCTGGACCAAGCCGGGCGCGCATTATGTCTGCATCGAGCCGTGGCACGGCATTGCCGACCCTGAGGGCTTTGCCGGCGACTTCCGCGACAAGCCCGGGGTATTCGAGATTGCGCCCGGTGCCGACTGGCATTGCTCGCTGCACGTGACGTTGCGCGAGTAACGCGCTAGGGCGCGCAGGCAATGACGACCATCTCCGACCGCCGCACCTTCGCGATCATCTCCCACCCCGACGCCGGCAAGACCACGTTGACCGAGAAGCTGCTCTATTTCGGCGGCGCGATCCATCTCGCCGGCGAGGTCAAGGCGCGCGGGCAGAACCGGCGCGCGCGCTCCGACTGGATGAAGATCGAGCAGCAGCGCGGCATCTCGGTGACCTCGTCGGTGATGACCTTCGAACGCGGCGGGATCACCTTCAACCTGCTCGACACGCCGGGGCACGAGGATTTCAGCGAGGATACCTATCGCACGCTAACCGCGGTCGATTCGGCGGTGATGGTGATCGACGCGGCGCGCGGCATCGAGGCGCAGACGCGCAAGCTGTTCGAGGTGTGCCGGCTGCGCTCGGTGCCGATTATCACCTTCGTCAACAAGGTCGACCGCGAGGGCCGCCCGCCGTTCGAGCTGCTCGACGAGATCGCCGACATGCTGGCGCTCGACGTGACGGCGATGAGCTGGCCGGTCGGCATGGGCAGCGATTTCGAGGGCGTCTACGATCTCCACGCCAACACGCTGAGCCAGCCCGAGGGGCCGTCGCGCGAGTTTATGGGAAAGTCGGTTGCCTTTACCGGGCTCGACGACTCCAAGCTCGCCGCGACGATTTCGGCGGACGGCCTGGCGCGGTTGCAGGACGAGGCCGAGCTGGCGCTGGGTGGCTATGCAGCATTCGACGTCGATGCCTATCGTGCCGGCGACCTGACGCCGGTCTATTTCGGATCGGCGCTGAAGGATTTCGGCGTCGCCGAGTTGATCGACGCGCTCGCCCGTTACGCGCCGGGCCCGCGCCCGCAGCCGGCCGAACCTGCGCCGGTTACGCCCGACCGTCCCGACGTCACCGGTTTCGTGTTCAAGGTCCAGGCCAATATGGACCCGCAGCACCGCGACCGCATCGCCTTCATGCGGCTGTGCTCGGGGGTGTTCAAGCGCGGCATGAAGCTGACCCCGACGGGGCATGGCAAGCCGATCGCGATCCATTCGCCGATCCTGTTCTTCGCGCAGAACCGCGAGCTGGCCGACGAGGCGTTTCCGGGCGACATCATCGGCATCCCCAACCATGGCACGCTGCGTGTCGGCGATACGCTGAGCGAGCGCGCCGATGTGCGCTTTACCGGCCTGCCCAATTTCGCGCCCGAGATCCTGCGCCGCGTCGCGCTGAAGGACCCGACCAAGACCAAGCAGCTGCGCAAGGCGCTGGACGACATGGCCGAGGAGGGCGTGACGCAGGTCTTCTACCCCGACATCGGCGCCAACTGGATCGTCGGCGTGGTCGGGCAGCTGCAGCTCGAGGTGCTGCTGTCGCGGCTCGAGGCCGAGTATAAGGTCGATGCCGGGCTGGAGATGGCGCCGTATGAAACCGCGCGCTGGCTGTCGGCCGCAACGCCGGCTGAGCTGAAGGCGTTCACCGACCTGCATAAGGGCGCAATGGCCAAGGACCGCGACGGCAACCCGGTGCTGCTCGCCAAATCGGCCTGGGAGGTCAATTATCTCGTCGAGCGTTATCCGGCGGTGAAGTTCGCCGCGACGCGCGAGCGCTGACGCAACCGTCATCCCAGCGAAAGCGGGGATCTCGTGCGGCACGGACACGCTCCGTGACGGGGAGATCCCAGCTTTCGCTGGGATGACGATAATCTATTCGACCCAGTCGCTGCGCAGCGGCTTCGACGCGAGCCACATCAGCAGGCCGGCGAGCAGGTATAGCGACAGGCCGCCGAGCATCGCGTAGCGCAGCGCCTCGTCGCCATATCTGGCGGTCAGCCCGTCGGACACCGCGCCGAGCACGAAGCTGCCCGCGCCGAGCCCGATGAGATTGTTGATCAGCAGGAAGCTCGCCGAGGCGGTGGCGCGCATATGCGCCGGCACGAGATGCTGCACGGCGGTGACAACCGGGGCGAGCCACAGATAGACCAGCGCCTGGGGGACGAGCAGGAACAGGAATGCCGCGACGGTCGAGTGCGACATGATGCCGGCGGCGAACAACGGCACGGCAACGAAGAAGGCGATCGCCGGCGCGCGGGCATAAATGGCGCGATCGCGGCCGCCGAAGCGATCGCCGACATAGCCGCCGAGCAGGATCCCCGGCACGCCGCCGATCAGCAGGATGGCGCCGTAAAATTGCGCGATCTGGACGAGATCGAGATGGAAGCTGCGCTTGAGCAGCGACGGCAGCCAGAAGGCGAGGCCGTAGCCGAGCATCGAGCTCGACGCTGCGCCGAGCGCGAGCAGCCAGAAGCTTGGCTTGGCGGCGAGGATCGCGAACACCCGCCCGACCGGCGCGCGGCCGGCGACGGGCGCGGCACGGACCGGCTCGCGCACCGCGAGGCGGAAGATCGGCGCGAGCAGGACGCCCGCCGCGCCGACGACGAAGAACGCCGTGCGCCAGTCGACCCGCGCGGCGATATAGCCGCCAAGCAGGACGCCGGCGGCCGAACCGAGCGGGATGCCGAGCGAATAGACCGACAGCGCGCGGGCGCGGGCGCGCGGCGGGAACATGTCGGCGATCACCGCATAGGATGGCGCGATGCCGCCGGCCTCACCCACGCCAACGCCGATGCGCGCGGCGAACAACTGGCCGAAACTCATGGCGAAACCGCACATCCCGGTGAACAGGCTCCACAAGGCGAGACTGAGCGTGATCACCCAGGTGCGGCTGGTACGATCGGCCAGCCAGGCGAGCGGGATGGCGAGCGTCGAATAGAGGAAAGCGAAGGCGAGACCGCCGAGCAGGCCGAGCTGCTTGTCGCTGAGCTGGAGATCGGTCTTGATCGCCGAGGCGAGGATGCCGAGAATCTGCCGGTCGACGAAGTTGAAGGTGTAGACGAGCAGCAGCATGACCAGCGCGAAATTGCGGTAGCCGGTGCCGGCGGACGTGTCGGTCACATCTTTTCCCTTCGAAACGGAAAGGACCGGGCACTTCGCTGGCGAAGCACCCGGTCCCCTTCCCCCTTTACCGTTGCCCCGAGGGGCGGCGGCTCAGAATTTGGCCGCGACCGTCACGAACACCTGGCGCGGATTGCCGTAAAAGGCGGTGGCGATGCCTTCCTTGCCCAGCGTCGGCGTGTAACCACCCGACCCGTTGAGGACCGGCACGCCGGCGATGGTCGAGCTGATATATTGATAGCCGCCGATCTTGTAGCGCACGTCGGTCAGGTTCTTGCCGTGGACGCCGATCGAATATTTTCCGCCGTCGAAGCTGTAGGTGATGTGCGCGTCGAGCAGCGTGTAGCCCGGCTGATCGAGGAACGGGCTGGCCGTCTCGAACTGATGCGTCAGGCTGCGATAGGACACCACGGTCGAGGCGTTGACCGAGCCCGGGCCGACCGGCAGCACCGCACCCAGCGTACCCGACACCGACCAGCTCGGCGTGTTCTGGAACACCCGGACATTGGCGATGTCGACCCCGGTCGGGCCGATGAAGGTCTTGTACTTGGCGTGCATGTAACCGAGCGTACCGGCCAGCGTGATCGCCGAGCCGTTACCGGCGAAGCCCTGCGCCAGGCGCGCATTGGTCTCGAGTTCGACACCGTTGATCCGCGCCTTGGCGGCGTTGGTGGTGATGCCGCAGAACGAGGCGACGCCGCCGACCGTGCAACCGACCGAGCCGGGGATCTGCACATCGGTATAGTCGGAGTGGAAGCCGTCGATCGCCCAGGTCAGCGCGCGATCGAACGCCGCGCCCTTCCAGCCGATCTCATAGCTCTTCACCGATTCGGGCCGGAACAGGAGGTAGTTGTAGATTTCCTGATAGCTGCGCACGCCGTCCTGGTTGACGTCCGGTGCCGAAGCCCCCGAGCCGCGCGGATCGAAGCCGCCGCCCTTGAAGCCTTCCGAATAGGACAGATAGAACATGTGCTGGTCGTTCGGCTTGAACGCGACCGAGGCGCGCGGCGTGAAGCGCTTGAACAGCGCGCGGCCGGTGAAATCGGTCGACGGGTTGCCGAACGGGGTCGGCGTGCCGCCGAATTCCGACGTCAGGCCGATATAGTTCGCCTTGAACACGTGCGAGTTGCGCTCGTCCCAGGTGTAGCGTGCACCGAGCGACAGGCTGAACTGCTCGGTAAAATCATAGGTGAAGTCGGCAAAGAAGGATTCGGTCTCGGTCCGGACATCGCCGGCGGTATAGGCATCAAGCCCGGCAATCGTCGTGCCGAGCAGCACCCCGAAACCGGTCTGCGCCTTGGCGCCGAGATAATAGAAGCCGACAATGCCGTTGAGCTTCTCGCTCTTGTAGGCGAGCTGGAATTCCTGGCTGGTCTGCTCGTTACGATAGACCGCGGGCACGTCGACATCGGCGGCGGGAAGCGAGTCGAAATCGATCGGCGCATAGGAGCGATCCTTGCGGAACGCGCTGATGCTCTTGAAGGTCAGGTGATCGGTCAGTTTCGCCTCGGCGACCATCGACAGACCGCCGGCCCAGATGTCCTGGATCGGATTGTTGAGCCCGGCGCGCGTATCGTAGACATTGGCGAGGACCGGCGCGCCCGACAGCAGACCCGGGATCAGGCGGTGGCCGTTGCGCGGGTTCGACTTGTCGTGGGTGTAGTCGCCGGTGATGCGGATCGACATGCGCTCGTCCGGCGTCTCGAACTCGATCGTGCCGCGCGCCGCCCAGATATTCTTGTTGTAATTGTCGAGGCCGAGATTGAGGTTCTTGCCGAAGCCGTCGCGCGTCAGCCGCGCGCCCGACACGCCGATCTTGAACATGCTGCCGATCGGGGTCGAGGCGCTGATCACGCCATCGGCCTGGTTGTAGCTGCCATAGGTGCCGCGCAGATTGATTTCGGTGTGGTCGGACAGGCGTTTGGTGACATATTTCACCGCGCCGCCGATCGTGTTGCGGCCGTAGAGCGTACCCTGCGGGCCGCGCAGCACCTCGATCCGCTCGACGTCATAGATGTCGAGCACCGCCGCCTGCGGGCGGTTGAGATAGACGTCGTCGAGATAGATGCCGACGCCGGATTCGAAGCCAGGGACGGGATCCTGCTGGCCGACGCCGCGGATGAAGGCGGCGAGCGTCGAGTTGGTGCCGCGCGCATCCTTGAGCGTGATGTTGGGCGTCGTCGTCTGGATGTCGGTCAGGTCGATCGCGCCCGACTTGGCGAGCTTGTCGGCGGAAAAAGCGGTGACCGCGATCGGGGTTTGCAGCAGCGACTCGGCGCGGCGGCGTGCCGTGACGACGATGTCACCATTTTCCGGGGCGGCGGCCTGTTCGGGCGCCGGTGCGGCAGACGCGTCCTGCGCAAAGGCCGGTGCGGCCATCAGTGCCGCGAAGGCGGCGCCTCCGCACAGCATGGCGCGCGTGAAATTCGGGCGTGACATGGTAGTTCTCCCCTCCTGCGGCGCCACATGGTGGTTCCCGGTCTGTTACCGGGTTGTGCGCCAGTTGAAGTCGCTATACTGAAACCTGAACCAGGTTTCAACTTGGAATGGGGAGGCAAGGAAAAAATGGGCGGAGAGCGTGTCCCATCGGCAACGCCGGGCAGTCGCGCCGACTTGCTGACCAGCAGCGAGGGCAAGGCGCCGCGCACCGAACGCGGGCGCAAGACGCTGCGCGCGATCCTCGATGCTGCGGCAATCGAATTCGGCGAGCGCGGCTTTCACGAGGCCTCGATCAGCGGCATCACGCGCCGCGCCGGCGTCGCGCTGGGCAGTTTCTACACCTATTTCGATTCGAAGGACGCGGTATTCCGCGCGCTGGTCCGCGACATGTCGGACCGGGTGCGCGACGAGGTCGCTCCGGCGATTCGTGCCGCGACGGGGCAGATCGCCGCCGAGCGCGCCGGTCTGCTCGCCTTCATGACCTTCGTGCAGGGCCACAAGGAAATCTACCGGATCATCGACGAAGCCGAATTCGTCGATCCCGAAAGCTTCCAGCTGCACTACAACACCACGGCGGACCGCATCGCCGCGCGGTTGAAGGCAGCGGCGGAGCGTGGCGAGATTCGCACCGACATCTCCGACGTCCACGCCTGGGCGATCATGGGCATGAACGTGTTTCTGGGTTTGCGCTTTGGCGTCTGGGCCGATGATCGCCAGCCCGCGGAAATCGCCGATATCGTCGCCGACATGCTGGCGCATGGTATCGCGCCGCGGTGAGATGGCGCGCGGCGAAGCCAATATCTTCCTCGGCGAAGGCCGGGTTCCAGTTGGGAGGGAAGTTGTGACGCGCGTTGCCGCTCATCACATCCGTCATTCCAACTGGACCCCGGCCTTCGCCGGGGAAGGGTAGTTATGGCGCGTTGCGTCTAGCGCGCGGCGTTGTGACTAGCGCGCCTTCACATAACTACCCGGCGCATCCTCGATCGCCTTGAGCTTGCCCTTGCCCGGCTTGCGCGCACCCTTGGCGGGGACGGTCGCCGGATCCTGCCCGACCAGCCAATCGTGCCAGTCGGGCCACCAGCTGCCCTTGGTCTCGGTCGCGCCGGCGACGAACTCGGCGAGCGTCTCGGCCGGCGCTGCGTTGGTCCAATATTGATATTTGCCCAGCGCCGGCGGGTTGACGACCCCCGCGATATGCCCCGAGCCGGCGAGCACGAACCTGATCGGCCCGGCGAACTGGTGGGTGATCTTCCACACGCTCTCGGCCGGGGCAATATGGTCCTCGCGACCGGCCTGGATATAGGACGGCGTCTTGACCCGCGTCAGGTCGATCGGCGTGCCGAGCGCCGACAGGGCACCCGGCTTGACCAGCAGATTGTCGCGGTACAGGTCGGTCAGGTAACTCATGTGCCAGGCCGAGGGCAGGTTGGTCGTGTCGCTGTTCCAGTGCAGCAGGTCGAACGGCGCATAATCCTGGCCGAGCAGGTAATTGTTGGTGACATAGTTCCAGATCAGGTCGCGCCCGCGCAGCAGGTTGAAGGTCATCGCCATGTAGCGCCCGTCGAGAAACCCGTCGGGCGACAGCGATTTCAGCATGGCCAGCATCTCGTCATCGACGAAATGCAGCAGCTCGCCGGCCTGGTCGAAATCGACCTGGGCGGTGAAGAAGGTCGCGCTTTTCACCTTCTTGCCCTGCTTGCGCGCCGCCAACACGGCGAGCGTCGCGGCCAGCGTCGTGCCCGCGACGCAATAGCCGATCGTGTGCACCGCAGGCACATCGAGCAGGCTGCGGATCGTATCGATCACCTCGAGCTGCGCGGCGATGTAATCGTCCCACACGACACGCGCCATCGACGCATCGGCTGAGCGCCACGACACCATGAAGACGGTGATGCCATGGTCGACGCACCAGCGGATGAAGCTCTTTTCCGCGGTGAGATCGAGGATGTAGAAGCGGTTGATCCAGGGCGGGAAGATCACCAGCGGCACCGCCAGCACCGATTCGGTCGCGGGGGCATATTGAATCAGTTCGTAGAGGTCGGTGCGTCGGATGACCTTGCCCGGCGTGGTGGCAAGATTGCGCCCGACCTCGAACGCATCGGGCGCGGTCTGCGTCATCTGTCCCTTGGCCATGTCGGCCAGCATGCGCTTCAGCCCGGTGAGCAAATTCTCGCCGCCGGTTTCGATCGTCTTTTCGAGCACCAGCGGGTTGGTCGTCGGGAAATTGGACGGGCTCATCGCATCGATGAAGCCGCGCATCGCAAAGTCCAGCTGCTGCTTCTGCTTCGCATCGAGCCCGTCGAGCGACGCGACATTGTCGAGCATATAATCGGAGACGAGAAAATAACTTTGCCGGATCCAGTCGAACACCGGATTTTCGTGCCAGCGCGGATCTCGAAAGCGCTTGTCGCCGTCGTGCGACGACGGCGTGGGGACAGGCGCATGCGTCGGATCGATCATGCGTTGCCACAGGCTGAGGCTCTGATTCCAGAAGTCGCGCGTCCGCGCGAGCGTCGCGGGATCGGTCAGCCCCGGGATTGGCGGCAATGCCTCGGTCGCGACGGGTAACTCGAAGCCCTGTTCCATCACCTGCTGCTGCAGCCGGCCGAGCAGCAAGGTCCAGCGCTGCATCTCTTCCAGACTGGGGATTGCCGAAGCCGGATCGTCGCGCCCGGCCATCAGTATCGCCGCTCGTCTGCGGCACCGCGCCAGGCCGGCGCGACCGCGCCGGGCGAAGCTGCGATCGGGACCGTCGTCATCATTTTCTCTCTCCGGCGGCGCGGCGGCGAATTTCGTGCTACATAGCGCGGCGTCGCCGCGTTGGCGACCACAGCCGAAGGCAAGATCGACCCATGTCTGACGAATTCTACCGCATCCGCCGTCTGCCCCCCTATGTCATCGCCGAAGTCAACGCGATGCGGGCTCAGGCGCGGGCGGCGGGCGAGGACATCATCGATCTCGGCATGGGCAATCCCGATCTGCCGCCGCCGCAACACGTCATCGACAAATTGTGCGAAGTGGCGCGCAAGCCCGATGCGCATGGCTATTCCGCGTCGAAGGGCATCCCCGGGCTGCGCAAGGCGCAGGCCAATTATTACGGGCGCCGTTTCGGCGTCGATCTCGACCCGGAAACCGAGGTCGTCGTGACGCTCGGTTCGAAGGAAGGCCTCGCCAATCTCGCCCAGGCGATCACCGCGCCGGGCGATGTCGTGCTCGCGCCCAACCCGAGCTACCCGATTCACACCTTCGGCTTCATCATTGCTGGCGCAACGATTCGCAGCGTGCCGACCACGCCCGACGAGCATTATTTCGAATCGCTCGAGCGCGCGATGGCGTTCACCGTGCCGCGTCCCAGCGTGCTGGTGATGGGCTATCCGTCGAACCCCACCGCCGAGGTCGTCGATCTCGCCTTTTACGAGCGCGTCGTCGCCTTCGCCAAGGAGCACAAGCTGTGGGTGCTGTCCGACCTGGCCTATTCCGAACTTTATTATGACGACCAGCCGACCCCCTCGATCCTGCAGGTCAAGGGCGCCAAGGACGTCGCGGTCGAGTTCACCTCGCTATCCAAGACCTATTCGATGGCCGGCTGGCGGATCGGCTTCGCGGTCGGCAACCAGAAGCTGATCGCCGCGCTGACGCGGGTGAAATCCTATCTCGATTACGGTGCGTTCACCCCGATCCAGGCCGCCGCGGTCGCCGCGATCAACGGCCCGCAGGACATCGTCGAAGCCAATCGCACGCTGTATCGCCAGCGCCGCGACGTGCTGGTCGAAAGTTTCGGCCGCGCCGGCTGGGAGATCCCCTCCCCGCGCGCCTCGATGTTCGCCTGGGCGCCGCTGCCGCCGGCGCTGCAACATCTCGGCAGCCTGGAATTTTCCAAGCAATTGCTCACCCATGCCAAGGTCGCCGTCGCACCCGGCGTGGGCTATGGCGAAAATGGCGAAGGTTATGTTCGGATCGCGATGGTCGAGAACGAGCAGCGGCTGCGCCAGGCCGCACGCAACGTGAAGCGCTATCTCACCAGCATGGGCGTCAACACCCCCGCGCAGCAGAGCGGCTAAGCCGCGATGTTCCTGCTGCGCGGCGTCGAAAGCCACCCGCGGTCGTTCGTCAAGGCGGTGTCGTGGCGAATGCTCGGCAGCATCGACACCTTCGTGCTCGGCATGATCTTCACCGGCGGCAACGGCAAGATCGCCGGCGCGATCGCCGGCACCGAGGTGATCACCAAGATCTTCCTGTTCTATTTTCACGAACGGATCTGGTCGCTGGTGCGCTGGGGGCATCGCTTCGACGCGCCGACGCCGGACCAATCGGGAGAAGGCGCGCCGATCGCGCCGTGAACCGGGCGCGCGATGCGACGAACCGAAGCGCCGATGGAACAGTGGCTTAACCTGGCGGTGCGATAGATCTCCGCAACCATGCGATTTCCACCATCATTGCGAACGCCGGCGACGCTGCCGGCGGTGATTGCGCTGAGTTACGCGCTGCTCGCGGCGGTCGCGATCGTCCTGACGCGGCGCAGTGGCGGGATCGCGCTGATGTGGCTGGCCAACGGACCGTTGATCGCGGCGTTGGCGACCGCCCGCTATCGACGCTGGCCGGTGCTGGTCGGTGCCGCGATGCTGGGCAGCATGGCGGCATCGATCGCCGTCTCGCCCTTTTCCTCGGTCGGGCCGATCTTTGCCAGTGCCAATATCGGCGAGGCGGCACTTGCGGCGTGGCTCATCCGGTACTTCGCGGTCGATCGCAGCCTGTTCACCAGCGCGCCGTCGATCGGCCTGTTCGTGCTCGGTGCCGTCGTTGCCGCGCCGCTGGCCAGCGGTATTTTCGCCATGACGACGCTCGGCATGCTACTGCCGCTCGATCCGCTCGCCACCTTGTTCGACTGGCAGCTCGGACATGGCATCGGCAATCTCATCGCGGCGCCGCTCGCGCTGCTGTTCGCGCGCAGTCGGATCAGCGGACATTTCCTGCGCGCCCGACATGGCGCCTGGCGCGCAAGCGGTTGTCTCTTGCTGGTCGCAGGCACGACCGTCGCGGTGTTCTACCAGAGCAGCCTGCCGCTGCTGTTCCTGCCGCTCGCGCCGCTGCTGGTCGCAACATTTTCGATGCAGCGCTTCGGCGCGGCCGGCGGCGTCCTGATCATCGGACTCATCGGCGGCGTGGCGACGCTCGGCGGCTCAGGTCCGATGATGCTGATCCATGGCGGCCAGGAAATTCATCTGCAATTCCTGCAATTCTATCTCGCCGTGCTGTTCCTGACCGCGATGCCGGTTGCGGCGACGCTGTGGCAGCGCGACCGGCTGACGCTGGCGTTGCGCGAGAGCGAGGCGCGATATCGCCTGCTCGCCGACAATGCGACCGACATCATGCTGACGCTCGAACCCGACGGGACGATCCGCTTCGTTTCCGCATCGGTCCTCGAACTTGGCCTGTTTTCGCCCGACACGCTGATCGGCACCAACGCGGCGGCGCTGGTGTACGAACCCGACCGCGCACGGGTGAGTGCGGTGCATGTCACCGCCTTGAAGGCGCCCGACCGCACCTTCACGGTCGAATATCGCGCGACACGCGCCGATGGTTCGCTCGGCTGGTTCGAGGCCAATACGCGCGCGGTTTCGGGAGCCGACGGCACGGTCGGCGCCGTCGTCAGCGTGCTGCGCGTGCTCGACGGACGCAAGGAGCGCGAGGCCGAACTGGAACGCGCGGCGACAACCGACCCGCTGACCGGCCTTCTCAACCGCACGGCCTTCCGCCGCGCCGCAGCGGAGGCGATGGCGGCGGCGCGGCATGGCATACCTTCCACGCTGGCGTTGCTCGATCTCGATCATTTCAAGGCAATCAACGATACCTATGGCCACGCCGTGGGCGACAAAGCGCTGCTGATGGTCGCCGACCTGCTGCGCGATCGCGTCCGCGCCGGCGACGTCGTCGGGCGGGTCGGCGGCGAGGAGTTCGCGGTGCTGTTCAGCGGCCTGTCACAGACGGCGGCCGCACCGGTCTGCGATCGGATCCGCGTCGCGCTCGGCGAACAGCGCCTTCCCGGCGGCGATATCGGCGTGACGATGAGCGCCGGCCTTGCCGAGCTTTGCCCTGGCTTTGGGCTCGAGCCGATCTTCGAGGCCGCGGATCGCGCGCTTTATCGCGCCAAGGCGGCGGGGCGGAACCGGATTGCAGTGGAAAGCGATCCGCGAGGCGGCTAGCGACGCGCGATGACCACCTGCCCCGGCTTTGCCTTCTCCACCCGTTTCAAGGTCCGCTATGCCGAGATCGACGGCCAGAAGGTCGTCTTCAACTCGCGCTATCTCGAATATGCCGACGTCGCGGTGACCGAATTTTGGGACTGGACGGGAATCGCCGCGGCGCTCGGCCCTGTCTGGCAGGAAACCGAATTCCATGTCCGCCACACCGAGATCGACTATCTCAAGCCTTTCGTGCTCGGCGACACGGTCGAAGCGTTCGTCACCGTGACCCGGCTCGGCAATTCCAGCCTCACGCAGCGGTTCGAACTCTGTCACGGCGAAAGCGGTGCGCTTCATACCGTCATCGAAATGGTGATCGTCAATGTGCATCTGCCGACCGGCCAGCCGGCACCGCTTGCCGCAGAAGTGCGCGCTTTCCTCGAACGCCTGATTGGGTAACGCTATTCGGCGGCGTTGGCGACCGGCGCGTGATCGCTGACATCTTCGCGCAACGCCCAGTGCATGTCGTGTTTGGTCAGCACGCGGCCATCCCATGAGGTCACGGCGACCGGCGCCACCGGCCGCATGTCGCGCGCATCGACCAACACCGGGCTCGCCGGCGTGCCGGTTTCCCAGCGCTCGCCCCATTGGCGCAGCGCGACCATCGTCGGGAGCAGCGCCATGCCCTTCTCGGTCAGATTATACTCGATCTTGCGGCGATCATCGGGCATCGCCTCGCGCGTCAGGATGCCGTGCTCGACCAACCGAGCCAGGCGATTTGCGAGGATATTGCGCGCGATACCCAGTTCGGACTGAAACTCCTCGAAGTGATGCAGGCCATTGAACGCGGCGCGCAGGATCATGAACGACCAGCGTTCGCCCATCGCCTCCAGCGCCGCCGGCAAGCTGCACTTGACCAGTTCGCGCAAGGGCTCGCGGAGTTTCTCGTCCATCAATCCTCTACCCATTTTTTCAGCCTATCAAATTTCCCGCCGTCATGGGAATGAAATATAAGTTTCTAGTTGCAACGAGCAACCTAATATACTAGGTAGTGATTCGCAACTGATAAAACAGGAGGTCCCCCATGATCCGTTCCACCGCTCTCGTCGCCGCTGCTATCGCCACGGCCGCCCTGCTTTCGCCGATCGCAGCCAACGCCCAGGGCCAGGCCGGCTTCTACGCCGCGACCCCGGCCACCCAGCCGACGAACGCGACCATCATCACCAATGCGACGCTGTGGACGCTGCACGACGCGACCTACACCGCCAACCGTGCGCCGGAGCGCCCCAACATCCTGTGCGAACTGGTCGTGAAGCGCGTCGGCAAGCTGACCAGCTTCTCGGCCGGTGGCCAGGCGTTCGACGACGCGGCCCTCGCCAAGTGCAACGCTCGCGCCAAGTAAGCTACCTCGTCCCCACGAGGCTTTACTGAGCCCCCTCCGCCCGGCGCGGAGGGGGCTTTTTTCATGTGACCGCCCCTATTTTGTTGCAAAGCAACAGCCTCGAACGCCATCTTGGGCGCGTGTTGCGTCAATATGAACTCGTCGATCGCGTCCTGAGCTACGATCCGCAAGCCGACGAGGCGTTGCTTAACCGCGCCTATGTCTTTTCGTTACAAGCACATGGCAGCCAGAAACGCGCCTCGGGCGACCCCTATTTCAGTCATCCGATCGAAGTCGCCGGCATCCTGACCGACCTCCATCTCGACGCCGAGACGATCGCCACGGCGATCCTTCACGACACCGTCGAGGACACGGTCGCGACGCCGGAGGAGATCGAGCGCGTCTTCGGGCCCAATGTCGCGCGGCTGGTCGACGGCGTTACCAAGCTGTCGAAAATCGAGGCGCAGACCGAAAGCGAACGCGCCGCCGAGAACCTACGCAAGTTCCTGCTCGCCATGTCGGACGACATCCGCGTGCTGCTGGTAAAGCTCGCCGACCGGCTGCACAATATGCGCACGCTCCATCATATCCCGAAGCCGGAGAAGCGCCGCCGCATCGCGCGCGAGACGATGGACATCTACGCCCCGCTCGCCGAGCGGATCGGCATGTACGAGTTCATGAAGGAGATGCAGACGCTCGCCTTCAAGGAGCTCGAGCCCGAAGCCTATGAGTCGATCGACAAGCGGCTGACCCAGCTCAAGGAGGGCGGCGGCGACCGCATCGCCAAGATCGGCTCGGGCCTGAAGCTGCTGCTGTCGCGCGCCGGGGTCGAGGCGGACATTTCGGGCCGCGAGAAACACCCTTATTCGATCTGGAAGAAGATGGCCGAGCGGCACATCAGCTTTGAGCAACTGTCGGACATCATGGCGTTTCGCGCGATCGTGCCGACCGAGGAGGATTGCTACCGCGCGCTCGGCATCATCCACCGGCGCTGGCCGATGGTGCCGGGGCGCTTCAAGGATTATATCTCGACCCCCAAGCGCAACGGCTATCGCTCGCTCCACACCAGCGTGATTCATGCCGACAATACCCGCGTCGAGATCCAGATCCGCACCGAGGCGATGCACGAAGAGGCTGAGCTCGGCCTCGCCGCGCACTGGGCCTATAAGCAGAACAAGGTCCGCCCCGAGACGCAGGTGTCGTGGATCCGCGATCTCGTTGAGATTCTCGACCATGCCGAGAGCCCGGAAGAGCTGCTCGAGCATACCCGCATGGCGATGTATCAGGATCGCATCTTCGCCTTCACGCCCAAGGGCGAACTGTACCAGTTGCCCAAGGGCGCGACGCCGATCGACTTCGCCTATGCCGTGCACACCGATCTCGGCGACCAGGCGGTCGGCGCCAAGATCAACGGCCGCGTCGTACCGCTGCGTACCGAGATCAGCAATGGCGACCAGGTACAGATCCTGCGCTCAAAGGCGCAGGTGCCGCAAGCGGCGTGGCTCAACTTCGCGATCACCGGCAAGGCGCGCGCCTCGATCCGTCGCTTCCTGCGCATCAAGGAGCGCGAGGAGACGCAGAAACTCGGCCGCAAGCTTTATGACGACATCGTCGCGCGATTGCCGGTGCCGATCGGCCCGGAGGCGCTCAAGGCGGCGCTCAAGAAGCTGAAACTGCCCGACGAGGCGGCGTTGCTCGCCGCCGTCGCCCGCCGCCGGCTGGCCGATGCCGATGTCATGGAGGCGCTGATGCCCGGGGCCGGCGCGTCGGCCGGCGCGCCCGAGCGTGCCATGCCGCACCAGGCGGGGGCGATCTCGATCCGCGGGCTGGCGCGCGGCGTGGCGTTCGATCTCGCCGAATGCTGCCACCCGGTGCCCGGCGACCGCATCGTCGGCCTGCGCCGCCCGAACGAGGGGATCGAGGTTCATACCATCGACTGCCCCTCGCTCGCCAACAGCGACGATGCCGACTGGGTCGACCTGTCCTGGGGCGACAAGGCCGAGGGCGCCACCGCGCGGATCGCCGTCGGGGTGAAGAACGAGCCCGGTGCGCTCGGCGTGATCGCGACGATCATCGGCCAGCAACGCGCCAACATCGTCAACATGCGGCTCGACAATCGCGACAGCGGTTTCCACACCAACACGATCGACGTCGAGGTCCACGACCTGCAGCATCTCAGCAAGCTGATGACCGCGCTGCGTGCAGCGGACGCGGTCAACAATGTCGAGCGAATCTAGCCGCGCCCGCGTCACATCAGGCGTTCGATTTCGACACGAATCCCCGTCGTTGAATGGGTCGTTGCCCTCAGACTGAGGTGCGGCGGCACGGACGCGGGCGTAAAGCGGTAGCGCTTGACCAATTCGCTGATCATCACTGCCATTTCGGTTTGCGCGAAGCCGGCGGCGATGCACAGGCGCGGTCCCGCGCCAAAGGGCAAATAGGCGCCACGATCATAGCTTGCCGTGGCGCCGAAGCGGTCGGGGTCGAAATGGTCGGGTCGATCCCAGAGCCGGCGATGGCGGTGGAGCGCATAGACCGGGATGATGACGGCCTGACCCTTGCGCAGCCTGAACTCTTGCATGGTCGTCGGCGCGAGCGCGGCGCGCGCCAGGAGCGGCGCGGGCGGATAAAGCCGCAGCGTTTCCTGCGCGATGCGACGGGCGACGGGGAAGGTATCGGCGCCGGCTTGTGCCTCGGCCCGCAACGCGTCCTGCCAGACCGGATAGCGCGCTAGCAGAAAAAGCGCCCAGGCGGCGGCCAGCGCACTCGTCTCGAACCCGGCCGCGGTGAACCCCAGAATATTGTCGGCCAGCGGCGCGATACCACGCAGCAACGCCGGCAGATCCGCCACCTCATCTGGTGGCGACGCGCGTGACAGCGCGAGCCGTGCGGCCAGCGCGCGCAACCGCTGCTCGCCGTCGCTCCGCCCCAAGCCGCGCCACCGGTCGATCATCGCGTCCGGAACGGGGAGGAGATCGAGCAGGCCAAAGGTCGTGGCGACGCGAACGAAGCCGGGGATATCGGCGGCAAGGCGATCAAGGTCGACGTCATCGAGCCCGGTGAGCAAGGTCGACAGGACGATTCTCCGCCACGATCCGCCCCATCGCGGCGCCGAGGTCGATTCCGCCGCTGGCGGGCCAGCCCGCCGCCACGTGCCGCGTCACCTGCGCCATCGCCGCGACCGACGCTTCCACCGCCGGCGGGCGAAAAGCCGGGGATGCCGCATGACGCTGCCGCGCCCAGTCCGGCCCTTGCGCCGCCGCCAGACCGCGACCCCAGGCCCGGCGCATCATCATGCGCAATTGGCGGTTGCGCCCGAACAGCTCGCCCTTGTCGAGCAACACGCGCCGCACGTCGTCAGGATGGGTGATGACGACCGGCGAGACTGGTCCGGGCAGTTTGATCGCCCAATGCTCGTAGATGCTTGCCGGGATCACCGCCGCAGGATCGGAAATCGCGTGGCGCAGCATCGCCCAGGCTGACGGGGGACGGTCCGGCGAGACGAAAAAGGGCGGCGGGTCGTCCTCGATGATCGCTGACATACTGCCCCCGCGCCATGATGTTACGCGTCGCCCTTAATGCGCCCCGCACCGCCACGCACGTCGTTTTGCCGCCCCGCTGCCCCCGCCGCATCGATCGCCCGCGCAACATCGCACATGACGCCGCGCATGCGACCCGCTATGGAGCGCGCCCATGCATCGTCCCGCTTTGTCCGTCGTCATTCCCTGCTACAACGAGGCCGCCTGTCTCGAACTGCTCCATGCCCGCGTGTCCGGCGCGGCGCGGGCAGCCGTCGGCGACGACTACGAGATCCTGTTCATCAATGACGGCTCGCGCGACGACAGCTGGCCGGCGATGCAGCGGCTCGCGGCGACCGACCCGCGGCTGATCGCGATCAACCTGTCGCGCAACCATGGCCACCAGCTCGCGCTGACCGCCGGGCTCGACCTGTGCGCCGGCCAGCAGATCCTGATCATCGACGCCGACCTGCAGGACCCGCCCGAACTGCTCACCGAGATGCGCGCGACCATGGCCGAGCAACAGGCCGATGTCGTCTATGCCGTGCGCCGCAAGCGCGCCGGCGAGACGATCTTCAAGAAACTCACCGCCGCGATCTTCTACCGCATGCTCGACCGGCTGACCGACACGCCGATCCCGCTCGACACCGGCGATTTCCGGCTGATGTCCAGGCGCGCGCTCGACGCCTTCCTGTCGATGCCCGAACAGGCGCGCTTCATCCGCGGCATGGTCGCCTGGGTCGGCTTCCGCCAGGTGCCGTTCCTTTACGACCGCGCCGAGCGCCATGCCGGCGAGACCAATTATCCGCTCGGCAAGATGATCCGCCTCGCCTTCGACGCGGTGACCGGCTTCTCGACCGCGCCGCTGCGCTTCGCCAGCCATGCCGGGCTCGCGCTGACCGGGGCGTCGCTGCTGCTGCTGGTCTATATCGCGTTCGGCTTCTTCTTCGGCCATGCCGTGCAGGGCTGGACCTCGACGATGCTCGTCGTCGTCTTCCTCGGCGCGGTGCAGATGTTCGTGCTCGGCATGATCGGCGAATATCTCGGCCGGCTCTATGTCGAATCGAAGCGCCGCCCGCTTTATCTCGTCGGCGATGTCGTCGGCCCGGTGCTGGGCCGCGCGACGCTCGGTTATCGCGCCGAGGAGGCCGAGGGCGAGACGAGCGTGACGATCGAGACGCCGGGCGAAAGCGGCACGCGCCCGACAAGGTGACGCTCGGCGCGGAAGATGCGCTCGAAGATCGCGTTGAGGAAGGGCGGCGGCGGTGAATCGTCGCTGTCGTCCTTGCCCGTCATCCGTCCGACCATCCGCGCCGCCACCGCCAGCGGGAAGAGCAACGAATTGAAGTAGCGCAACCCGTTGTGGCTGAGCCCGGCCTTGGCGATCGCGGCGGCCAGCATGGTCTTGGAATAGCGCCGGTGGTGGTGGTTGACGACGTCGTGCGCGCTCCACAGCCAGGTATGCGCGGGCACGGTGACGAGGATCTTGCCGCCCGGCGCGAGGCAATCAGCCATCGCCTTGAGCGCCGCGACATCGTCCTCGATATGCTCGACCACGTCGAGCACCGCGATCAGATCGTAATGGCCGCGCGGCACGCCGGGCAGCGCAGGCAACGGCGACGCGCTGACCGGCCGGCCGAGCCGCTCGCTGGCGATCGCGCGCGCGGCGGGATCGATCTCGATCGCGTCGACCGTGCCGAACGCGCCGAGCATCGGCAGATTGTGCCCGGTGCCGCAGCCGATCTCGAGAATCCGCGCCTGCGCCGGCAGATTGCCTTCGCGCGTCAGATAGTCGGCGAGGATGTCGCGCCGCGCACGGTACCACCAATGCGTTGAATCATGTGCCGCCATGCGGTCATAGACGATGCGGTCCATAGGCTTAGCCGAACACCCATTGCCGGTTGAGCGCGAAGGTCGCGACCGGGATGACCGTGAAGGCCGGGATCAGCGGGATCCAGTTTGCGCCGTGGAACAGCGGGCCGGTAATGATCCAGGTGAAGGCGAGATTGAGCAGCAGCCCAAAGCCCTGCACCAGCACGAACTTGACGTGCTGGCGCCCGCTCTGGTCGCGTGTGCCATGCCCCTTGAAGCTCCACGCGCTGTGCAGGAAAAAACCCGCCGTCACCGCAACCGCAAAGGCGAACGGTACTGCGAACACGGCATGGCCCTTCGCGAACACATGGTTGGCGAGCGGCAGATAAACCGCCGAATAGATCGCGCTGGCGATCACCCCGGCGATGCCGAAACGGATCAGCTGGCCGAGCAGCCCGCTCGTCCGCAGATGCATCACTTGCTTGAGAATTGCCGTCACGCCTTAACTTGCCCTTTGCGGGTGGTGCACTAGAGGAACTCGGTCGGGAGTGAAACCGGATTGTTCCGGCAAGATTGGGACGGAACGCGTGGACGACACCCCTGAAACGATGCCGCGCGGCAAAAACAGCGGGCATGCCATCCCCTTTGCCCGCGAAATCGAACAGGACTGGGTAAAGCTGACGCTGATCGCCTGGGCAGTGATCGCGGTCTTTTATGTGTTCGAGCGCTGGAACGCGATCCACTGGCTGTCGCTCGGCGACACTGACGACAATATGCGGCTGATGCAGGTCCGCGCGCTGCTGAACGGGCAGGGTTGGTACGACCTGCGCAATTACCGGCTCAACCCGCCTGCGGGCTTCGACATCCATTGGAGCCGCATCGTCGATCTGCCGATCGCCGGCCTGATCCTGATCCTCAAGCCCTTTGTCGGCACGCCCGAGGCCGAGCGACTGGCCTGCGGTATCGCGCCGCTGCTGCCGTTCAGCCTGGCGATGCTCGGCGTCGCGGCGACCGCGCGGCGGCTCGTCCATCAGCTCGCCTGGCCGCTTGCCATCATATTGCTGCTCGGCTGCACCGCGACGATGCTGATGTTCATGCCCGATCGCATCGATCATCATGGCTGGCAGCTGGCGATGCTCAGCCTGACCGTCGCCGGACTGTGCGACCCGCGCGCGGCACGCGGCGGCGCGATCGTCGGCGCCGCATCGGCGGTGTCGCTGACGATCGGCCTCGAGATGCTGCCCTATGCCGCGATGGCTGGCGCGATCATCGCGCTGCAATGGATCTGGGATCGCGCCGAGGCACGACGCCTGACGGTCTATGCGCTGACCCTCGCCGGCGGCAGCAGCATCGGCTACGCGCTCTTCGCCTCCAACGCCAACCGCGTGCTGCGCTGCGACGCGCTGACCCCGGTCTGGCTGTCTGTGATGGTCGTGGCGGGGCTGCTGCTGTTCGCGCTTGCCCGGTTGAACCCGGCGCGGCGCGAGGTTCGCCTGGGCCTCGCGGTGCTTGCCGGCGGCGTGATCGTCGCGGGCTTTGCGCTGGTCTTCCCGCAATGCCTCGGGCGACCCGAACAGGTCTCGCCCGAGCTGGTGCGGACGTGGCTGGACAATGTCCGCGAGGCCAAGCCGATCTACAAACACCCGTTCCGCACGGCCTTCCCGATCGTCACGCTGCCGATCATCGGGCTGCTCGGCGCGATGCTCGCGACATGGCGTGCGCGCGGCACGCCGCGCCAGACCGGTTGGGCGGCGGTGTTGCTGTTCGGCACCTTCGCCGCCGCGATGCTGCTGTGGCAGGCGCGCGCCGCCCCGGCAGCGCAACTGCTCGCGGTGCCCGGCGCGACCGCGCTGGCGTGGATCGTCTTGCCCTGGTGCCTCGGCAGCCGCTCGATGCTGATCCGCGTGTTCGGTACGGTCGGCGCGTTCCTCACCATCTCCGGGCTGTTCGCCGGGCTGATCTTCACGCCGTTCAATTTCAGGCTGTTCGGGAAGAACATCGGCTATCAACCGCCCGACCGGCCGAGCGCCTATATCCAGCGCGTCAACAATGCGAGCGGGCTGTGCCCGACGATCCCCGCGCTGCAGCCGCTCGACCGGCTGCCGGCGCAGACGATCTTCACCTTCGTCGATCTCGGCCCGCGCCTGGTTACGGTCACCCACCACAATGCCGTCGCCGGCCCCTATCACCGCAACGGCGACGCGATCCTCGACGTGCAGCACGCCTTTTCGGGCAGCGCCGAGCAGTTCCGCGCGATCGCCCGGCGCCACGGCGCGACGCTGCTGCTGGTGTGCCCGAACATGGCCGAGTCGACCGTCTACCGCGCGCGCAATCCCGGCGGCTTCTACGACCAACTGGCCCACAACAAGGTGCCCGGCTGGCTCGAGCCGATCGCCATGCCGGCGAAATCGCCGCTGCGATTGTGGCGCATCCGTTACTAGCGGTTCGTCGCGCCGGTCAGCGCGGTACCGCGGCGACGGGTTCCGCCATGCCGGCGCTGGCGAGTTCGTGCTCGGCCTGGATGAAACCATAGGCCGGGACGATCTCGCCATGCCGGTCGGTGATCGCGTCCCAGTGCCGAACGACCTGCTCGCCCGCATCAGCGCCCCCGCCGACCCGCAGCCCCGGCGACAGCGTCACGCTGGCGCTCGCGAAATGTCCCGCGCCGGCGCAGAGGATCGCGCGCGTCGGCGCGTCGGCGCCGGCCAGCGCGAGCAGGCCGGGGCTTACCAGCGCCGGATCGAGCAGGTGCAGGCCTTCTTCGGACAGCACGCCCTGCGTCATCTGCGTTGCCGCCGTCGGCGCGAGGCAGTTGACGCGAATGTCGTATTTCTCGCCTTCTATCGCCAGCGTCTGCATCAGCCCGACCAGCGCCATCTTCGCTGCGCCGTAATTGGCCTGGCCGAAATTGCCGTAGAGCCCCGATGAGGAGGTCGTCATGACGATGCGCCCATGGCGTTGCGCGCGCATGATGTCCCACACCGCCTTGCTGCAAACGACCGAGCCCATCAGATGGACGTCGACCACCAGCCGGAAGTCGTCGAGCGTCATCTTGGCGAAGCTCTTGTCGCGCAGGATGCCGGCATTGTTGACCAGAATGTCGATCCGACCCCAGCGATCCATGACCTGCTCGACCATTGCGCCGACCATCGCCTCATCGCTGACCGAAGCTGCGATCGCCAACGCGTCGCGGCCCGTTGCGACGATCTCGGCGGCGACACGCTCCGCCGCCGCCTGCGCAAGGTCGTTGACCACGACGCGCGCGCCTTGGCGAGCGAGGAACAGCGCATGTTCGCGGCCCAGCCCGCCGCCAGCGCCGGTGACGATGGCGACGCGTCCATTGAGTGACATCCGGATTCCTCCCCTTGTTTCGTGCCGGGAGGCATAGCCAGTCATTCATTCACTATCAATATAGTGAAACTTCTCTCGGCTGCGTCTGACGCGACGAAGCGGCGGCCGAGGTGGTGTTGCTAGTTGGTGTGCCCGCGGCAGATCGAGAGGAAACCGCCGGCCATGAACAGCGCCATATGCTCCTTGGCCGCGCTGAAATCCTCGCTCTTGCACAGGCCGCCCGACAGCTTGTCGATCCGCCCGGTCCGCGCCAGCGTCAGCATCAACGCGCCGGTGACGAACTGATAGCCCCAGAATATCCGCTCCTCGGGACATTCGGGCAGGGCCTTTTTGAGCAGGCCGATCAGCCGCAGCACGACGGGGTCGAAATGCGTGTCCATCAATTCGGTGCCCCATTCGGGGGTGTTGGCGACCTGTGCGGTGAGTTGGGCGTAGTTCTTCCACCCTTCGCCGCTCTCGATATAGAGGTCGAGATCGGTGTCGAGGAACGCGCGCAGCGCACCCTCGACGGTCGGCTTGCCGCCCGTTGCCGCCTCATATTCGTCGAGCACCTTCATGCGTCGTTCGCTGGTCACCACGGCGCGCCGCGCGAACACCGCATCGAACAGCGCCTTCTTGTCGGCGAAATAATAGTTGAGCAGCGTGTGATGGACCCCGACGCGTTTGGCGACTTCCTTCAGCGTCACGCCATAGAGGCCATGTTTGGAGAACAGATCTTCGGCCGTGTCGAGGATCTGCTCCATCGTTTCGGCGCGCTGCTCGGCCTTGCGCGGCTTGCGGGGCGGTTTCACATCCTGGGTCACGACATTGTCCTTTCAGCCAGATTGGCCGACCGTCAACCCATGTCGCCGCCCCTTTCATAATATTCACACGCGCGAGAGTGTTTGTTTGACAGCGCACGATAGCGCTCGCATGGTGCCGGTCAACGCCAACACAGGCACATAGAGGGGATGCGTGGGTATTCAGGCCACCACCGACGCGGCGCCGACCGCAACCGCGCCGCACGCCGGGATCACGCTCTTCGCACTGACCTTCGTCTATGTGATCAATTTCCTCGACCGGCAGCTGCTCGGCATCCTGGCCAAGCCGATCGAGGAAACGCTGCACATTACCGACGGCCAGCTCGGCCTGATCGGCGGGCTGTATTTCGCGATGTTCTATTGCTTCATCGCCATCCCGGTCGGCTGGCTCGCCGACCGCACCAACCGCGTCGGCATCGTCGCGCTGGCCTGTGCGATCTGGAGCGCGGCGACGATCTGCTGCGGGCTCGCCACAACCTATCCGCAGCTCGTCCTCGCGCGCATGACGGTTGGCTTCGGCGAAGCAGGCGGCGTGCCGCCCTCCTATGCGATCATCGCCGACAGCTTCCCGCCCGGGCGGCGCGGCGTGGCCTATGGCACCTTCAATCTTGGCCCACCGATCGGCGCGGCACTGGGCATCGCGTTCGGTGCCTCGATCGCCGCCGCGTTCGACTGGCGCTACGCCTTTATTGGCATCGGCGCGATCGGCGTGGTCACCGCGATCCTCGTCAAGCTGTTCCTGCGTGAGCCGGTGCGCGGCCAGTTCGATCCGGTGCCCGCGCACCCGGTCGATCGCGTCGCCTTCTGGGGCGTGCTGCGGATGTTCTTCACCCACAAGGTGTTGATGCTCGCGGCGCTGGGCAGCGGCGCGACGCAGTTCGTCACCTATGGGCTGGGCAATTTCGCGGTGCTGTTCCTGATGCGCGAAAAGGGCATGGATTTTCACCAGATCGCCGTCTGGTACGCGCTCGCGGTGCTGATCGGCATGGGATCGGGCATGATCATCTCGGGCCGTGTGATCGACCGCCTGTCGCAGCGCTCCCGCGCGATTTACGCAACCGGGCCGGCACTGTCGCTCGCCATCGCGCTGCCCTTCTATGTCGCGTTCGTGTGGGCACCCAGTTGGCCACTCGCGCTGATCCTGCTGACCGTGGTGATGGTACTCAATTATTTCTACCTCTCGGCCTCGGTCGCGCTGGTGCAGGAGGAAGTGCGCCCCGACCAGCGCGTGCTTGCGGGGGCGCTGCTGCTGCTGGTGATGAACTTTATCGGCCTCGGGCTCGGGCCCACCTATGTCGGCGCGGCGAGCGACTGGTTCGCCCGACACGGCCACGCCCATGCGCTGCAGATCGCGCTCTACTCACTCACCCCCTTCTACCTCATCGCCATCCTGCTGTTCCTCGGGCTGGCACGCATCCTCCGCGCCGAAGGGAAGGCTTCATGATGACGCTCCGCCGCCTGATCGCCGCTGCCTGTGTCGCAATTGCCGGCCCGGCCGCCGCGCAAACCGCCGCACCCATGGTCGATGCTCCGGCCGGGGCAGTGCGCGGGCAGGCCGAGGGCGACATCCGTGTGTTCAAGGGCATTCCCTACGCTCTGCCGCCCGTACAGGGCCGGCGCTGGCAACCGCCGGTCGCGATGCCGCGCTGGCCCGTCGCGCGCGATGCCACGGCATTCGGCCCGGCCTGTATTCAGCCGCAGAGCAAGACCGTCTCGGTCTATTCGGGCGAGGTATTGCCGACGAGCGAGGATTGCCTGACGCTCAATATCTGGGCGCCCGCATATGCCCGCAACGCCCCGGTGTTTTTCTGGATTCACGGCGGCGCGCTCGTGAGCGGGTCGAGCCGTGAGGCGCTGTATGACGGCAAACAATTGGCCGCGCGCGGCGCCATCGTCGTGTCGATCAACTACCGGCTCGGCGTGCTCGGCTGGTTCGCCCATCCCGAGCTGGGCCGCGAATCGCCGCAGCGCCTGTCGGGCAATTACGGGCTGCTCGACCAGATCGCCGCGCTGCGCTGGGTGCGCGCCAATATCGCCGCGTTCGGCGGCGACCCGGCCAACGTCACGATCGCCGGTGAATCGGCCGGCGGTTTGAGCGTGATGTACCTGCTCGGATCACCGCCCGCGCGCGGGCTGTTCGCCAAGGCGATCAGCGAGAGCGGCTATATGGTCTCGATGCCCGACCTCAAGAAGAGCGTGTTCGGCGCACCCTCGGGCGAAGGTGCCGGGCAGTTGCTTGCCGCCGCCTTGCAGGCGCCGGATGTCGCGACGTTGCGCGGCATGGATGCGCAAACGCTGACCAACGCTGCCGCCGGCCTCGGCTTTGCGCCGCAGGGGGTGGTCGATGGCGTGGTGCTGCCGCAACAGATGGTGTCGGCGTTCGACGAGGGAAAGCAGGCCCCGGTGCCGCTGCTGATCGGGTTCAACCAGGGGGAGATCCGCTCGCTGACCATCCTCGCGCCCAAGGCGCCGTCGACGCCGGCCGCCTATGAAGCGACGATCCGCGAGCGTTACGGCGATCTCGCCGACGCCTTTCTGCGCCTCTATCCGACTGCCGACTACAAGGAGAGCATTCTCGCAACGACCCGCGACGCCTTGTACGGCTGGACCGCGGAACGCATGGCGCGCAAGCAGACCGCGCTCGGCCAGCCGGCCTATCTCTATCTGTTCGACCATGGTTATCCGGCCGCCGACGATGCCGGCCTGCACGCCTTCCACGCGAGCGAATTGCCGTTCGTGTTCGGCACGCTCGATCGCACGCCGCCGCACTGGCCGCGCATTCCGGCCACCCCTGCCGAACGGGCGCTGTCCGACGCGATGGCCGATTACTGGACGAGCTTCGCGCGCGACGGCCGCCCGGTGGCGGGCAACGCTCCGGCCTGGGCAAGCTTCGGCGCGAGCGAGAGCTATATGCACTTCACCGACACGCCGCACCCCGAGACGAAGCTGATGCCGGGCATGTACGCGCTGAACGAAACGGTGATGTGCCGCCGCAAGGCGACGGGCAAGACCGGGTGGAACTGGAATGTCGGCCTCTATGCGCCGAAGCTTCCGCCAGTGGCCGCCGGGTGCCCGTGACACCCTTCGCGGTGGGCTGAAGCGCGCCCTCAGGCTACCCGGCGCGCGTCGATCCTGCCTTCGGCATAGTCGGCGCGTAGCCGGTTCTTGTCGATCTTGCCCGATGCGGCGAGCGGCATGGTGCCGACATCCGCCACCTGATCGGGGATCCACCAGTCGGCGACCTTGCCGCGCAGCAGCGCGATCAAGGCCTGGGGATCGTCGCGACCGCCTTGCCGCTCGACGATCAGCACCGGACGCTCGCCCCATTTGACGTCCGGTCGGCCGATGACCGCGACATGGCGCACGCTGGGATGGCGGCCGACGATCACCTCGATCTCATTCGGGTTGATCCATTCGCCGCCCGACTTGATCAGGTCCTTGGCCCGCCCGCAGATCGTCAGATTGCCCGCCGCGTCGATCATCGCGAGGTCGCCGGTGTCGAAATAGCCTTCGTCATCGAGAATTTCCGCTTCGCACTCGAAATAGCGATCGATCACGCTGGCACCCTTGACCTTGAGGTGCCCGAGAATGTCACGCTGGGGTGTCAGCGTATTCCCTGCCGCGTCGGTGAGCTTGAGATCGATACCGATCGGCGGTCGGCCAGAGGCACGCGGCTCTTCGGGTATCGCGGCGGGCGGCGCGATGGTGCCGATCGGCGACAATTCGGTCATGCCCCAGCTGGTCTGGACGCGTGCGCCGAGCTGCTCCTCCATGCGCCGGATCAACGCATCGGGGCAACTCGACCCGCCGATCAGCACGCGCTTCAGTTTGGGCAGGGTTTCACCGGTCGCGGCGAGGTGATCGACCAGCCCGAGCCACACGGTCTGGACGCCGACCGCGACGGTGACGCCCTCGTCACGCATCACCCGCGCCAGCGCGGCCCCGTCCATCGCGCGCCCGGGAAGCACAAGTTTCGTACCCACCGCAGGCGCGGCGAACGGCAAACCCCAGCCATTGGCATGGAACATCGGCACAGCGAGCAGCAGCACATCCTCGCTGGTGAGGCCGACCGCGTCGGCTTGCAGCGCGCGCAGCGTGTGCAGATAGTTGGAGCGGTGGGTATAGACCACGCCCTTGGGGCTGCCGGTCGTACCCGACGTATAGCACAGCCCGGCCGCCGCGTTTTCATCGAAACAGCCCCATAGCCTGTCGGCACCATGCGCTGCGAGCAGCGGCTCGAACGGCCAGAGCCGCGCACGGTGCGGCGCGAGGCTTTCGAGATCGGCCGGTGCCGCGTCGAGCACGATGACGTGTTCGATGCCGGGGCAAAAGGGCGCCAGCTCGCGCAACAAGGGTAGAAGATCGCTCGACACGGCGACGATGCGGTCGTCCGCCTCGTTGACCATGGCGGCGAGATGCGCGACCGTCAGCCGCGGATTGAGCGTGTGACACACCAACCCGGCGCCCATCGCGGCATAATAGATTTCGAGATGATGCTGGGTGTTCCAGGCAAGCGTGGCAATCCGGTCGCCAAGGGCGAGCCCGAGTGCGGCCAATGCACCCGACATCCGGTTGCTGCGCGCGCGCAGCGCCGCATAGCCGATGCGGCCGCGCGCCACGCCGCCGTCCGCCTCGACGATCTGCGCGTCACCAAACCACTTCGCGGCATGATCCAGGAACTTGTCTACCGTCAGGCCGTAGGGCTGCATGACACCTTCGTGATTGGGAGATGGGAAAAAGGCACCGGCCGCCACCCCGGGGGAGCGGCGACCGGCGTCGAGGGGATCAGAAAGTCTTCAGCACCTTCAGACCGTACTGGCGCGGCGGGCCGGAAAAATAGAGCCCGCTGTTGAGCGACGCCGGGTAATGCTGGTTGGTGATGTTGGTGCCATAGGCGGTCACCGTCCAGCTGCCATGCTGCCACGCCAGCTGCGCATTGACGACGTTGCGGTCGGTAAGCCGGTCGCCACGCGACGCATTCTGGAACAAGGTCGCCCATTGCGGCGCGATATGGCCATAGTTGATACGCGGCGTGATCGTGTCGCTGTCACCGACCTTGATCTCATATTGCGCGCCGATGTTGAAGGTTAAGTTCGGCGCATAGGTCTGCTCGCGCCCCTTGAGCGCGATACAGGTACCGCTCACCGGGCCGGTAAGCGGGTTGCACGCCGTCGTCGTCGCCGCGCGCGGATCGCTGGCATAGAATTCGCCGAGCTCGCTGTGCAGCACGTTGATCCCGGCATCGAGCGAAAAGGCGCCGAAGTGGAAATCGGCATTGGCCTCGAAGCCGTAGATCTTCGTGCTGTGCGGCACGTTGAGCTCGATCCCGAAGGTCGGGAAGGTCGGATAGCCAATGATGACCTGGAAGTTGCGATAATCATTGTAGAAGCCGTCGATCGTCAGGCGGATATGATTGTCCGCGAGATTGCTCTTCCAGCCGCCTTCGAACGACTTGACCTTTTCCGGCTCGAACGGGGCAGGCAGACCCAGCCCGACCGGCACGTTGAGACCGCCCGGGCGGAAACCGGTCGCGACGAAAGCGTAGAGATAGTTGTTCGGGTCGACCTTCCAGCCGAGCGACATCTTGTAGGAGAAATTGTCAGACTTGGTCGTCTGGTCGTCGCGAATATAGGTGCCGTACTGCATGACGTCGACACGGTTGGTCGACTGGCTCGCGGTATAGCGGCCGCCCACTTCGACCTTGAAATTGTCGGTGATGTTGAACCCGACCTGCCCGAAGACCGCCAGCGACCGCTCGGGGTTGCGCCCCGCGAGCCGATACTGCGCCGCATTCAGATTGAGCGGATAGGCCAGGTCGACCACGAAATTGGTGTCCGGATACAGGTAGAAATAGGTGTTCCACAGCCCGAACGCGCCGACCAGCCAGGTGAAGCGCTGGTGGTCTGGCGAGATGATGTTGAATTCTTGCGAGAACTGCGTCTCGGTGACGTTGTCGAAGAAGTAGGTGTTGGCGGCCCCGGTCGGCGAGTTTGTGCCGTCGAGGTCGGTGCCGTAGCGAATGTTGGCGTTCTGCAGGCTGGTGATCGAGCGGAACTTGATGCCGCTGTCGGTGTCATACTCCATCTTCAGGATCGAGCGGACGAACTTGTCGCGTGCCTCCATCGGCGCGTTGGCGGAGATGTCGAAGAGATCGTGATATTTGGGATTGGGCGCGCTCGCGCCGGGAATGGTCTGGTAGAAATCGGTCGCCGGGCTCGCCGGATAGCCGCCGAAGTTCATATAGCCGAGGTCGGTTTTCGACAGGATCGAGAAATTCTCGCTCGGCTTCCACAACAGGCTGATACGCCCGGCGACCATGCCCAGGTCGCCATTGTGGCTGTTATAGGCCCCGCCGGCCGGGCCGGTGACGTGGAAGAAGCCGTCGCGCCGCTCGCCATAAAGCGAAATCCGCGAAGCGAAGGTGTCGCTCACCGGCAGGTTGATCGCGCCCTGCGCGCCGACGTCGTTGTAATTGCCGTAATTGGCGTTGAAATAACCGTGCGTGCCGCCGTTGATGATCGGGTCGTTGGTGTTGACGAACACTGCGCCGCCGGTCGCGTTCTGGCCGACGATTGTACCCTGCGGCCCGCGCAGCACCTGGATGTTGGCGATGTCGTAATAGGGCTCGCCCTGGACATAGCCGGGGAAGGTCGGCACGCCGTCGCGGTAGACGATGACGCCCGTCGTCGTCTGGGCATTATGCTCGGCCTTGCCGATGCCGCGGACGTTGAAGTCGTTGCCCTGGCCGAAATTGTTTACCACGACGCTGGGGGTGGCGAACTGCAGCGCATCGACGTTTACGACGCCCTTGTTGGCGAGATCGGTACCGCTGAGCACCGAGACCGACGCTGCCGTCGTCATCAGGTTTTCGTTGCGGCGCTGTGCCGTCACGACGATGTCCGGCGTGCTGTCGGCCGCCGTGTCGGCGGCGCCATCGCTCTTTGCAGGCGGCGCTGCGGTTTGCGCGGCAGCCGGACCGCAACAACCCAGTGCCAGCGCCGATGCGCTCAGCAGAAATGCACAGGCCTTCATATTCCCCTCCCTTGGTCGATCCTCACGCTCTTCGGCGCCGATCGATTCAAGATGCAGCAAAGCGGCGACCGACACAACACTAATTCTCCGCTGAGTGAATGAAAACGGTGGCGTGAGCGAGACTCCGCGCAACCTGCGAACGGCTGTCCCATCGGGAGCATTGCTCGTGTTAACCTATGTCGTTACGAGTTGCCGTCGTGAGCGATCCTGTTACCGACGCCCGTGCGTACCTGACCGAGATGCTGGTTCGAACCGGCGCGGAGGACCGCGCCGCCTTTCGCGACCTCTATCGATTGACCTCGGCGAAGCTTTTTGGCGTGTGCCTGCGTATCTGCGGTGAAAGGCAGGCGGCGGAAGACGTGTTGCACGAAGTCTATCTCACGGTGTGGAAACGGGCCGGCGCCTATGAGCCCGGCCGGGCGAGCCCGATCACCTGGCTGGCGACGATCGCGCGCAACCGCGCGATCGACTGGCGCCGCGCGCAGGGCATTCGCCGCCACGCGCCGATCGGGGATGCGCCCGACATCGCCGACGCAGCCCCGCTGGCAAGCGAGACGATGGAGAGCGACGAGGCCGCGCACCATCTGTCGCAATGCCTTGACGGGCTCGACGACAATCAACGCGTCGCGATTCGCACCGCCTTCTTCGAAGGCGTGACCTATGCCGAACTGGCCGAACGCCAGGCGGTACCGCTCGGCACGATGAAAAGCTGGGTACGGCGCGGTCTCGCGCGCTTGAAGGAATGCCTCGAGCGATGAGCGACGAGATCCCCTTCGCGCCCGGCGAGGCGCCCGACATGACCGCCGCCGAACTGGCGCTGGGGCTGCTCGACGGCGAGGAGCGCGCCGCCGCGCTGCGGCGCGTGCTCGCCGACCGCGACTTTGCCGTCGCGGTGGAAAGCTGGCGCGGGCATCTGGCGCAATTGTTCGACCTGTGGCCCGAGGTGAAGGTCTCGGACGACCTGCTCGCGCGGATCGAACGGAGCCTCGATGCGCCACTGGCACCACCGGCGACGATCAATGCGCCGACGCCACGTCGCTGGCTGTGGCCGGCGATGACCGGGCTGTCGAGCCTCGCCGCCGCCGCGCTGCTGCTCGTGCTTGTGACCCGTCCGGAACAGCCGGTGACGCTGGCCCCGACACCGGTCGCGACGGCCGCCGTGCCGTCGACCATGCTGGTCGCAGCCATCGCGCCGACAAGCGGCGGTGCACCCCTGACGGCGGTGTACGATCCGGGTTCGGGCGGGATGCGGATCACGCCCCAGGCACTCGCCGACGCCCGGCGCACCGCGGAATTGTGGGTGATCGCCGGCGACGGCGTGCCGCATTCGCTTGGCGTATTGCCCGCTGCCGGCGGCAGCATGGCGGTCAACGCCGCCAACCGCGCGCGGATGGCGGCGGGCGCGACGCTCGCCATATCGCTCGAGCCGATCGGCGGATCGCCGACCGGCGCGCCGACCGGACCGGTGGTGGCCAAGGGAGCGCTCTCGCAGGTTTGATACGCCGTCGCGCAGGCGATGGCCGGGGGCTTGCAAAATTCGGTGCGGCGCCGCATCCGACCGCCGGCATCGACCGTAGCTCCGACACGCCACAAGGGCGTCTTCAGGAGACTTTTTCGATGACTCGTACCTTGCGTATCACGCTCGCCGCCGCGCTGATGGCCGGCATTGCCCCGCTCGCTTATGCCAAGAACCCGATGGTCGGCGGCGCCGCGATGTTCCCAACCAAGAACATCGTCGAGAATGCGGTCAATTCCAAGGATCACACGACGCTGGTCGCCGCGGTCAAGGCCGCCGATCTGGTCGACACGCTGAGCGGCGCTGGCCCCTTCACCGTCTTCGCGCCGACCAACGCAGCGTTCGCCAAGCTGCCCGCCGGCACGGTCGACACGCTGCTCAAGCCCGAGAACAAGGGTCAACTCAGCGCGGTGCTGACCTATCATGTCGTGCCCGGCCGGATCACCGCGGCGCAGATCGCCGCCAATGCCAAGGCGCATCACGGCACCGCGACCTATACCACCGTCCAGGGCGGCACGCTGTCGTTCAAAAAGGCGGGTAATGGCTGGACGATTATGGACCAGAAGGGCGATACGGGACGCATCACCATCGCCAATGTGATGCAGTCGAACGGCGTCATCCACGTCATCGACACGGTGATGCTGCCCTGATCTGCGGTCGCTCCCGAAAAAAATCGCGCGGCGATGCAACCATCGCGTGCTCCGCCGCGTAGCTGTTCCGTCCTTCTCGAGAAGAACGGACGCGTAACCGGGGCGCGGAGACCCTCCTTTACCGCGCTCCCTGCGTACCGGACCTGTCGGCGCCCCCCAAGAGCCGACAGGTCCACCGCATCTGTCACAGAAAAGTCATCGCCGCCGCCTAGGGCGGCGGTGCGGCGTCCGCCGCGACGGAGAACGCCATGGCTCTCGCCCCTCGCCCGCCCCGCAATCGCGCGCTGCGCGCCGCGGTCCATCGCCACGATCATCTTTCGCGCCAGGGGTTGCTCGAACGCGCCTTCACCTTCGCGTTTCGCGGGCTGGTCTATGCCCAGATCTGGGAGGACCCCGCGGTCGACATGGATGCGCTGGCGATCACGCCCGATTGCCACATCGTGACGATTGCCTCGGGCGGCTGCAACGTGCTGAGCTATCTCACCGCCGATCCGCGCGCGATCACCGCGGTCGATCTCAACACGGCGCATATCGCGCTCAACCGGCTCAAGCTCGCCGCCGCACGCCATCTGCCGGATCATGCGAGCTTCCACCGCTTCTTCGCGCGCGCCGACAGCAAGGCGAACATCGCTGCCTATCGCGACCATGTCCGGCCGCATCTCGACGAACCGACGCTGCGTTATTGGGAAGGGCGCGACCTGATCGGCCGCCGTCGCATCGGCGGCTTCGCGCACGGCGTGTACAAGCGTGGGCTGCTCGGCCGCTTCATCGGCGCGGCGCATCTGCTCGCGCGACTGAACGGCATCGACCCGGGCGCGGTGCTGCGCGCGACGTCGATCGAGGAGCAGCGCGCGATCTTCGACCGCGATTATGCCCCGCTGTTCGACAAGGGCTTCGTCCGCTGGCTGACCGACCAGCCCGCCTCGCTGTTCGGGCTGGGCATTCCGCCCGCGCAATATGAAGCACTGGCCGGCGAGGAGAAGATGGCGACGGTGCTGCGCGCGCGGCTCGAGAAACTCGCCTGCGATTTCGACATTCGCGACAATTATTTCGCCTGGCAGGCGTTCGGCCGCGGCTATGGTGAAGGGCCGCAAGCGCCGCTGCCGCCCTATCTGCAGCACGAGCATCACGCGGCGGTGGTCGAACGCGCCGAACGCGTCGAGGTGCGCCACACCAATTTCACCGACTATCTGCGCACGCGGCCTGATGCGTCGCTCGACCGCTACGTCCTGCTCGATGCGCAGGACTGGATGACCGACACACAGCTGACCGAATTGTGGAGCGAGATCACGCGCACCGCCCGCCCCTGCGCGCGCGTCCTGTTCCGCACCGCGGGAACGCCGAGCATCCTGCCCGGCCGGGTGCCGGCGCCGATCCTCGCGCAATGGGATTATCGCAACGCCGAGTCGCTCGACTTTACGCGGCGCGACCGCTCCTCGATCTATGGCGGCGTGCATCTCTACGTCCTCGGCGCGGCGGCCTGAGCGTGGACAGCCATGCCGGGCGGATGGATGCGATCTACCGCACGCAGCGCCATTTCTATGATCTGACGCGAAAATATTACCTGCTCGGACGCGACGGGTTGATCCGAGCGCTGGCACCACCCCCCGGCGGGACGGTGCTCGAAATCGGCTGCGGCACCGGGCGCAACCTCATCGCGGCGGCGCGGGCATGGCCCGAGGCGCGGCTCTACGGCATCGATATCTCCGAGGCGATGCTGGAGACGGCGCGCGCCAAGGTCGCGCGGGCGGGGCTGAGCGGACGGATCACGCTGGCACAGGGCGATGCCACCGGCTTCGATGCCGCGGCGTTGTTCGGTGTCGCGACGTTCGACCGCGTGTTCCAGAGCTATACCTTGTCGATGATCCCCGACTGGCAGGGTGCGATCCGCGAGGGCACGGCGAAACTGGCGCCGGGCGGCGAACTTGCGGTGGTCGATTTCGGCCAGCAGGAACGTCTGCCGGGCTGGTGGCGCACGCTGTTGTTTGCCTGGCTCGCGAAGTTCGAGGTCGCGCCGCGCGCGCTGCTGCCCGAGGCGCTGCGTGAGGTGGCGGCCAATGCTGGGCTGCGTGCCGAGATCACCCCGCACTATCGGGGCTTTGCCTGGTCGGGACGGCTGCTGCATGGCTGACGGCCGATGCCGTCGCCCCAGCCCCTTCCCCCCATTGCCTGCCGGCTCGGTTATGCCGGGCTGTTGCCGCAACTCGCCATGGTCGCGGTGCTGCTGCAGGGCCGGCTCGACGAGCGCTTCATCGCGCTGTCGATCGCTTATGCCTATGCCGCGCTGATCCTGAGCTTTCTCGGCGGGCTGTGGTGGGGGCTTGCCGCGCGCGCCGAGCGCCCCCCGAATTGGCTGTGGTTCGCCGCGGTCGCGCCGTCGCTGATCGCGCTGGCGAGCGCCTGGCCATGGGCGGTCGGCGAGCCGTGGCCGGTGCCGTCGCTGATCCTGTTGGGAGTTGCGCTGATCGCGTCGCTCGCGGTCGATCGGGCGCTGGTGCGCGCGGATATCGCGCCGCCCGGCTGGCTGCGTTTGCGCCTGCCGCTGTCGCTGGGGCTCGGCGCGATGACGCTTGTCGCCGCCCTGCTGTGATCAGGCGGCCTGGCGCAGGTCGAGCCGGTCCCAGATCTCGACCAGCGCGCGGGTCAGGTCGCGCATCATCGCCTCGTCATGCGCCGGGCCGGGCGTGAAGCGCAGCCGCTCGGTGCCGCGCGGGACGGTGGGATAGTTGATCGGCTGGACGTAGACGCCGTATTCGGCGAGCAGGATGTCGCTGATCTTCTTGGCCTTGACCGGATCGCCAACGATCACCGGCACGATGTGCGTGTCGCCAAGCATCACCGGCACGCCGGCCTCGACCAGCATCGCCTTGAGCCGCGCCGCCGCTGCCTGTTGCGCGTCGCGTTCCACGCTCGACGCCTTGAGATGCCGCACGCTGGCCAGCGCGCCCGCGACCAGCACCGGCGCGAGGCTGGTGGTGAAGATGAAGCCCGGCGCGTAGCTGCGGATCACGTCGATGATCGTGCGGTCGGTGGCGATATAACCGCCCATCACACCGACCGCCTTGGCCAAGGTACCCTCGATGATCGTCAGGCGGTGCGCGACCGCATCGCGCTCCGAGATGCCGCCGCCGCGCACACCGTACATGCCCACCGCATGGACCTCGTCGAGATAGGTCAGCGCGTTGTACTTGTCGGCAAGGTCGCAGATCGCCGCGATCGGCGCGACGTCGCCTTCCATCGAATAGACGCTCTCGAATGCGATCAGCTTGGGCGCGGCGGGATCGGCCTCGGCGAGCAATTGCTCGAGATGCGCCAGGTCATTGTGGCGGAAGACGCGCTTCTCGCAGCCCGCATTGCGGATGCCGGCGATCATCGAGGCGTGGTTCAATTCGTCGGAGAAGACGATGCAGCCCGGCAATACCTTGGCAAGCGTCGCCAGCGTGGCGTCGTTCGAGACATAGCCCGAGGTGAACAGCAGCGCGGCTTCCTTGCCGTGGAGATCGGCCAGCTCGGCCTCGAGATCGACATGGTAATGCGTGTTGCCGCCGATGTTGCGCGTGCCGCCCGAACCCGCGCCGACATCGTGCAGCGCCTCTTCCATCGCCGCGATCACGGCCGGATGCTGGCCCATGGCGAGATAATCGTTCGAGCACCACACCGTCACCGGCTTGGGGCCGTTATGCCCGGCAAAACAGCGCGCGTTGGGAAACGCGCCCTTGTTGCGCAAAATGTCGATGAACACCCGGTAGCGACCCTCGGCATGCAGCCGGTCGATCGCCTGGGTGAAGATGCGGGTGTAATCGACCCCCGCCTGCGCCGTGGCTTCCGCGTCCATGGCGCGCCCCTTAGCGCGAGATTGCGGCGATTTCCAGCGCGGGAAATCGTTCAGACTGATCGATGCCGCGCGCCTTTATTTGGATCAAGGCGCGACTCGGCGGGGCGTGTTATTGCCTCTTCATCGGCAGGCCCCGGGGTCAAACGCACTGTCGACTTGGGAGTCCCGCGCTCCCGTTTGTTTGCAGGAGTTGCTCCATGCTCGCCGACTTGCACGAGACCGCCGACTATCTCACCCGTCGCGAGGCGGAAGAACGTACGCGGGCGGCAGGGGCCACCGATCCTTGCGCGCGCCGCGTCCATCTCGACCTGGCGCAGCGCTATGCCGAGCGTCGCGCCGCTCTGACCGCTGAGCTGATGCACGCCGCCTAAGCGTTACAAGGATTCGATCGAGTCGAGGCCGTAGCGCGCCAGCGCCGGGGCCACCGCATCGCTCGCCGCATCGCGCCGGGTGAACACCGCAATGCCGGCGGCCGGGGACGCCGGCCAATCCTGCCCCGCCGTCAGGTCGGCGATGCGCCGGGCGATGCCCGGGCCGCCATCGACGAAGCGCACCGCGTGCGGCGCGGCGGCGGCGAGTTCGTCGGCGACCAGCGGGAAGTGGGTGCAGGCATTGACGATGGTGTCGATAGCATCGCCGCCGGGTTGACCGAACAGCCCTTCGAGGATCGCGGCGTAGCGCGCCGGCGGTGTCGGTTCGCCGCGCAGCTTCGCCTCGGCCAGCGCGACGAGTTCGGCCGAGCCGTGGCGCAGCACGACGCAATCGCCGGCGAAACGCGCGGTCAGATCGTCGACATAGGGCTGGCGCACCGTCGCCTCGGTGCCGAGAACGCCGATGGTGCGCGTGACGCTGACCAGTGCGGCGGGCTTGATCGCCGGCACGGTGCCGACGATCGGCAGGTCGAGCGCGTCGCGCACCGTCGCCAGCGCGATGGTCGAGGCGGTATTGCAGGCGATGACGATGAGCCGCGGCCGGAAACGCTCGGCCAGCCGACCGAGCAGCGCGGGGACGCGTGCCGCGATCTGTGCTTCGCTCTTCGTGCCATAGGGAAAGCCGGCTGAATCCGCGACATAGACGACCGGCATGTGCGGCAGCAGCGCACGCGCCGGAGCGAGCACCGAAAGCCCGCCGACGCCGGAATCGAAGAACAGGACGGGGCGGGCATCGCTCATGTCCGGCCCGTAAGCGGGTGCGCGGGCAAGCTCAATGCCCGGGTTGGAGCTGACATGGACGCGCGCCCCAAGGAAGATCTCGCGCCCCTGTCGGCGAGGTTCGCAAGTATCCGCGACTTAAACCTCTCACGAGTCGGCAAGTAAAACAGGGCTTTTGCGGTACGAGTTATGCATGGTTGGGTCATAGATAAGCGACCCCGGCATGGGCGAACCAGCCGAGACTTGATGCACTGTTCCAACGATGCGGACTGGATGACATCATGCGGCAAGGCGTAGCCGGCACTGTGGTGACTGGGGTTTTCTCGGCGACTTATGTGAATATTTGGCATTTGGGCTGTTTTTTGCTTGTGGGCCATGGCGTGGAAATCCAACGGCGTTGACCGGGGGCGTCATGCGCGGTGAGCGGCGAGAATGCCACGCGCGCGGCCGATGGTGAATCGCGCCGGCAGCGTGCTGACCCAGTCGATCGAAATCGCGCTGCCGGGCGGTGATCGACCGCGAAGCCCGCCCCACATCAACCGAAACGCGAGCGGAATCGCCTTGTTCGCAGGCGCGTACCCACTATGTTCGACCGGGGAACCAGGGGGCGTGGATTTTGCCGAGCGAATATCTTTCCAAAGCGGCCGCGCTTGCGCTGATGCTTGGCTATCTGCTCGGCTCGATCCCGTTCGGCGTGATCCTCACGCGGCTGGCCGGCGCGGGTGATCTGCGGCAGATCGGCTCGGGCAATATCGGCGCGACCAACGTGCTGCGCACCGGGCGCAAGGGGCTGGCGGCGGCGACGCTGCTGCTCGACGCGGCCAAGGGCTGGGTCGCGGTAGCGCTGGTCGAGGCGTGGCATCCCGGACTCGGCGTCCTCGCGGCCGGCGCGGCCTTTGTCGGCCACCTCTACCCGATATGGCTGCGTTTCCATGGCGGCAAGGGTGTGGCGACGCTGATGGGCATCGTGCTGGCGCTGCACTGGCCGTGCGCGGTGGTCTATGCGGCGGTGTGGCTCGGCATGCTCGGCTTCGTGCGCATTTCGTCGCTGGCCGGGATGACCGCGGCGGTCAGTGCGCCGTTGAGCGCGGCGTTCTTCGCCAAGTTCGATATCGTCGCGCTGCTCATCGTGCTCGCCTTGCTCGTGCTGTGGAAGCACCGCGACAATATGGCGCGGCTGATGGCCGGCACGGAGCCGCGTGTCGGTAGCAAGCGCGACTGAGCGATGGCCGACGGTAATGCTATCGCCCGGCTGCGCTTGATCCGTACGCCGCAGATCGGCCCCGTCACCTATGCCCAATTGATCGCGCGCTTCGGCGACGCGGCACGCGCGATCGAGGCGCTGCCCGAGCTCGCCGCGCGCGGCGGCGGACGGGCGCCGGTCGTCGCTGCGCCAGCGGTTGCCGAACGCGAACTCGCCACGGCTGCGAGGCTCGGCGCGCGCCACCTGTTTCTCGGCGATGCCGACTATCCGCTGCTGCTCGCCCAGCTCGATGACGCACCGGCGGTGTTGATGGTGCGTGGCGACAGCGCGCTGATGGCGCGAGCGGTGGTGGCGATGGTCGGCGCGCGCAACGCGTCGGCGGCGGCGTGTCGCTTCGCGCGACAACTCGCCGCCGAACTGGTGCGCGAACAGGTAACCGTCGTCTCGGGACTGGCACGCGGGATCGATACCGCGGCGCATATCGGCTCGCTCGATGGCGGGACCATCGCCGTGATCGCCGGCGGCATCGATGTGGCGTATCCACCGGAAAATGCGGCGTTGCAGGAACGTGTTGCGTGCGAAGGCCTGTTGATCGCGGAGCAGCCGCCGGGCGTCGAGCCGCGCGCGCGGCACTTCCCGCACCGCAACCGCATCATCGCCGGGCTGGCGCTCGGCACGGTGGTGGTAGAGGCAGCCCCCAGATCGGGCTCGCTGATCACCGCGCGGCTGGCCGCGGAGGCAGGCCGCGAGGTGATGGCTGTGCCGGGCAGCCCGCTCGACCCGCGCGCGCAGGGCTGTAACGGCCTGATCCGCGACGGCGCAACGCTGGTACAGAACGCCGCCGACATTCTCGAGACGATCCGGCCGATCGACGCACGCATGGTCCGCGCGCCCGGCATCACATTCGACGGGCCGCCGCCCGAAGATGCCGATGATACGGCGCGGCGGGTCGTTATCGATCTACTCGGCCCTGTTCCCGTCGCGGCCGACGAACTCATTCGGCAATCCGGACTGAGCCCGGCGATCGTGCAGACGGTGCTGCTGGAACTCGAACTGGCCGGTCGTATCGAGCGACATGCCGGCGGACGGGTAAGCCTGCTGTAACCCAACAGGCGTTGACGGCACCCGCCAACCACCCTCATCCTCGCGCGTACACGTAAGGACACCCACAACCGCTTATGCAGCTTGTCATCGTCGAATCGCCCGCCAAGGCGAAAACCATCGAGAAATATCTCGGCTCGGACTATCGCGTTCTCGCGAGCTACGGCCATGTCCGCGACCTGCCGCCCAAGGACGGATCGGTCGATCCCGATGACGGCTTTGCGATGGAGTGGGAGAATTACCCCGACAAGGCGAAGCAGCTGAAAGCCATCGCCGACCTGGCCAAGACCGCAGACCGGCTGATCCTCGCGACCGATCCGGATCGCGAGGGCGAGGCGATCAGCTGGCATGTCCAGGAAGTGCTGCGCAACCGCAAGGCGCTGCCCAAGGAGGTCGAGCGCGTCACCTTCAACGCCATCACCAAGGCGACGGTGACCGAGGCGATGAAGCATCCGCGCGAGCTCGATACCGACCTGATCGATGCCTATCGCGCGCGCCGCGCGCTCGATTATCTCGTCGGCTTCACGCTTTCGCCGGTGCTGTGGCGCAAATTGCCCGGTGCCAAATCGGCCGGGCGCGTGCAGTCGGTCGCGCTGCGCATCATCGTCGACCGCGAGCGCGAGATCGAGGCGTTCCGGGCGCAGGAATATTGGTCGGTGGTGGCCAATATGGAGCAGGACGGCACGCCGTTCGTCGCGCGACTGACACGCTGGAACGGCGACAAGATCGACCGGCTGACGATCGGCGCCGAAGGCGACGCGCTCAAGGCCAAGGCCGATGTCGAGGCCGGCCATTTCACCGTGCAGTCGGTCGAGACCAAGCCGACCTCGCGCAACCCGCCGCCGCCCTTCACCACCTCGACGCTGCAGCAGGAAGCGGCGCGCAAGCTCGGTTTCTCGGCGAGCCATACGATGCGCATCGCGCAGGGGCTCTACGAGGACGGCGTGATCACCTATATGCGGACCGACGGCGTGCAGATGGACGGCAGCGCCATTTCCGCCGCGCGCAAGGCGGTCGCCGATCGTTATGATGCGAGCTACGTCCCCGACAAGCCGCGCCAGTATCAGACCAAGGCGAAGAATGCGCAGGAAGCGCATGAGGCGATCCGCCCGACCGATTTCAGCAAGAACAGCGCCGGCGGCGGCGACCATGCGCGGCTCTACGAGCTGATCTGGAAGCGCGCGCTGGCCAGCCAGATGGCCTCGGCACGCATGGAGCGCACCACGGTCGAGCTGGCCGACGGCACCGGCCGCCATGGGCTGCGCGCCACCGGCCAGGTCGTGCTGTTTCCCGGCTATCTCGCGCTGTACGAGGAAGGCAGCGATGACAGCGCGGATGAGGAGAGCCGCCGTCTGCCGCGGATGCGCGACGGCGATGCGCCGGCCAAGAAGTCGGTCGATGCCGAACAGCATTTCACCCAGCCGCCGCCGCGCTTTTCCGAAGCATCGCTGGTCAAGCGCCTCGAAGAGCTCGGCATCGGGCGCCCCTCGACCTATGCCTCGATCATCCAGACGCTCAAGGACCGGTCTTATGTGAAGATCGAGAAGAACCGCTTCTTCGCCGAGGAGAGCGGGCGGCTGGTGACGGCGTTCCTCGAACGCTTCTTCGAGAAATATGTCGGGTACGACTTCACCGCGGGCCTTGAGGACGAACTCGACGAGGTGTCGGGCGGCCGTGCGCAGTGGCAGGCGGTGCTCGAGCGCTTCTGGAAGGACTTCAAGCCGCGCACCGACGAGGTGATGGAGCAGAAGCCGTCGGAAGTGACGGCGGCGCTCGACCTGTTTCTCGAACCCTATCTGTTTCCGGCGCTGGCCGACGGAGCGGACCCGCGGCTGTGCCCCAATTGCGGCGTCGGCCGGCTCGCGCTGCGCGGCGGCAAGTTCGGCGCGTTCGTTGCCTGCTCCAACTATCCTGAGTGCAAATATACCCGCCGCTTTGGCCAGGGCGGCAGCGAGGAAGCGGTCGCCGAGAATGAGACGCTGGGCACCGATCCGGCGAGCGGACTGCCGATCGAACGCAAGTCGGGGCGGTTCGGCCCCTATATCCAGCTTGGCGAGGGCAAGGAGGCCAAGCGCGCCTCGATCCCCAAGGATATCCCGGCGCTCGACCTGGAATGGGCGATCAAGCTGCTGTCACTGCCGCGCGAGGTCGGCACGCATCCCGAGAGCGGCAAGCCGATTATGGCGTCTATCGGGCGCTATGGCCCCTATCTGGCGCATGACGGCAAATATGCCCGGCTGCAGTCGACCGCCGAGGTGTTCGAAACGGGCATGAACGCGGCGGTGGTCAAGCTGGCGGAGGCGGCGGCGGGCGGCGGGCGGCCGCAGCGCGGCTCGCGCGAACCGCTGAAGGTGCTCGGGCTGCATCCGCGCACCGAGCTCGAGCTCAAGCTGATGGAGGGTCGCTACGGCGCCTATGTCACCGACGGCACGACCAACGCGACCCTGCCCAAGGGACTGGAAAAGGACGCGCTGACGCTGGAGGAAGCGGCCCAGTTGATCGACGCGCGCGCCGCGGCGGCACCGGTCAAGAAGGGCAAAAAGGCACCCGCCAAGAAGCCGGCGGCAAAGAAGCCCGCCGCGAAGAAGGCGCCCGCCAAGAAGGCGGCACCGAAAAAGGCGGCGGCGACGTAATTCGCCGATCGGGTGCGATGTTCCCCGGCCAGCGCCGGCCGGGGAGGCCCTGCAGCGCCGGTGACCCGTTCAGCCCAGATCGGGCGAAAGGACCCGGATCGCGAGCCAGAGTGCCAGCCAGACCAGGATGGCCAGCGTTGCAACAATGCCGATCGAGCGTGCGGGTCGGGGCGGTCCTGGCGGATTGAACAGCCCGATCGCGTTGAGCAGGCGGGCGACGACAAAGGCCGTGGCGGCGATCGCAAGTGCGGTGCGGTTGGCGCCGCCCTGTTCGAGCAAGCCGACCAGGATCACGCCGAGCGGGGCATATTCGGTGAGATTGCCATGCGCGCGGATCGCCGCGGTCAGGCCATGCTGCCCGGCATCTCCATAAGAGGCGCTATGCTTCATCCGCAGCCGGATGGTATTGATCGCCAGCGCCACGAGCAGCAAGGCGAGCGCCGCGGCCATGAGCGCGGTTATGGTAAGGTGCATGGGTCCCCTCCCTTATTTAGAGAGGCGACGATATGCCTTTGTGCCGACGACGTCGAACCGTGATTCAGGCCGCGCGCAGGCTCGTCATCTGCAACCAGGCACGCGCGGCTTTCTGCGCCTCGGCGATCTCGCGCGCGGTCATTTCCTCGGCGATCTCACTGCGGCAGGCCTGCGCCGCCTCACTGCCGGCGACGGCGGCGAGATTGAACCATTTATGCGCCTCGATCAGGTCGACATCGATGCCGGCGGCGCCGCTCGAATAGACCATGCCGAGATCGTAATAAGCGTCGATATTACCGCGTGCCGCATCGGCCATTCGGCTGTCGATGAGGAACTGCGCACTCTTCAGGCTGTTGCCCATGTCACGAAAACCCCCGGTCCACTATTGCAGGACGGAGCTTGGGCCGAAGGTTTTCAACAAATGGTTAACGCGGTTAACCGTGTTTTGCCGGCACCTCGATATTGTCGATCAGCCGCGTCGAGCCCATCCGCGCGGCGGCGAGCAGGCGCCGTGGGCGCGTTGGGTCCGGGTGCTCACCCAGCGTCTCGGCGTCGACCAGCGTGACATAGTCGACAGCAAAGCCGGCGTCGATCAGCGCATCCTCCGCCGCGAGGACCGCCGCCTCGGGTGCGGCGCCCTTCTCGATCGCCCGCACCGCATCGCCCAGCGCGCGCGGCAATGCGACCGCCCCGCTCCGCTCGGCCTCGTCGAGATAGATATTGCGCGACGACAGCGCGAGGCCGTCATCGTCGCGTTGCGTCGGCACGCCGACAATTTCCAGCGGCATGTCGAGATCGGCCACCATGCGGCGGATTACTGCCAGTTGCTGGAAATCCTTCTCGCCAAAATAGGCGATGTCGGGCGTGACCTGGTTGAACAATTTGGTGACGACCGTCGCGACGCCATCGAAATGGCCCGGGCGCGCGGCGCCGTCGAGCCCGTCGCTGACCCCCGCGACCGACACCGTCGTCGCGAACCCGTCGGGATACATCGCCTCGACCGGCGGCAACCAGAGCAGGTCGCAGCCGGCATCGCTGAGCATCCGCGCATCGGCGGCTTCCTTGCGGGGATAGCGGCCCAGATCTTCGTTGGCAGAAAACTGCATGGGATTGACAAAAATCGACGCGACGGTGCGCGTGCCGGGCCGCCTGGCCGCCTCGACCAGCGCCATGTGCCCGGCATGCAAGGCGCCCATCGTGGGGACGAATGCGACGCGCTCGCCCGCGGCGCGGAAAGCGGCGACGGCGCTGCGCAGTTCGGCAATGGTACGGACAATGTGCACGGACGAAACAGACCCTTCGACAAGGACGGGCGGGCCTTCTATGGGGGGCGCGACGCACGATCAACATGGGATTCTACGAACCGATGGGGGCTGGCAAGCCGCATGTCATCGTCTTCGCCAACGAAAAGGGCGGGACGGGCAAATCGACCACGGCGGTACATGTCGCGATCGCGCTGCAGGTGCGCGGCGCGCGCGTCTCGGCGTTCGATCTCGACCATCGCCAGCGCACGCTGGGGCGCTATTTCGACAATCGTACCGAGACGCGCAAGCGCAGCGGTGCCGAACTGGCTATTCCGCGCCACGCGACGCATGACGGCGAGACGATCGAAGATTTCGAGGCGCAGTTCGCCGCGTTGAGCGAGGATGCCGACTATCTGGTGATCGACACGCCGGGGCGCGACGATCCCTTTGCGCGGCTCGCCGCGCAGCGCGCCGATACGCTGGTCACGCCGATGAACGACAGTTTCGTCGATTTCGACCTGATCGGCCAGGTCGATCCCGAGACCTACAAGGTGACGCGGCCGAGCTTCTATGCCGAGCTGATCTGGGATGCGCGCAAGGCACGCGCCAAGGCCGATGGCTCGACGATCGACTGGGTGGTGCTGCGCAACCGCGTCCAGCATGTCGAGGCACGCAACATGCGCCGCGTGTCCGAAGCGCTCGACCAGCTCGCCAAGCGCGTCGGGTTTCGCATCATTCCCGGGCTGGGCGAGCGCGTGATCTATCGCGAGCTGTTCCCCAAGGGCCTGACCATGCTCGACGCGCGCGAATTCGGCGCGATGGGACTGGCGCATGTTGCGGCGCGGCAGGAGCTGCGCGAGATGATGTCGGCGCTCGGCCTGCCCGAGCCTGCCATGCCGTTGTTCGCCGCCGGATGAAGGGTCTGCTGCTCGCCGCGCTGGTGGCCTATATCGGTTGGTGGCTGTGGCAGGGGCCCAAGCACAAACCACGGCCTATGCCGCCGCCACGCCCGAGCGAGGAAAGCGCCGCGCTGGCGGTACTGGGGCTGGCGAACGGTGCCGACGAGGACGACATACGCGCCGCGCATCGCCGCCTTCTCCAGGCGGTGCATCCCGACCATGGCGGGTCGGCCGAGCTGACGCGCCGCGTCAACGACGCGCGCGACCTGTTGCTCCGGCGTCGTACCCCCGATTGAACTTTCCGCGCGCTCGCCGATTGGGCGGTCAGCGTCACAACAGGAAGCCCCATGACCCACAGCTTCAATCCCACCAGCCTTCGCGAATATGACATCCGCGGCATTGTCGGTGTCACGCTCGACGTTGCCGACGCGACTGCGATCGGCCGCGGCTTCGCCACCGTCGTGCGCCGCGCCGGCGGCACGCGCGTCGCAGTCGGCTATGACGGGCGCACCACCTCGCCCGAACTCGAGCGGGCGCTGATCGCCGGGCTGACGGCATCGGGGGTCGATGTCGTGCGTGTCGGCATGGGGCCGACGCCGATGCTCTATTATGCCGAGGCGGTGCTCGAGGTCGATGGCGGCATCGAGATCACCGGCAGCCACAATCCGGCGGAATATAACGGCTTCAAGATGGTGTTGCAGCACCGGCCGTTCTTCGGCGAGGACATCCAGTTGCTCGGGCGCATGGCCGAGGCCGGCGACTGGGAAGAGGCGGAGACGCCCGGCAGCGTCACCGATGCCGACATCATGGACGATTATGTCGGGCGGCTGCTCGCCGGCTATGCCGGGGGCGCATACCGTATCGGCTGGGACGCCGGCAACGGCGCGGCCGGCCCGGTGATCGAGAAGCTCGTCAAGCTGCTGCCGGGCGAGCATCATCTGATCTACACCGATGTCGACGGGACCTTCCCCAACCACCATCCCGACCCGACCGAGGAGAAAAACCTCGCCGACCTCAAGAAGCTGGTCGCCGACAAGCAGCTCGATTTCGGCTTTGCCTTCGACGGCGACGGCGACCGGATCGGCGCGATCGACGGGACCGGCCGGGTGATCTGGGGCGACCAGTTGCTCGCGATCCTTGCCGAGCCGGTGCTGAAGGAACTGCCCGGTGCGACGATCATCGCCGACGTCAAGGCGAGCCAGGCGCTGTACGACCGCATCGCCGAACTGGGCGGCAAGCCGGTGATGTGGAAGACCGGCCACAGCCTGATCAAGACCAAGATGAAGGAAACCGGCGCGCCGCTGGCCGGCGAGATGAGCGGGCACATCTTCTTCGCGCATGAATTTTACGGTTTCGACGATGCGCAATATGCCGCCGTGCGGTTGATCCGCGCGGTGCACATGATCGGCAAGTCGATGACCGAAATCCGCGGCGCGATGCCGGCGATGGTCAACACGCCCGAAATGCGTTTCCAGGTCGACGAAAGCCGCAAATTCGCTGTGATCGACGAGGTGCTCGACCGGCTCGAAACGTCGGGCGCGGAGGTCAATCGAACCGATGGCGCGCGCGTCAACACGGCCGACGGCTGGTGGCTGCTGCGCGCCTCGAACACGCAGGACGTACTGGTCGCGCGCGCCGAGGCCAAGGATCAGCCCGGGCTCGACCGGCTGCTCGCGCAGATCGACGAGCAGCTCGCGTTGAGCGGTCTCGAGCGCGGGCCGCAAGCCGGGCACTGAGGCGGTCCGTCGGGGGAGAAGATTGTTCACGCGAAGGCGCGGAGACGCGAAGATATCGCGCTTGCCGCGCCGTACCGCGTCAACGCAACCGACGCATCCGCGGCAAGATGGGTGACGTGCGCTTGCGCTAACCCAATCTTCTTCGCGCCTCCGCGCCTTTGCGTGAACGAATTTGTCCTTTCCGCGGCTTCGCGCCCCGGCCGGAAGGGCTGGCAATTTTCGGCGTGAGCGGCCACGTAGGTCTTCGTGTTCCGCCCTACCCAGATCATTCGCGTCGTCGACCTCGAAACCACCGGCCAAGCGCCGCCGACGCACGGCGTGTGCGAAATCGGCTGGCAGGACGTCGCGTTGGGCGAGGACGGGCGCTGGGACATCTGGGGCGAGGGCGGGCAGCGCTACGTCAATCCCGGGCGATCGATCCCGCCGATCACCCAGGCGATCCACCATATTCTCGACGAGCAGGTCGCCGACGCGCCCTTCTGGCACGATGTGGCGCGCCCGGTGCTCGACCCGTGGCCGCGCCGCGTCGCGCTTGCCGCGCATCGCGCCGACTTCGAGCAGCAATATTGCACCGCCTCGCTCACGCATGGCGCCGACTGGATCTGCACGTGGAAATGCGCGCTGCGGATGTGGCCGGATTCGCCCAGCTTCTCCAACCAGGTGTTGCGTTACTGGCGTAAGCCGGTGGGGATCGAGCATGAACGCGGCCTGCCGGCGCATCGCGCCTTTCCCGACGCCTATGTCACCGCGTTTCACCTGCGCGACATGCTCAACGAGGTTGGCGCGGCGCAGCTGATCGCCTGGTCGAACGTCCCCGGCATATTGCCGCGCGTGCGCTTCGGCCCGGATCGCGGCAAGAGCTGGCAGGAGATCGAGGAAGAGGTGCTGATCGGCTTTCTCGGCGACCGTGACATCGACGTGCGCTTCACCGCCGAGACCGAGCTGGCGCGACGGCGCGGCGGTGGATCGATCGGGCGGCAGACGCTGCAGGGATCGCTGTTGTAACGACGCGCCGGCGCGTCGCGCTTGATCGAAGTCAATCACCGGATGCTGGCCTTTGTCGGGTGCGGTCGTTACGCCGACGCCAATGAATTCAATCCTGTTGCGCTGGTTCGGCACCACCGATCTCGCCATTCGTCGCTTCCTGATCGCCGCGACGGTGCTGGGTTTTGCCTGCCTGATCGCGGCGGGGGTCGCGGCGACCTGGGTGGCGACCCGCAACATCGCCCATACCGACGCGGTCAAGCACACCTATGAGGTGGAACTGGCGATCATGCGTGCCAGCAATGCGACCGAGCAGGCCGAGGCATCCCGACGCGGTTACATGCTGACCGGTAACGCCCTGGCGTTGCGCAATTACGACAAGGCGGGGCAGGCCCTGCCGGCGCTGATCGAGCGGCTCACGTCGCTGACGCGCGACAACCCGGTCCAGCAACGCAACCTCGCCCGGCTGCGCGTGATTACCGACGATCTTCAGTCGCAGCGCGCGGCGACCAACGCGCTCGTTTCCGCCGGGCGACGCGACGAGGCGATCCGCACCTTCGTGCGCGAAAGCGGCGCGCAGCGCATTGCCGCCATGCGCGACCTGGCGCAGCGCATGACCGGCGAGGAACAGCGGCTGATGCGCAGTCGCGACGCCGAGCTCGCGGCAAGCCTCAACGCCTTCTACATCATCCTCGGCATCGCGGGGCTGTTGCTGGTCCTTGTCGGGATCGCCACGATGCTGACGCTGTTGCGCTACACGCGCGATCTCGACCGGTCGCGTGCGGCGCTGCAGGATTTCGCCGAGTCGCTCGAGGAGCTCGTCGCCGAGCGTACCGCCGACCTGACGCGCGCCAATGACGAGATCCAGCGCTTCGCCTATATCGTCAGCCACGACCTGCGCGCGCCGCTGGTGAATGTGATGGGATTTACCGCCGAACTCGATGCGGCGACGGAAACGATCGCGGCGTTGATCGATCGCGCCGAGGCGCAGGCCCCCGACATCGTCAGCGACGACGACCGCCTCGCCGCGCGCGAGGACCTGCCCGAGGCGATCCGCTTCATCCGCAGCTCGACGCAGAAGATGGATCGGCTGATCAACGCGATCCTCAAGCTGTCGCGCGAGGGCCGGCGGGTTCTTTCGCCCGAGCCGATCGACATGGCGGCGATGGTCGACGGCATCAGCGGGTCGCTCACGCACGCGCTGCACGAGCGTGGCGCCAGCATCGAAGTGGCGGGTGCGTTGCCGATGGTCGTGAGCGACCGGTTGGCGATCGAGCAGATCCTGTCCAACCTGATCGAGAATGCGGTCAAATATCTCCAGCCCGGGCGGCCGGGACGCATCGTCGTGCGCGGCGCAAAGGCCGGGCAGCGCGTGACCTTCGAGGTCGAGGACAATGGCCGCGGCATCGCCGCAGCGGACCATAGCCGGGTGTTCGACCTGTTCCGCCGTGCCGGCACGCAGGATCAGCCGGGCGAAGGGATCGGGCTCGCACATGTCCGCGCCTTGGCCTATCGGCTTGGCGGCACGATCGACGTCCGTTCCGAACTCGGCACGGGCACGACCTTTCGGCTATCGTTGCCGGCACGTTTGACCGAAGCGCAGGAGCAGCACGCATGAACGACCACCGCTCCGTCACGATCGTGATGATCGAAGATGACGAGGGCCATGCCCGACTGATCGAGAAGAACATCCGCCGGGCCGGGATTCTCAACGACATCACGCATTTTCTCGATGGCACGCGCGCGCTCGACTATCTGTTCAATCACAAGGACGGGCCGGCGCTCAATGGCCCGGCACTGATCCTGCTCGACCTCAACCTGCCCGACATGAGCGGCACCGACATCCTGATGAAGATCAAGGCCGAGGACAGCCCGCTGCGGCGCACGCCGGTCGTCGTGCTGACCACCACCGACGACAAGGTCGAGATCCAGCGCTGCTACGATCTCGGCTGCAACGTCTACATCACCAAGCCGGTCAATTATGAGAGCTTTGCCCAGGCGATCCGCCAGCTCGGCCTGTTCCTGTCGGTGATTCAGGTGCCCGAGATCGAGGGCGGCGCTTGACCGAGCCCGCGCCCCTGCGCGTCCTGTATATCGACGACGATGATGGCCTGCGCCGGCTCGCGGCGCGCGTCTTGGTACGCCATGGTTATGAGGTAACCGTCGCCGAAAGTGGCGCGGCGGGGCTGGCATTGGCCGCCGCCACGACCTTCGATGTGGTGGCCGTCGACCATTATATGCCGGGCATGGACGGGCTCGCCACGCTCGAGGCGCTGCGCGCGCTGCCCGAGCCGCCGCCCGTGGTCTATGTGACCGGCTCGGAAGAGAGCCGCATCGCGGTCGCCGCGCTCAAGGCCAGCGCGGCCGACTATGTCGTCAAGTCGGTCGGTACGGATTTCTGGGACCTGCTCGCCAGTGCCTTCGAGCAGGTGCGGATCCGCGGCGCGATGGAACGCGACAAGGCGGCGACCGAGGCACGGCTGCGCGACAGCAATGCGCGGCTCGCCGCGCTGCTCAGCGAGGTCAACCACCGCGTCGCCAACAGCCTGCAACTCGTGACGGCAATGGTGCGGCTACAGGCCTCGGCGCTCGACGATCCGGCGGCGCGCGCCGCGCTGGAAGATACGCAGCGGCGCATCGATGCCATCGGCCAGGTCCACCGCCGGCTCTATACCTCCGAGAATGTCGAGCAGGTCGACATGGCGGATTATCTCGGCGCGCTGGTCGGCGAGCTCGGCGAGGCATGGTCGACCGAGGCGGCACCACGGCGCCTGTCGCTCGACGCCGAGACGATCCTGCTGCCGACCGATCGCGCGGTATCGCTGGGTGTGATCGTCACCGAGCTGGTCAGCAATGCGTGCAAATATGCCTATGTCGACGCGATGGGCGGCGAGGTACGCGTCGCGCTGCACCGCGACGGCACGCAGCATTTCAAACTGGTCGTCGAGGATGACGGGGTGGGCATGAAGGTCGACGCGCCCGCGCGGGGCACCGGCGTCGGCACCAAGCTGATCCGCGCGATGGGCCAGAGCCTGCAGGCCGCGATCGAATATGATTCGGGCCATCGCGGCGTGCGCGCGACGTTGCGCGCCGCACTGTCGTGACGTCGACGCACCTCGTCGCCGTCGAATCGGCCTAGCGACACTGCGACGCATTCGGGCCGGCAGGTGGCCGGGCTGGTAGCGCTATCCGCAGACGAAGCGCACAACAGGAAGCTGCTATGGGCACATAAAACACCCCGTACGATGACCGACGTCCGATATCCTCTGGACTCTTGTCGCGAAGACCCTGATAAATTGCTCCGAAATGGATGATCTGGCGTTATCTCGTTTGAATCATCGGCAGCGCGAATGCCTGCGCCTGGTTTACCGCAACCTCGAAGCCAAGGAAATCGCCCGCGAACTCGGGCTGTCGCCGCACACCGTCGTCGAGCATCTGCGCGACGCGCGCCGCGTGCTGGGTGCCTCGCGCAGCATGCACGCGGCCCGTATGCTGGTCGAATATGAACGAGACAATCGGATTGGGTACGAGCCGGTTGGGGTAACCCGGCAAGGCAATATCGCCATGGTGTCGGACGTCCCCGCCGCGGCTTACGACGCCGCGCCGGGGATCCGAAGGAACCGATACAACCTCAACTATCTGGAACGGTTGGGTCTGATTGTTGGCATTGCCGTCGGCGTGATCGCGCTGACGGGCTCGCTGGCAATGGGCGCCCATGTCGTCAGCCAGGTCCTGGTGAGCCACAAGATCGATCTTTCGGATTCGGCCTATCGACGATAGCCGCGGCCCCCCGTTGCCGCGGCAATGGGAGGGTATAATGCGCAAGGAACGACTCGACGCCGTATCGAAGGTTACCCCCTTGTTCCGCCAGGCGGAGCAATCTTCCGACATCGCAGCTGCGGATGCTGCGGCCTGCATCGCGGAAATGCTGCGGGTTCGCGCGACAAATAACCTGCCGATCGGGACCGGCGGCGACATGATCCGCATGCTCACCGAGGCACTTTCGGCGCAGGTCAAGGCACGCGAACTGTTTATCGAAGCGCATCGGCTCACCCCGGAGGTGCTCGGCTCGCTCGGGTTGCGGGCTTACGGCGATGAGAACCCTTGCCCGCCTACAACGGGCTCCGACGAGCTCCCGATGAAGGTGCCGTTGAAGGTGGTTGCATGACCGGCCCCTCTATATTGACGGCGATGACAGATCATGTTGGATCAATCCATGACCCGGATCATCCTTTTCAACATCCTGCTCCTGGGCACTTGCGGCTACGCAATCCTGCGGGGCGGTACGCCGGAAAGGTTGACCGGCTGGCTACTGATGGCCGCCGCCGGATTGACCCTCTTCACCGGGTGGCGGCAAGCAATGTTCCAGCAAGTCGAGGTCGGTCTCTTCGCGATCGACCTCGCGCTGTTGGCAGGGCTGGTGGTGATTGCCCTCAAGGCCGACCGATTCTGGCCGTTGGTGCTCGCAGCGATGCAGCTCGACAACACGGCTGCCCATATCCTGAAGATTTTCGACCCCGATCTCATCGGGATTACCTACGCGTTGATGCTCGCGATGTGGAGCTATCCCATGCAGGTGATCCTCGCCGTTGCCACGATGCGCCACCAGCGGCGGCTGGCCCAGTTCGGCGAAGATCGCGCCTGGAGTCTTGCCCTGGATCGCTGACGAAGGGAGACAGCTGATGTCGCTCGAAATGACATCGTCGCCGAGCCCGGTGACGGACCTTGGGGATCACGTGGCGGCGATCGCCGCACGCGCGACCGGCTCGACTGACGCACCTAACGATCACATCGCAACGGCCTATCGGCTGTACCGCGAGCGACGCGCACGGCTCCAGGCGTTTTCGCAGTCGATCGCGATTTTCGGAGAGCCGGGCTGGGACATCCTGCTCGAAATCTATCTCGCCGACACGGTCGGCCGGGCGATGTGCGTCGGCACGGCCTGTCTGGCGGCCGACGTCGCGCAGACGACAGGACTGCGCTGGCTTGCCAAGCTCGAGAAGATCGGTCTCGTCATACGCCAGGACGATCCCAGGGACGGTCGCCGGGGACTGGTGATGCTGACGCCGCGCGGGCGGGCAGAGATGGAGCGCTATCTCACGCGGATCGCCGGCGAGGAAGACTGACCCGTTACATTGCCGGAGTGGCGCCAATGCGCCACTGCCTTTTGCATGGCCTCACTCCGGCACGTAATATTGGTATCGTGGAGCGGGTGTCGGAGATTGTCGTACCTGCCCACTTTCCCGGCGCCGCAAGGCGTGGCCTCGCCCGGTATTGATCTCGTTTCGACTTCATCGCTCATCGACCACGACTCGACGCCTGTTTGCAGACCAAGGTGCACGTGCCAAACTGCCCGCGTACCACGATGAGGTTGTCTCGCAGCTGGCGGGGAAACCCCATTTCCGGGGGTTGTCGTGCGCCAATCTGCGAATTCCTGTCCTGGGCCATAGGCATCGGATTCGGCGACGAAATCGAGCAAACCGCCGAGCGAGGACGATCTCTGCGAACAAGCGACGATTCAACGCATATTATTAATATCGCTTAATTATACATTTTTGTCGATGTTGCGTTCTTGATAACCCTCGCACGAGCATGTAGCTTCATCAATTGCGGCTATCGGTCCAACGCAACGATGTGGTATAAATTTCCGAATATTGCCTTTCCACCCTTGGCCGATGATTCAGCGAGCGCGATGAAGGTTGCGGAAGAAACGGAATTCAGCGCCAAGGTTCGCGACGTTATATTTTATGATCGCGCCGCACACTTACTACTATTAATTTCTTTTTTATTGTCGGCATCCGAGCTGTTGCGGCTGTATTTGTCAATCCCGCCGCTCGGGAGCCCGTCCAGCGTGCCGCCGACCGGCCAGTCGGTCACGGCCGTCGGCTATATGGCCATTGCAGCTGCTTTGTTCGCCGCGATGCGCTCAATGACAAGGCTGAAGACGGTGCTGCTCGCCGCCATGTTTTTTCTCGTGTCGATTTCGGTGGTGGCGGGAGCAGTGGGCGTTGAAGCAGGTGTCGGCCACTGGACATCTCCCCATCCGGTGCGGGCCGGATTTGCCGGACTGCGGCTCACAACGATCGTCACGATGGCGATGTTGACCATCGCCGTGGCGATCACCGATCGGCCCGGCCGCCGCGTCAGTCAGGCCGTCGCGGCACTGGCCAGTGTCACCTTGGGTGTGTCGCTCATCGCCACGGTCGTCGGTCTGCTCAACCTGGGTCGACCGGATGACGGCTCGTTGACATTCCTGCCGTCCTTGCCGGGCGCGATACAGGTATTCGCTTTGTCCATCGCGCTCCTGGCGTGGCGCGGGCGATTCGGCTGGCCCGAACTTTTGAGCAGCGGTACGCCGCATGCCAGGCTAATGCGGCGCGCCTTCCCGATCGTGGTCATCGTCCCGGCGCTTACCTCGCTGTTGGAAATCCTCCTTGAGGACATGGTCTCCCCCCTGCTCCTCGATTTCATGGCGGCATCGCTCAATATCGCGATCTTCGCGACGTTGATTTTCTGGGCGATGGCGCGGATCTCGGCCGAGCACGGCGCCCTTTCGGAAACGACCCGCGCCATGGCTTCGGCGCCGATCGCGCTGACCTCGCTCAGCGGCGAGATACAACATTGGTCGCGGGGTTGTGAGGAACTCTATGGCTGGCCCGCGTCCGAGATTATGGGCCGCCGCAAATATGATGTGTTGTGCACCCGCGATGCGGCGACGTCGCTGCCCCTGCGGCGCATCGACGATGTTCGCGATGCCGATCGCGAGCTGATCGAGCAGCGCCGCGACGGAACGACGGTCAACGTCATCGAGCGGGTGCGGCTGGTCGAGGCCGAAGGGCGCTCGCCTGTCATGGTCCATACGATGACCGATATCACCGCACGCGTCGCGGTCGAGGCGGCGCTGCGGGAAAGCGAAGCCACGCTGAAGCTCGCGCTCGAATCACATCATATCGGCACGTTCGATTGGGACGCGGCTTCGCGAAAAATTACCTGGTCCCCAGGTACGGAACAGCGGCTCGGCCTTCAACCTGGCGAGATGGAGACCTTTGCCCAATGGCTGGCGCTGGTCGATCCTGCCGATATGGCGGCGATCTACGAAACGATCCAGGATGCGCGCGATCGGCATCTCGATCACTACCGCTTCCAATATCGCTTCAACGTCCCCAATGGCGGTGTGCGCATCATCGAAGGATCGGGTCGATTTAACTATGGCGCCGACGGCAAGCTCGCCCGGATCATGGGCCTGAATGTCGATGTTACCGATCGCAACGCCCGTGAGGCGGCGTTGTTGGCGCAACAGGAACAATTTCGCTCCGTTCTGAAGACGGTGCCGACCGCAATGGTGATCATCGACGAGCTCGGCACCATCAAGGCGTTCAGTGCGTCGGCCGAACGGATGTTCGGCTATGCCGCCGAAGAGGTGATCGGGCGGAACGTCGAAATGCTCACGCCGGATCCGGTCCGCCACCGGGAGGACTCGTTTGTCGCACGCTATCTCGCTGGCGGTGTGAGCCACGTAACCGACGGGTCACGTATCCTCCAGGCGCGACGTCGCGACGGGAGCCTCGTGCCGATCGATCTCTGGATGGGCGACATGCAGATCGGTGAGAGCCGATTGTTCACGGGCTTCTGTGAAGATCTTACCGAGCGCTTGGCGGCCGAAGAGCGCTTGACCGACATGCGCAATGAATTGCTCCACGTGTCGCGTCTCAGCGCCATGGGAGAGCTGGCCGCCGGATTAGCCCATGAGTTGAATCAACCGCTTGCTGCCGCGGTTTATTTTCTCGGTGCCGCCGACCTCCTGTTGGGCGACGAAGCCAACAGGGAGCGCGGGCAGGGACTTGTCCGACTGGCCAGCGAACAGGCGCTCAAGGCCGGCGAGATCATCCGCCGGATGCGCAAGTTTATGACCAAGGAGGATGTCGAAGCCCATGTCGAGCCGATTGCGGGCATCATCGAAGATGCGGTTTCGCTGACCTTCGTGGGCGGCAGGCAATTCGATATCGACCTGCACTATGACCTCGATCCAGCGGCGCCGTTCGTGCTGGCCGACCGGATTCAAATCCAGCAGGTGCTCGTCAATCTGCTTCGCAATGCCGCCGAGGAACTACGAAAATGCCCTGCCAACAAACGCAGGATCACGATCGGCACCAGGGTCCTCGATGCCGCCACGATCGAGTTCAGCGTGGCCGACACCGGACCCGGGCTGGACCCGCTGATCATCGACCGGCTTCACATGCCCTTCGTCTCGACCAAGGGTGACAGAGGGATGGGCGTCGGGCTGTCGATCTGCCGCCGCATCATCGAAACGCACGGCGGGACGTTCGATGCGGCAAACAACCCGGAGGGTGGGGCGATATTTCGGTTCACGCTACCCAGTATGAATGCGTAAGATATTGATAATATGGTGAACACGCGCAGCATTTACATCGTTGACGACGATGAATCGGTTAGGTCGGCGCTGCAGAGCCTGCTTTCGACGCAGCCAAACCTGACGATTTTTTCGTATCGCTCGGGCGACGACTTCCTTGCCGCCGCTGCAGAGCTTCAACCCGGTTGCATCCTGCTCGACTATAACATGCCGGGGCGTGATGGTCTTGACGTGTTGCGGCACCTGGCCCGCCTGCCACGAAAATTCGGCGCGATCATCCTTACCGGCCAGGGTGCAATCTCCATCGCCGTCCAAGCATGGAAATTGGGCGCGCTCGATTTCCTCGAAAAGCCTTGTGATCCCAGTTCATTGATTGCCGTTGTCCAGAACGCCTTCGCGACAATCGAGGAAGACCATCAGCAAATCGCGCTGACCGAGCGTGCACGTGCCGTCGTGGCCGGCCTGAGCCAGCGCGAGCGAGACGTTCTGATCGGCCTTGTCGAAGGACGGGCCAACAAGCTGATCGCGTTTGATTTGGGCACAAGTCCGCGGACCGTCGAAATTCACCGCGCCAACATGATGAACAAGCTGGATGCCCGTAGCCTGTCCGAGGCGCTGCGTATCGCGTTCGCGGCGGGACTTATCCCATCGGATCGACATCAGGAGCCGGGCTCGGCTGCGGTAGGCGCCGTGCCGGAGATGAACGAGGGGTCGGATGCTCAAGGATCCGAGCGCTAGAGCATGATGTGATTAGTTTGAATCGCATCCCGCTTTAATTTGCGTCCAATATTCCCGGTTTCCGGCTGATGGGCGCAAGTTCACACGCTCTGGCATGGTCGTGTCAGGCACCAGAAAGCGCGTCGAGGTCTGCGCGGCGCGATCGCCACTCCTGAACCAGGGTTGGGACCGTGGCCACCGCGCTGCGTCGATCGACCAGCGCAATCCCATCGAACTCTTCTCGAGGGGCAGGTAGCTGATCGACGATGATCACGAGCTCGCCCGACCAGCATTGGTCGCGAAGTGTGTTCGCCCATTCAACCGGCGCGGAAGCAATAAGCGCCTCCTCAATGATCAGAATGGCAGCCACGCGAAGCGCCTCGCCAAGCGCCGGATCGAGATGATCCGCGGTCGAAATGGGCATCTCGCCGGCCATGCTGAGGTGCGCGGCAAGGACGCTACGCAAGCCAGAGTCGGAAAGTGCCAAGATAAGCGGTCGTTGCGTCGCGCTCATCACACTCTTCCCACACCAAGCTGGCGATTTCCCGACAGCATTGAACAGGAAACGCGATCGGAAATCCCTTAAGGGAAAATACCTATCCTCAGGTGTTCGCCGCCGGCATGGACAGGCCAGCGCACTGAACAGCCGGCGTGGGTCGGCTACCCGCGGACATCATCTATAACTTAGTTATCCTACGGCACCCTGCTACGTAAATCGCGCACCCTTCAAACGGCGCCCTTATGCATTTTCCCGATATGGACGCCACATCATCCCGCATTATGCGTGACGATACGCCGCCGATATGAATGTTTTTCGTCTATAGATAGTAGTGATACACGCCTGCGGAATATATGCACGGAACCAATATAACCTATTGTTAAAATCGAGATAATTAGCGGCAATTTTATTGGATTTCGGGATCTTTATATATGAATTGGTTCAGAACTGTCGCACCGATCCGACAGAAGCTTTTCCTAAGCTTTGTCGTGATGACATCACTCTCCGCGCTGATCGCGGTGGTGGGAGCGATAGCCAGCGGAGGCCGATGGTACGTTATATTGACCGGTATTGGCGGCATCGCCGTCTCCGCCGTCTTGGGTTCCGTCTTTCGCAGTGCCATTGCCGCCCCCTATGTCGCCACGGTCGTGCGGATGGAAGGCCTGGCGGCAGGCGATCTTTCGAGCCCCATCGCGTATATCGACTACGCTGACTGTGTTGGCCGGATGACCAAGGCGATGTTCACCTTCAAAGACACCGCCGCCGCGCAACGCGTCGCCAACGCCGAAGCCGAAGTCCATGCCGCCGCGGTTCGCTCAATGGCCGAAAACATCGCCAGATTGGCCGATGGGGATTTGACCGGCGATATTACAGCGGCTTTCCCGGAAGCGCTCGAGACGCTGAAGGCCAGTTTCAACGGCGCACTGGCCAATATGCGCGCCTTGATCGGCGGCGTGACCGACAGTGCCGGCAGCATTCGTACTGGCTCGGACGAGATCGCCCAGGCATCCGAGGATCTCGCACGCCGTACCGAAGGCAATGCCGCAAACCTCGAGGAAACCAGCGCCGCGCTGGTGCAGATCGACACGCGACTCAAGGCCACGGCGGTATCCTCCGCGCAGACCGTTGCCCGCGCCGACCAGGCAATCGCCACCGTCGGCGGCGGTCGTGCGACCGCGGACGAAGCGGTACAGGCGATGGGCCGTGTCTCGGACAGCGCCAAGGGGATCGACAGCGTCATCGAAGGACTGGACAAGATTGCCTTCCAGACGCGGGTGCTGGCGATGAACGCGGCGGTCGAAGCGGGGCGCGCCGGCGATGCCGGGCGCGGCTTCGCCGTCGTCGCCGACCTGGTTTCGGCGCTTGCCATGCGCGCCGAGGAAGAAGCCAAGCGAGCGCGGGATCAGTTGACCCTGACGCAGACCGATATCGTCACGGCAGTACAGGCCGTGCAGAAGGTCGATGGCGCGCTCGCCGACATCTCGGGCGATGTGGACGAAGTTCACAAGCTGCTCGGTACGATAGCCGACGACGCCAATGCGCAATCCTCGGCGATAACCCAGATCAGCGCCGCGATCGGCGCTATGGACCAATCGACCCAGCAGAATGCGGCGATGGTCGAACAGACTTCAGCCGCCGCACGAAATCTCACGACCGAGGTCTCGTCGCTATCGGAACGGGCAGCGATGTTCAAGGTCGAGGGAGCCAAGGCACGGCGCGGCGCCGAACCGAGCGCCGCGCCGTCGTTGCCTGCCCAGCGCCCGCCGGGGAAGAAATCGACGCAAGGCTATCGCTCCCCCATCAAGGCCCTTCCCGCGGCGACCCACCAGGCCGCAGGCGGCGGGCATGATGACTGGAATGCGTTCTGATGGGGTGGTGCGCGCGCGGTTCACTTCCTCTTGGATAGCGCCGGATCGCCGGCAGCGCCGCGGACCGGACATCGCGCGCAAGGGCTGACGGCCATCATACAGCTGCTGCTGGTCGTGCTTGGATCGGCCGCGACTTTGGCGCCGCCTGCCGAGGGCTTCATGATTGTCATGCCGGCGATCCCGGGAAATTCGGCAGCTACCGAGCGCTGGTCCGCGTCGGCTGGCGCCCAGATGATCGCTGCCGGCCCTTATGCCGGTTCCATCGTGGTGCATGGGTCGCGCGCGGCACTGCTTCTTCCCGCGCTGTCGCACGGGGCGCTGCTTGTCACCGCGCGGTTCACGGGTTGCGGCACAAAAAACCTCGAAGGACGCTGATATGAAGACGCTCAACCTTGGCGACCTACGCCTTATCGGGATGCGGTTGCTCGCCGGATTGATCGCAGCCCTGGCGGTGGCGGTCATCCTTGGCGCGCTGCTCGCAACTGTGCCCGGCAAGCTTCCCGCTGCGGTCATGGCGCTGTTGTTGCCGATACTGCCATGCATGATGGCCTGGCAACGGCGCACGGATGATACGGCGCGCCTGTTGTCGAGCATCACCGTCGTCGCCATGCCGGCGCTCCTGCTGTTCGTGTTCGAAGGTCGCGCGTGGCAGGTCGACCTGCACATGGTGTTCTTCGCGCTGCTCGCCGTTGTCTCGATCCTGTGCGACTGGAAAGCGATTTGTGCGGCGGCGGTCGTCGTCGCACTCCACCATATCGTTTTCGGATTGCTGTTGCCCGACTGGATCTTCAACGGCGGCGGCTCGATCGGCCGCGTCGCCCTGCACGCCGTGATTCTGATTGTCGAAGCCGCAACGCTGATGTGGGTCGCCGAGCGCATCGTCGCTCTGATCGCCGCCATCGAGCTGCAGGACGACGCGCGGCAGCGCGCCGACGCTTCACTGATCGCCGAGCGATCCCAGCAGAGCGACGCCGTGGCGGTCGTCACACATTCGCTCGGCCGGGGACTTGCCGCGCTGACCGCCGGCGATCTGACCGCAGTGATCGATGTGGAATATCCCGAGGGCTATGGCGCGCTGCGCACCAACTTCAATGACGCACTTGCCAGTCTGCGACGCTTGCTCGGCTCGGTAACCGCCAGTGTCGCCGGCATCAGACATACGTCGAGCCAGATCGCCCAGGCCTCCGAGGATCTCGCCCGACGTACCGAAAGTAATGCCGCCAGTCTGGAGCAAACCTCCGCCGCCCTCGTCAAGGTTGAGGCGCGTATCAAGGCGACCGGCGCGGCCGCCATTGCCACCGTCGCCAGGGCTGATCAGGCGATCGCGACGGTTGCCGACGGGCGGTCCAGGACAGAAGATGCCGTACACGCGATGGGGAGGGTATCCGAGAGCGCCAAGGGCATCGACAGCGTGATCGAAGGCCTCGACAAGATCGCGTTCCAGACCCGTGTGCTGGCGATGAACGCGGCCGTCGAGGCGGGACGTGCCGGGGATGCCGGGCGCGGCTTCGCCGTGGTCGCCGATCTCGTCTCAGCCCTTGCAATGCGCGCCGAAGACGAAGCGAAGCGCGCGCGCGACCAGCTTACCGTAACGCAGGACGAGATCGTTACCGCTGTCGAGGCAGTACGCAAGGTCGATGGCACGTTCGTCGATATCTCGTCCGACGTCAGCAGCGTGCATGGTCTGCTGGAGGACATGGCCGCCGACAACGTCGCGCAGTCGCTCGCAATCAGCGAGATCAACGGGGCTATCGGGGTGATGGATCAGGCGACACAACAGAATGCGGCGATGGTCGAGGAAACGTCGGCCGCTGCGCACAGCCTCAAGACGGAAGTGAGCGCGCTCGCCGATGAGGCTAGCCTGTTTCACATCGACCATGACGCACCCGCAAGGCCGGCCCACTTTCGACCGTCGCCGGAAACGATTTCCGCGCGCGCTTTGGCACGGGGGTGAGGCTGCGGCGGCCGCAATCATAGCGTTGCATTGGGCGCGGCGTTTCACCCGCGCGACCAGGGAACGGCCGCGTCGCGTCATAGCGGCGCGGCCGTTTTGCGACAGATGGGGTGATTGGGGCTCGCACCCCGAGTCGGAGAGGTGGCTGCTCCTCGCAGATGGTAGAACGTGGTCCGTATCGAGCGGCCACAACCATGAGGAGGAGCAACCATGCGCTATTATGCCGGA
>NZ_JARYTI010000156.1 GCF_029911635.1 Sphingomonas sp. AR_OL41
GCCTCGTTCTTCTTGGAGCGGTAGGCGGTGTCCGCCCAGACGCCTGAGCCGGTGTTGTGCTTGCTGATCAGGACGGGCAGCCGCGCGCCGTCATGGGCGTTGGCGGCGCTGGCATCCCAGGTGCGGATCAGCCCGTGGGCCTTGTCGATGCCGATATGATTCTTGTAGCCGAACATCGGGATTGCGAGATCGACCGGCTTGGCCGCCTTGGGATCGGCGCCCTCCCGGACCTTGGCCTTGCTGTATTTGATCGACCAGCGCGCATCGCGATCCTTCTGCCGGACTTTCGCCGGTTTCCAGTCCTCGGGCACGCGCCCTTCCTTGATCGCGATCTTCTCGGCTTCGGTGTTGCGCTGCTTTGGCGCCGGCACGACCGTGGCGTCGATGATCTGGCCGCCCATGGCAAGATAGCCCCGATCCTTGAGCGCCGCATCGAAGCGCGCGAACAGCCGATCGATTGCCTTGGCTTTCACCAGTCGCTCCCGGAACAGCCAGACGGTAGTCGCATCGGGCACCGTGCCATCGAGACCGAGCCCCAGGAACCGCTGGAACGACAGGCGATCCTTGATCTGGAACTCGGTCGCTTCGTCCGACAGCGAGTAGAGCGCCTGCAGCACCAGGATCTTGAACATCAGCACCGGGTCAAACGGCGGTCG
>NZ_JARYTI010000157.1 GCF_029911635.1 Sphingomonas sp. AR_OL41
ATCAGGCGGTGCAGGACGTTGAGTACGTGGGTCTTGGTTGCAACGCCGGCTTCCAGCGCCAGTTCGACCGCGCATAGCACAACCTGCTCATCATGCTGGAGAACAAGGGCAAGGATCTCGGCCATCTCCCTGTCTCCGCCGGGGCGGCGCAGGAGCTGACTTTGAAGCTGCCGGAACGCATCGGGCATCTCGGCGAACGGGGCACCATTGCGCAAGGCTCCGGGCTTGCGCTGGATCACCGCCAGATAATGCCGCCAGTCATAGACCGTTCGCCCGCCGGTATGATGGGATCGATCGATGATCCGGCTGTGCTCGCACACGAGTCGACCCTCGGCGGCGATCACGATCCGCGTCGGGTAAATCCGCAAGCTGACCGGGCGGTTGGCGAACGATGCCGGTACGCTGTAGCGCGTGCGCTCGAAGCTCACGAGGCAGGTCGGTGATACCCGCTTGGTGTGTTCGACGAAGCCGTCGAACGGCCGACCCGGCGGCATCAGGCTGGCAACCTCGCCGGCGTGGACATCGGCGACGGTGCCGGGCAGCACGCCATGTTCGATCTGCGCCCATTGCGCGATGCACTGCGCCTCAAGCCAGGCG
>NZ_JARYTI010000021.1 GCF_029911635.1 Sphingomonas sp. AR_OL41
AGCAGCGCTGGCACATGTCGAGGCGGCGCTGCTCGCGTTCCGCGACGCACTCGCCGCGACGCCGACCGCCGCGCTGCTCGACGGCGCGGTGCCGGCATGAGCGCGCCCGAATTTTCGCGCATCGAGCGTGCCGACACGATCGGCGAGGGCGAGCGCACGATCCGCATCGCCGCCGACGCGACCGAACGCGCAGCGCTGGCGAAGCGCTTCGAGCTCGCAAGTGTCGAGTCGCTCGAGGCCGAGTTCCGCCTCAGCCGCGACGCAGCCGGCGTGATCGCGCATGGCCATGTCCGCGCGCAGGTGGTGCAGGCCTGCGTCATCACCGACGAACCCATGCCCGGCACGATCGACGAGCCGGTCGCGCTGCGCTTCGTTATCGATGATGTCGCCGGCGAGGGCGAGATCGAGCTCGACGAGGATGCGCTCGACACGATGCTTTATGACGGCGCCGCGATCGACCTGGGCGAAGCGGCCGCCGAGACGATGGCGCTGGCGCTCAACCCCTATCCGCGCGGCCCCGGCGCGGCCGCCGCGCTGCGCGCCGCCGGCGTGGTGAGCGAAGACGAGGTCACGCCGCTCAACGCCTTTTCCGGGCTGAAGGCGAGGATGGAAGAGCGCTAATCCAGATCCGGCCCGAGCGTCGCGTCGAGGTCGCGCGGGCGGACGAACAAGTCGAGCACCGCGCCGTTCGCGGCGGCATCGGCCCAGCGATCGATCGCGAAGCTCAGCCGCACCGTGCTGGCGGTAGGCAGCTTCTCCTCGACCGCGTCGCGCTGCGGCGCCTGGTCGGTGTCGGGCACCAGCATCAGCACGAGATCCTCGAGGCCCGGATTGTGCCCGACGAGCAGCGCGCTCGCCACGCTGTCGGGCAGTTCGCGCACCACGTCGAGCAGCGTCACCGCCGAGGCGAGATAGATCCGGCGGTCGAGCGTGGCGGGAAGATCCGAGCCATAGCCGCCCGCGACCTGCTCCAGCGTCTCCGCGACGCGCACCGCGGGCGAGGCGATGACATGATCGAACTCGAGCCCCAGGCTGCGCCAGTGCCGACCGACCGCGGCGGCGGCGCGCTTGCCCTTGGCGTTGAGCGGGCGATCGAAATCGCGCAGCGCGGGGTCGTCCCAGCCCGACTTGGCGTGGCGGAGCAGCGTGAGCGTCTTCATGGCGTCGGCGTCTCCGTCAGGCGTCCGGGCGCCTCATGCCCGAGCCTTGGCGCCGAGGGAAGACGTGCTACGCGCGAAACCGCCTCGTCGAGCGTCACGCGCGCGATTCCCACGCCGGGCGGAAAGGCGGTGAGCAGGCGCGAGGGCATCGCGGCGGAGAGCAGCACGAAGGTGCCATGGTCGTCGGCGCGGCGAATCAGCCGGCCGAACGCCTGGGCGAGCCGCGCGCGGACGATGCGGTCGTCATAGCCCGATCCGCCGCCGGCGAGGCGCCGCGCGGCGTGGAGCACGGTCGGCTTGGGCCAGGGCACGCCCTCCAGCACGACCAGCCGTAGCGAACCGCCCGGCACGTCGACGCCGTCGCGCAGCGCATCGGTGCCGAGCAGCGAGGCATGGGCATCGTCGCGGAAGATGTCGACCAGCGTACCGGTGTCGATCGGGTCGACATGCTGGGCGAGCAGCGCCAGCCCCTCGCGCGCCAGCCGGTCGGCGATGCGGGCATGGACGCCGCGCAGCCGCCGGATCGCGGTGAACAGCCCGAGCATCCCGCCGCCCGAGGCGACCGCGAGCCGGGCATAGGCATTGGCGAGGCTCGCCATGTCGCCGCGCTTGACGTCGGTGACGATCAGCACCTCGGCCTGCGCGGCATAGTCGAACGGGCTGATCGCGGCGAAGCGCGAGGCCGGGCGTTCGAGATGGTTGGCGCCGGTGCGCGCCTCGGCCACCGCCCAGTCCTCGCCGCCACGCAACGTCGCCGAGGTGACGAGCGCGCCATGCGCCGAGCGCAGCACGGTGTCGGCGAACGGCTTGCCGGGATCGAGCCAGTGGCGGTGCAGGCCGATATCGTACTCGCGGCCCTCGACGCGGTCGACCGCGAGCCAGTCGATGAAGTCGTGCGCGACCGGCCCGCCGATCCGCGCGAGCAGCGACAGCCACGCCGCGACGGTTTCGGCGCGCCAGCCGACCGAAGCGATCGCGCCCTCGATCCGCGCACGCGCCGGGCCGTCCATCCAGTCGGGCGCCTCGGCCAGCACCGCCTCGAGCCGGCGGCCGAGCGTGACGAGCGGGCGAACCAGCGCATCGAGCGCATGTGCCGCAGGGCCGGCGGCCTCGATCAGCGTCGGGTCGGGCTCGGCCAGCTCGGTCTCCAGCCCGTAACCCGCATCGCCCTCGGCCTCGGCGCGGGCATAGACGAGCCCGCGCACCGCGCCGAGCAGCGCCTCGACCGGACCGAAGGGCTGCCCCTCGCCGACGCGCTGCAGCCAGCCGTCGCCCGGCAGCGCCTGGGCGGCATGGATCGCATCGGCGATGGCGAGCCCGCCAGCCTCGTCATAACTCGCCACGTCGGACAGCCGCGCGGCGAGCCCGCGCCGCCGCCCGCGCCCGCCGCTTTCGGGGCCGAGGATCCAGCGCCGCAGTTCGATCGTCTCCTGACCCGTCAGCGCGGTCGAGAACATCGCGTCGGCGGCGTCGAAGATGTGGTGGCCTTCGTCGAAGACATAACGCGTCGGGCGCGTCGCCAGCTCGCGGCCGCGCGCGGCGTTGACCATCACCAGCGCATGGTTGGCGATGACGATGTCGGCCTCGGCCGAGGCGCGCGCGGCGCGCTCGATGAAGCATTTGCGGTAATGCGGGCAGCCGGCATAGACGCACTCGCCGCGCCGGTCGGTCAGCGCGGTCGAGCCGTTGCGGCGGAACAAGGTCGGCAGCCAGCCGGGCAGGTCGCCGCCGATCATGTCGCCATCGGCGCTATACGCCGCCCAGCGCGCGACGAGCTGCGCCAGGATCGCGGCGCGACCCGCGAACCCGCCCTGCAACGCATCCTCGAGGTTCAACAGGCAGAGATAATTTTCGCGGCCCTTGCGCGTGACGACCTTGGTCCGGCGCACCTCGGCGTCGGGGAACAGCCGGGTGGTTTCCTGCGCCAGCTGGCGTTGCAGCGCCTTGGTGAAGGTCGACACCCACACCGCGCCGCCGGCCTGTTCGGCCCAGAGCGAGGCGGGCGCGAGATAGCCCAAAGTCTTGCCGATCCCCGTCCCGGCTTCCGCCAGCACGAGATTGGGCGCGTCGCGCATCATGCGCGGCGCGAACGCCTCGATCGCGGCCTCGGCATAGGCGCGCTGGCCGGGGCGCTGCTCGGCGCCGCTGCCGACCAGCTTTGCGAGCCGCTCGGCGGTCTGCGCCGGATCGACGACGATGGTGCGCGGCGCGGGGCGCGGCGCGGCCTCCGACCATTCGGGCAGCTTCGTGAACAGCCAGCGCTCGGCGGTGACCGGCTTGCGAATGCGGTCGATCAGCGCCGGCGTCCACGGCCAGCGCAGCCGCAGCAGCGACTGCAGCGAGGTCCAGGCGCCCTCGCGCTCGGGCCAGTCGCCGCCCGCGGTATCGAGCAGCGCGGCGGTGGCGCGCAGCAGGAACGGCGCGACCTCCTCGTCGCGGCCCGGCACGTCGAGCCCGGTGGCGCGCGCAAGCCCGCGCGGCGTCGGCACCATGAAGCGCGCCGGGAAAAGAAAGGCGTAGAGTTCGAGCAGGTCGAGCCCCGACAGCTCGGCATGGCCAAGCCGCTGCCCGATCAGCGGCGCGCCGAGCATGATCATCGGCGTGTCGGCGGCGAGACGGATCGCCTCGCCACGCCCGACCGTGCGGCATGTGCCGTCGGGCTGGGCGATCCAGATCCCGCCATGGCTGGCGTGCAGCGCGGGCCAGGGCAGCACGAGAGGGGGAAGCGGCGGCATTGCGGCGATCCTAGCGCAGTCGGAACATCGGGGGAACGGGTTGCGCGACGATGCGAGGCGATTTCCTGTCGGTTGCGACGCGACCAGGCGCTGGCCGCTGCATCTCCACGCGCGCCCTTCTTCCACTCACCGCGCTAGATACCCGGCGTGCATACATTGTGGCTGTCGTGAATCTCCCTCTCCCCTTGTGGGAGAGGGAAGGGGCCCATCGCGCAGCGATGGGAAGGGTGAGGGGGACTGACGCGGACGACGCGTTCGCGACTCCCCCTCATCCGGCGCTTCGCGCCACCCGTTTTGTCGTGTGCCGGGTCAATCATGCCCCCGGCATGATTGAGAAATGCTCCGGGGGAGCATTTCGACCCGTCACGCGCCAAAACGCCCACAAGGGGAGAAGGATCTTGCGCCGCTCTCGGATGATCTGTGAATTCCGTAGGGCGTGCGGCCCACCGCTAACGCCCCTTCCCTTTGGTCTCATGAGCGCCTAGCGTCTGCCCATCCCCGGGGTGCCGCTGACGCGCGGCTGAGAGGGAGGTGCAAACCTCCGACCCGCTGAACCTGATCCGGTTGACACCGGCGGAGGGAGGGAACGGTTTTCACTAGAAATCCGTGGCCTCGCTCCGATTTATTTGGAGCGCTTACCCATGGCCGATATCCCCGCCCGCACCGAAATTGGCGTCACCACCGGCCCGATCCGTGGCAGCCGCAAAATCCATGTCGGCCCGTTGCGCGTCGCGATGCGCGAGATCGATCTCGAGCCGAGCTGCGGCGAGCCGCCGTTGCGCGTCTACGACACCAGCGGTCCGTACACCGACCCGAAGACCAAGATCGACATCATGGCCGGCCTGCCCAATATCCGCCGCGACTGGATCATCGGCCGCGGCGATGTCGAGGCCTATGACGGTCGCGAGACCCGCCCCGAGGACAATGGCCTGTCAGGCCCCGATCGCTCGGCCGGCGTGCCGCAATTCCCCAATGTCGTGAAGCGCCCGCTGCGCGCCAAAGCCGGCATGAACGTCAGCCAGATGCACTATGCCCGGCGCGGCATCATCACGCCCGAGATGGAATATGTCGCGATCCGCGAGAATATCGGCCGCGCCGCCGCCAAGGAAAAGCTGATCCGCGACGGGCAGGATTGGGGCGCCAGCATCCCCGACCATGTCACGCCCGAGTTCGTCCGCGACGAGGTCGCGCGCGGCCGCGCGATCATCCCCAACAACATCAACCACCCCGAGAGCGAGCCGATGGCGATCGGGCGCAACTTCCTCGTCAAGATCAACGCCAATATCGGCAATTCGGCGGTCGCCAGCGACGTGGCGAACGAGGTCGACAAGATGGTGTGGTCGATCCGCTGGGGCGCCGACACGGTGATGGACCTGTCGACCGGCCGCAACATCCACGACACGCGCGAATGGATCATCCGCAACAGCCCCGTGCCGATCGGCACCGTGCCGATCTACCAGGCGCTGGAAAAGGTCGGCGGCGTCGCCGAGGACCTGACCTGGGAGATCTTCCGCGACACGCTGATCGAGCAGGCCGAGCAGGGCGTCGACTATTTCACCATCCATGCCGGCGTGCGCCTCGCCTATATCCCGATGACCGCCAAGCGCGTGACGGGCATCGTCAGCCGCGGCGGCTCGATCATGGCGAAATGGTGCCTCAGCCACCACAAGGAGAGCTTCCTCTACGAGCGCTTCGACGAGATCACCGAGATCATGAAGGCCTATGACATCGCCTACAGCCTCGGCGACGGCCTCCGCCCCGGCAGCATCGCCGACGCAAACGACGAGGCGCAGTTCAGCGAACTCTATACGCTGGGCGAGCTGACCCACCGCGCCTGGGCGAGCGACGTGCAGGTGATGATCGAGGGCCCCGGCCATGTGCCGATGCACAAGATCAAGGAGAATATGGACAAGCAGCTCGAGGTCTGCGGCGAGGCGCCCTTCTACACGCTCGGGCCGCTCACCACCGACATCGCGCCGGGTTACGACCATATCACCAGCGGCATCGGCGCGGCGATGATCGGCTGGTACGGAACCGCAATGCTCTGTTACGTCACGCCCAAGGAGCATCTGGGGCTCCCCGACCGCGACGACGTCAAGGTCGGCGTGGTGACCTACAAGCTCGCCGCCCACGCCGCCGACCTCGCCAAGGGCCACCCCGCCGCCCGGCTCCGCGACGACGCGCTGAGCCGCGCCCGCTTCGAATTCCGCTGGCGCGACCAGTTCAACCTGTCGCTCGACCCCGACACGGCGGAGCAATATCACGACCAGACGCTCCCCGCGGAAGGCGCCAAGACGGCGCATTTCTGCTCGATGTGCGGGCCTAAATTCTGCTCGATGAAGATCACGCAGGAGGTGCGCGACTTTGCGGCGAAGCAGAATGCGCCGGCTGATACGTTCATTGCGGCGGATGGTGATGCGGCGGGGGCGGATGCGGCGCGGTCGGCTTTTGCCAATCCTGCGACGGTTGCGGAGGCAGAGGCCGGGATGGCGGCGATGAGCGAGACGTTTCGGGAGAAGGGTGGGGAGATTTACCTGCCGGCGGAGTGAGTGCCTCGCGGCACATGTCGCCGATTCACAGCGGCGCCTGAAACGCGGAGAACTCTCCTAACATCGCCCATGCTGAAGCCCTTCGTTGCCATCGTTGATGGGAACTGCCGACTTTGTGTTGTGGTTGTGTCGCAAAGGGCGGAGAGTAGACGGCTCCTGATTTTCCGAGGCGCTCGTCTCCAACCGATGCGCATCCGCATATTGCCCAAGTGATTGTATCGTAGGATTTTTACTGACCGCACGCGACTTGAATCCGCATCACATTTTGGAGGTGCCGGATTTTTCGGAAGGGATAATCAAAAATAGTTCTTGCAGGAAGAAGTGACGTTCTCTATATGTTCTACTACAATATCAGCAGCTGTGATCAAAATGCCACAGGTTGCGGGATTCAACTGCTGACAACGACATGCTACGTTTAGCGACCGAATGATTCGCTTTTGAGGGGAAGCGAGTAACCAGTCGTTGAACAGATCGTTATGTAGCTACGATATGGTTGCTCTCTAGCGGAAGGAAATTTTAATGTCCCAGTCAGCTCACACCGCAGAGTTAATTGAGCGCGCGCGTCATTTGAAAATGACCCCTGCGCAAAAACACGCACAAAGAGTGAGCTTGGTCGTTGGGTTGAGCAAACACAAATCAGATATATCGCGCGAAAATGTCGAGTCCATAGTGACGGAATACGAAGGTATTGCGGGGTAGTTTAATTCTGTATACCCGTTAACGAAAGACCCGGCTTAATGCCGGGTTTTTTGTTGGGGAGCGGACGATGAAAGACGATAACTGGGAGATGATCACTGGGCAAACCGCTCATAGGATTGAAATCCTGAATTATCTCAGCCAAATCAATCAAATTGAAGCGATGGTGATATTCTCCCTACATCACTATCCATCGACAGATCACGGAACTTCTCGCCACCTCAATGAAGTGTCGTTAAAAGAATTACACCGGACCGGTACATTCCTGCTTCTAGCCAAACCAGGCCACTTTAGAGAAACCGGCGTAGAACTTCAACTCGTTGATGGTACGGTGATTTATAATCCCCCTCCACCTAATGAGGTCGAAAAATATCTAAAAGAGTTTTTTGGAATTTTAAGTGCTAAATGGACTGAGTTCAGCCCTGTAACAGCTGGCGCTTTTACTTTATGGTTTATAAACTGGGTGCACCCTTTTAAAAACGGGAACGGGCGCTCAGCGCGAGCATTTTGTTATGCTACGATGGCAATGCGAATGGGCTACGTACCGCCCGGTGAGCAAACGGTCCCGGAGCTTATCAAGAATAATGATGATGAATATCAAACTGCGCTTCGAAAAGCCGATGCAAAATATAAGGCCAGTGGCAAGCCAGACCTATCCGCATTAGAGTCGCTACTGGACCGACTTCTAGCCCAGCAGCTGGAAGCTGCCCTAGCGTCAAATCCATAAACGCTGCCCGAAACGCCGGTAACACTGAGCTTAGCTACCGACTGCGGAGATGCCGGTGACGCTTCACCTGGTTCCGGTGACACTCCACTTATCTCAAGCCAAGTGCCCCACGTTCCAAGCCGCCTCCCCGAATTATCCCACATTTTACAAAATTCATAATTTGTGGGATAAACCGCCATGCCGGTGGTGAAACCCTTCTCCGACGAACAGGCGCGCACGCTGGTCAATCTGCGCCAGCGCTATGAAGCATGGATCGAGGCGGAACGAGCGCTTGCCGCCTTGCCCTATGACCTGCGGCGCAAGGAGATTGCCGGTCGCGCCTATCTCTACGAAATCCACGATCGCGGCGGAAACGGTACGAGCCTGGGGCCATGGTCCGACGAGAAGGCCACGCGATGGGCGGAGTATCGCGCCGCGAAAGCCGCCGCCAAACATCGCCGCGAAACGACCAAGGCCGTGCTCGACGAAAGCGCCCGGCTGGCGCGCGCGCTGCGTGTGCCGATGGTCGCCAGCGAAGCGGGTCCGTTGTTGCGCGAGGCCGATCGGCGTGGCCTGCTCGACGGCGCCTTGCTGGTCGTCGGCACCAACACGATGGCGGCCTATATGCTCGAGGCCGCCGGCTTCATCCGCGAACTGCCCGAGGAGACGGCGGACTTCGATCTCGCCTGGGCGGAGACCGAGCCGCATCAGGGCGAGCAGATCTTATGGCAATTGCTGAAAGCGGTCGATCCGACCTTCACCGTCAACACCGAGCGCACCTTTCAGGCGCGCAATGCCAGAGCCTATGAGGTCGAGATACTGGTCGCGCCGTCGCGCCTTGCGAGCATGGCGCCCACCGATCGCCCGCGCCCGGTTGCGCTGCCCGAGCAGGAATGGCTGCTGATGGGAAGGCCGATCGATCAGGTGCTGATCTGTCGCGACGGCAGCCCGGTGCGCATCGTCGCGCCCGATCCGCGCTGGTTCGCGCTGCAGAAACTGTGGATGGCAGAGCAGGCGAAGCGCAATCCGCTGAAGCGCGCCAAGGATCGCAAGCAGGGCATGCTGCTGCTCGACGCCGTCGATGAGGCGATGCCGCATTATCCGCTCGATGCGGGGTTCGCCGCGACGCTTCCGGACGAACTAGCCGCGCATTATCTGCGCTGGTCCGAACAGCGCGGCGCGCCGGCGCCGGTCGCGTGGTAAGGAGGCGGCACCATGGAGAAGTGCAGCGCTGACATCGTGCACCATGAGGTCGATCCGGCCGATATGCCGGCGCTCAGCGGCGCGCTGAAAGCCGAACTTGCCGCGCTGGCTGCGCGGCCCAACACCGACATCGACTATTGCGACATCCCACCTCTGGCCGAGACCTTCTGGCACCAGGCGGAGCGCGGCCGTTTCCACAGGCCGGTCAAGCAGCAAATCGCCACTCGCGTCGATGCCGATGCAATGAACCCACCCGCCTCGCGCAAGTGACGGCGCGACCGTCACACCACTTCCCCCCTGCCGGGCCCTCGCGATGGCACCCTCGACAGATCAATGAAGCATTCATGACTAGATGCAATAAACTAAATCCGAAATGGATATAACGCAGTCGTGCGTCATTTATTACAAATGCCCGCACCACATTGACTCAATTACTTAACTATGGCCACTTGCCGGCATCAGGAAAGCGCCGGAGAAGACGATGCCCGACCCCGCCAGCGACGATGCACCGATCGCCAACCCGACCTGGTATGGCAACATCAGCGGCTTTTTCGACGATGGCGAAATCCAGTGCATGGCGGCGCAGGGCATCGACCTCGCCAGCTATGACGGGGTGCGCAAGCACGCCACCGACATTTACGAACAGACCCGCGTCGGCAACATGCCGATGGGGGGCACGCCGTGGACGGCGGGCCGGGTGCGGACCTTTCTCAACTGGATTGCCACCGGCTTTCCGATCGGCGTCGCACCGCCCCCGCCACCGACGCCGGTCCCTACGCCGACACCCGTGCCCGATCCGATCGTCGCCCACCCGACCTACAGTGCCGACATCAGCCATTTCTTCCGCCCGCAGGACGTGGCCTGCATGAGCGGCTTCGGCGTCGATCTCGCTGCCTATGCCGGGGTCAAGGCGATGGCCGCGCAGATCTACGCCCGCACCAAGAGCGGCAACATGCCGCAGGGCGGGCCGCCGTGGAGCGCCAACCGCGTACAGACCTTCGCCAACTGGATCGCCGACGATTACCCGCTCGGCGCGGCGGCGCCGCAGGCGATGACGGAGGAGATGCTCACCGCCGCCGCCGCACCCGGCGTCCGCCTGCGCAAGAACGTCAACGCGCTCAGCCCGGCCGAGATCGAGCTGCTCAAGACGGCGTTTCGCGGCATCATGGCGCTCGACCCGACCACCCCGCAAAGCCCGCTCGACCCCAACAGCTATTTCGTGCTGGCGGCGCTGCACGGCGTGCCCAACGCCTACTGCATGCACCATGTCGACGGCTATAATCCGTGGCACCGCGTCTATATGAAGGCGTTCGAGGACGCGCTGCGCTCGGTCCCGGGCTGCGCCGAGGTGACGCTGCCTTATTGGGACATCACCGAGCCCGTCCCCGCCTTGCTCTACGAGCCGCCGTTCGACAGCTACACGCTGCCGATCGAGATCGCCGCCGCGAGCAACAGCTATCCGCAAGGCTATCAGACGCAGCGTTTCGACGCGGCGACGATCCGCACCAATTTGCTGAAGCTGCCGAGCGTCCCGTCGGACATCGCCGATGCACTGCCCGCCGAGAAATGGGGCGCTTACAAGAATGGCGGGGGTTTCCAGCAATATATCATCGAGGGCCATGACGACGGCCACAATTCCTGCGGCCCGACCATGGCCAATCAGGATGTCGCCGCCTACGATCCGATCTTCTGGTTCTTCCACTGCAACTGGGACCGGCTGTGGCAAAGCTGGCAGGTGCTGGCCGGCGCGACCACTGTTCCCGGCTTCGTCGCCACGCTCGACGGCAATACCGACTGGCTGCCACTCGCGCTCGATCCCTATCCGACGCCCGGTAGCGATACGATCGTGTGGCCCGACATTGCCTATGACGCGCTCGCCGGCGGCGATGTCGTCGCGATGGAAAGCAAGGCCGGCAGCACCGACGCCGCCATGGCGTTCACCGTCGAGCCGTCGCGCGTGTCGCTGCGCGTCAAGGATATCGACCGGATGAACATTCCCGGCACCTTCGTGGTGAACCTGCTCGCCGATGGCGAACCGATCGCGCGCCGCGCCTTCTTCCAGCCGACCGTGCCGCGCGGGTGCGCCACCTGCCGCAAACAGGCGCTGATCAGCCTCGACTTCCGGCTCGATCAATCGCTGATCCTCGGCCGCAAGCTGTCGATCGCGATCGAGGTGCCGTCGCTGGGCGAGGGCGCGGCGGGTAATTTCCCGCTCGCCGAAGCGGGCAACCCGACGATCAATGTGCGGATGCTGCTGTCGCCCGAATAGGGGATCGGGGCACGGGAGCGCAGCGTGTCACCCCCCCCCCCACGGCGATCGCGTGCCTCGCAAACTTATCCCGCATTTTCGAATAATGCGTCTGTCGCGGGATAAGGGCGGGGCGGCCCCACCGCGTCAAATCCACCCGGGCGCGTAAACCAGTTCCAGCTTCATCCCGTCCGGGTCCTCGAAGAACACCGCATAATAATCGCCCGAATATTGCGGATAATGCGCCGGGGCGTCGAGCACCGTGATGCCCTGGGCGACCAGCAGCGCATGCAGCGCGTCGACATCCGCCCGGCTTTCCGCGCGCCACGCCAGATGATGCAGGCCGGGCGCATAACGTTCGTGCCGCTGGCCGGCATGCGCCGCGTCGCATTGCCGCAGGCCGAGCGAGGCACCATGCCCGTCCGGCCCGAGATCCCATTCGCAACCCTGCGCATCGTCGCGCACCTGGCGATAGCCGAGGAACGTCAGCACCGGGCCATAGACCGCCCTGGCCGCCGCCAGATCACTGACATTCAGGTCGATATGATGAAATCCGCCCCGCATCGCGACCTCGCCTGTTGCCGCCACGAAAGTGGCGAGCGCGACGCGCTGATTCAATTGCCCGCGCATTGGCGCCATTACGACGCGCGGCGCACCGCCCGCCTGTTTCGCATCGTCGATCGCTTCGCCCCGGTTGCGAGGCTCCCATGACACCGCCCGCAGCGCGCGGCGGCAAGCGCGGCTCGCCGCCCGCTCAGCGACAGAGCAGACGCCGCAACTTGTCCGCCGACTTGCCCGGCAGGATCGGCGCATCGCGCCACAGCGCCGCGGGCGGCAATTCGGTGCGGCGCCCTTGCGCGTCGGTCGAGACCGTCCTGGTTTCGGTAAAGGTCACCGTCCGGCAATTGAGCTCGATCGACGACAGCGTCACGCTCTTCGCCGGCTTGCCAAGAATACGGATCGTCACCGCCACCTTCTCGTCCGACGAGACCACGCCCGGCTTGTCGTAATAATAATCATAGGTCTGCCCGCCCGAACTGACGGTCTGGAACAACTGCCAGCGCGCGGCGGCGGCGGGTGGCTGGGGTGGTGCCGCCACGAGCAGCAGGGCGATGAGAGCGGGGATCATCGGCCTATGCTTGCAGAAAAGCGGCGGGGCGGCAACGCGGTCGCCGCGCCGTTCGGGCTTATCGGCGCCGCGCTCGCGATTTCCTCCCCATCGCCCCGGCTGCGGGAAGGCAATCCGCCGCAATCCACGCCGTGCAATTCTTCGCGAATTACTTGCACCGGCATCGAAACGGCGTGATACCGGCAAGAGAATGAGCAGGCTGGGGGCGGTCATGACCTTGCGCATATTCTTGCTGACATCATCGACGGCGCTGTTTGTCGGATTCCCGACCATGGCGCGCGCCGCGTGCCTCACCGATCAGGAGATCGAGGCGCGGATCGGCGATCAGGTGCGATCGGGCACCTTCGCGCTCAACACCGCGTCGCTCACCGGTCGCCCGTTATGCTCGGGCCTCACCCTCGCGCAACGCATCCAGCAGATGCACGATGCCGCCTTTCCGCAGGAACAGGCGCAACGCGACCAACTCGCCGCGCAGGCGCGCGACCGCGACGTTCTGGCGCAGCAAGCGGCGGCGCGGGAGCGCGCGGCCGCCGCTGCCCAGTCGGTCGTCCCCGCTATGGCCCGGCCTGCAGGCGGGCGTGGATCCGATACCGCGCCGCGCGCCCAGCCGGCGATGCGGCCGCTCGTCGTGACGACCGCCGCGCTCGGCATCTCGCTCGACACGCTGCTCGATCGCGTGGTCCACGCCGATTCGTCGTCGTGGATGAGCAACCGCTACATCGCCGGTTCGATGCACAATGCGCGCTACATCAGCACCAACAAGGCGCACACATCCTACCTCGCTTATGGCGAATATTCGTTCCAGGGGTTCGGCGGCGGCAGCGGCTGGGTCAAGGTGCGGGTCACCGGCGGCAATCTCGATTGCCTGGAATTCTGGGATCAGGCCGGGACGTGCCGGCCGCTCTATCGCTCGCTGTCGCAACAGATGCTGGTCGCCGGTGCCGTCGGGATGATGAGCGACGGCGGCGGCGCGTCTTCATCGTCACGCAACCGCATCGATGATCCACTGGACGACCAGCGGCGCAACCAGAATTCGCCGCCACCACCACCGCCTCCACCGCCCGTCACGCCGATCGGCGGCGACCGCGGGCTCTACGGCAGCGATCATAGCTGCTGCTGAGGGGCGTTGCGGCTGGGGGCGATCACGGCTCGTTCGGCGCGTGCCCTTCGTCCCGCAGAATTCGCAGCGGATTGAGCGCTTCCTCGATCGACGCCCCCGCGCGCGACGCCAGGGCAGGCCGCGTGAAATCTGAGCCGCGAAGCGCATAGCGGCAAAGTATTCCCGGCTTCCCCGGCGGAGGCCGGGGTCCAGTTGGAGAACGCTGCGACGGGCGTTGCCGCTCATCGTACCCGCTATACCGACTGGACCCCGGCCTTCGCCGGGGAAGTGGGAAGAAATGCGACGACATGGCTCAGATTTTCTGGGGGTTGCCCGAGCAACACCACACCCCGGGCACGCTGGCGCACGCCCCACGTCCGCCTTGATTCACCCCGCGGGCGACATCGCGCACGATGCTCCGGCCACCGCGCCGCGCCGCCACGATGTTGGATCCGGGCGCACGGTGGCGAACGAAGACTGTAGATGTCGCACAGTAATTCGTCAGGCTATTCGCATAATGCCCACCGAACAGCACCTGTCATCGTGCCGGCTCGCTTCCCGGGCACGACCGAACAGTTGCCGCAGCAGGATAGAAATAAAGTTGGAGTCGCGCCCCTGTTCGTTCCGCCATCTTCGCGCCGGCGGTTCCAATGCCCCACGCAAACCGACCCCCGTATACTCGCAAAATACCTCTTTTACTTGTGGGCCTCCGACACCACGACTTGCGCGATACTTGCCACGTCCGCCCTTCCCGTCCTGACTTTACTGCGACAGCAAACGGAAGCTCCACGGCGCCAGCGTCATCGTCGCGCCCTCGGCCAGCGTCACGGCGCCGCCATCGCGCTCGTCATGCCAGGCGCCGGCAATCGGGCCGTCGGTGAAGCTCACCTTCTGCGGCTCGCCCGAGAAGTTGAACACTGCGAACACCCGGTCGCTCCCCTTCGCGCGCACGAACGACAGCACCTTTTCCGGATGATCGTTGACGACGCGGATCATCGGCGCGCCCCAGGGCGCATTGTCGAGCGCGGGGTGGCTTTTGCGGAACGCGATCAGCCGGCGGTACAAGGCGGCATTGGGGTGGTCGCGCCAGACGATCGGGTCGCGCTCGAAAAATTCCAGCCGCTTGGGGTTGCCCGCTTCCTGGCCGTTATAGATCAGCGGCAGGCCGTCGCTGACGAAGCTCAGCGCGGTCGCCGCGGCGAAGCTCTTGCCGAACAGCTCCTCGTCGCTGCCGTCCCAGCTGTTCTTGTCATGGTTGGTGGTGAACAGCATGCGCATCGCGCCGCGCGGCCAGGCGCCGTCGTTCCAGCTGTAATAGCCGAACAGCCCGGAGGCATCGCCCTTGCCCGTGCCGATCGCGTGCATCGCGTCCCACCAGTCCCAGGCATAGGTCGCATCGAAGGCGCGCGCATGATAATCGGGCCAGTTCCACTCGGCGAGCATGAACACGGGTTTGATCGCCGACAGCTCGGCCCGCGCATTGTTCCAGAAATCCATCGGCACCATGCCGGCTACGTCGCAGCGAAAGCCGTCGAACCCGACGTCGCGCACCCAATATTTCATCGCCGCGGTCATATATTGGCGCAGGCCGGGCTCGTCGTAATTGAGGTCGATGATGTCCGACCAGTCGAACCACGGCGTCGGGCGGAAACGCCCCTTCCAGTCATGCTCGTACCAGTCGGGATGCGCGCTCACGAGCTTGTTGTCCCACGCCGTATGGTTGGCGACCCAGTCGAGAATGACGTGCAGGCCGAGCTTGTGCGCGGTGGCGATGAACGCCTTGAGATCGGCCACATTGCCGAACTCCGGGTTCACGCCATAATGGTCGCGCACCGCATAGGGGCTGCCCAGCGTCCCCTTGCGGTTCTTCACCCCGATCGGGTTGACCGGCATCAGCCAGATGACGTCGACGCCGAGTGCCTTCAATCGCGGCAGCTGCTTCTCGGCGGCACGGAAGGTACCCTCCGGCGTGAACTGGCGGGTGTTGAGCTGGTAGAGCACCGCCTGCCGGCTCCAGGCCGGGTGCTGGATCTTCACATAGGGCTGCGGCGTGTAGCGCGCCGGAATCGGCGCGGCGCTTGCCGGCAGTGCGAAAGCGGCGATCAGCAGGGCAATGATCCAGCGCATCGGCGGGTCCTTCAGTTCAGCTCAGCCAGCACGGCCTTGTGGTCGCGGAAATTGAGCGCGGCGCGGCGCAGCAGTTCGTCGATCGCCGCCATGTCGTGGCGGAGCGCAGCGGGTTCGGGCGCATGAAGCCGCGCGTCGTCGGGGAATTGGCCATAGCCGGCCAGCAGGCACTGCCACGAGGTCGCGGGATAATAGCCGGCGATGCCCTGGTCGGCGATCTCGCGCTCCAAATCCTGCCCGGTGAACCAGCAGGTGATGATCGCCTTGAGCGAATCCGAAAGCCGGTCGTTCGCCGCATTGTCGCGCCAATAGGCCGTGTCGCTGCGCCGGTTCATGCGGTAATGGCAGACGATATAGTCGCGGATGCCGTCATAACGCGCGGCGATGCGCTGGTTGAAGGCGTCACGATTGGCCGGGGTGAAGCCGCCGGCCTCCCACGCCGCGATGAAGCCCTCGACCGTCGCCTGGACGATATGCAGCGCTGTCGCCTCGAGCGGCTCGATGAAACCCTGTGCCAGCCCGATCGCCAGGCTGTTGCCCGACCATGTCGCCTCGACCCGCCCGACCTTCATGCTGAGATGCCGCGCCGCCACCTCCTCGCCGAGCCCGAGATGCGCCCGCAGCTCCGCCTCGGCCTCCTCGGGCGTGGTGTAGCGCGAGCCATAGACATAACCGTTGCCGGTGCGGCTGGTCAGCGGGATATCCCAGGCCCAGCCATGCTTCAGCGCGGTGGACCGGGTCGCGCTGGCGGTGCCGCTCGGATCGGCCGGCGTCGGCATCACCACCGCGCGGTCGTTGAACAGATTGTCGGCGAAGGAACGGAACGGCACGCCGAGCGCGGCCTGGTGGATCACCGACCGAAAGCCGCTCGAATCGACGAAAAGGTCGGCGCCAATCGCCTCGCCATCCTCGGCGACGAGCTGCGTGACCTGCCCATTGTCGACCGCCACCTCGACGATACGCCGTTGGAGATGCGTGACGCCGCGCGCCATGGCATGGTCGCGCAGGAACGCGCCGACGAGATGCGCGTCGAAATGATAGCCATAGCTCGGTTCGAGCGGGAAGCTCTCCGCCGCGATCGGCGCGAGGCGCTGCGCGGCGAGCCGTGGCGGGAGGAAGAACCGATCGGGGTGCGCCCACACATCATTGCCGAAGCGCCGCGCCTGGCCGTTGAAGAAAAAGGCCGGCGCGCTGTGCAGGTCGAGCGGGCTCGGAAAGGGGTGAAAATAACTTTCATGGCCGGGCCGATCCGACCAGCCATGGAAGGAGATGCCGTTCTTGTAGGTCGCGTTGCACGCCGGCATCCATTCGGCCTCGGTAATGCCGAGCGTGTCGAAGAACGCCTTCAATTGCGGGGTCGAGCCCTCGCCGACGCCGATGATGCCGATCTCGGGGCTCTCGATCACCGTCACCTGCGCGGTGCCGGGCCAGCGCTGCGCGAAGAGATTGGCCGCCATCCAGCCGGCGGTGCCGCCGCCGAGGATGACGATGCGGCCGGGCGCGCTCACCGCAGCAGCCAGCCGAAAATGTCGTCGAGCCGCGCCGCCCAGGCATTTTCTTCATGCGCCGCGCCGGCATAGCTGTGGCTGGCGAAGTCGCGTCCCTCGCGCCAGCCGAGCGCGGTCAGGTCGGCGTCGATCGCGCGCTGATAGGGTTCATAGGCGGCATCGAGCGTTGCGGTGCCATGGTCCATCCACAGCCGGCGCCCGTCCGGCTTGCCGAGCTTGTGCGCCAGATAATCGTGCCACAGCGCGGTAACCTCGGCGTTGAACGGCCCGACATCCGACGGATCGGCGAGCGGCCAATGCGTCGAGACGCACGCCGCGCGGCCGAAGACGCGCGGATATTGCACAAAGGCATAGCAGGAAATCAGCCCGCCCATGCTCGACCCGATGATCGTCGTGTGCGCCGGGTCGGGCCGCGTGCGATAGTCGCGGTCGATCATCGGCTTGAGATCGGTCACGATGAAACGGAGATAGGCGTCGCCGGTGATCGGCCCTTTGGCGAGCCGGTCGAACCCGGCGCGCAATGTCGGCGAGGCCGGTCCGTAGAGGAATTGCGGGAAATATTGCCGGTAGCGCGCGGTGCCGGGCTGATCGATGCCGACGATGATGAACGGCGCGACCTTGCCGGCGCGGATCAGCCGCAACGCCGCCTTGTCCGCCGCCCATACCTTGTTGAAGTTGGAGCGCGCCGGGAAGAACAGATTCTGCCCGTCATGCATATAGACCACGCCGTAGCGCCGCCGCGACGCGTCGTAGCCGGGCGGCAGCCATACCACGACATGCGGCGCGGCGATCTCAGGCTGGGTCGAGGGCGCGGCCGCGATCTCGACGAAGCGGCCGCCGTCCTGCATCGGCTGCGTCGCGGCCGGCGCTGCAACGAGCAGCGCGAGCAGCAGCGCGGCGATGCGGCGGATCACCGCCCCGCCACGAAGCGGATCGCCTCGCCGCCGCCCGGCGCGAGCGGCAGGTTGAGCTTGTCGCCCTTGCGCACCCTGAGCTTCTCGATGGTGATCGCGTGACGCGCAGCGGTGCGGTAATCGGCGCCCGGGCCGTCGCGGTAGATTTCGGCGCTATAGCTCTTGCCGGGATCGAGGAAGTCGAGCGTCACGTCGAGCGTGCGGGCATTCTCGTCGGTCACCGCGCCGAGATACCAGTCGTTCGAACGCCGGTCCTTGCGCACGATCGTGACATAGTCGCCGACCGCGCCGTTCAACACGCGCGTGTCGGACCAGTCGGTCGGCACGTCCTTGATGAACTGGAAGGCGCCCGGATATTTCGCGTAATTCTCGGGAAGGTCGGCGGCCATCTGGATCGGCGAATAGATCACGACGTAGAGCGCAAGCTGCTTGGCAATGGTCGAGAGAATATCGGTGTCGCCGCGCCCCTTCAGGCTCAGCACGCCGGGAGTGAAGTCCATCGGCCCGCCGAGCATGCGCGTGAAGACGAGGTTGGCCTCATGCTCGGGCGGGTTCTTGGGCACGCCCCAGGCATTATATTCCATGCCGCGCTGGCCCTCGCGCGACACCCAGTTGGGATAGGTGCGGCGCAGACCGGTGTCCTTGATCGGCTCGTGCGTGTCGATCGCGACATGGCGCTTCGCCGCCTCGGTGACGACCAGCAGATGGTGGACCGAGGCGGCCTGCCCTTCATGCCATTCGTAACGGATCGCGCCATCGGGGCCGGTCTTCGCCTTGAAGCCGCCGGCGTCGGACACATAGCCGGTCTTGACCGCATCAATGCCGAGCCGCTGGTCGAGGTCGAACGCGGCGCGCATCTGGTCCTCATAATGCGCGGCATTGGCCGAGGTCTCGTGATGGCCGATCAACACCACGCCCTTGCTCTTGCCATAGGCGGCCAGGCCGGGAAGATCGAAATCGGCATAGGGCTGGGTGAAGCTGAAATCCTCGCCATTGGCGAACCAGTCGCCGTCCCAGCCCTTGTTCCAGCCCTCGACCAGCACACCGCCGAAGCCGTTCTTCGCCGCGAAGTCGATCATCGCGCGCGTGTTCGCCGTCGTCGCGCCATGCTTCGGCCCCGACGCCCAGCTCTGCGTGTCGAGGTGCATGCCCCACCAGATGCCGACATATTTGCGCGGGTGCACCCACGACACGTCGCCGAGCTTGTTGGGCTCGTTGAGGTCGAGGATCAGCGGGTTGGCCATATAGAGGCCGGCCGCGTCGGGCGCGATCAGCATCACGCGCCACGGCGTCGGGAAGGGCGCCGCGCGGCTGACCTTGGCGGCGGTCGCCGCCGGGGTGAGCACCGCCTTCAGATTCCCGCCGACGACCTTGGCGATGTTCATGCCGGCATAGTCGATCAAAGCAGCCTCGTGGAAGGCGATGTGCGTGCCGTCGGCCAGCTTCACCGTCAGCGGCGTCTGCGCGGTGCCGATCTCGGCGACTGGCGTGTGATGATAGAGATATTCCTCGCGGTTGGATTCGAATGCCTCGCACCACCATGCCTCGGCCGGTTGCGCGAGGTTGAACTGGGTCAGCTCCTCGGCGATGTTCGCCTGGTGAAGGTTCGGCTGGTCGGGAAATTCGTAGCGGAAGCCGACGCCGTTATCGAACACGCGGAACACGACATCGAGCGCGCGGTGCAGCGCGCTCGTCTCGCGCAGGCGGATGCGCAGCTCGCGATAATGGTCGCGCACTTTGGTCCATTCGCCCCAGGGCTGGGTCCAGCTCTCGTCATGCTCGCTGCTCGTCCGGCTTTCGAGCGCGAAGTTGCGCAGCAGCTGCGGCGCGTCGGTGAACAGGAAGCCAAGATGCGATTCGGCGATGATCGGCTTGCCGAGCCGGCTGACCTGATAACCCGCGCGCCCCTCGCCGTTGAGCGTGACCTCGACCTTGAGGCTGTTGTCGGGCGAAGCAACGCTGGCGACGACTTGCGCGGTGGCGGGCGTCGCGCCGAGCGCCAGCAGGGCGAGCAGGGCCGGGAGGATACGCATCAACAGACTCCTTTAGTCGCGACGTTCGGCAACCAGCGCGGCGAACGACCCGAACTGCCAGTCGGCGACGGTGCCGACCTGTTCGACCACCTGCCACTGATCGGGCTGCTCGGGCCGCCAGTCGCGCGCGGCGTCGCCGATGTTGAACACGCACAGCAGCCGCTGCCCCGGCGCGCTCCGCTCGAACGCGAGCAAGGTATCGGACGCCTCGACAATCGTGATGTCGCCGGTCAGCAGCGCGGCGCTGGCGTTGCGCCGGGCCAGCAGCCGCCGCGTCAGCGCGAGCAGCGAGAGCGGGTCGGCCTCCTGTCGATCGACCGCCAGCGCGTCATGGTCGGCGCCGGTCGGCAGCCACGGCTCGACGACCGAGAAACCGAGATGCGGCGCGTCGGCGTGCCACGGCATCGGCGTGCGCGCGCCGTCGCGGCTCAAAGTCAGCGGCCAGTTGGCGATCGCCTCGGGGTCCTGCAGCCGGTCGAACGGGATATCGACCTGGGTCAGGCCGAGTTCCTCGCCCTGGTACAGGAAGATATTGCCGCGCAGGCACACCAGCAGCAGAATCTTGAGTGCGGCAAATGCATCGCGCTGTTCGGCTGTCGTCCAGCGCGACAGCGCGCGCGGCGCATCATGATTCTCGAACGCCCAGCTCGGCCAGCCCATGCCTGGCGCATCGGGCCATTGCTCGACCGCCTCGCGCACCAGCGCCGGGGTAAGGCGATCGGCATAGAGGAAGTTGAAGCCATAGGCCGAATTGAGCCGTCGCCCGTCGGCGGTGAAGGCGTGCATCTCGCGCTCGGGCGACGGGCCGCCAACCTCCGCGACCGTGAAGCGCGCACCATAAGCGTCGGTCAGAGTGCGCAGCCGTTCGAGGAAACCGGGAATGTCGGGATGGCTCTGATTGTGGATATGCTGCTGGAAGTCGAACGGCCGGGTGCGCACGCCGTTGGTCTCGGGCGCGGGCGGATTGTCGCGCAGTTCCGGGTCGTGCATCGCGAAGTTGATCGCGTCGACGCGGAAGCCGTCGACGCCGCGGTCGAGCCAGAAACGCGCCACGTCGAGCAATGCCTGCTGCACCTCGGGCAGATGCACGTGCAGCTGCGGCTGGGCGCTGAGGAAATTGTGCATATAATATTGCCGGCGCCGCGCATCCCAGGTCCAGGCCGGGCCACCGAACACCGACTGCCAGTTGTTGGGCGGGCTGCCATCGGGCTTGGCGTCGGCCCAGACATACCAGTCGGCCCGGGCGTTGCCGCGATCGGCGCGGCTCTCGCGAAACCAGTCATGCTGGTCCGAGGTATGCGAATAGACCTGGTCGATGATCACCCGCAGCCCGAGCGCATGGGCGCGAGCGACCAGCGCATCGAAATCGGCCAGCGTGCCGAAGATCGGGTCGACGCCGCAATAATCCGCCACGTCATAACCGAAATCGGCCATCGGCGAGGTGAAGAAGGGCGACAGCCAGATGCCGTCGACGCCAAGCGAGGCGACATGGTCGAGATGCGCGGTGATGCCGGCCAGATCGCCGATGCCGTCGCCATTCGAGTCGGCGAAGCTGCGCGGATAGATCTGGTAGATCGCCGCACCGCGCCACCAGGGGCGTTCGCATGATGCGCTCGCCGCGATGGCGGTCGGGCGCAGGGCCGGGTCGTTCATTTGTGCGCCTCGCAGATCGCATAACCAAAGGCCGGCAGCGAGATCGTGACGCTGCCCGGCGCGCTCGCCATCGCCGCGCAGCTGCCGGCAAGGGCCGTGAAGGCCGTCGAGGCGACCTCGACCTGCACCTGCCGGGTCACCGTCTCGCCCGATGTGTTGAAGACAAGCAGCGTTTCCGCGTCGGTGGTCGGGTCGAAGCGCGACACAGCCACGAGTCCTGGCGTGTCGCCACGCGCACGCAGCACGAGCCGCCCACGCGTTAGCGCCGGGTGCGACAGACGCAGCCGGGCGAGCGAGGCGATCTGCTTGAACAGCGGATGGTCCTCGCCGAAATGCGCGGTCGCGGTGGTGGTGTCGCTGCCGATCAGCTTGTTGTCGTTGTAGACCGCGACGCGACTGGCGAACATGTCCTCGCGCGCATCCTGATCGCCGCCGTCGCCGGCGAAACCCTGCTCGTCACCGGCATAGATGGTCGGCACGCCGCGCCACGTCAGCAGCATCGCATTGGCGAGCATCTCGCGCTTGAGCTGCTCCTCGTCCGAGGCACCCGGCAGCGCCTTGCGGATATAGAAACCGAGCCGGCCGGCATCATGGTTGGAAACGAAGGTCGGCAAGATGCTCGCGGTGTCGAAGCCATGCGCATAGAGCGCGTCGCCGAGCATGAGCTTGTCCCATGCGCCGGGCTCCTGCTTGCCCGTTACCGCCCCGAGCACCGCCTGGCGGAAGGCGAAATCGAGCACCGCGGGCAGCTTGTCGATAACGGTGTGGCGCGCGAGCATGCCGACATCGAGCGTCTCATAGGCAACCTCGCCGAAGATGTGGAAGTTCGGGATGCCCTTCGCCCTAGCCCGGGCGAGCATCGCGGGGACGAACTGCGCCCAGAATTCCGGATTGACGTGGCGCGCGGTGTCGATGCGAAAACCGTCCACGCCATAGCGGTCGATCCAGTCGCCGAAAATGTCGATCATGCCCTGCGCGACGCGCGGATTCTCGGTATCGAGATCGTCGAGGCCGGAGAAATCGCCCAGCGTCGCGCTCTCGTTATAATAGGTCGTGTTGCCGCGATTATGGTACCAGCGCACGTCGTTGAGCCACGCCGGCACCTTCACCGTCGCCTCCGCCGCCGGGACATAAGGCGTATAGGCAAAGGTCGGGTCGGTCAGCTTCGCGAAATTGTCCGCCGTCTGCACGCCCTCACCGAGAAACCCCGGATTGATCGCCGCGCCGGCCGGGCCGCCGCGCCGTTGGAAGGGATAGTCGGCGATCGAGCGATAGGAACATTCGCTACCAACGCCGCATTCGCGATACTGGATCACGTCGGCGGTGTGGTTGGCGATGATGTCCATATAGACCTTCATGCCGCGCGCATGCGCCGCATCGACCAGCGCCTTGAAATCGGCGTTGCTGCCGAGATGCGGATCGACCTGGGTGAAGTCGGTGATCCAATAGCCGTGATAGCCGGCCGACTCCTGACCCGGCGGTCCCTGCACCGGCTTGTTCCTGAAGATCGGCCCGACCCAGATCGCGGTCGCGCCGAGATCCTGGATATAGCCGAGCCGCCGGATCAGCCCCTTGAGGTCGCCGCCATGATAGAATCCCTTGGCGGTCGGGTCGTAGCCGGTCTTGAGCCGGTCGCCGCTGAGCCCGCCGCGATCGTTCGCCGGATCGCCATTCTCGAAACGGTCGGGGAGGAGGAAATAGATCACCTCGTCCTGCGGCAGGCGGTCGCGGAAGCTCGCTTGAGCCGGCATCGTCTGCGCGACGATCGGGGTCGGCAGCGCGACCGCCGCCAGCGCAGCGAGAACGCCAAGGCGCAACCTTCTGCTCATCCCACCCACTCCCGGCGCGCGTGACATGGCGCAGACATCCCGTGCTTTTTCGTCTCTTGCGGGCGGGGCGGTACGAAGCCAAGCCCCCGGCATACGTATTCAGCCACAGCCGTCATCGCGGCGCCGCGCAATGTCGGGCGATGAACTCGGCATGGCTGGGCATGCGCCCCGCCTCGCGGGCGTAGAGCAGTTCGATCGTCTCCATATATTCGCCGAGCTCGGCCGGCGCGATCTGGTCGGCGAGCGGGTGATAGCCGTGCGGGATGATACCCTGTCCTACCAGCACCTGCAGCCAGCCGACTTCGGTAAACAGTTCCTCATGCTCGCGCACGATATTGCCGTTGGCCGCGAACAGCGCGATCTTGCGCTCCAGCGTTTCCGGCAGCGTCATCGCGCGCCGCGCGCGCCAGAACGGCTCGTCGCGTTGGTTGGCGGCATAATGCAGGATCAGGAAATCGCGGATCCGCTCGATCTCGAAATCGGTCTGGCGGTTATATTCGTCGCGATCGGCGGCGGCGACATGGCGTCCCGGGAGCAGCTTGAGCAGCCGCGAGATCGCCGACTGGATCATGTGGATGCTGGTCGATTCGAGCGGTTCGAGAAAGCCGCTCGACAGGCCGATCGCGATGACGTTGCGCTTCCAGGCACGCTTGCGCCGGCCGGCGGTGAAGCGCAGCGGGCGCGGATCGGCGAGCGGTGCGCCCTCGAGATTGGCGAGCAGCAGCGCGGTCGCCTCGTCGTCGCTCAGATACTCGCTGCAATAGACATGGCCGTTGCCGACACGGTGCTGCAGCGGGATGCGCCATTGCCACCCGGCGGCGAGCGCGCGCGCGCGGGTGTAAGGAGTGAGCGCGCCGTCGCTCGCGCTGGGCACGGCGAGCGCGCGGTCGCATGGCAGCCAGTGCGACCAGTCCTCGAACCCGCTCGCCAGCGTCTGTTCGATCAGCAGCCCGCGAAAGCCGGTGCAGTCGATGAAGATGTCGCCGGCGACCTGTTCGCCGGATTGGAGCAGCAGCGCGGCGACGTCGCCGCTTTCGCCGTCGCGGATCACCTCGACGACCTTGCCCTCGGTGCGCTGCACGCCGCGCAATTCGGCGAAGCGGCGCAGCCACGCCGCATACAGCCCGGCATCGAACTGGAAGGCATAGGGCATGTCGGGGATTGCTGCGCCGCCGAGCGGCTGGCCGCGATGCATCTTGTGGCCCCGCGCCGCGAGCTCGTTGAGGGCATAGGCGTCGAGGCCCTTGGCGAGGCCAAGCTGACGGGCACGGAGCCAATAATGCTGGAAGGCGATCAGCCCGACGTCGCGGCCGACGGCGCCAAAGGCATGCATGTAGCGCTCGCCGGGCCGCGACCAGCCGTCGAATTCGATGCCAAGCTTGAAGGTCGCCTGCGTCGCGCGGACAAAGGCGTCCTCGTCGAGGCCGAGCGCTTCGTTGAACAGGCGGATTTGCGGGATGGTCGATTCACCGACCCCGACCGTGCCGATCTCCTCGGATTCGATCAGGCGGATGCGGTAGCCGGTTTCGAGAAACCGGCCGAGCGCGGCGGCGGTCATCCAGCCGGCACTGCCGCCGCCGGCGATCACGATGGTGACCGGATCAGGCTGTTCGGTCACGAAACGCTCCCTGTAGCATGCCGGATGCTATCGCTTCCGCTGTGTCGGGAAAAGAACGGGGCCGCCGGGCTCTTTCGTGCACCGGCGGCCCCAAGTCCAACGGGGAGGGGCCGTCAGAATTTGTAGGTCAGGCCGAGATAATAATCGCGGCCATAGCGCTGATAATCGATGACCTGGCGGCGATCGTTATTCTGATAGGTGATGAACGGGCGATCGGTGAGGTTCTTGGCCTGGGCCAGGATCGCCAGCCCCTTGAGCGGACCGGCCTGGAACTCATAGCCGATCTGCGCATCGAGAATGCCTTCCGACACGACCTGGCGATAGGTCGGGGCGGCCGACAGGCCGGCGACTTCGCCGAGGAAGGACGAGCGGTAACGGTAGCTGGCCCGCACCTGGATGCCGTGCTTCTCGTAATAGAGTTCACCGCTGGCGACATATTTCGACAGGCCCGGCAGCGTGATCGCCTGCGCCGGATTGCTCTTCAGCTTGATCGAGCTCTCGCTGTAGCTGCCGCTACCGAAGAAGCCGAAACCGTCGAGCGCCGAGGAGATGGTCTTGAACGGCAGCGACAGCGTCGCTTCCATGCCGACCAGATAACCGCGGCCGGTATTGTCCGGCGAGGTCGAGATGCCCGTGGTCCAGCCATTGGCGACGACGATCGCGCGCTGCGCCGGGCTGAGCTGACCGAGCGCCGCCGTGAAGTCGAACGGCAGGCCGTTGCTGGGATCGACGAATTTGGTCAGATGCTTGAAATAGCCGGCGAGCGCGATGTAGCCGCCACCCGTGAAATATTTCTCGAACGACGCGTCGATATTGGTCGACTGATAGGGTCGCAGATTGATGTTACCACCGCTCGAACTGAACGGGCTGTTGAGGTTGGCGGGGTTGCCGATATTGCCCGGCGACACGCTGAATTCCTGGTTGATCCGTTCCTGGTCGAGGCGCGGGCGAACAATGGTCTGCGATGCGCCGAGCTTGACGTAACCGGCCGGGATCAGCTCGACCGACATCGACGCGCTGGGCAGGAAGTTGGTGTAGGTTGACGAACCGCGCGCCGGCAGGACCGTGACGGTGAAGGTCGCGGGGTCGAAGTTGGAAATCGTACCGGTCGATGCCTGGCGCGTGCGAATGACCTGCAGGCCGAGCGAGCCCTTGAGCTTCTTGCCACCCAGCTCGCCGTCGATGATCAGCTTGGCATAGCCGGTATAGACGTCTTCGGTGACGTTGTTGTCGCGAACCAGCGAGCCGGGGCGATTGTCGTACACCGCGTTGTACGCGTTGTTGTAGAGGTACATCGGATCGAGCGCGAGCACCGCCGGCACGCCGAGATAGCCGAGCGGGATGTTGCGACCGAGGATCGCGGCAGCCGGAATCGCCGCCGAGGTCGGTGTGCCGCTCGCCACGGTGCAGTTGGTGCCGGCGCCCTTGGGGCACAGGAAATAGGAGGTATAGGCGCTGTCCTTGGAGCGGCGGCTGTAATTGGCGCCGATTTCCCAACCCTTGAGCACGCCCGCATCGAGCTCGCCGTTGAGCGTCGCGCGTAGCGACTTGAGATCGTCCTTGAAGCTCGGGCGGTTGAGGAAGCCGGCCTGCACCACCGGGGTGGTGCCGTTATAGCCCCAGCCCTGCGGATCGGTCAGCTTGAAGATCGAGGTGTCGGTGTAATTGAGCGTCGGCACGATCTTGTAGATGCCGTTGGGCTGCTGCGTCACCGTCACGGTGTCGCCCGGGCCGCTGCCGCCATAACCGACGCCGGTATAGGTCTCGAGCAGGAAGTCGGTGCGCGTCGCGCGCGACCAGCTGGCATCGACGTTGAGCTTGAGCTTGTCGCCGAGACGGATGTCATTGTTCCAGCCGAACGAGAAATTCTCGGCCTTGCGATCGTTGAGATCGTTGCGCTGGATCGCGTGGACGTTGCTGAACGTCGTCGTGGTGGCGAAGCCGTTCGAGACGCTGATGCCGGTCTGCGCCGGGCCGGAGAAGCCGAGCGGGAACTCGATGCCGCGCAGATGCTGCGTTTCACGGAAATGCGAATAGAGCGCGTCGAAGGTCGAGTGGAAATTGTCGCTCGGCTGCCATTCGATCGTTGCCACCGCGCCATAACGCTTGAGCAGGTTCGACTGGACATAGGGCTTGGCGCCGCCGAGCACGAACGGGCTCGCCGCGGTGCCGCCTCCGGCATAACCCCAGGCGTTGTAGCGCTCGTCCTGCGACGGATTTTGCGACGCCGACACGCCGATCGCGATGCCCAGCGTATCATTGGCGAACTTGTCGACATAGGTCGCCGAGGCGCGATAGCCGTAACGCGACGAATCCGGGTTCAACGCCTTGATGCCGTTCATCTCGGCGCGCGCCGCAACGGACAGCACGCGGTGCGCCTGATCGAGCGGGCGCAGCATGCGCAGGTCGACCGTGCCCGAGATGCCCGAGGCGATCAGCGAGGCGTCGGCGGTCTTGTAGACGTTGACGTTTTTGAAGAATTCCGACGGATATTGATCATATTCGACGCCGCGATTGTCACCGACGGTGACCTGTTCGCGGCCGTTGAGCAGCGTGGTGCCGAAATCGGGGCCGAGGCCGCGGATCGACAGGCGCTGGTCGCGACCTTCGAGGCGCTGCGCGGTCACACCGGGCAGGCGCGCAAGCGAGTCGGCGATCGAGACGTCGGGCAGCTTGCCGATATCCTCGGCCGAGACCGAGTCGACGATCAGCGTCGATTCACGCTTGATCCGTGCCGACGAGGCGAGCGACGCGCGGATGCCGCTGACAACGATATCCTGCTGTTCGGGCACATCGGCGGTCGGCGCGGCGGGCGGCGGCGACGCGGCGTCCTGGGCCAAAGCGGCGTCGGCACCGATCAGCGATACCATGCCGCCGAGCGCGATCACGCTGGCGCGCAGTGCCAGCCGGGTGCGCGTCGAAAACCGACGATTACTCTGAGAAACGTTCATTCAGGACCTCCCCTTGCGCCCTTGCGCAGCCGCCGCTCGCTTGTCGCGATCGATCTGTCGCTCGATTAGGCGCCGGGGCGGCAAGGTGGGAAGCAACGCACATACGTATTCACATGGCGTTCAGGCGACGTGCCCGGCGGCGTGACAATTATGCGACAGTCGTCAGCAGGCGCCGAGAAAGGTGTTCACCGTCAGGCGTCCGACCGCCGGATCACTGCTCAACGTCATGTCCTCGGGAATCTCGGCGCAGTGCAGCGTATTGCTGCGGTAAAGCACGGCACGATTGAAGTGACCATCGAAGCGCGCGACTTGTTCGAACAGCGCCGTGTCGCCGGCGATATAACCGGGATCGGGGAGCCCGGTGCGGCGCAGATCGGCGTCGAGCGCAGCGCGATACGCGCCGAGCCGCGCCGCATCGACGCTTTCGAACCCGGTCGAACGGTGACGGTAGAAGGCGGTGCCGCTGCGCGGATCGGCCGCGAGATAGTGGAGCAGCGCGAGTCTGCCCTGCTCGACGCCGTCGAAATGCGGCAGGCGCTGGATCGGCGCCAGCGCCGCCGATGGCGTGGTCACCAGCGAGTAGAAGGCGTCGATCACCGCGACGGCGGGAATGTCGAAAACCTCGGCGACGACCGGCGCGAGCGCGGCGAGCAGATCGCGCAGCATGACCGGCGCGACGGTGGCGCGAATGCCGGGATAATGTTCGCCGATCGGGCGGAACGACAGGAACGCCGCATCGTCGGTAAAGCGGCGCGGATCGGGCGCGAAATGGTCGATGACGACAACCGGCTGCCGCTCGACGCCGATATGCTCGACGCGCAACTGCCAGTTCGTCATTGCCAGCCCGTCATCGTAGCGGCTTCCCTTCGTCCGATCGCTGCGGTCTAGCGCGGCGCACACATCGCGCAATGCCGCTGCCCAAAAAGGGGCGGCAATTACGCCACGCTTCCCCCGGCGTCGCAACAAGTCTAGGCATGCAGGATATGGGGCCGCCAAGGCCCGACCGTCTCAGGAGGGTGATCGCCCGGCATGTCGGTGCAGGACAAACCGACCAGTTTCGACATCGCGGCGCTGGCGGGCGTGTCGCAGCCGACGGTCAGCCGTGCCTTGCGCGGCGACCGGACGGTGAGCGAGGCAACACGCAAGCGGATCGAGGCGATCGCGCGGCAGCTCAACTACACCGTCGACAAAAACGCCTCCTCGCTGCGGCGCGGGCAATCGAAAACGCTGGCGCTGCTGTTCTTCGAGGACCCGACGCCCGACGATTCGCTGATCAACCCCTTCTTCCTGTCGATGCTCGGCTCGATCACGCGCACCTGCGCGCTGCGCGGCTACGACCTGCTGACCTCGTTCCAGCAGCTCTCCAACGACTGGCATGTCGATTACGAGGACAGCCGCAAGGCCGATGGCATCATCCTGCTCGGTTATGGCGATTACGAGAATTACCGCGCGCGGCTCGACCATCTGGCCAAGCAGGGGACGCATTTCGTGCGCTGGGGATCGGTTCGTGCCGGCCAGTCCGATTCGACGATCGGCTGCGACAATCTGCGCGGCGGCCAGGATGCCGGGGAACATCTGCTCGGCCTTGGCCGGCGCAGCATCGCCTTTCTCGGCGAGGCATCGAGCCATTATCCCGAATTCGAGGATCGTTATCGTGGCCTCGCCGCGGCGTTGAAGGCGGCGGGGCTCCGCCCCGATCCGGGGCTGCAGGTCGATGCGATCACCACCGAAGCGGCGGGGTACGATGCGGCAATCCGGCTGATCGGGCGCGGCATCGCGTTCGACGCGATCTTTGCGGCGAGCGACCTGATCGCGATCGGCGCGATGCGTGCGCTGGAGGAGCACGGGTTGAACGTACCGCGCGACGTGGCGGTGGTCGGCTTCGACGACCTGCCGGCGGCGTCTCTCGCGCATCCGCCGCTGACCACGGTGGCGCAGGATTACCGCCGGGCCGGCGAGCTGCTGGTCGATACATTGCTCGCCCGGATCCGCGGCGAGGATACCGCAACGGCGTTGCTGCCGCCCCGGCTGGTGGTGCGCGGAACGACCTGATCAGGCGGGTTGCGGGACCCGAAATGCGCTGCCACCCTCGCGCGTGAGAGAAAAACCCAGAGGGGATCGATGAACGAACGGCCGCGCCAGTCCTTTGCCGGATTGTGGAATATCTCGTTCGGATTCTTCGGAATCCAGGTCGGCTTCGCGTTGCAGAACGCCAATATGAGCCGCATCTTCCAGACGCTCGGCAGCAGTCTCGACGACCTGCCCGCCTTGTGGGTGGCGGCACCGTTGACCGGGTTGCTGGTGCAGCCGATCATCGGCCATCTGTCGGATCGCACATGGTTGGGCAGACTCGGGCGGCGGCGACCCTATTTCCTGACCGGTGCGATCCTCGCCACGCTTGCGCTGCTCGTCATGCCGCTGGCGCCGCAATTGCTGTTCGCGGCGGTGATGCTGTGGCTGCTCGATGCCTCGCTCAACATCTCGATGGAGCCGTTCCGCGCGTTCGTCGGCGACATGCTGCGCAAGGACCAGCACAGCGTCGGCTATGCCGTGCAGACCGCCTTTATCGGCGCCGGCGCGGTGGTCGGGTCGATCTTTCCCAAGCTGCTCGATCACTGGGGCGTGGCCAACACCGCGCCGCCCGGCGTGGTGCCCGACACGGTGCGTTACGCCTTCTGGTTCGGCGGGGCGGCGTTGTTGCTGTCGGTGCTGTGGACGGTGTTGACGACGCGCGAATATTCGCCCGCGCAGATGGCCGACTTCGACGGCGTCGACAATGACGGCGACCATGACGAGCCGCTGCGCCTGCTCGCCGAACGCGACCTGACGAGCAGCCTCGCCTGGATCATCGTCGGCGGACTCGTGCTGCTTGCGGTCGAGGCGCTGGGCCTAAAGCAGGAGGTCTATCTGCTCGGCGCGCTGATGATCGGCTATGGCGGCGCGAGCATCGTCGCGATCAGGGCGGCGCGGCGCGGCGGCACGTCATCGATCCTCGGGCATATCGTCGGCGATTTCTCCGGGATGCCGACGCTGATGAAGCGGCTTGCGCTGGTGCAGTTCTTCAGCTGGTCGGCGCTGTTCATCATGTGGATCAACACCACCCCGGTGGTCGCGCAATATGCCTATGGCACGACCGACGCAGCGAGCGCGACCTATCAGGCGGCGGCGAACCATGTCGACGAGCTGTTCGCGATCTACAATGGCGTCGCCGCGATCGCCGCGCTGACGCTGTTGCCGTGGCTGTCGGCGCGGATCGGCAAGAGCCGGACGCATATCGTCGGGCTGCTGTGCGGCGCCGCTGGCTTTGCCAGTTTCTTCATGATCCGCGACCCCGCGCTGCTGCGCTTCAGCGAGATCGGCATCGGCATCGCCTGGGCATCGATCCTCGCCATGCCCTATGCCATCCTCGCTTCCAGCCTGCCGCAGCGCAAGCTTGGTATCTATATGGGACTGTTCAACGTTTTCGTCGTCGTGCCGCAGTTGCTGGTGGCGACGGTGATGGGGTCGATCATGAAGGCATGGTTCCCCAATGAGCCGATCTGGACAATGGCGTTCGCCGCAGCGGTGATGGCGCTGGCGGCACTGGCGATGACGCGGGTGAAGGCGGTCGACTGAACGGCGCGCGGGGCGATTCGCGCTGGCGTCACGCCTCGATCGTCTCCCCATCTTTCCTCCGCGGAACCGCTGGACGCGCAGGGACTCGACTGACGATCTGTGCCGTGTATCTGCGCAGCGATTGGGTTGGGGGGAGCAAGCAAATGACCACGGTGCGCGAGGCCGCCTTCGCCGTTTTCCGCCATTTCGGCGTCGACGCGCTGTTCGGCAATCCGGGGTCGACCGAATTGCCGATGTTGCGCGGCCTGCCCGACGACATGCCCTATCTGCTCGGGCTGAACGAGGCGATCGTGCTCGGCATGGCGGATGGCTATGCCCAGGCGACGCGCCGCCCCGCGCTCGTCAACCTGCATTCCTCGGCCGGCACAGGCCATGCGCTGGGCAATCTGTTCACCGCCTATCGCAACGGCACGCCGCTGGTGGTCACCGCCGGGCAACAGGCGCGCTCGATCCTGCCGTTCGACCCTTTTCTCGGTGCCGAGCGCGCGACCGAATTTCCGCGCCCGTTCGTCAAATGGGCGATCGAGCCGGCGCGCGCCGAAGACGTGCCCGCGGCGCTGGCGCGCGCCTTCCACATCGCGCTGACCCCGCCGATGGGGCCGTGCTTCGTGTCGATCCCGGTCGATGACTGGGACCGCGAATGCGCCATGCCGGTGTTGCCCGAACTGGCGCTGACGACGCTGCCCGACCCCGCCGCCATCGCCCGGCTCGCCGCGCTGCTCGACCGGGCTGAGCGGCCCGCGCTGATCCTCGGCACCGGCGTTGCGCGGTGCGGCGGCTGGGACGCGGTGACGTCGCTGGTCGAGGCGTGCGGTGCCGATGTCTGGGCCGCGCCCTTCGCTGCGCGCGAGACGATCGCCGAGGACCATCCGCGCTTCACCGGCTTTCTTCCCGCCTTTCGCGAGGAGATCGTGCGGCTGCTCGCGCCCTATGACGTGATCCTCGTCGCGGGCGCGCCGGCCTTTACCTACCATGCCGAAGGCGTGGGGCCGCACTGGCCCGACCATGCCGCACTGGCCGTGCTGAGCGAGGACCCGCAACATCTCGCCGCGCTACCCGGAGGCGTTGGCGTGCTGGGCGACGTCGCGGCCGGGCTCGCCGCGCTGGCGACGCAGGTGCGTGGCCGCGCTCCCTCGGCACCGGCCTCGCGCGCCGCCACCCCGCTGCCGACGATGGACGCACGCCATGTCCTGTCGCGCGTCGCCGCGCTGCGCCCCGCCCAGGCCGTCGTGGTCGAGGAGGCACCGACCGCTCGCGGACCGATGCACGATCACCTGCCGATCACCAGCGAGCGCGGCTTCTTCACCTGCGCCAGCGGCGGCCTCGGTTACGGCCTTCCGGCGGCGATCGGCGTGGCGCGCGGGTCGCCCGGCCGCAAGGTCATCGCGCTGCTCGGCGATGGCGCCGCCATGTATGCGATCCAGGGCCTGTGGAGCGCGGCGGAGCAGCAGGCCAATGTGAGCTTCGTCATCCTCAACAACCAGCGCTACGCCGCGCTCGAACATTTCGCGAAGATCTTCGGCATGAACGGGGTGCCGGGCACCACGCTGACGGGCATCGACTTTGTCGGCATGGCCACGGCGATGGGCATTGCCGCGCGGCGCGTCGAGGATCACGCGCTGCTCGACGACGCGCTGCGCTGGTCCTTTGCCGCATCGGGGCCGACCTTGCTCGATCTCGCCATCGCGTGACGGCGAGATACTGCCGACCCCATCGCCAAGCGCATCATAGGTTGCTATACGCAACCTAACACAGCTCATCAGGGGGAGCAGGATGCCGATCGAAGCGACCATCAACGGCAAGCCGGTGTCGATCACCGCCGAGCCGGACACGCCGCTCTTGTGGGTGATCCGCGAAGAGCTGGGCATGACCGGGACCAAGTTCGGCTGCGGCATCGCGGCGTGCGGGGCATGCAGCGTGCACATCGATGGCGCCGTGACACGCTCGTGCAGCGTGCCGGTCAGCGACATCGCCGGCAAGGCGATCACCACGATTGAAGGTCTCGCGCCGCACGGCACGCTCCACGCGCTGCAGGCGGCATGGATCGCGCACCAGGTGCCACAATGCGGCTATTGCCAGTCGGGCCAGTTGATGGCCGCCGCCGCCCTGCTCGCCGCCTCGCCCAAGCCGACCGATGAGCAGATCGACGCTGCGATGACCAATATCTGTCGTTGCGGGACCTATCCGCGGATCCGCGCGGCGATCCACGCCGCCGCCGGCCAGGCTTGAGGAGCAGGACGATGGGCATCAAGCGCAGGGCGTTCCTGATCGGCGGCGCGGCAATCGTCGGCGGCGGGGTTTTCGCGATCGGCTGGGCCGACCATGCCGCCAACCGCAGCGCGGCGGCGCTGACCGAGGGCAAAGGCGGGCATAATTTCGCGACCTGGCTGCGTATCGGCGAGGACGACCGCATCACCTTATTCTCCCCGCATGCCGATATCGGCCAGGGCTCGAACACCGGCCTTGCGCAGATGCTCGCCGACGAACTCGATGCCGACTGGTCGCATATCGAGGTCGTGTCAGCCCCGGCCGAATCCGCCTTTGCCAATGTCCCGCTCGGGCGCGGCTTCCTCGCCGACATGACCGGCTATCCAGGCCTCGTCTCCGCACTGCCGCAGTCGCTGCTGTCGCTCGTCGCGCGCTCGATGAACCTGCAGATCACCGGCGGCTCGTCGGCGCTGCGCTTCACCGGGCAAAAGGGCATGCGCGTCGTCGGTGCTGCCACGCGGCTCGCGCTGGTCGAGACCGCGGCGAAGCGGCTCGGCGTCCCCGCGACCGAGCTGACCACCGCCGACAGCAAGGTGATCCACGCCGCGACCCGCCGCACGCTGCGCTATGGCGAGCTCGCCGCCGAGGCCGCCGGGCGTTCGCTCGACAGCGCGCCGAAACTGAAGGACGCCAAATCCTTCCGCTATATCGGCCAGTCGGTGCCGCGGCTCGACATTCCCGCCAAGGTCGACGGATCGGCGCATTACGGCATGGACGTCGCCATCCCCGGCATGCGCGTCGCCACGGTGATGGCGGCGCCGGTGCGGGGCGGCACCTTGCTGTCGGTCGATCCTGCCCCGGCCATGGGGGTGACGGGCGTCGAAAAAGTCATCAAGCTCGACAATGCCGTTGTCGTCGTCGCCAAAGGCTATTGGCAGGCGCTCAAGGGGCTGCGCGCGCTGTCGCCCAAATTCAGCGATGGTGGCCATGGCGGCCTGTCGACCGCCAGCATCTTCGCCGATCAGGACAAGCTCCGCCAGGCCAACAAGCCCGACGGCACCGCCGGCAGCGGCGATGTGGATGCCGCCTTCAAGGCGACGGGCGCGAAGATCGTCACGGCCGATTATCGCCTGCCCTTCCTCCACCATGCGATGATGGAACCCTTCGCGCTCACCGCGCAGCACAAGGACGGGAAGCTCGAATTGTGGGGCGGTATGCAGGACCCACTCGCCACCAAGATGGCGGCGGCCAAGGCGGCGGGCCTTTCGCCCGACAATGTGACCTTCCACCCGATGCTGATCGGCGGCAGCTTCGGCCGGCGCCTGCCGATGTACATTGAGATCGTCGACCAGGTGGCGAAGGTCGCGATGCAGCTGCCCTATCCGGTCAAGCTGATCTGGGCGCGCGAGGAAGAAGTGACGCAGGGCGCCTATCGCCCGCAAAGCTCGGCGCTGCTCAAGGCGGCGCTCGGCAGCGACGGCAAGATCGCGGCGTGGCAAAACGACTATGCCCAGCCCGAGGATGCTTCGAAAGAAGTGCCCTTCTTCTACGATCTGCCGGCGGTGGCGCGCCGCCATTTCAAGCAGGTGTCGAACCAGACGGTCGGCGCATGGCGGTCGGTCAATGCGACGCAGCACGGCTTTTACACCGAGAGCTTCATCGACGAGCTGGCCCATGCCGCCGGCGTCGATCCGTTCGAATTCCGCCGCCGCCATCTGAAAGCCGGATCGCGGCACCGCGCGGTGCTCGAACAAGCGGCGAAGCTCGGCGGCTGGGGCACGCCGCTCCCCGCCGGCACCGGACGCGGGATCGCCATCGTCGAATCGTTCAACACCATCGCGGCGCACGTCACCGAAGCGACCCTCAAGGCGGACGGCACGCCCAAGGTGCTCAAGGTCACCGCGGTGGTCGATTGCGGCAGCGTGGTGAACCCGCGCAACGCCGAGGCGCAGGTGATGGGCGGCATCGTGATGGGGCTGTCGACCGCGATCGGCGAGGCGATCACGCTCGACAAGGGCGCGGTGATGCAGAGCAATTTCAGCGATTACGAGGTGCTCAAACTCGCGGATGCCCCGGTGATCGCGGTGCATTTCCTCGCCAGCGGTGCCGAGATGGGCGGGCTGGGCGAACCGGGTCTGCCGCCCGCCGCGCCGGCGCTCGCCAATGCGCTGTTCGCGGCAACCGGCAAGCGCGTCCGCCAGCTGCCGATCCGCGACCAGGCCAAGGCCTGACGCGCCGACGCGGCGATCAGCGGCGGCTGACCACGCGATAGATGGCATCGTCGCCATCGGACCAGACGATGACGAGGTCCGGCGCCCGGGCGCGGCCGGGCGGGAAGCCGATCGTCCAGACATAGCCGAACGCGCCGCGATCGAAGCGGGCGATCGCGGTATCGAAATCGGTGCCGTCCTTGACGCTCGCCGGATAGACCAGCTGCGACGGGTCACGGTCATAGGGCGCCGCAGCGGGATGCAGCGGCACGACCAGTTGTTGCCCGGCCAGCGCCCATTGCTCGTTGGTGAACACCCGGCGACGCGCCGTGGCGAGGCCGGCGATATGGCCGAGCCGCGGATTGTGCCAATTGTCGGCAGCGGGTTCGTTGACCAGCACCAGCACGGCAGCCCCCTGCGGCAGCGTGTCGATGCCGGCCAGCGCCGCAGCTTGCCCCTGCGCGAACAGCAGGAACGCGATGGTCGAGGTGGCGAGGCGAAGGATGAAGAACGACGCCCCGATCGCCGCGAGATGGCCTGCGAACCGCTCCTGCCCCGGCGCGACGCGGATCGCGAGCAGGCAGAGCATTAGCGTCGCCGGCAGGACGCGCATGTCGACATAAGACGCACCGGCATAAAAGGCTGGCAGCAACAGGAAGGCAGCGGCCCCAAACAGGGCCGGCAGCCCAAGCAACGGCGCGAATGACAAGCGCGGCGAGCGCCATGCGACGATGACGAGCAGGAACAAGCCGAGCGCCGACAGCACGTCGTAAAGCTGCCACCGCTCGCGCAGCAGCGAGGTCGCCCAGTAGAGCTTGAGCGAGAAGTCGAACCAGCGCCCGGTCGCGCCGACCGCCGCGCCGCCGCCACTGGCCATGATGACCAGCACCGGCAGGACCATCGGCACGCACATCGCGGCCGCACCGACGGCAGCGCGCCACCAGCCTTGTCCGCGCTCGCGCCGCAGCGCCAGCTCGGCACCCGCCACGAACAAGCCGAGCAACGCCCAGCCGAAAGCATGGCACAGCCAGATCGCCCCGGCGATCGGCACGAACGCCACGAGCCGCACCCAAGCCGGCGATCGCCGCGCCAGCCGCAACCACAAGGCAAGCGCCGCGATGACCAGCGCGACCGCGAGCGAGAAGTTGACGAAGCCGAACTGAAACGGCGCGGCATAAGCGAGCGGCAAGGCGAAGAGGGTGGTAGGCGGGATCCTGCCATGCACCGCGCGCGACAACCACAGCATCGCGGCAACGCTGAGCATCGGGATCGCCAGCACGATCAGCTTGGTCGCGGGCTCAAGCCCGACCAGCGGCGCGAGCAGCAACACCAGCCCATCGACCCCGAGATTGCCGATCAGTTTCCAGATGACGTGATAATGCTGCGCCAGCGGCCCCTGCCCGGCTTCGGCCATGATCGTGAAACGCCCGATATGACCTGGCAGATCGGTCAGCGGCGGGATTGCCGGCCACAGCAGGGGCACCGCGGCGAGCGCCACCAACAGCAGCGCTACCGAGCGGCGCTGCCACCATCTCGGCCGAAGGCTGCCACCGGCGCGCGATTCCTCAAGCATCTGTCGTGGCTTGCACCGGCATCATTCCCCCGGGCCCGGCATCATCGCGCGATCGCAACCGGGGCACGATGCGCGACATGCCCGGCGACAACGACACTGGCAACCGTCGTGCGGCCCCGCGCGACGGTCGTCGCCCGCGGTTATCCGGCGACGATGACGTCCGGCAACGGCGGCGCCTCAATCCCGGTCGGGCGCGCCGAGCGGGAAGTAGGCGCGATAGGGGCGCGCCTCGTCCACCGCGCGCGCGACCGATGGGCGGGCGAGCAGCCGCGCGCGATACGCCCGGAGCGTGGCGAATTGCGGGTCGATCGGATGGACCCAGTCCGCGTAGAAGAGCGACGGCGCCGCCGCACAATCGGCCATGGTGAAGTCGCTGCCGATCGCCCATTCGCGACCGTCCAGTTCCTTGTCGAGCCAGGCATAGATCCGGTCGAGGCCGGCGCGCGCCTGGGCCATGCCATAAGGATCGCTGTTGCCGGGCGGGCGAAGCGCGTCGGCCACCGCGACGGTCATCGCGTTCATCACGTAGTTGTCGAACACCCGGTCGAGCATCCGCACCTCGACCGCCGCGATGGGATCGGCGGGGATCAGCGCGACCGGCCCGGGATGAAAGGCAGCGAGATATTCGATGATACTGGTCGCCTCGAACACGCGCGTTTCACCATCGATCAGCAAGGGGAACTTGCCCATCGGCGAGGATGCGGCCAGCTCGGCGCCGTTTTCCGGGTGATCGCCATCGATCATCCGGAAGGTGAACGGCGTGGCATTCTCGTACAACGGGATCAGCGCCTTCCACGTATAGGACGAGAAGGGATGACCGAACAGCTGCAGGCTCACGCGACGGGCTCCCCGGCAAAGGCGGCTTCGAGCGCCGCGATGTCGATCTTCTTCATCTGCATCATCGCCCCCATCGCGCGCTGGCTCGCCGCGGCGTCGCTGCTGGTCATCATCTCCATCAGCCGGCGCGGCGTGATCTGCCACGAAAGGCCGAACTTGTCCTTGCACCAGCCGCACATCGATTCCGCGCCGCCCTCCGTGGTGATCGCATGCCACAGCCGGTCGGTCTCGGCCTGATCGTCGGTAAAAACCTGGAACGAGACCGCTTCGCTGAACTGGTACATCGGGCCGCCGTTGAGGCCGAGAAAATCCTGGCCGAGCACGGTGAACGTCACCGTGATGACGTCGCCGGCCTTGCCGCTGGGATAATCGAGCGGCGAGCGGTTGATCGTCCCGACCTGCGAATCGGGGAAGGTCGCGGCATAGAAGCGCGCGGCTTCCTCGGCCCTGCCGTCGAACCACAGGCAGGTGGCGATGCGCTTGCTGGACATGGTCTCTCTCCTGTTCTCGTTCTTATTGTCCCGGGCCGACGACGCCGAACATCACGCCGTGCGGGTCGCTGGCGATAATGATGCGGTCGCCCCCGGGCACTTCCTGCGGGCCATGATGTACCATGCCACCCGCCTCGCCGACCTTCGCGGCGGCGACTTCGATATCGGGCGCGCGGAAATAGAATTGCCATGATGGCGGCGGACCGCCCGCTGGACGCGTCATCGTCGCGCCGATCGTCGTGTCGCCGACCGCGACGAAGACATAATCGCCCATCTCGCCCATCGACATCTTGTCGGGATAGGACCAGCCGAACACGCTGGCGTAGAAGGCGTTGGCCGCAGCCTGGTCGGTCGTCGCCAGTTCGTTCCAGTTGCACTTGCCCATGCCGGTCCGGTCAAAGGCAGTGCGGCTCTCCTCGCTGGCGCCGCGCATCACATAAAAGGGTGCGCCTTGCGGATCGGCGACGAACGCAAGTCGCCCGACGCCGGGGATGTCGAACGGCGCCATCAGCACCGATCCGCCCGCTGCGGTGATCTTTGCCACGCTCGCGTCGACATCATCGACACCGATGTAGAACAGCCAGGTTGGCTTCGCGCCGCCAACCTGCATTTCGGGGGTCAGCCGCATCACGCCGCCGACGCGATCATTGCCGGCCGTGCCGATCATCCGATAGTCCATCGGACCCGATGGCTGGGCCTCGATCATCCAGCCGATGACATGGTCGTAGAACGCTTTCGACGCATCGGGATCGGCGGTCAACAACTCGTACCAGATCGGCGTGCCTGCGGGATTGCTCATCGCATCTTCTCCTGTTTTCCGGTCTTTTTCACGCGTCGACGATGGCGGTGAACCCGCCGAAGATCAGACGCTTGCCGTCGAACGGCATCGCCTCGGCGCCCGGCTGCATGCGCGGGTCTTCCATGACCTTCTTCATGCCTGCCTCGCGCGTCACCTTGTCAGGCCATTCGATCCACGAGAATACCACCGTCTCGCCCTCGGTCGCCAGCACCGCGCGGCGAAAATCGGTCACCTTGCCGTCCGGGATGTCATCACCCCAGCCCTCGACGACGCGCGTCGCGCCATGCTCCCGGAAGATCGGCGCGGCCTTTTCGGCAAAGTCAGCATAGGCTTCGCGCGTCGTGCCGGCCCGCACTGGCGCGAGGAAACCATCGATGTAGGTCATCGGTCTACTCCCGTGATTGTCTCACTCAGGCCATCGCCGCCACGCGATAGACCGCCAGATGATCGGCCATCGCCTTGACATGCGCCGGCCGCGCCTCGCCGCGCGCCACGTACGAGGCGAGATTGGGATAGCCCGCCAGCAGATCGGTGTTGCGCAGCCCGCCCAGCACCGACACCATCATCAGGTCGCCGACGGTGAAGTCGTCGCCATCGAGCCAGGTCTTGTCGCCAAGCGCCGATGCAAGGTCGCCGAGACGGCCGTGGAGATCCTCGATCACCTTCGGTCGCCGTGCCGCCGACCATGGCCGGTCGGCCTCGAAGACGTCGACCACCGCAACCTGCATCACCCAGGGCTCGACCGAGTTGAGTGCCGCGATGAGCCACTGGACCGCGCGGATGCGCGCCGCGGGATCGTCCGGCAGCAAACCCTTGCCCTGCTCGGCGATCCGCAGCGCGATCGCGCCGGATTCGAAAATCTCCACTTCGCCGTCGCTATAGGTCGGCACCTGGCCGAACGGCTGGAAGTGGCGGTGGGCCGGACTCTTGGCATAGGGGCCATCGATAAGGTCGACGGCATAGGCCTGTCCGGTTTCCTCGAACGCCCAGCGCGCGCGGATATCGCGGACGAACCCCTGGGCGAATTCGGGCACCCAGCTGAACGTGGTGATCCTCGCCATCGTCATGTCGTTTCTCCTCCTTGCTTGTCGGTTACGCTGCGACCGGCTCGCCCTGCGCGCTCATCGCGGCGACGGCGGCGTCGACGTCCATCCACATCGGCTCGAAGGTGTGGCCGTCGAGATCCTCGAAGGCGCGGCCATACATGAAGCCCATGTCCTGCGCCCCGCGCGGCTCGGTGCCGCCGGCGGCAAGCGCGGCCGCCATGATCGCATCAACGTCCGCGCGGCTGTCGCGCGACAGGGCCAGCAGCACGCCGCTGGTCGTCCGGGCATCGACGATCTGTTTGGTCGTGAAGGTCTGATAGAAAGCCCGATCGAGGATCATGAAGCTGATCGTGTCCGACCATACCATCATCGCCGCCTCGGGGCCCTTGCAGATGGTGGTGTCCTGCACGCAGCCGATCGCCGCGTAAAAGGCGGTCGAGGCCGCGACGTCGGCGACGGGCAGGTTGACGAAGATCATCTTGGACATGGCGCAGCGATCCTTTGCGACTCGGTGTTTGCTTTCGATGCCCTCCCGAGTTACAAAACACAACTATGAAGTTAGTAAAACTAACCAACGGTCCCGAAAGCGCGACGAAGCGCTGGTATGACGACGCCTGCGGCACGGCGCTCGGCATGGAGCTGGTGGGCGAGCGATGGTCGCTGCTGATCGTGCGCGAGCTCCTGCTCGGGCCGCGACGGTTCGGCGCGCTGCGTGCCGGCTTGCCGGGGATCAGCGCCAATGTCCTGACCCAGCGGCTCGAGGGGCTGGAAGCGAGCGGCATCATCGAGCGCCGAACGCTACCGCCGCCCGCCAATGTGCAGGTCTATGCGCTCACGCCCTGGGGCGAAGAATGCGAGCCTGTGGTGCTCGGCCTGGCGCGCTGGGCGCTGCGCTCGCCGATGCACGACCCGCGCCTGTCCTTCTCGCCGACCGCGCTGATGCTGTCGCTGAAGATGCTGGTGGTGACCGAGCGGCTCGGCGATATGCAAAGTGTGATCGGCCTGCGCCTCGATGGTGAGGATTATGTCGCGCGGGTCGGCGACGGTGCCATCACCGTGGCGCGCGGCGCGGCGATCGACGCCGACGCCATGCTTGCCGGCGCGCCCGGAGCGATGCTGCCGCTGTTTTTCGGCGGCAAATCGCTGGCCGAAGCGGAGGCCGCAGGCTTGGTGTCGGTATCCGGCGATCGCGCCCGCGCGGCACTGTTCGCAACCTTGTTTTCCCTGCCCCAAAAGGCGCGTTGACCACCACAGGGCGAGGTTGCGCTTGACGAAGCGCCATTCCGTTCGCACTGAGCTTGTCGAAGTGCCGCTCTTCCTATGCAGCCGATGGGAACAGGATCAGGGCTTCGAAACACGCAGCCCGACCGGCCTTTTTGGATGGCATGATGACCGACATCCCCAATACCCAGCCCGACAGTCGTGAGACGACGATCCTCGACGCGCCCGACCAGATGAAGAAGGTGCGCGACCTGTTCGGCATCGATTCGGACATGCAGGTACCCGCGTTCAGCGAGGCAGACGAACGCGTCCCCGATCTCGACCCCGCCTATGTGTTCGATCCCGACACCACGCTCGCGATCTGCGCCGGCTTTGCCTTTAATCGCCGCGTTATGGTCCAGGGCTATCACGGCACCGGCAAGTCGACGCATATCGAGCAGGTCGCGGCGCGGCTCAACTGGCCGTGCATCCGCATCAATCTCGACGCGCATATCAGCCGCATCGACCTGGTCGGCCGCGACGCGATCGTGCTGCGCGACGGCCAGCAGGTCACCGAATTCCGCGAGGGGCTGCTGCCTTGGGCGCTGCAGACGCCGACCGCCCTGGTATTCGACGAATATGACGCCGGCCGCCCCGATGTGATGTTCGTCATCCAGCGTGTGCTCGAGACCGAGGGCAAGTTGACGCTGCTCGATCAGAACCGCGTGATCCGCCCCAACAAGTTCTTCCGGCTGTTCGCCACCGCCAACACCGTCGGCCTGGGCGACACCAGCGGGCTCTATCACGGCACGCAGCAGATCAACCAGGGCCAGATGGACCGCTGGAACATCGTCATCACGCTCAACTATCTGCCCGCTGCGGTCGAGGCGCAGATCGTGCTCGCCAAGTCGGGCGAATATGACAAGCCCGAGGGCAAGAAGACCGTCGACAACATGGTCCGCGTCGCCGACCTGACACGGCGCGGCTTCATCAACGGCGACATCTCGACCGTGATGAGCCCGCGCACCGTGATCACCTGGGCACAGAATGCGCTGATCTTCGGCGATATCGGCTTCGCCTTCCGCCTGTCGTTCCTCAACAAGTGCGACGAGGCCGAGCGCCCGCTGGTCGCGGAATATTATCAGCGCGTATTCGGTCAGGATCTGCCGGAGAGCGTCGTCGGCAAGTCTTGAGGCACACGCCAAAGTGGACTAAGTGGACTTAGTCCATAGGAGACTGCCGATGGCCGAGGCCGATCCCGGGAAGATGGTCAACGTCCATGAGGCGAAGACGCATTTCTCCAAGCTGCTCGAACGCGCCCATGCCGGCGAGGAGATCATCCTTGCCAAGGCCGGTAAGCCTTATGCCAAACTGGTGCCGATCGACGCACCGGCCTTGCCACCACGCAAGCCGGGCCGCTTCAAGCACCTGCTCAAGGATGTGCCGACCGACATCTGGTTCGAACCGATGTCGGATGACGATCTCGACGCCTGGGAAGGCAAATATTCGAACATTCTGTGAGCGGTGTGACTGGCTATCTACTCGATACGCATGCGCTGATCTGGTGGTGGCTGGTCGATCCTGCGCTGCCCGCCGACATCATGGCGCTCATGGCCAGGAGCGATGCCAACGTTCACGTCAGTGCCATCAGCGGCATTGAGATCGCGATCAAGGTCCGGATCGGCAAGCTGCCGGAGATGATCGAACCGCTCGACCACTTTGACGAGGCCGTGCTCGGCGATTCGTTTCGCCATTTGCCAGTAGACCGTCGCCATGCCATCCGTGCCGGCCTCATGAAGGGCGCACACCGCGACCCCTTCGACCGGCTGCTCGCCGCCCAGGCGTTGATCGAGGATTTGACCGTGATCACACGTGACCGAGCCTTTGCCGACTTTGGTTGCAAGGTGGTCTGGTAGCATGCGCCGTCTGCCCCTCCTGCTTGTCTCCGCCACTGCCGTGCTGTTGATCGCCGCCAAGGACGGCGGCCAGGTCGGCGCGCCGCCGCTGCGGCTGATCGAGACGATTTCGCCGCAGGGGCCGCAAAAGGTCATGCCCGGCGCGATCATCTCGCGCGCGCTGATCGGCCGGCCCGATTCGGCAATTCTCGGCGACGACATCAAGCTCGACTGGAAGGGCGAGAAGCGCAGCTTCATGCATGGCGATATCCTTCACGCCGAAAGCGTCAGCGGCGTGACCGGCATTCCCGATGCGGTGTTTTGCGAGGAAGAACAGAAGGCCTCGGTCGGCAAGGTCATGACCGGGCAGATGCTGTTCGGCCTGGTCGGCGCGCTGCGCGGCACGCATCTCAACACGCGCTACTGCGTGTTCGACGCAGATGGCGACAAGAGCTTCGACCACGCCTTTCTGATTGGCGCCAAGGGTGATGAGGGTCGCGCCCCGTTCGTCATTCCGCCCGCGCGCTACGGGCTGATCGAGGGCATCGAACTGGGCGGCGAAAGCGTCGCCCGGCTGCGCTATGTCGGCCCCGCCGGCAACAGCAACAGCATCTCGATCGACCTCGAAGTGTCGGGGTTCGGCATGATGCGCGACCTCGCCGAACCACGCACCGTCATCCCGATCACCCGGCTGCCCGCCTATAAGGTGATCAACGGCGCGGTCGTCACCGTGCTTGCATACGACGCCAAAACCATGGAAGCGACGATCCGCATGGATCATGATCTGGCACCGGGCCATATCGTGCTGCCGGAATTGAGCCATGGCTACTGACACACCCCTCGATCGTTTCAAAAACGTCCTCGGCGGCGCATCGCGGGCGATCGCCGGCGAGCCCGAGATCGAACTCGCTTTCACTGCAGACGCGCCCGCGCAATCGGGCAAGCATATCAAGGTGCCGATGCCGGCGCGCACCCTGCCCGCCGACCAGGTCGCCGAGGCGCGTGGCTTTGCCGATGGCTTCGCGCTGCGGCTGAAATTTCACGACACCGGCCTGCACAATCGCGGCGCGCCGGCCGAGGCAGTCGCGCGATCGGTGTTCGACGCGGTCGAGACCGCACGCGTCGAGGCGCTGGGTGCGCGCGGCTATGCCGGGATCACCGCCAATCTTGCTACCGCGCTCGACGTCAGGCTGCGCGCCGACCCGATCACACGCGCACGCAACCGGGACGAGGTGCCGCTGTCGACCGCGCTCGGGCTGATGGTGCGCGAGCGGCTGACCGGGCAGGAATCGCCCGCGCTCGCCGCGCCCGGCCTCGCGCTGGTCCGCGACTGGATCGAGGACAAGGCCGGCGGCGATCTCGACGCGCTCGGCCTCGCCATCGACGACCAGCGCACCTTTGCCGGCCTCGTCAACCGCTTGCTCGAGGATCTCGAGCTGATCGAGGGCGACATGCTCCCCGACGAAACCGACGAGGGCGGCGCCGAGGACGAGGGCACCGACGAGCAGCAGGACGATAGCGAGGCAGGCGACGAGCCTGGCGAGCAGGGCCAGGGCGAGATGGAGGCGCGCGGCGAACCGCGCGATGCCGAGGGAGAGGAAGGCGAGAATAGCGAGCAGGGCGAGGACGATCTCGACAATCAGGACGGCGAACCCGGCGACGAGGGCGACGAAGGCATGTTGCCGGTCCGCCCCAACCGACCCTTTTCCGATCTGTCGCCGCATTTCGACTATAAGCCGTGGACGACGCAGTTCGACGAGGTCATCGCCGCGACCGAATTGTGCGACGCCGAGGAGCTGACCCGGCTGCGCTCCTATCTCGACCAGCAACTCGTCCATCTGCAGGGCGCGGTGACCAAGCTCGCCAATCGCTTGCAGCGGCGGCTGATGGCACAGCAGAATCGCAGCTGGGATTTCGACCAGGAGGAAGGGCTGCTCGACGCCGCGCGGCTGGCGCGCGTCGTGGTCAACCCGACCCAGTCGCTGAGCTACAAGATCGAGCGCGAGACCGAGTTCCGCGACACCGTCGTCACCCTGCTGATCGACAATTCGGGCTCGATGCGCGGCCGGCCGATCTCGATCGCCGCGATCAGCGCCGACATCCTCGCGCGCACGCTCGAACGCTGCGGCGTCAAGACCGAGATCCTTGGCTTCACCACACGCGCCTGGAAGGGCGGCCAGTCACGCGAAACCTGGCTCGCCGCCGGGCGCCCCCCGCAACCGGGCCGGCTCAACGACGTGCGCCACATCGTCTACAAAAAGGCCGACGAGCCGTGGCGCCGCGCCAAAACCTCGCTCGGGCTGATGATGCGCGAAGGGTTGCTCAAGGAGAATATCGACGGCGAGGCGCTGCTCTGGGCGCACAGCCGGCTGATCGCGCGGCCCGAGGAGCGCAAGATCATGATGGTCATCTCCGACGGCGCGCCGGTCGACGATTCGACGCTCAGCGTCAATTCGGGCAGCTATCTCGAACGCCATCTGCGCCAGGTGATCGGCTGGATCGAGGGCCGCTCACCGGTCGAACTCGTCGCGATCGGCATCGGCCATGACGTGACGCGCTATTATGCCCGCGCGGTGACGATCATGGACGCCGAGCAACTTGGCGGCACGATCATCGAGCAACTCGCCGCGCTGTTCGATACCCCGTGATGTTCCGGCCGTGATCGCCGCCCCGCCGGGCGGGTTTCGCGGGCCGGTCAAGCGATCGGTCACCATCGCCGGGCACCAGACCTCGATCAGCCTCGAGCCATTATTCTGGCAGGCGCTCGAAGCTGCGGCAGCAGCACGCGCGCTCCCGCTCAACGCGCTGATCGCGGAGATCGACGCGATCCGCATCACCGAACCCGCGCCCCCCAACCTCGCCAGCGCGCTGCGCAGCTGGCTTCTGGCGGACACTCTCGGCCACAGCGTCGCCTCCTGACGGAAAAGAAGACAATTGTTCACGCGGAGGCGGGAAGGCGCGGAGGAGTAGTGCCTATGGCTCCTGCCCCGCGTGAGCAAGATTTCTGCGGCATTGGCCTCACGGGAAGTGCGGGGTACGCGCGCGGCAGCCCGGCGCGAAGCCCCTCCGCGCCTTCGCGCCTCCGCGTGAACAAATCTTCCTACTGAATCGGAAGCGTTTGTGGAGCGCAGGCGCGCCATCTGGATCGCGACTTCTCGTGCCCGTCCGCTTCTTCAGTATCAGTCAACGCCTCTAATGATGCGAATTATTCGCAATAGCGTTGACACTGCGACTGACTCGCAATAGCCGGAATCCATCAAAGGGAGACCGACCTTGCGTCACGCCGCTCAGCGCCATCCGATTGCCCGACCTGCCTTTCTCGCACTGTCATGCGTCGGCGCCTTCGCCACCGCGCCGGCCTTTGCCGAGGGCTGGAACGACATGGTGCCGGGGAACGACGAGGATTCCGACCAGCGCAACGACGTGATCGTCACCGGCGCGCGCGAGCAGAAGCCGGCCGACCCCAAGCAGGTCGCGCCGCTGGTCGATACGCCCAAGTCGATCGTCGTGCTGTCGCGCGACGTGATCGACCAGACCGGCTCGGCCAGCCTGCAGGATGCGCTGCGCACCGTGCCCGGCATCACCTTCGGCGCGGCGGAGGGCGGCAACCCGATCGGCGACCGCCCGTTCATCCGCGGCTTCGACAGCCAGGGCAGCATCTATGTCGACGGCGTGCGCGACCTCGCATCGCAGACCCGCGAGGTGTTCGCGATCGATTCGGTGCAGATCGTGCGCGGTTCGGATTCGACGCTGGGCGGACGCGGCAGCGCCGGCGGCACGATCAACATCCTGTCGCGCGTGCCGCAACTTTCGACCTTCGCCGCGGCCAGCGCCAGCTACGGCAATGGCGACTACAAGCGCGTCACCGGCGACCTCAACCTCAAGATCAGCGACACCGTCGCCTTCCGCGTCGCCGGGCTATGGCACGACCAGAATGTCGTCGATCGCGACGCCATCTATGCCCGCCGCTGGGGCTTCGCGCCGAGCGTCACGATCGGCCTCGGCACCGCCACGCGGCTGACCGCGAGCTATTATTATCTCGAAAGCCACGAACTACCCGACAGCGGCATCCCCTATCTCAATGCCTGCAGCGCGACGATCTGCAACACACCCGCCGGCAATGTCTTCACCACCCCGGCGGTCGGCACGATCACCACCAAGACCGGCCAGACCGGCTATGTCGCGCGCTCGACCTTTTACGGGCTGACCCATCGCGACTTCCGCGATTCGACGACGAACCAAGCGACGTTGCGCATCGAGCATGACTTCGGACGCGGCATCACGCTGCGCAACACCGCGCGCTACAATCACAGCGACCAGGCCTATATCTATCTGCTGCCCGACGACAGCACCGGCAATGTCTACAACAGCGGCAATGTCTGGCGCCGCGCCAACACGCGCTACGGCTATACCGAAAGCATCGTCGACCAGCTCGACCTCAGCGGCAAATTCCATACCGGCGGGATCGAGCACAGTTTCGCGATCGGCGCGGAGGTGTCGTGGGAAAAGACCCGCCGCGGCGCCTTCGTGCTGGCCACGGGATCGACGATCAGCCCGCGCTGCAACAGCGCGACGATCGCACGCTATTATTGCACCAGCCTGTTCACCCCCAATGCCAATGATCCCTGGGTCAACTATACCAGCGACACATCGACCGTGACCACGCCGATCGTCCGTGGCGCATCGAACACCGAAACGCAGAACGACGCCCAGACCCAGGCGATCTACGGCTTCGATTCGATCACGATCGTGCCATCGCTGATCCTCAACCTCGGCGCGCGCTACGATCGTTTCGCCTCGACCGTTACCCTGCCCTTCGCCGTCGGCAGCACCGCAGTGCAGTTGTCGCGCACCGACAATCTGTTCAACTGGCAGGCCGGCCTCGTCTTCAAGCCGACGCCCGAGACGAGCGTCTACGCCAGCTACGCCACCGCCGCAACGCCGCCCAACAGCTTGCTCGGCGAGGGCCGCGAGGACAATGCGCTGCCCACCACCAACACGGCGGTCGCCCTGTCGATCCTCGACCAGCTCAAGGTGCAGAAGACCAAATCCTATGAAGTCGGCGCCAAGGCCAGCCTGTTCCATGAAAAGCTCGCGCTCGGCCTCGCGCTGTTCCAGACCGACATCAGCAATGCCCGCGTCCAGATCGACGCCAACACCGTCGGCTTTCTCGGCCGGACACGGATCCGCGGCGTCGAGCTGACCGCCAACGGCACGATCCTCAAGGGCTGGACGGTGTTCGGCGGCTACACCCATCTCGATCCGAAGATCCTCGATGCCGGCTACACCGCGCTGACCGCCGCCGCCGTCGGCAGCCAGGCCGCGCAAATCGTCTATGTGCCGTCGGTCAACACCGGCAGACAGATCCCGCAGACCGCCACCGACAGCTTCACGCTGTCCACCAATATCGAAGCGACCAAGCGCTTCTCGTTCGGCGGCGGCGCCTATTATTCGAGCCGCCAGATCGGTGGCTATGGCGACAACCGCGCCGCCACGCAGACCAGTGCCGGCGTCGTCACCATCACCCCGGCGACAACGGTCCTGACGCGCGGCACTCCCGCTTATTGGCGCTTCGACGCGCAGGCGCGCTACAAGCTCACCGACCATGTCGAGCTCAGCGTCAACGCGCAGAACCTGACCAACAAGGTCTATTTCACCAACACCTATACCAGCCATTACGCGACGATCGCCGCCGGCCGCACCGTGTTCGGCACCGTCGGGGTCAAGTTCTGATGCACGACGCGACAAACACCTCCCCGGTACGGAGCATCGGGTTGGATTGCCCCCGGCAATCCAAGATCGTGCCGGGGGCACGATCGACCCGCTGCTGGGGACCGCTCGCCGAAGGCGAGGGGTGGAAGGGGGGCGCCACAAACGCCTCGCCTGCGGCAACCCCCCTCCACCCCTCGCCTTCGGCGAGCGGTCCCCCTCCCCGTTCCGGGGAGGTATTGGGGTCACTTTACCCCGACGACATCGCAGCCCGCCTCGCCGGCACGCCGGAGCAGCGCGCCACCACCCTCCGCGCGCTCGCCGAAGCCGGGGTGGCCGACGCCCAGGCGCTGCTCGGCCAGCTGCTGCTCGACGGCAACGGCATCGCCAAGGACGAACCCGCCGCACTGGGCTGGTTCACCCGCGCCGCCGCGCAGCATCATCTGATGGCGATCAACATGGTCGGCCGCTGCTACGATCTCGGCTGGGGCACCGCGCCCGACAAGGCGCGCGCCGCCGCCTGCTACCGCATCGCCGCCGAGCGCGGGCTCGATTGGGGCATGTATAATTACGCCACCCTGCTCGCACTCGGCGCCGGCGTGGCGGAGGACAAGCCCGCCGCGCTCGTCTGGTTCCGCAAGGCGGCCGCGCGCGGCAATGCCAAGGCGATCAACTTCGTCGGCAGCTTCCACGAGGATGGCTGGGTCGTCGCCCGCGATGTTAAGGCGGCGGCCTATTGCTATGCCCGCGCCGCGCAGGGCGGCGATTTTCGCGGCGCCTTCAACCATGCCCGCATGCTCGGCGCGGCGGGGAAGATCGAGGAGGCGATCCACTGGCTGCGCCGCGCCGGTGAAACCGCGACCCCCGCCTTCGTCGCCAAGGCCAGCGCCTGGCTCGCCGCCGCCGATCTCCCCGCCTTCCGCCGACGCGGCGTACAGGCATTGCAGCAGGGCGCCGGCCTATGCTGATCGCCATCCCCGATCTCATCACCCCGGCACAATGCGCCGAGATCCGCGCACTGATCGATCCCGCCGATTGGATCGACGGCAACGCCACCTCGGGCGCGCAATCCGCGCTCGCCAAGCGCAACGAACAATTGCCCGAGGATAGCGACGCCGCGCGCCGCGCCGGCGCGATCGTGCTCGATGCGCTCGCCGCCTCGCCGCTGTTCGTCGCCGCCGCGCTGCCGCTCAAGGTCTTCCCGCCGCTGTTCAATCGCTATGGCGACGGCCAGGGCTTTGGCACGCATGTCGACAATGCGGTCCGCATCCGTCGCGGCAGCGATTTCCGTATCCGCAGCGATCTGTCGGCGACGCTCTTCCTCGCCGATCCCGAAAGCTATGACGGCGGCGAACTGGTGATTGAGGACACTTTCGGCGAGCAGCGCGTCAAGCTGCCCGCCGGCCATCTCATTCTCTACCCCGCCTCGAGCCTGCACCATGTCACGCCGGTGACGCGCGGCACCCGTATCGCGAGCTTCTTCTGGATCCAGTCGATGGTCCGCGACACCGAGGCCCGCCATATCCTGTTCGACCTCGACTCCGCGGTGCAGTCGGTCGCCGCCGCGAACGGGCAAGGCGACCCTGCCGCGATCAAACTTACCGGCATCTACCACAATCTGCTCCGCCGCTGGGCGGATGCCTGAAGGACGGTATCGTGACGAAGATCGGTATGCGGCGCGTCTGGTTCCAGCTGCACAAATGGATCGGCCTGATCCTCGCCATCCTGATCATCCCGCTGTCGCTGACCGGCACGGCGCTGGTGTGGGACGAGGCGCTCGACCATGGCCTCAACCCGCAGCGTTACGCGGTGACCGGCGGCAACGCGATCGACGTCCAGACCTATGTCGCTGCCGCACGCGCCGTGCTCGCGCCGGGCGAACGGATTGCAACGATAAGCCGTGACGATACCGGGCCCGTCGTGGTCACCGCGAGCAAGGCCGGCAAGACAGCGACCGCCGGCCCGCCGGCCCGCACGACGTTGTGGCTCGACCCGCCGAGCGCGCGCCTGCTCGATGGCAGCAGTGGCAATAAGGGCCTCATCCACACCATGCACATGATCCATGGCAGCCTGATGATCCCCGGCATCGGGCGTCAGATCGTCGGCTGGATCGGCGTCGCGATGGCGCTGTCGTGCCTGTCCGGCCTGTGGCTGTGGTGGCCGACGGTCGGCAAATGGGTGCGCGGCCTGCGCTGGCGCCGGCATCGCAACCTCGACACCAACCTGCATCACCTGACCGGCTTCTGGATCGCGCTGCCGCTGTTCGCGCTCTCGCTCACCGGCATCTGGATATCCTTCCCCGGCATTTTCGGCGGCGGCGCACCGCGCGGCGAGCGCGGCGCCGCCCGCCCGCAACCGCTTGCCGCGCCGCGGCTGGGCGTCGACACCGTCATCGCCGGCGCGCAGGTTCTCGTGCCCGGCGACTGGCGGCAGATTACGTGGCCGACCGATCGCAAGCCTGCCTGGTCGGTGAGCTTTGCCGATACGCCGAACACGGTCACGATCGACGATACCACCGGCGCGGCCGGCATTGCCGCCACCCCGCCCGAGACCACCGCGCGGCTGATGCGCCGCATCCATGACGGCACGCGGATGGGCGGGGTCTGGCAGACGATCATCTTCCTCGCCGGTCTGATCCCCGCCATGCTCGCCGTGACGGGGATCATCATGTGGTGGCGCGCGCGGCGCTGGAAGGCGCAGCTCAGCGCACGAACCGCGCGGATCGTCGGCGCTGACTGACGCGGCTCAGCGCGGCGTGACGATCGGGAAGTTCCCTGCGGCAGGCGCCATCAACGATACGAAGCGCTGGAACGCGCTGGCATCGCCGGTGATCTTCGCCTCGCCGCTCGCCAGCTTGGGCAGCAAAGACGGACCGCCCATGATGCTGGAGAGAAAATCGCTGCGCTTGACCGTCAGCGTGGCATCGACCGGCCCCGGCGCGGCGATCGGGCGATGCACCAGCACGCCATTAGCGACCGTGACATAGGTCTTCTCGTCGCGATCGGGAAAGACGAACGCCAGTCTCAGCCTGGTGTCGCCGACCGCGTCGCCACGCAACCGCACCGCCAGCAGGTCGAAGATCTCCGTCGTCGACAGGGCGGAGACGAGCGCGCGCGCCGGAGTCGGGCCGCCCTTGGGCGGGCCATCGACCAGCTCGCGCGCGCCGGTCAGGTACATGTTGCGCCACAGGGCGTTTTCGGACTGGTAACCGAGCTGCTCGTAGCAGCGCGCGAGCAAGGCCCGCGCCTCGCCGTCGGCGCCATCGGCGAACACCGCGCGGTTGAGCAGTTCCGCCGCCCAGCCATAATCGCCGCCATCATAGGCCGCCTGCGCCAGCGCGCGCACCTTGGCCGCGCCGCCCATCGCCGCGACATAGCGCCGCCCCGCCTCGGCCGGCGGCAACACCGCGAGATGCGCCGGATTGGCATCGTACCAGCCCATATAGAATTGATAGACGGCACGAGAATTGAAGCTCAACGAACCATAATAAGGCCGGTCGAACCACTCTTTGGCCAGCGCCGACGGCAGTTTGAGCGTCGCGGCGATCTCGTCGCCGGTAAGGCCCTGGTTCATCAGCCGCACCGTCTGGTCATGGACGAAGGCATAATAGTCGCGCTGCTTGCCGAGATAATCGACGATCACATCGCGACCGAAACGCGGCCAGCCATGGCTGGTGATCAAAATGTCGCTGTCGCCGAAGCGATCCAGCGCATCGGTCAGCCCATCGGCCCAGGCCTTGGCGTCGCGCACCACCGCGCCACGCGGCGTCAGGATATTGTGCTGCGTCGCATTGGCATTCTCCGCCATGTCGACGATGCGCCAGTCGGGAAAGGCGATGTTGAGCTCGACCGGCGCCTCGGTGCCGTGCGTCAGCTGGAAGCGAAGCTTCACCCCGTCGAGTGTCAGCGTTTCGCCATCCGCGCCGATCTCGCGATTGGGCAGGATCAGCGAATTGGTGCCCGTGGCGATCCCGGCGCCGATCCCCGAATTGACCGTGCCGGTCGCCGATTTGGGCAGGCCGATACCGAACTGGAAGATCGCGCGACGCTGCATCGCCAGCCCGGCAATGACATTCTCGCCGACGGCAGCGGCGGCAAAGCCCTTGGGCGCGATCACGGCGACCTTGCCCGATCGTGTGTCCTCATCCGACACCAGCCCGGCCGCGCCGCCGAAATGGTCGACATGCGGGTGCGTGTAGATCACCGCGACGACCGGCAGCTTCGCGACTGAGTCGTTGACCAGCCGCAACGCCGCCTGCGCCGACTCGACCGAGCCGAGCGCGTCGATCACGATCCAGCCCTTGGCGCCCCTGACGAAGGTGATGTTGGCGAGGTCGAAACCGCGCACCTGCCAGATCCGCGCGCTGACCTTGAACAACCCCGACAGCGCCATCAGCCGGGCATGGCGCCACAGGCTGGGATTGACCGTGTCGGGCACCTGACCTTTGAGAAAATCGAACGCACTCGGGTCCCAGATCGTTCGCCCGTCGGCGGCGCGGATCACGGGATCGGCCAGCGTGCCGACATAACCGCGCCGTGCGAAATCCTCGTCGCGCACGTCGGAGAAGGGTGCCTCGCCCAGCGCGACCGCCTGCGCCGCCTTGGTCGCCGGGGTCACCGGGTCGGATGCCGTAGCGCCAACCGACCACGTTATCGCGGCCATCGCCGTCGCCAACCACTGCCAACGCCTCATAGCACCCTCCCCCCGGATTTTTATCCTTGCCCAAGTCTTTCACCTTCCGCCCGGCGCGGCAAGGCGGCGTCATGTCCCACAAGGCTCGCTCGATCAGTATGAACGGATTAAGTGATTGGACAGATCAATGGCGGGGTGCGACCACCCCACTCGAGTTCTGCCCAACGATAAACCGACAGGAGAAGCCGATGAACGCCGAGAGCCAATGCCCCGTGAGTGGCGGCAAGGTGGACGGGAACGCCGTCCTTTTCGATATGACCAACCGACTGTGGTGGCCCAACCAACTCGACCTCGGCGTGCTGCATCAAAATCCCCCTGCCGGCGACCCGATGGGCGCGGCGTTCGACTATGCCGAAGAATTCAAAAGCCTCGATCTCGCCGCGCTCAAGCGCGACATCTTCGCGCTGATGACCGAATCGCAGGATTGGTGGCCGGCCGATTTCGGCCATTACGGCCCGCTGTTCATCCGCATGGCATGGCACAGCGCCGGCACCTACCGCATCGGTGACGGTCGCGGCGGCGCCGGTTCGGGCACACAGCGCTTCGCCCCGCTCAACAGCTGGCCCGACAATGCCAATCTCGACAAGGCGCGCCATCTGCTTTGGCCGATCAAGCAGAAATATGGCCGCAAGATCTCCTGGGCTGACCTGCTGATCCTCGCCGGCAATTGCGCGCTCGAATCGATGGGCTTCAAGACCGCCGGTTTCGCCGGGGGCCGTGAAGACGTGTGGCAGCCCGAGGCCGACATCTATTGGGGCCCCGAGCGCGAATGGCTCGGCGACAAGCGCTATTCCGGTGAACGCGATCTGGCGAACCCGCTCGCCGCGGTCCAGATGGGGCTGATTTACGTCAATCCCGAAGGCCCCAACGGCAACCCCGACCCGCTCGCCGCCGCGATCGACATCCGTGAAACCTTCGCGCGCATGGCGATGAACGACGAGGAAACCGTCGCGCTGATCGCCGGTGGCCACACCTTCGGCAAGACGCACGGCGCCGCCGACCCGTCGCAACATGTCGGCCCCGAACCTGAAGGCGCGCCGATCGAGAATCAGGGGCTGGGCTGGAAGAACAGCTATGGCATGGGCAATGGCGACGACACCATCACCAGCGGGCTCGAGGTCACCTGGACGCAGAAGCCGACCGAATGGAGCAACCTGTTCTTCAAGAACCTGTTCGAGCATGAGTGGGAGCTGACCAGGAGCCCCGCCGGTGCGCAGCAATGGGTCGCGAAGGACGCCGCCGAGGATGTCCCCGACGCGCATGATCCGTCGAAAAAGCATCGCCCGACGATGCTGACGACTGATCTCGCGCTGCGCTTCGACCCGATCTACGGGCCGATCTCGCGCCGCTTCCACGAAAACCCCGATCAATTCGCCCATGCCTTTGCCGAGGCATGGTACAAGCTGACCCACCGCGACATGGGCCCGCACACCCGCCTGCTCGGCCCCGAAGTCCCGGCCGAACCGCGCCTGTGGCAGGACCCGGTGCCGGCACCGACCGCGCCGCCGATCGACGCAGCCGACATCACCGCGCTCAAGGCGCAGATCCTCGGCTCGGGCCTGTCGATCGCGCAGCTGGTCAAGGCCGCCTGGGCTTCGGCCTCGACCTTCCGTGGCTCGGACATGCGCGGCGGCGCCAATGGTGCGCGCATCCGCCTCGCGCCGCAAAAGGACTGGGCGGTCAACGAGCCGGCCGAACTGGCGGCCACGCTGGCCAAGCTCGAGGAGATCCGCGCCAGCTTCGCCAAGCCGGTCTCGCTCGCCGACCTGATCGTGCTCGGCGGCAGCGCCGCAGTCGAGCAGGCGGCGCGCGACGCCGGACAGAGCGTGGAAGTTCCCTTCACGCCGGGCCGTACCGACGCCACCCAGGAGCAGACCGACGCGCATTCCTTCGCCCCGCTCGAACCCCGGGTCGATGGTTTCCGCAACTATGTCAGCGGCGAGCAACACTTCTCGGCCGAGGAGCTGCTGGTCGATCGCGCCCAGCTGCTCACCCTGACCGCCCCGGAGATGACCGTGCTGGTCGGCGGGCTGCGCGTGCTCGGCGCCAATGTCGGCGGGTCGCGCCACGGCGTTTTCACCGATCGACCGGGCACGCTCAGCAACGACTTTTTCGTCAACCTGCTCGCGGCGAGCATGTCGATGACGTGGGAAGCGGCCGGCGACGGCAGCTTCGTGGCGAAGGACCGCAAGACCGGCGACGCCAAATGGACCGGCACGCGCGTCGACCTGATCTTCGGTTCCAACTCGCAACTCCGCGCGCTGGCCGAGGCCTATGCCACCGACGACGCGCATGGCGCCTTCGTCCAGGCCTTTGCCAAGGCATGGACCAAGGTGATGAACCTCGACCGGTTCGATCTGGCCTGAACTGAACGGACGGTTCTCCGGCGCCGTGCGCCGGGGAACCGTTCACCGTTGCGGCGACGGCAGCGTTGCCGCCTGGCCGGCGACGATGGCGGCCAACCCCGAGGCCAGCGCATCGAACACTGCGCGGTAACGCGGGCTGGTACGCAAATCCTCATGCATCGTGACCCACACCCCCAGATCGAGATCGAAGGCGTCGGTAAGCACCCGGACGAGATCAGGGTCGCGTGCGGCGAGGATCGTCTGGCAGATGCCGATCCCGAATCCGGCACGGATCGCGGCAAGCTGCGCGACGTCGCTGTCGGTGCGCAGCGCGAAGGCAGAGCGGCCGAGCGCGGGAAAACGCGCGGCGATGGCGCGGATCGCGGCCGTCTCGACATCATAGCCGATCAGGTCGTGCGCGCTCAGCGACGCCATGGTCTGCGGCACGTCACGCCGATCGAGATAATCGCGGTGCGCGTGCAGGCCGATCTTAAGGCTGCCGACCTTGCGCGTCACCAGCGCCTGCTGGGTCGGCTGCACCATGCGGATCGCAATATCGGCCTCGCGCAGCAACAGGTCGTCAAGGGTATTCGACAATACCAGTTCGACCGACAGCTTCGGATAGTGTCGGCGTAGTTGCGCGAGGATCGGCGGCAGATGTTCGATGCCGACCACCTCGCTCGCGCTGACCCGCACCGTCCCGGCAATCTCCCCTGCCGCGCCACTCGCCGTGCGCAGCAGCGCGGCGGTGGTCGTGGCAAGTGAATCGGCGAACGGCTTCAGCGCGAGCGCTGCTTCGGTCGGCGAAAGGCCGCGCTGCGAGCGGACGAACAGATCGGCCCCGATTGACTGCTCCAGTGCTTCGATATGCCGCGCGACGCTGGGTTGCGTCAGGCCCAGCACGCGTGCCGCACCCGACAACGACCCCTCGCGCAACACCGCGCCAAAGGTGCGGTAAAGATCCCAACCTGGCTCGCTGTTCATCTATTTTTGTATAGAGACCACACGATATTCCGCAATTCCGTATATTAGCAAGATCCGCGATCCTGCCCTCACTCAACAAGGAAAGCGGACATGGAAAGCAGAACGGCATTGGTATTGGGAGCGACCGGCGGCATCGGCGGCGAGGTCGCGCGGCGCCTGGTTGCGGCGGGCTGGCGCGTTCGCGCGCTGCACCGTCAGGCTGAGCCGGGTTCGCGCAAGGATGGGCTCAGCTGGATCCGCGGCGATGCGATGAAGGCCGACGATGTCGCGGCAGCAACGGCGGATGCGTCGCTGGTCGTCCACGCCGTCAATCCGCCGGGCTATCGTGACTGGGGCCGGCTGGTGCTGCCGATGCTCGACAACAGCATCGCCGCGGCACGCGCCAACGGCGCGCGCATTCTTCTGCCGGGCACGGTGTACAATTACGGCCCCGATGCCTTCCCCGACCTGACCGAGGACCAGCCGCAACGTGCCGCCACGGCCAAGGGGCGGATCCGGGTCGAGATGGAGCACCGTCTCGCCGCGGTCGCGGCGAGCGGCGGGGCCCGCGTCCTGATCGTCCGCGCCGGTGACTTTTTCGGTCCGCGCGGCGGCAACAACTGGTTCAGCCATGGCCTGGTCGCGCCGGGGAAGCGTCCGCGTGCCATAACCTATCCGGGCAAGCGCGGGGTCGGGCATCAATGGGCCTATCTGCCCGACGTGGCCGAAACGATGGTTCGGCTGGTCGAGCAGGTCGGGCTCGACGATTTCGCGACCTTTCACATGGCGGGGCATTGGGATGCCGATGGCACGGCGATGATCGACGCGATCCGGCGTGCGCTCGGCGATCCGGCGATGCGCGTTGCGCGGATGCCCTGGGGCCTGATGCGGCTCGCCGCACCTTTCGTCCCGCTGCTGCGCGAACTGCGCGAAATGAAATATCTCTGGGATCAGCCGGTCAGGCTGCGCAACGATCGGCTGGTGGCGTTACTCGGAAGCGAGCCGCACACGCCACTCGATCACGCCGTGCAGCAGGCGCTGGCGGGCTTGGGGTGCCTGTGAGCATCGCGACAAATGCGGCCGGACAGCGCGATCGGCACCGCGAACACACGTCTCCATCGGCGCCAGAAAAGGCGGCTCGATAGCCCCGCCGCCATGACAGCGTCGCGTCACACCAGCCCGGGCGCCCGGCGGCGCGTCGGCGATGCCGAAAAATCGCTGGGGTAACAGCCGCCTACCGCAATCGCGGTATGTTGCGGCTAGCCCCGCTCGACTAACCGGCGGTAATACGGGCGATCTCGTCGCAGGTCTGGATCGATCAGTCGCCGAACGGCGCTGCCGCCGCCCTCGAGATATCGTTCCGGCCACCGGATGGGAGAAGATGCCATGAAACTGCGTAAGATGCGCACTCGAATGTTGGTTGCCGCCGCCTTGCTGGGCGATGCCGGGGCTGCCACGGCCGCCGCGGCGCAAGACACGGTCGTGACCGCCAAGCCACATGTCGAAATGGCGACGGCGGCAGGCAATCTTCCGGGCGCCAACGCCCGCGGTGCCGGCTCGGTCGAACAGATCTTCATTCGCTTCATCGGTGCCGACGGTCTCGCCGCGCTCGACGTGCCGCTGTCGGTGAAGACGAGCAGCACCGCCCTGCTTACCGTCACGCCGACGGCCCAGCCGGGGGTCTATACGCTCGCCGTCCCGACCAACACAACCGGCGGCAACGCGACGCTGATCGCGACGGCGGTCGTCGGCGGCGTCACCTATATGGGCGGCCGCAACTTCAGCATCTCCGGCGCGGCAGCGGGCACGACACCCAGCTCGACGCCCACGCCGACGGTGCCCGTCGCCACCGGCACTTCCACGATGATACGATCGGCGACGCCGACGCTCGCCGCCGACCAGTCGGGTTGTCCGACCGTCTCCACCTATGATGTCGGGCCGGGCAAGACCTACACCGCACTCGCGCAATTGCCGTGGAGCAGGCTCAAGGGCTGCGACACCGTGCGCATCTACCCCAAGGTCAACAACGTCCCCTATTACGAGATGATGCTGATCTCGGCGGGGACCGATCTGGCACCTGCCGCGCCGAACCGCTTCCTGCGCATCCTCGGCATGCCCGATCCGGTGACCGGCATCCTGCCGATCATCGACGGCACCGGCGCGACGCAACTCGAGACGCTCCCCGGCCAGGCGCCGCGCATGCTGCAATATCACGACAATGCCAGCCTCAGCCCGATCCTGCACCGGCTCGGCCTGGTGATGGTCGGGCCGCAACAGGGCTATAGCTATCACGGCGGCCCGGCGGGCTATATCAGCATCGAGAATCTCGAACTGCGCAATGCGCGTTACGATCAACCCTATAATGACGCGCTGACCGGTTTGCCGGGCAAGTTTCACAGCTTCGCCACCTGCCTCTTCGTCGAGGCGGCCGCGCATCTCGTGATCAGGGGCAATATCCTCCACGACTGCAGCAACGGGCTGTTCATCAATTCGAAGAACGCCGCGCCCGAGGAACTCTCCCAGGATGTGCTGGTCGACGGCAATTTCTTCTACAACAATGGCAATGCGCCAACCCCCGGGGTAACCAACGGGTTCAGCGAGCATCACAGCTACACCGAAGCGCGCGACATCATTTTTCAATATAATTATTTCGGCCCCGTCGCGCCGGGCTCCTATGGCGATTGCATCAAGGATCGCTCATCCGGGCTGGTGGTGCGCTACAACACCTTCGCATCAAATTGCGGCATCAAGTTCAATCTCGAGGACTCGACCGGCGGCCAGGCGCTGATCAGCGGCGACAGCGGCTATGCCACCACCTATATCTACGGCAATCTGATCGATATTCCCGCTAGCTACAGCGGCACGCAACTCGTCACCTATGGCGGCGACAGCGGGCAGACGAGCACCTATCGCCAGGGCACGCTGTATTTCTACAACAACAGCATGATCGTCGCCGGCGACAGCAACAGCGCCTATCCCGATGCCTTGCTGTTCTTCCTGGTGCAGCCCAGCGCCCGCGCCGAGGTGTGGAACAACATCTTCTATGCCGCGCCCGCCACGCCCGGTCATCAGCCCAAGGCGATGGCGATGGTCTCGGCCGGGGCGGGAACGGTCAATCTGTCGAACAACTGGATGTCCGCCCGGGTCGCGCCGACATGGCTCGGACATCCTTCAGCGGCAAAGGTCACGGGCTGGGCAGCCAACATCGTCGCGAGCGGGTCGCCCGGCTTTCAAAACCAGGCACCATTCCCCTACACGCCCGCGGCCGGATCGGCGCTGGTCAATGGCGGCGTGTCGCTTGCATCGCTGAAGCCCGGCAGCGCGCCCTTGTCGCTGCCCCAGACGCAAGCGCTCGGGCCGCACGTCGCGCGCAAGCAGGATGGTCAGATCGACATCGGCGCGTTTGAATATTGAACCCGGGAGCGGGGTGCGCTTCCGCTGAAGCGCATCCCGCGCCGCCCCTTGCGCATCACGACCCCGCTCAACCACCAGCCTGATTCACATTTGCTGCGGCCCGTGTTTGGTCCCCGGGATGTTCGCTACCACCTTTCCTACGCTCTTCGCGCCCGGGTCGTCGCCCGGTCCCGCGCCACGAACGGCGCTGCGCGTCGCCGTGCCGGCGGTTGGGAATTCCCTGCCGGCCGCGACAAAAAACACAAAAATTCCCTGCCAATCGCCGCGTGGCAGGGAATTTCGGGCGTCCGCCGCGATTGGCGAAGGCTCAGCGGCCGAGCAGCACCCGCGCCTGCCCGGCGATCTGCGCCAGCATCGCGGCGTTGGGCGAGGGCGCCGTCCGCGCGCGATCGACCAGCGACTTGAACTGCGCGACGCGCCCGGCATTCTCGCCCAGCCAGGCATCGACCTGCGCCTGCGGGTCGCCCTCGCCGCGCGCGAGGAATTCGAGCCGCAGCTGCTGGAAATCGCGCGCCAGCCCGGCGATCAGCAGCCGCTCCCACGGGTCGCTCGAATCGATCCGTGCGGCATTGGCCTGGGCCCAGTCGAGCCCCAGCGCCTGGCCCAGCCGCGTGAAGGCGCGGGTCAGCACCACCTCGTCGAGGCCGCGCTGCGCGCCGAGATCGGCGAGGCCGATCGCGCCATCGAGTTCGAACAGCCGCACCACGCGCTGCACCAGCTTGGGTGGCGCGCCGGTCGCCTCGAGCGTCGCGGCGATGCGCGCCGATTGTGCGCTCGCTGCCTCGAGCAGCAACGCCTTGGTCTGGCGGTCGAGCTGGCGCACACCCTTGACGAGCCGGGCATAGGTCGGCCCCGGGCTGCTGCCGGCGCGCGTCACGCGCAGCAGATCGGCGATCTGCGAGCGTGTCGCCACCGCGACCTCGTCGAACAGCGCGAGTCGCGCCGCCTCGGGCATGGCCGCGCTTTCGATCTCGGCCCACAAGGCCGGCAGGTCGAACAGCCGTTCGACCACGACGAACATCGCGGCGATGTCGGCCATCGCCACGCCTTCCTCCTCGGCGAGCTCGAACGGGTGGAGCACGCCGAGCCGGTTGATCACGCGGTTGGCGAGCTTGGTCGCGACGATCTCGCCGCGCAGCCGGTGTTCGTCGATCGCGGTGGCGAACTTCTTGCGCATCGCCTTGGGGAAGGCAGCGTGCAGGTCGGGCGCGAGATCGGGGTCGAGCCCGAGCTGGCCATGCTCGATCGCCGCCTGCAGCGCGAGCTTGGCGGTCGCCAGCAGCACGGCGAGCTCGGGCCGGGTCAGCCCCCTGCCCTCCTGCGCACGGCGCAGCAGATCGTCATTGCCCGCCAGCCCCTCGACCGCGCGGTCGAGCTGACCGCTGCTCTCGAAAATCTCGATCGCGCGGACATAGCTCGGCACGGCGCGCGCGCCGTCCTTCTCCATGATCGACAGCGCCAGCGTCTGGAGACGGTTGTCCTCCAGCACGATGTGCGCGACGTCCTCGGTCATTTCGACCAGCAGCTTGTTGCGCTTGTCGTACGCCAGCCGACCCTCGATCATCTCGCGGTTGAGCGCGATCTTGATGTTGACCTCGTTATCCGAGCAATCGACGCCGGCCGAATTGTCGATGAAGTCGGTGTTGATGCGCCCGCCATGCGCCGCAAAGGCGATACGCCCGGCCTGCGTCACGCCGAGATTGGCGCCCTCGCCGATCGCCGTTGCGCGCAGATCCTCGGCATCGACGCGCAGCCGGTCGTTCGCCGGATCGCCCACCGCGACGTTGTTCTCGGCGCGCGCCTTCACATAGGTGCCGATGCCGCCAAACCAGATCAAATCGACCGGGCTCTTCAGGATCGCGGAAATCAGCGCGGTCGGCTCCATCTCGGCCACCTCAAGGCCGAGCACGGCGCGGATCTGCTTCGACAGCTTGATCACCTTGTCGGTGCGCGGGAACACCCCACCGCCCTTCGAGATCAGCGCCGGATTGTAATCCGCCCAGGACGAGCGCGGCAGCGCGAACATCCGTGCGCGCTCCTCCCAGCTCGCCGCCGGATCGGGATCGGGGTCGAGGAAGATGTGGCGATGGTCGAACACCGCGACGATCTTCAGCGTCTTCGACAGCAGCATGCCGTTGCCGAACACGTCGCCCGACATGTCGCCGCAGCCGACGACGCGGATCGACTGGGTCTGCACGTCGACGCCGCGTTCGGCGAAGTGACGCTGGACGCTGACCCATGCGCCGCGCGCGGTGATCGCCATCGCCTTGTGGTCGTAGCCGACCGAGCCGCCGCTGGCGAAGGCATCGCCGAGCCAGTAATTGCGTTCGAGCGCGATCGCGTTGGCGACGTCGGAGAAGGTCGCGGTGCCCTTGTCGGCGGCGACGACGAAATAGGGGTCCTCGCCATCATGCACGACGACGCCTTGCGGGTGCTCGACCTTGCCCGCGACGATATTGTCGGTGATCGACAGCAGAGTACGGATGAAGATGCGATAGCTCTCGGTGCCCTCGGCGAGCCACGCATCGCGGTTCGACGCCGGCGGCAGCTGCTTGGGATAGAAACCGCCCTTGGCGCCGGTCGGCACGATGACGGCGTTCTTGACGCGCTGCGCCTTCATCAGCCCGAGAATCTCGGTGCGGAAGTCGTCGCGCCGGTCGGACCAGCGCAACCCGCCGCGCGCGACCGGGCCGGCGCGCAGATGGATGCCCTCGACGCGCGGGCTGTAGACCCAGATCTCGCGCCACGGCACCGGCGCGGGCAGGCCGGGAATCAGGCTCGAATCGAGCTTGAAGGCGAGCGCAGTCTCGCCGGCAGGGGCGAAGGCGTTGGTGCGCAGCGTGGCGACGATGACGTTGCGGATCGCGCGCAGGATGCGGTCGTCGTCGATCGCCGAAACATCATCGAGCCCGGCATCGATCGCCGCGTCAGCGGCGGTGATGCCGACCGTCGCCTTGCCCTTCTTCGCCGGATCATGCGCCGCGCCGAAGCGCGCGATCAGCGCGGCGGCAACCTTGGGCGCGCGACGCAGCGCGTCGACCACGGTGACGAGGCCGTACGGCATGCCCGCCTGGCGCAGATAACGGAACCAGGCACGGAACAGCACGACGCCGGCGGGCGCCATGTTGACGTCGAGGATCAGCCCATTGAACGCGTCATTCTCGGCACTGCCTTCGAGCACGGCGGCGATCGCAGCCTCGAGCACATGCGTATCGCCGTCGAAGATATTGACGACCCCGCCGGTCGCCTCGATCAGGAATTCGTGGATGAAGCCCTGCGCTTCGTCGGTCAGCGCGGTCGGCACTTCCTCGATCACGCGGAAGCCGAAATTCTCCAGCACCGGCACAGCGTCGGACAGAGCGAGCGCGCCGCCGAGACGATAGATCTTCAGCCGCGCCGAGCCTTGCGCGTCGCGGTACAGCCGCACCGTCCGGCTGCCGGGATCTTCGAGCCGCGCGAGGCAGACGATGTCGCGCGCCGCTTCCTCGGCGGCGTTGGCGGCGCGGTAGGTGTTGGGAAAGGTCGCCGCATGGCGCAGCGCCAGCCGCGTCGCACGTGCGGTTTCGCCGAGTTCGCCCAGCGCGGCCTCGACCGCCGGGACCCAGCCGCGCACCATCCGCGCGATGCGCGCGTCGAGCGGGGCGGTGTCGGGCAGCACGCCGGCGCCGCGCAGGTCGAGCGTGAAGCGCATCATCGCCAGCACGCCGTCTTCCAGCGCCAGCGACCAGCTGAGCAGGCTGGCATTGGCCGCCTCGGCGAGCAGTTCGCCGATCGCGACGCGGCGCGCGGTCGACAGGTCGTCGCGCGGCAGCCAGACGAAGGCGAACAGATGCCGCCCGAGGATCGAGCGCACCAGCACCAGCTTGGGCCGCGGCCGATCGGCGAGCGACATCGCGGTCAGCGCGACTTCCTCGAGCGCCTCGGGCGTGAAGCCGGTGACGAGGTCGTGCGGCAGCGCCGCCAGCGCATGGGTCAGCGCCTTGCCGGTATGGCCCTTGGGGTCGAAGCCGAACTTTTCCTCGAGCGCGGCGAGCCGCGTGCGCAGCAGCGGCACGTCCTCGGGCGCGGCGGTCAGCGCGGCGCTGGTCCACAGCCCGGCATGAATCGACAGGCCGACGACCTTCTTGCCGGCGAACACCGGCACCAGCGCGAGGTCGAGCGGGACATGGCGGTGGACCGTCGCGATCTGGTTCGACTTGAGCAGCAATGGTGCCTCGCCGCCCTTTTCGAACCATGCCATCGCCAGCGCACGCGACGCCTCGGCGAGGATCGGCACGGCGTGCGGATGGCGCGCGATGCCGAGTGTCACCGCGCAGCGATCGCCCTCCCAGCGCTCATGGCCGAGCAGGGTGAGGTTGCCGTCGAGGAACCAGCGCAGCAGCACGGCGCCCTCACCGTCGCCGAGCGTGGCGATGTCAGCGGCGAGCACCTCCTGCAGCTTCGGCCAGTCGGTCACCGCGGCGCGGACGTCGGCGAGATTGCTCTCCAGCGCGGCGGCGAGGTCGCGGCGCTCGCGTGCGTCGGCACGATCCATCTCGATATAGATCATCGATTCGGTGACACCGCCGGTGCCGACCTGGGTCAGCCCGCCGTCAGCGTCGCGCGCGACGTCGATCACCGGATGGATGATGCGGTCGATACCCAGGCCGTGCGCGCCGATTGTCCCCGCGATCGAATCGACCAGGAAGGGCATGTCGTCATTGACGATCGCGAGGCGCATACGGCGGTGCGGGTCGGTACCGCTCATCGCCTCGATCGCCAGCACGGCGGTGCCGGCGGCGCGGCGTTCGCCGGTCGCGGCGAGGAAGCGCGCGGCCTCGGCCCGCTCGGCTTTGCCGAACCCTTGCAACTCGCCCGGAAGCGCACCTTTGGTCAGCCGGGCGGCGAGCGCATCCGACAGCGAAGCGATGGTGTTTTTGGCCATGCGCCATCCTATGCGCCCGCCAATCGCGCGGCTCAAGGCTTGTGGCAGTTGCGAAATAATGCTGCGCCGCAGCGCCGATATCGCGGAAAATCTGCCGGCCCGGCGGTACCGGGCCGGCAGCTTTGTTACATCGCTGCCTGGCGCATCACGCGCCGGGTCAGGGCCGAATCACCGCCAAGCGCGGCAACGATGTCCAATGTGCCGGCAGTACCGGCGCGCGCCAGCAGCACGACGAAATCGCCGGAGGCGCTGTGCGTATCGAGCGTCAGCGTCGCCAGTGCCGGCAATTGTTCGAAGTGCGTCGCGGCGTCGGGCTGCGGCGTTGCGGCGGGCGCGCGGGCGGCGCGCTCGGCCTTCACCACGCCCTTGATCCCGCCCTCGGTACGATCGAGAAATTCGCCGAGGCCGCCCGGCGGCACAGCGTGGCGGCGGGCATGAGCCAGCACCGCGGCATATTCGGTCAGGCGCGTCTTGTCGTAATCGGCGCCGAACACGAGCTTGACCACCGGAGTCATCGGCGCGCGCAACTGGACGGCGATGCCGGCCTGATCGAGCAACGCCTCGTAGCCGGCGGGATCGCTGTCGGCGGCGGCGGCGAAATCGTGCGCGCGTTCGAGCGCGCGGTACAGCGTGGCACGCGTGCGCGTGTCGGCGGCGCGCACCGCGGCGGCGGTCTGCTGCGCGAGCATCAGCCGGTCGGTCAGGCTGGTCAGCGCGGTGGACGGTGCGGCAACGGGCGCGACCTCGACGGTATCGTCCTCGGCCGGCGCATCGAAACCGGCGCTGGGGCCATCCGCCCAGACCGGCGCGGACGCGCTCGGCTTCGGCGCGGTACGCACGGCGGCGTCAAGCTCGGCGTTGAGCCGCGCCTGCGTCTCGGCGTCGACCAGTTCCTTCCAGTTGATCACGCCATAGATGAAGTCGATCGAATCATCGTCCGACGAGAAGGGCATCAGGATGCCGCGATACATGGTGTTGTGGCCGCGCGTGCTGACGAACTCGGCCTCGAAGCCGATCGGCGCGCGGTTGGCGATAATCTGGAGATAATGGTCGGTCAGCCGCGACAGCAACGAGCGCGCCGGCACGTCGGCGATATGCGTGACGCCCGATTCGAGCGCGCATTCCTCGCGCAGCGCGCGACCGAGAAAGGCGATCGCCGGATTCTCGATGCCGCGCGAAAAGTCGAGCAACACGCTGTGCGGACCGAAATCGGCGATATTCTCGGGATCGAGATCCTCGATCAGCGGGTAGGCACGGCCGCGCAACAACGAGACCCAGTGATTATAGGCGCGAACATGCATCCGACGCTCGTCGCCGCCGATCTCGATCTGCGGCGATTCGACGATGCTGTCGGCATCGTCGTGATAGCCGGTCTCGGTCCGATCCTCGTCGTCGAAGCCGCGAACATTATCCATGAGTCGGTTTGCCCCTGATGGCCGTGGCGCCGTGGTTACCGGGACCTTGTGCACCCCCCATGGTAAACGATGCGTAAAGCGCGGGTTGCGGAGTTGTCGCCGGCTTGTCAGCCCGCGAGCGACCTGATAAGCGCCCGCCCTCGTCACCACCATCAGGCCGGGACGCACGCCGCTTTAGCTCAGTTGGTAGAGCATCGCATTCGTAATGCGGGGGTCACAGGTTCGAGTCCTGTAAGCGGCACCAGCCCTTTCAGAAGGGAATCCCGATAGTTGCGTGGGACGTGCCTTTCGGCAGGGTGCTCGTTTGGGTCCTGCTTGGGTCACTTTAGTAGGCGGGTGAGCTCAACCCACGCCAATCCCACTCCACCTTTGCCCTTACCATTCAAGGCGATCGAAGCTTATTCGGTTGGCGCGCCTGCCTGCGTCAAAGCAGCCGCTTCCACCTAGCTCCTGTGCATTGCCGATTATAGTGCGCAGCCCGTATCCTAATATGGACCGCAGGCACGCTCAAGGCGGAGGTGTGCAACTTCCCGTGCCGCGCGCTCGCCCGCCCGCATCGACTATAAGGCGACAGGCGAGCTCCCCGCCTGACCACCGAATGGCAAATGCTTCACTGATTTCCTTCCATGCGCCGGCGGGTCTGCCTCCACCGTGGTTGGTCCCGAAGCACGAACATTGGCAAGTTTCATACTTCGCGTTCCAGCACGATTCTGCGCAAATCTCGGTCCGGTTCAGAGGTTGGACAACATAAACCCTGCCATATTTCTTCGCACACTTTTCAATGAGAGGATTGAACCACGCCATCGGAACCTCCCAGTGAACTCTGCTGGTCTTCGCGCTTCTGACCAATTTCGGATTGATACGGCCACACATTTGCAGCCAAGCCCGGTTTTCCATTGCGTAAGGCAACCGCACGAATAGAGGAGGTTCCTTGCGTGGCCGAAGCAGGACCGGAATAATGTTCTGACCCCAAATCTCTCCTATCCGTCGCGACGGGCCCTCAGTTATACTTGGAGATCTCGCCATCGGTGTTACTACTGAAGCGTCTGAATATTACTATGAAGTTCGTCGAATGCTCGATCCGCGCCCCATGCTTGCGCTGACGTGTACGCGAGCATTCGTAACTGATCACCCGTCAGCTCGCCACCTTCGGGTTTGTAGCCAAGATCGTGATTAGCTTCCGACCATGCGTGCTGGAAGAGCGTTTTGATCTGAAGCTCGAAAAACTCTGGAATCTGCTCTACAGGCCAATCCGGGTTGATGATTTCGCGAGGGAAAAGACAAACAAAGTGACGGCCAAAATACCCGAACTGCCATTCGGAATTTGGCACGAGATCTTTGGTTTCAGTCGGTCGAAGATATTTTAGCAAAATTTCCGAAATCCGTTGAACGTCTGATTTATAGAATACGATAATCCTTGCGCCTACCTGATCCTGAATTTGATGCATTGGATGGGCATATTTTGGATTTCCGTCCAGGTCGATATTTTCCGCCTTCTTAAGGAACCTGGCAATCTCCTTGGGCCGCGCCGATACCCGATCTATGCGCGGCTCTCCCTTCAGGATGTCCTCAATGAACGCCTGCAGTTCGACTGCGAGAGAAGCCAGAACAGACTGATAGCGCGCTCGGTAATCATCTTTTAGGCTCATCGCGCGATCCGAGTCAGTTTAACGCCCACCTCGACGCCGGTGGCGGTATAAGTCACCTCGCCAGCCTCATTGGCGTCACCTCTCTCGAAAACCTCGTCGAACTCAGCAGCCGGTGCGGTCAACATCGCCCCTGAATTCAGTTCGACCGTTCGATAGGGAAGTTGGCGTTCAAATTCCTCCGAACTGAATCGGAACTGTTCGTTGGCCAACCCGGCGTGTCGGAATTCCGAACTAATTGCGTGCTTCGCTTCAGCCGAAAGAGCGAACTGCTCCAGAAACTCAACACCGGTCATAACCTGCTGGTTGAGATTAGGGGCGAGGGTAGCCGATGCTGCAATTTCTTGTTTCACTTTGATGTTATTCGATTTTCTCGCCGCGTTCCGCATGGCAACGGCGAGCACTCTCGTTCCTTGGGCCGACGTCGTTCGAAAATCAGAATCGAGAAAATCCGTGATCCAGTATTGTGAGACCTCCACCTCTCGGCTGTTTATCTGACGGTCCACGGCCTTACCGGACCAAAACGCTTGCGGGGTGAGCGGCCCTTGATAGGCAACCGCTTTGTAGGCTCCGGCACTCCTCATGAAGACCTGTTTGATAAAACTGACGGTGAGCTGCTCCGGATTTTCGTTTGCCAAGATGCCGCTGTTCGCTGCGAAGCGAGCGACAATGACCTTGGTCTCCTGATCGATCGTACCGACGGCAAGGAACAGCAATCCGAGAGCTGATCGCCTGGTGGTATGAATGCCGAGCCGATCGGCGAGGGGTAAGCCTGTCGCAACGGACGGTGCGTTCGCATATGCTAGCAATAGGTCTCGGCATTCGTTCGCGGCCTCGCCATCAGCGGCGCGATTAAACGAGATATCGATTTTACACTCTCGGTCTGTGGCTGAATAGACATCGTCAAGGACGTCGAAAACCTCGCCCTCAAGGGGAACTCCAGCGCCACTAATGGCATGCGGTTCCGCCGCGCCTTTGTTCGGATAGACCAAAAATGTGTGAAGATGCTGTATAGTCACGGACATCCCTCCCGGCCGCTACGTACCATCTTAACCTCAAACTTGTAAAATGACGTGCGCCCTGCCTGCTTGTCGCATAGCCACGGTCGATACCATCGGAATGGCTTGGGAACAGGCGTGCTGAACGTTTTGTCGGGAACTGCGATCGATATCGCCCGTCAATCTTGCCGTTTAAGCCTACGGCTTAGCTCTGAAGCCGCAAGCGCCGCGTGAATCCACTGAACCGAGAGGCACGTTCAAAGGTGCAAATCCCGCGTCGGTAGCTTCAGCGATTGCATTTGAAATGCGCTCGCGTGCCGTAACGGAACAAGCGCTATGAAATTCGAGCCGTCGCGCTCCAGTCGCCGATATCATGTAATTTGGCGCGGATGAGATCGAACCGCTTTACGGCCACAGCTATTGTTTGTTGGCGCTCAAGATCGAAAGAACCATTCGGCAGTGTTGGGATAGCGACCGCTAGCTGCTTCACTCTTCCTGAAAACAATTTAGCTTCATAAATAAAATTACCAGCTGCGATTGACCGCCGCAGTTCGGAAGCGAGAAAATCTAGATCAATTGCATCCGAGATGACCTCGATCCCGATGACATCGTCAGTGATCGCGTATTTTTCTTCCCGGCGAACGAACACCTTTCCCACAGCCTTAGCGCCATTGGCGATGACCGTCACGAGGGGGTGTTCTTCGACGGGTATGCCGTTCTCGATCAACCAATCCGGGGATATGCGCCCTTTGATAGCGTCGGCATCCTTGAAACACGAAAAAACAGGGATGTTCCCTCTGTTATTCTCAATGTCTTCATTCCGCACGCGCTCACCCGAGCGGACCTTAAAGAGGCTTTCATCAGACAGTGAAACTTCTCTCGTCTCCCCCGATGTCAGGGCAGCGAGTTCAGCCTTTGCGGCCTCCAAATCCGAGACGATTTCCTGAATCTGGTTTATGGCGTCGTCGATGAACTCCGTGCGCTCAACGGCTGAGGCTTTGACCCCTAGCGCGACCATTTCGTCTTCGGTCCAGAACCTTGCGGTGTCCCAGCGGTCATTTGGGCTGAAGCTGTCTGCCGGGACGATTTTTACGAGTGGGCTTTCTGCCTGAGGCGCAGTGCGACCAGCATCCCATTCGATGAAACGATCCGCGACGGTTTCAAGATCATTCTCGTTAGGTGTCGGAACACGCCGCACGTCTAGTGTCTCGCCAATGGTGCGCACAAAACCACAGAAAATCGGTGGGCGGCTGTCAACTTCGGTGTGCCGCTTTTCGATAACAAGAATGCTTGTCGGCTGCGAGGTGTTGAAAAACGCGTTGCGCGGCAAGGTGATTGACGCGACCAAATTACATTCGTCGAGCAATTTTTGCTTCGGCCTCGGCTCAGTGCGATTCAACATCCCCAAGGGAACAATGACGTATGCTCGTCCCCCCGGCTTGAGCGCGCCGGAGATATAGCGCATGAACAGGGCCTCAACACCGAGGCCCCAGCGGTCGTAATAATCGCGGAGGTCGAGACCGTTCCTCGTTCCCTTGGTTTCGCTGACCTCATCCCGATAAATCTTACTGCCTTGGGTGACATACGGAGGATTTGTCAGAATCACATCGACAGACCCACTGGGTGGGTTCTCCAATGCTCCCAGCGTTTCATTGCTGTGCATTAGGACGAAGGTTTCAGCCATCGCCGTGTTTAGAGCGGGAAGAGTCGTGCTCGGATCCCGCAGAATTTCAGCCAAATGGATAAGCATGTTAGCTTTAGCCAAGATATGCGTATTCGCATCGACGTCTACGCCAATAATTTTAACGCGGCGGACCGGCTTGCCATCGGCAAAGTGAATGTTTCCCTTCAGTGCGCCTTCGATCAGCAAGGGTTCCAAAACAAACCCGCCGACACCCGCCGCAGGGTCGAGTACAACCGAATTATCCTTCAACTTTTCAAGTTGTGCCATACGAATCATTTGGCGCATTATATTGCGCGGCGTGAAGAACTGGCCGAGTTTTTGCTGTCTTGGGGTATTTTTCAAAAATGTTTCATATAGTCTTAACTTAAATTCCGGGTCTATTGACGTCAGAGGACCAAATTTGTGAAATGCCTCAAGAATTTGGAGAAACGTTCTATTGAAACTATCAAGTGTCTCCGATGACGATTTGAGAAATGCGAAGCCATTTATGATTGATGTCTTAGATACGATCGTCTTCAATCCAAAAATGTCAGCAACATCACTATCCTCTGAGAGGACGTTGTCTGGGAATAGTTGCTTAATAAATGGCCTGATCGCGGAAACATAATAGGCAATTTCCGTCTTGCCGTGCCGCTTTTTAAATACGTCTTGACCGTCCAAGAGGCTGTAAAACCTGTACGCTTCCGGGAACGTGCTTGTGGGCAGATTGTCCGACAGGAATTTCAACACGAATATTTCGACGAACGTTAGCAGACAGGTCTTCGGATCTTCCTTCGTGGCGTGCCAAATTATCTGCCAGACAGTTTCTGAAAGAGCACGCGGGTTTTTTGCAACCGAGGCGTCCCCGGCGATCAGATTTTCAAGAACGCTCGGATTCAGATCGCGCTTCTCAGCGAAGTACACGATTGCCCCGCCAGTTAGCGAGGCTTCTACGTCGACGTACCTACATTTCGCGCCGTCCGTAGTAATCGCGATCCGAGCGCCAACCGCAGCCGCAGCGAACAATACCTGCTCCGCCGCCTTCAGGTGAGCCTTGTCGCTTGTTAGCTTTGATTTGGCCTTATGCTCGCCGACAGCGACGGGAAGCAGTCCAGCATCAGTTCGTCGCAAGAACACGCGGTCGGGCTTGGCCGCTCCCGGTGATTTGGGAGCCTTATATGCCTGGAAAGGGTAATCGACGGTCGCAGGGGCGGTAAAGGACACTCCGGCTGAGGCCAACTCGGAAACCGAGGTTGCTCCGATGTTCAGCTCCTCAAATGCGCCAAACTTGTCACCCTTTAGTTCGCCGGTCGCGAGATATTTCCGCTGGACCAGCTCTTCGTTCGCCATTCAAACCCCCGCTTACGTTGCGCACCGTCTACCGCGCGATAGCCGTTTCGTCATCAGCGGGGAGGCGCGAACTGTCGCATTTTTTTTCGCGGCGTTCACGCACGGCGAGGCGGGTATCTTATTTGATCAACACCTGAATTTAGATGTTGCCGTCTTCCAGCAGCACGGCTGGGCGCACTCCCAACGCGTCCGCCAATCGTCCAAGCGCTCGCACTGAGGGATTGCGCATCCCGCGTTCCAGATCGCTGACGTAGCTGCGCTCCATACCTGCATCGAGCGCGAGACGCTCCTGCGACATACCCTTCAGCTTCCGATGGTGTCGGACATTAACACCGAGAAGCTGAACCACATCCATGCCCGGACTTGGCCGCAACCGCGCCCACGGGTCTGTATACCAATCGTGTCATTTTTACTTGCGTTTGCCGGACTGGATCGGTGACGCTCATTTCAACGGGAGGACTCAATGACAGAGAATCAGATACCTAACGCGCCGCTACCGCCGCCTGCGCAGCGACTTCCAATGCGGAAACATCCCCACCATTCACAATCAAGCGAGGCCCAATCATGACCCAGGTCATGTTGGCGGTTGCGATGATTGCGCAAGCTGCGATTGGTGGGATGAGTCCACTTCAAGTTGAAGAGCAAGAGCTAGAAAATTGCTCTCCAGAGGTGCGATATGAATTCATCCGACTTGCAAACCCACAGTTTGGTATCCCACTTAGGAGATACGTCAGGCTCCCTATAGATGTTCAAATGAGGGCAGCGCGGGAAGCATATTATTTAAGCGCGATTGATCGCGCTTTACTCGTATATCAAGGCGATCCCGATCTAATAGCGATACTAAATAGCTTCGCCAATGGTTCTGACGCTGAGCGCGTGGCTACCAGTTTTGAACAAGTATATTACTCAAAATTCGGGCGTTGGCCCCCGATTGTACCCGTAAATGTCTCTGCCTTGGTCGTTAGGATGCTCGACGAGCGCACGGTTCGATAAGGTCAGCCGAACGATCTCATATCTGGCAACTTGTAAGCTGACGCATCACCCGCCCCGGGGCCTCGGAGAAATCCGGGGCCTTTTTTTGGAGTCCCACATGCTGACCATCACCAACACAACAACAATGAGCCTCGCGCTCGATTCACACCTCAACCCCGCGATCAAGGCGCTGCTGGTTATGCGGCGCGACCAACTGCTCTCCGATACCGGGGGCGGCCATGACATAGGCGAGCTTGCAAACTGGATCATCGTCGCTCCAGGCGATCCTCTTGCAGCCATCGAAACGGCGGCGGGATATCCAATCGCTCCCGATCCTCCGTGGGAATGGGTGATAGACCATGGCGGCATCATGGAAGCACCGATCATCCTTAGCGATGATGGCTTCGGCGTGGTCCTGATCGTGCCCGACGAACAAGGCGTCGATTCCGTGCTGTTGAAGCTGCTCAAGCGTGATGCGGTAGCAGCGGATGTATCAGGGAACGCCGCCTAACGAGTATCCGACACCCGCACCTGAACTGCTCGCCTAGCGCCGTCTCTCGAAGCGCAAAGGCTGGAAAAACCAACAAACCCGAAATCGCAACCCAGCGTCCCGGCAATCCAGCCGTGGGCGCATTTTTTATGCCCGAAAGGCTTCAATCATGGTTCACCTCTACGACCGTGCCACGATGGCGCGCGCTTTCACGCTCGACCTCGATCCACAACTACGTGTCCTGTTGGCAGCGCGGATCGCCGCCCTCGTTACCGTCGATTACGATCTAACCGATGACACCGAATATCTGATCGTCGATCCGGGAGACACAGAAGCCGATATCATCCGACACGTCGGCTTCTCGCCGTTGGTCGAGCCGATCGACGGTGCCCGCTTCGGTAGCGCGGGTTTCCATCCGTTCTGGGATTGGCTCGGCGGTCACGCTGGCTGGTACGAGATGATCGTCACGTTCGGCAGCGCGTTTGCGTATGTGCTGTTCATCAGCGATGCCGATGGCGTCGATTCCGATCTGCTCTCGATGTGCTGTCGCTATGCAGGCGATGGGCAATGAAGGTCGTTGGCTACTTTATCGGCGCGTGCGTCATCCTCGCCATCGTTCGCACCGTAGCCGCCGCTTTGATAATCACACTGGTGCTCGCCATCATCGTGGGCGTCGTCACCAAGCCCCGCGAGACGTTCGGGCTGTTGCTGTTCCTCTTGCTGGCTGGCGTCATCCGGGACCATGCGATCGCGCTGATCGTTGGGCTGGTCGCGGTGTTCGCGTTGGGCTTAGTCGCGAGGGTCGTCGCAAATCGGCGTTAACGGGTCACGCTATGCTACTGCTTGACTCAACCGCAAGTCGATCTACACGGCACCACACCTGACCGGTTAATGCGAGCTACCCGCCGGCAGCCAGAAGTCGCTTCGCCAGCCTGTGCTGGGAAAGCGAACTTGCAGAAAGGAACGACCAATTGCCGGTCGTCTCCGCCCAAGTTCCTTTCCACCCGAGTGAGTGATCACTCGGAAGCCAGAGAGCACGCGCGATGAATATGCATTCTAGTACCAATAAGCCGTCGGTCGTTACCGCTAGCGCGATTGATGCATCGACAATCTTCCCTAGAGGTGAAGATGGGGGAGCGGTGGCCGTTTCAGCGTCACCCCCTTCGACCCCTCCGCAACCGCCGATTACCGAGGCTGCAATCACAATACCGACGCGCACCAGCGCAAAGGACATCGTGATCTCTGTCCCGAAACCGATGTCGACAGTAGCCTTCGCTTCAAACCTTGAGGGTGCCCTCTGGTGGTTCGAATTTGGCTACCGTGTCATTCCCTTGGTGCCAGGCCAGAAGCGACCGGCAACAGCATATCACCCTTGGCTGGACGAGTTGTCCGTCGAGGCTGTGCGTCAGCACTGGACACGGCACCCGGATCATGAGGTGGGCGCGGTCCTTGATGATACCCAGCTCGTGCTTGATGCTGATAGTCCTGAGGCCGATGAAGCCCTGTCACGTATCGAACTGCAATTCGGCGTGGTGCCGTCGCTGGTCATCAAAACGCGGCGGGGGCATCATCACCACTACCGGCTGACTAAGGGCACGTTTGCCAAGGCAGATTCGCATCACACTGAAACGTTCGCTGACCGGATCGATGTGCGTGCAGGTAGGAATTCCGTCCTGCTCACGCCAAGCCAGGACAAATCTGTCGATCGTCTGGAGGCCCGCCACCGGGACGATATGAGCCGGGTGCATCAGGATTTCGTCGATGCAGTTTTCCAACACAACGGTCGCGCTGCACCTCGCCCCGCGCCCGACGTTCCGGAAGAACGGCCCGCCGTCACCACGGATGCTACCACCCTATCGGAGTTGCTCAGCCACATTGATCCGGACTGCGGCTATCAGGACTGGCTGAACGTGCTTATGGCCGTATTTCACGAGACGGCTGGCAGCGATAACGGGCTCGAACTGGCCGATGCCTGGAGCAAGAAAGCCGGGTCATACAAAGGTCGCGCCGATATCGAAGCCAAGTGGCGGTCGTTTCGCGGTGACGTTGCGAACCCCATCACAATCGCCACGCTGATTGCCCGTGCGCGCAATGCCGGTGCGAATGTCAGCACGATTATGCAGGACGACTTCAAGCCCTGCACGACGGTCGTCACCGAGGCGCCAGCCACAACCGCACCATCGGGCAAAGACAGTCCGTTCAGGAAATACAGCCTGATCGGGCAGGCCGCCAAATATGAGGGACTCGCCCAAGCCGCTACCCCGCTTCTCGGAGACGTGTGCTTACGTGGCGAGGCAACCGTATTTTATGCCAAGCACAACACCGGCAAGACCCTCTTGTGCCTCCACATGGTGTCCGAAGCGGTGGAGCAAAATCGGATTGCGGCCGGCGACGTCTATTTCATCAATGCCGACGATAGCAGTGCTGGAATCGCTGCAAAGCTGGGCCTCCTGGACGAAATCGGCGCTCACACGCTCGTTCCGGGGCAGCGAGGCTTCAAAGCGGAACACCTCGAACAGCTCCTGCTTGATGCTGTCCGAAACGATGCGGCGCGCGGAACGCTGGTGGTCATCGATACGCTGAAAAAGTTCGTCGACCTGATGCACAAGAAGCAGGCGAGCGACTTTGCCAACGTCTGTCGTCAGTTTGTCGCGGCGGGCGGTTCCGTGCTCGGCTTGGCGCATACCAACAAGCGCAAGAGCGATGACGGCAAAGCTGTCCATGCTGGTACGTCCGATATCCTGGACGATTTTGATGCTGGCTACATCATCGACGAGGTGCCGTTGGTGGGCAACGCGGGCGAAAAGTTCGTCGAGTTCACGCGGTTGAAAGGCCGGGGCGGCGGCGTACAATCCGTTGCCTACGCCTATGCGGCAGAAGACCATGTTTCATATGCGGAACGCTTGGCGTCGGTAAGGCTGGTCGAGCAGGCCGATCTCGAAGGCATCAAGCGGACCGAGGAAGAACGGTCGGACGCCGAGATCATTGCCGTCGTCATCACGTGCATCACCGAGGGCGTGAATGCCAAAATGGCGCTGCGGAATGCGGTTTCCGATCGAGCCAAGATCAGTCGCCGCGCCGCTACCAAGATCATCGAGCGCTATACCGGGGAGGAACCGGGGAAGCATCATTGGTCGTTCGCTCGCACTGCACATAACAAAATGATGTTCACCCTGTTGCGAAATGCGGGCGGTCTCGACGGCGAAGTCACACCACCGGGCGGCTGAAGGCGATGGGGCGTTCGGGCAGAAGTCCAGTTCGCAGCTTTCCGGCGCTCACCAGTTTTTCGCCCTTCCGCAGTTTTTCGGGATTCAGCTCACCCGCCAGAATTTCAGCGGCTCGGGTGATTGAAAACTGGAACGGCGAAAAACTGGCAGTCTGCGCCCTCGCAGACGCGACCACCCCGCCGCGATCGTCCCCTCAACGCCCCGCTCTGGTGCCCCCAGTGCCCCGCCAGTCGTCGAAATCGCTGCGCCTGGATCGGACCTAGGCGCGCGACCACCGCCCCCCCTGCGAGCCTAACTCACATCAAAGAAAAGGAATTTACCATGCCAAAAGTGAAACTCGACCATACCTTTTGCCTGACCGCCCAATGCGAACCCGGCAAGAAAAAGACGGACTATTACGACACTTCCATCACCGGCTTCGTGCTTGAGGTCCGGTCGAGTGGCGGTCGCAGCTACTACCTGCGGTACCAAGACGCCCACGGCGATCAGAAGCAGCACAGAATCGCTGCCTACGGCGACATCACATTCGACAAGGCTCGAAAGGAGGCTCAGCGTCTCCGTTCAGAGGTCGTCCTTGGCGGCAATCCTGCCGTCAAAAAGGCGGAGAGGAAAGCCGTACCGGCCTATGGCGAACTTGCCCAGAAGCACCTCGATTATGCCAAGACATATCAGCGCAGCTACGACACCACCGAGATGTATGTACGGCGGCATATCCTGCCAAAGTGGGAGAAGAGGTATCTCTCCGACATCGCGCAGCCCGAGGTTGCGAAATGGCTGGCGGAGAAGGGCGAGGAGGGATTGGCACCCGCAACGGTCGAGAAGATCCGTATGATCTTCAACCGCTCGTTCGAACTAGCAATGCGCTGGAATATTGCCGGCGTCGTCAGGAATCCGGTTAAGGGCATACCCCGCAAGCCAATCAACAACGCACGGGACCGCTTTCTGAACGCGGCGGAGACCAAGCGTTTGCTGACGGCAGCGCAAGCGTCACGCAACCCGCAGCTGGTCCATATCATCGCCATGCTGCTCTATACCGGCGCGCGAGTATCTGAGCTGCTACAGGCCGAGTGGAAGAATGTCGACCTGGACAAGCGGCAGTGGCTTATCCCGACATCGAAAACCGGCAAACCACGGCGCGTGCCACTGTCGGAACCTGCCCTCGCCATCCTGAAAATGGTGCCGAGGTTCACCAACTGCCCCTATGTCCTGCCGAATCCCGAAACCCTCAAACCGTTCGTGACGATCAAACACGGGTGGCACACGGCACGGGATGCGGCGAAACTGTCGGGACTTCGCATCCATGATCTGCGCCATTCTGCGGCATCGTTCATGATCAATGCGGGCATCGACCTATTCGCGGTGGGGCGGGTGCTTGGTCATGCCGATCACAAGTCCACACTTCGGTATTCCCATGCCGCCAACGACACCTTGCTCGCCGCCGTCGAGGCCGGGGCCAGGAGGATGCAGGGCTCACCGGAACTCTGAAATTCTATCCCCGTCCACATTCTGGCCCGAACGGCTGGCGTGTGGGCGGGGGTATTTCCCTTTCTTTTTTTGAAAGTTACCAACCATGGCTTCCGCCAAAGACATTATCATCACGCCGACCGTGCCGCTCGCGCCCGTGCCACCCCCTAGCATCAAACTGCCCAGCGACGCGCCAGAAGAGGAGGTCAACGTGATATTCCGGGACGTCCGGCAGCTGTTGGAAAGCTGCGGCACCAATCTGCACGATCACGCCGAGGTTGCGCTCAGTGCCTTGATCGACAGAGGTATCAACACCGGACCCCGGCTCATCGGTGCGGCGAAGCGCCTTGGCTTCAAATCGAGCCACGCGGGTATCATTCTCAAGGAGGGTATCGGCCACCGATGGAGCCGCGACGAGAACGGCAACTATCGCAACTTGATGTAACGAAGGGAATCTGGCCCGCGCCAAGTGGGATGGTTGGCATCGCTCGCTCGCGACCGCTTGGGCTGTGTTGCGAGCGGGGGGCCGCCTAGGCTCCGCAAAACTTGAATCTTAGGACCAATTGAATGACGGAGTATCAAATCGCTGCCTGATGGCCTCGAGCAAAACTCGTTCGGCGCGTTCTCTGGTGTCAATCAGGTCAATTATGCGCCGGGCACCGTCCGTATCGCCTGCATGAAATGTCAAAAGAGCGCTGAGTATCAGCTGGGTTGCGGTTTCATCATCGGTGATCGAGCCGCCGAATTTTCTGCCGTTGATCAGCCTAACCCAGACTTGGCTTAAGGCCGACTCCACGCCGAATGCCAAGATGTCATGTTCGACTAATAGCTGATTTAACGTCTTGAGGGGTCTTCCTAGGAGGCAGGCGACCAACTTGGCGTGGGCGTTCCAACTGCCAGACCACCCCTTCTCCGGACATTTGCCGTTAAGCCACCATTCGCTGCAATAATCATCGTGATGTTTGTCGAAGCGAAGGCGCGAAATGTCATGCACCGGAACAGCCTCGTCGATTACCACCTCAGCCGCCGATCCTGTCGCCCAATACCATTCGTCACCCATACGCCGGAGTGGTCCCGTGTCGAGTTCGGGATCGTATGCCTGGACGGGGAGATGGCTCACGTTGCGGCGAGAAACGAGAAATCTGTAGATCGGTATTTGATAGTCACGGATCGCTTCGACCCAATAGAGTGATCGGCCATCGATTAAGGTGCTCCAGTTTATTTCGAACTGAAAGCTTCCGTAGCGACTCCCGTTACCCCATGTATTTGGTGAGAAATATATCACCTCAGTTCGTGTGTCTCGTAGCTTTCCGTCGTAAATTAGACCCCCAGAGATCATTCTGTCTTCAGCGATTCTTAACGCTGAGGTCAAATGCGTTCCGTGCCACAAGGTTTCCAGTTTACCCCATTTTCCACCAGCTGCGGGTGGACCGAAGCCTTCGACAAAGGGCGCCCATTCGGCAGATGCAAGCAAAGGGCTACCGTTACTCAAAAGGATTCTTCATAGTAAAACAAGCAAGCTCCGCTCTCATTATGCTAACTCAGTGGGGGATTTCTGCGCACTAGGTTTTACACGTTTGAGATATTTGTCGAAATCATCGTAAGCAATCTGTGTCCACCGATCCGCACAATCAAAACTCATGTGTTGTCGATTTCGCTTTGGGCCAATCGCCCGGATCAACAGGGCTTCAAGATCTCCGATAGTGGTGTTGGTATCTTCGGAGACATCTGTCTGCGGACTTCCCAATTCTGTAAGACCGCTTGGGCCGGAAGCTACCAATGGCCGAAACCCGAACCAGCTGAATCGATCCCACTTGCCCGCAAGATGGTCGGTTTTGTGATCCTTTAGGCGCTTTCCGAGACCTTGATTGCGCGTGAGGCCGACGTAGCTTGGTCCATATTCGTCGTACAGAATGTAGATACCTTGCTGTTGCCGAAAGTCTGCAACGCGAAGCTTGCCTCGCTGAGCACCGATCCTGCCAAGCAAGCGAAAACTATCCCGGTTGCCGCCGCCTGGATGCCAATCGATCTCATCCTCGCGCCAAAATAGACCATAACTCGTGACCTGCATGCGCCAGCCTCCCCATGTAGCCAAGTGAACGGTGGTTCTCGGCAGTTTCGCAGACTTTCGTGCCAGTCGGCAAAGAATGCAATCTAGGGGGCAGGCTGAGGGAGGGCGCAGGTCGATTTGGCGACTTGCTCCCTACGAAGGTGCTTTCGGTAGGCAGTGACGTGATGCCGATTTCAGGCGAGTTTGGGTCCGTCGTGGGTACTCAGGGGTTGTTGTCTTGGTTAGTCCCCTAAGCTCATGTAAGAAATAGTTATTCTCGAAATTGTCCATCGCCTTCGTAATGCGGGGGTCACAGGTTCGAGTCCTGTAAGCGGCACCAGTCCAAAACGGGAACACCCCTAGAAAACCGCAGAAATCTGCGGTAAATTGGCTGTCGCGGGTCCCGAGAAATCTCATTATGTTCCGCCGTGGCCCACTCAAAAGGGGCCACGAATCGAGGGGCCACGAGCAGATCAGGAGGCGTGGCCCCATGCTTACGGTTGTCGAGATTCGGACGCTCAAACCTGCCAAGCGTCCATATAAGGTTGCCGATTCCGACGGTCTCTTTCTGCTGGTGCAGCCGTCAGGGTCTCTGCTCTGGCGGTTTCGCTACAGGATTGCGGGCATCGATCGGAAGCTGTCGCTCGGCAGCTTTCCCGAGGTCAGCCTTCAGCAGGCTAGAAAGCTGCGAGACTTAGCCCGGTCCGAGGTGGTCGACGGCATCGATCCCGCGGAAGAGAAGCGCCAGCGCCGCTTGAAAGCCGAACTCGCCGCACAGACCACCTTCAAGCTTGTTGCCGACGAGTTCATCCAAAAGATGGAGCGCGAGGGCAAGTCGCCAGCGACGATCAAGAAGGCGCGCTGGTTCCTCGAACTGCTCAAGGGAATTGCGGATCGACCAATCGCCTCGATCACGCCGCACGAGTTGCTCGCCGCGCTGAAACGGATAGAGCGACGCGGGCATTTCGAAACCGCGCTCAGATTGAGGTCGTTCGCAGGCCGGGTCTTTCGCTATGCCTTTGCGACCCTACGCACACAGCAGAACCCCGCCGACATCCTACGCGGCGCGCTGATCGTTCCCAAGACAAAGCATCATGCGGCGATCGTCGAACCAGCCAAGGTCGGCCTACTGCTGCGCGCTATCGACGAATATGAAGGGCGTCCCGAGACTTTGTGCGCGCTGAAACTGGCGCCGCACGTGTTCCTGCGACCCGGCGAACTGCGACAGGCCAAATGGAGCGAGATCGACTTCGCGGACAACGTCTGGCGTGTTCCTGCCGAGCGGATGAAAATGAAGCAGCCGCACGCGGTTCCGCTCTCCCGGCAATCGCTTTACCTCTTGCGCGAGCTGCGCGCCGTGGCTCGCCCCGGAGAGTTTCTCTTCCCGGCGCTCCACACCACAAAGCGTCCGATCTGCGAGAATACCCTGAACGTCGCGCTGCGGCGTTTGGGCTATGGCTCGGACGAGATGACCAGCCACGGCTTTCGGGCGATGGCCAGCACACTTCTGAACGAATCGGGCTTGTGGCACCCGGACGCGATCGAACGCGCTCTCGCCCATGCCGAGAGGGACCGGGTCAGGGCTGCGTACCATCGGGGCGCGCACTGGGCTGAGCGGGTCCGTATGGCACAGTGGTGGTCCGATTATCTCGACGAGCTGCGCTCGGGTGGCAAGGTGATCAAGGGCAAGTTTCGCCGCAAGGCGTGAATGCTTGAGATATGTCGTCGGTCCGTGAATCCAGAGATGTCGCCTCTGAGCCGTTTTCAAACCGGCAGCGTTCACGCCGCGGTCGTCGTCGGTGCGCGCCTCCTCTTGGACGACATCTTCGACGCTGCGCAGGTGGAGCGGGAGGAATCTCGCATTCTTTCTTATAAATCTGATTTTTCAACGAAAAATTCTTTGCCGCTGCCGGCTACCCCACATTCTTCCCACACTTGGCGTGAGATTTTACGGTGCGATGCTACACAGTTCCCGACGATGGAGACTTCTTTCGGAGTGATCTCTCGCGTTTCCGAAGTCGTCGGTTCAGCGCTAACGAGTGTTTTATGATCAGCGGCGAGCCTAGGCCGGCAAGTGCTTTTCACTCCCGCTGAGGCCTCGGGGCCGGGGGAATTCTGCATCAGGGGTTATCTGTCTGACAGGCATATGTTAGCTCGCCGGCATGGGGCACGAATTAGCGCAGCTGGCGGATAGTCGGCGCAATAATCTGCGCGTCGTGCGGCTGGTCGCGGCGACGGCGGTGATCTTCGCGCACAGCTATGGTCTCGATTTCGGTCTTGCTGCAGAACGGCGTGAGCCGCTCGCGGCGCTGACGGGCATCGACAGCGGATCGCTGGCGGTCGATATTTTCTTTGTCGCCAGCGGCTTTCTGGTTGGGCGCAGCCTGCTGCGTGGGCGCGACCCGATCGACTTTCTCCTGTCGCGCGTGCTGCGCATTTATCCCGGCCTGGCCTGCGCGGTGCTGGCGATGGCGCTGGTGCTGGGGCCAGCAGTGACGACGTTGAGCTTGCGGGATTATTTTCACGATCAGTGGCTGTATAGGTTCCTCGGCTTTGACCTGACGATGTTCATCCCGATGCGCTTCGTTCCCGGCCTGCCCGGCAGTTTTGCGGCTCTGCCCTATCCCAGCGTCGTCAACGGCTCGCTGTGGACGTTGTCGTGGGAGCTATGGATGTACGCCATTCTCCTCGCGCTGTTCATGGTGCGCGCGCTTGGGCGCGCCTATCCGGCGGTGCTCGTCGCGCTGGGGCTCGCCTATGGCGCGATGGCGCTGGAGCTGTGGCACCCCGGAGCGAACACGGCGATCGCGGTGCGCTTTCTCGCGATTTTCCATGCCGGCGTGGCAGCGTGGCGCTACCGCGGCCGGATTACCCTGTCATGGCCCTTGCTGGCAGTGCTGTCGCTGGCGATGGTCGTCGTCAATGTCGCCACCCAATCGGCGCTGCTGCTGCCGGTCTGGCTAGTCTATGCGGTGTTGTTCGTCAGCTATTACCCTCCGCTGGTGATTGAGCGCTGGTGCGACGGGCCGGACTATTCCTACGGCATCTACATTTATGCCTATGCCGTGCAGCAGACCCTGATCTGGCGATTCGGCCCGATGCCCGTTTTGCCGCATTTCCTGCTCGCCTGGGGCCTCACGATGCCCTTCGCGATAGTTTCATGGCATTTCATCGAGGAACCGGTGCTTGCGTTCAAGCTCCGTTTGCGTCGTGGTCGGCGCAGCAGCCCCGCGCCAACGATTGCCGCAGAATAATACCATTGCGAACAACGCGCGGTTACGGGTGGAAGCACGAACCCGCTGCGCGGGAGGGCGCGTGCGGCACGGTTGAGGTGAACGAGCGAGCGTCTCGCGTGGGTTGAGCGATGTTTGAGGCAGGCAGAGCATCGGGGCTCCACCATAAGGAGCCCTGCCAT
>NZ_JARYTI010000158.1 GCF_029911635.1 Sphingomonas sp. AR_OL41
TGATCAGCGGACAGGTCAGCCGGGCCAGCTCGGCCAAGACCGTGGCGATCGGCTCAATGCCCAAGCCTTATGACGCAGCAGAGATGGTGCTGGCCGTGACCTACCTTCTCGCTCGCCTGAAGGGCGACGCCACGCTGCCACGGCCAGCCCAACTCGAAGTGTTTGATGAAGAGGGTTTTGATCTCGCGCCGGCTGCCTAAATGCGACATGCGCCAGCTTTTGGGTATCGTCGGCAACGAGGGCCGTGGCTTGATTTGGGCGCATTCCTGATCGTCCGGTTTTGCCAGACCGGGCATTACGGCCATCATTGCGGTGACAGGTGCAATTACCCCTACTTGTTGGCTCTACATCAGCAGACGTTGATTAAGGGGTTATGGCACCTGTTGTCTAATTGATATTGGCATACCGTTCTTCTGATTCAGTAATGCCGACCGGCGTCTACGGTTGTCTTCGAGGTCATCGACAGGCTGTGGAGCCATATATTGTCGATGCCATCATGGTCGCGGTCAGGCGGTAATTGTCGAGCGCCTCCAGGTCACC
>NZ_JARYTI010000159.1 GCF_029911635.1 Sphingomonas sp. AR_OL41
CACCGACACCCTGGCTTCAACCACGCCATCTCCACCTTCGACGATCAATGATATCTGATCGACATCGCCGATCATCGACGCCGATATGCTTTCGCAAAGCCGGGTGAAATAGGTATGGACTTCGATGTCGCCGCCTTCGGAGGTGGACAACAGCCGTTCGAGCGCGGCCACGGACATCACCCGATGGTGGGCGTTATGGAGATGGCCGCGCGTCTCTTCCGACGTGGTCGTTCGCGCATTGCGCAGCAGCACGCTGGCGATGATCTGCAGACTGTTGGCGACCCGGTGGCGAACCTCCTGCAACAAGACGCGATTTTCGCGGACTGCGGCTTCCTTCAGCGTCGCGTCCGCTCGCGCCTCCGTGACATCCGACACGGCAACGAGAATGCGCGTCTGCTCCAGATCCAGATATTCCAGGCGCCTGGCCTGGACGATCAGATGCCGAACCGGTCGCC
>NZ_JARYTI010000160.1 GCF_029911635.1 Sphingomonas sp. AR_OL41
ACCCCCGTTCCTTCGACGCCATCTGTGACGCGCTCAAAACCATCCTCGAAAAATTCAAACCCGGCGAATACTCAAATTACATCCGACACTCAGGATATGTGCAAACCTGAACGGGTATGAGTCTAGATACAAGTGCGGCGGCCAGCATGACTTTGCGGAGCATATGACCCTCTTCCGACGTTGTGTGGTAATCATATAATACACCCCATCGCCGGCGGCAAGCGTGAACGGCGGTTGCGAAGCACCTGGATCTGCGAGCGGCGCGACCCGCCTGAAAGCCTGACGGGATGTAACGGGGCGGATGCACGAACCCGCTGCGCGGGAGGGCGCGTGCGGCACGGTTGAGGTGAACGAGCGAGCGTCTCGCGTGGGTTGAGCGATGTTTGAGGCAGGCAGAGCATCGGGGCTCCACCATAAGGAGCCCTGCCAT
>NZ_JARYTI010000161.1 GCF_029911635.1 Sphingomonas sp. AR_OL41
ACGGCATCTTCGCGCTGACCGCCGGCGGCAATGTCACGGTGAACGCCGGCGATGTCACCTCGACCGGCAACACCGCGATCATCGCACAGCAGACCGCCGGTGCTGGCGCGGGTGATGTCAATGTGACCGCGGGCAATGTCTCGGGCACCACCGGCATCGATGCGCATAACTTCGGCACGGGCGCGGTCGGCATCGTCACGCATGGCACGGTGACCGGCACGGCGGCTGAGGGTATCAAGGCGACCGGCAACGGCGCGGTGACCGTGACGGTTGACCAGACCGTGACCGGCGCGACGCGCGGGCTGAGCCTGGTCGGCGGCACCGG
>NZ_JARYTI010000162.1 GCF_029911635.1 Sphingomonas sp. AR_OL41
TCCCAGCGGTGCTGGCACATCTTTAAGGGGTTTCTGTGACCAAGACGGCGCTCATTACCGGCATTACGGGTCAGGACGGTGCCTATCTCGCCGAGTTGCTGCTCGCCAAAGGCTATATGGTGCACGGTATCAAGCGCCGTTCGTCGTCGTTCAACACCGGCCGAATCGACCATCTCTATGAGGACCCACACGAAAAGGGCGTGAAGCTCAAGCTGCACCATGGCGACATGACGGATTCGACCAATTTGATCCGCATCGTCCAGGAGACGCAGCCCGACGAGATCTACAATCTCGCGGCGATGAGCCATGTCCAGG
>NZ_JARYTI010000163.1 GCF_029911635.1 Sphingomonas sp. AR_OL41
AAGATGCCCGCGAAGGGCGTTGATCAGCTGAGTCCGCTGACGCACGAGCAGATCACGCGTACGAAAGACAACAGCCGATGCCTGAGCTTGCGCGCTCTTGCCTTGTACAAAGCGCATCGTCGGACGCTGCGCGGCTTCGCAGATCGCCTCGGCATCAGCCATGTCGTTCTTCTGCCGCTTCACAAAAGGCTTCACATAGGCAGGAGGAATGAGCCGCGTGTCGTGACCCACAGCGGCGATCTCGCGCGCCCAGTA
>NZ_JARYTI010000164.1 GCF_029911635.1 Sphingomonas sp. AR_OL41
GGGCAAAGGCTGACCCCGTCGCGCAGCGCCTGATGACCATCCCAGGCATCGGCCCTGTTGTTGCAACTGCATTGGTAGCGCTTGCGCCGGCCGCGACCACCTTCAAACGCGGGCGTGATTTTGCCGCTTGGCTTGGACTTGTCCCGAGACAGCATTCCAGCGGTGGCAAGGAACGTCTCGGCCGTACCACGAAGATGGGCGAACGAAGCCTGCGGCGGCTGCTGATCCTCGGGGCAAGCTCAGCGACCAAGGTCG
>NZ_JARYTI010000022.1 GCF_029911635.1 Sphingomonas sp. AR_OL41
CGCGGATCGGCCGGCCCGCCGCCTCGCGCTCGAGCGCATCGGCGATCCGCGCCACTGCCGGGCCGGTCGCCGCGTCGATCTGCGCGCTGCGCCGCTCGGCCAGCAGCAGCGTGAAGTTGATGCCCTGCGCGACGAACAGCGCGACCGCGATCAGCAGCGCCATCTGTCCGGAGAAGCTGCGCGGCCACAGCCGGATGCGGTTCACAGCCGCTTGACCTCGGCCGCCAGCGTGTATCCGCCGCCCCACACGGTCTTGATCAGCTCGGGCATCTTGGGGTCGGCCTCGATCTTGCGCCGCAGTCGGCTGACCTGGTTGTCGATCGCACGGTCGAACGCCGCCGCCTCGCGCCCCTGCGTCAGGTCGAGCAGCTGGTCGCGGGTCAGCACCTGGCGCGGCCGCGTCACCAGCGCGAGCAGCAGGTTATATTCGCCGGTCGACAGTGGCACCGACACGCCCTCGCGGTCGATCAACGCGCGCTCGCCCGATTTGAGCAGCCAGCCGGCAAAGCTGTACGACGCGCTGTCCGGGGCATGTTGGCGCACGCCGCCATTGGCCGCGCGGCGCAGCACGACCCGCGCGCGCGTCGCCAGTTCGCGCGGCGAGAAGGGCTTCACGACATAGTCGTCGGCGCCCATTTCGAGCCCGACGATACGGTCGGTTTCCTCGCTCCGCGCGGTCAGCAGAATCACGGGAATCTCGCTCGTCTCGCGGATGTGTCGTGTCAGGCTGAGTCCGTCCTCGCCCGGCATCATGATGTCGAGGATGACGATGTCGATGGCATAGGCCGACAGCCGCGTCCGCGCGGACTCGGCGTCGCCCGCCTGCGTCACGCGGAACCCCTGCTTGCCGAGGAACATGGCGAGCGGTTCGCGAATCGAACGCTCGTCATCGACCAGCAACAGGTGCGGCATTTCTCCCATCGTCGGGGCGTCTAGCATGCTGGGATGCTCATGGGGATATGCCGGGCGGGCGAGGAGGGGGGAGTGCCCGCCCGGCTACCTGACCAGGGGGATTACTGGCCAGGATTCTGTGGTGGCGGCGGTGGCATGTCGCCGCCATGCTGCATCATGCCGCCCATGCGATCGCGCATCGCGGCGCGCTCGCTTGCGTCGACGAAGCCGTCATGATTGCTGTCCATATGGTCGAAGCGTTCGGCGGCCTGGGCGCGATATTCGTCGCGGCTGATCATGCCGTCATGATTGGTGTCGAGCCGGTCGATCATGCGGCTGCGCATCTTCTCGCGCATCCGTTCGCGCATCGGGCCACCGGTGGATGGGGGCGGCGGTGGCGGCGGGGCATCGGCACCGGGCGGCGGTGCAGGGAGCGCCATGGTGGGGCGCTGCGGCATTTCGTCGGACGAGAGCTGCCCGTCGCCATTCTTGTCTAGCTTGGCGAAGCGCGTGTCGGCGCGCGCAATGAATTCGGCCTTGGAGATGCGGCCATCGCCGTCGCTGTCGGCACGCGCCATGCCGCGGGCCGGCGCAGGCGGCGCCTTGGGCGCGGTCTGGGCGCAGGCCAGGCCGGACATCGTCGTGCCGGCCAAGGCGGCGGCGAGCAGAATTTTCCTCATGCCAAAAATCCTCATGGGATGGGCGCGGCCGTTCCGCGCCTCATGCCATGTCGCTCTGCCGCCTAGCTGTCGCTGACCTGTGTCATCAACCCGGTAAAGTGTCGCAAAGTGTCGCGCCGTGCCATGGCGGCGACGAACCGTTCAGCCGAAGAGCGCGACGCTCTGCATGCCCTGCGCGACCGGAATGCCATCGGCGTTCCACATCGTCATCACCTGGCTCGAACAGCCATGCTGGGCGCGTTCGGTCACCGCGGACAGCAGCCACCAGCCATCTTTCGTCGCCGGTGTCGGGGTCAGCAGGTTGACGATCCAGGTCAGCGAACTGATCGGCACCGGCTCCTTGCCGAACAGCCGGAACGCCGCCGGCGGCAACGCGTCGCCGACCGCCAGCAGTTCGACCATCGGGTCGAGCCCGGCAGGGTCGCGCAGCCGCGCCCAGCGCAGCCACTCGGCCTCGCTCCTGGTTTCCGCCTTGAGGTCGAGGAAGTTGAAGTTGCCGGTGAAGAATTCGTCCGGCCCGGTATACACCTTGGTGTCGGGTGCCGGCGGCCGCAGCGGGTGCGCCGTGCCGCCGATGAAATCGACCCGCGACGCCTGGTCGGCCATGAACACGAAGGTCGCGCGAAAGCCGAGCCCGGCGTCCGAGACGATATCGGCCTGGATGAAGGCGGCGTTGCGCCCGCGGCGCAGCTTGGTCGCGGTGACGCTTACGTCGCCCGACAGCGGGCCGATGAACGACACCTGCGCGCTGCGCAGCGGCGGCAGGTCGGGCTCGATCCCTTGCGCGGCATGCAGCGCCAGCGCGCTCGACAATCCGCCATAGGCGGTGCGCCCCTGCAGCCAGTCGGCCGGGATGGCGGTGCGGAAACCGCCCTCGATCGGCGTTGCACCGGCAAGGATGTCACGCAGCGCGGTCATGCGGCCTCCGTCAGCATGTCGCGCAGTTCGCGCTTGAGTACCTTGCCGATCGCACTGCGCGGCAGCTCGGCGATGGCGTGCAGCGCCGACAGGCGCTGCGTCTTGCCGAGCTGGGCATTGGCCCAGGCGAGGATCGTCGCGGCATCGTCGCTCGCATCGGTATGCGCGACATAGAAGCCGACCGGCGTCTCGCCCCATGCCTCGGACGGCAAGCCGATCACGCTGCAATCGGCGACCGCCGGATGCTGCGCCAGCACGTTTTCGAGGTCGACCGGATAGATGTTGAACCCGCCCGAGATGATCAGGTCCTTCTTGCGGTCGAGCAACGTCAGGAAACCATCCGCATCGAAGCGGCCGATATCGCCGTGGCGGATATAGCGGTTGCCCTCTGCGTCGAACCATTCCGCTGCCGCGGTCGCCTCGGTGCGGCCGTGATAGCCGGTCATCATCGCCGGCGAGCGGCCGACCACCTCGCCGGTCTCGCCCTGCGGCACCTCGTTGCCGGCCTCGTCGATCAGCCTTATGTCATGCCCCTCGACCGGGCGGCCGACCGTGTGGAGCTTGTCGGGGAACTGGTTGGCGACCAGCAGGCACGTCCCGCCGCCCTCGGTCATGCCATAATATTCGATCAGCAGCCCGGGCCAACGCGCCAGCACATCGGCCTTCAGCGCGGCGGAGAAGGGTGCGCTGGTGCAGCTCTTGAAGCGGAAGCTCGACAGGTCGAAGCTGGCGAAATCGGGCAGCGCCATGATCCGCTGATATTGCACCGGCACGAGCATGGTGTGCGTCGCGCGGTGGCGCGCGGCGAGCGTGAGATAACCGCGCGCGTCGAACTTGGCGATCAGCACCACAGTGCCGCCCCAGCCGAGCGTCGGGAGGAAGCTGACCAGGGTCGTGTTCGAATAGAGCGGCGTCGCGATCATCGTCACTGCCTCGCCGAAGCCGGCATTGGCGTTGCGGCTGATATGCGCCCAGCGCATCGCGTGGCTCTGCACGATGCCCTTGGGCGTCCCCGTCGTGCCCGAGGAATAGATGATGTTAAAGCCGTCCTCCGGCGTGATCGTCACGGGCGCGGGGTGGGCCCCCTCGGGCGCGAGCCATGTGGCGAAGGCGTCGGTGTCGAGCCGGATAACGCGCGTGTCGAGCGTGAACGGCTTGAGCGTCTGCGCGGCATCGCCATCGAGGAACAGGATCGGCGCGCCGCAATCGGCGATCATCGCCGCGATCGCCGCGCCGGTCGCGGACGGCGCGAGCGGCGCGGCGACGCAGCCGGCCCGTAGCGCGCCGAGGAACACCGCGCCATACTCGATTCCGGAACCCGCGACGATTGCGACCGCCTGACCTTGCCTTACGCCATCGCGTTGCAGTGCCGCAGCAATGCGATCCATCAGCGCGTCGAGCGCGGCATAATCGAGCGCGCCGTCTTTCGCGACAAGCGCTTCCTTGGCGCCACGCTCGCGCGCATGCGCCCGGATCAGGTCGGGCAGGGTGGCGAAATCACCGGCGAGCATGGTCGCTGAATCGAGGTCGGACATCATCGTCCGCTAGGCGAGCCGCCCGCGAAATGCCATACGCGACGTTCGAAAAACAGCGAGAGGTGCCGATGCTCTTATATGATTCCGCCAACCCGGCGCCCAATCCGCGCCGCGTCCGCATCTTCCTGGCGGAAAAGGGCATGCGCGTGCCGACCGCGCACGTCTCGATACCCGCCGGCGAGCATCGCGGTGAGGATTATCTCAAGGTCAATCCGCTCGGCCAGACGCCGAGCCTAGCGCTCGACGACGGCACCGTGCTGACCGAGAGCATCTCGATCTGCCGTTATTTCGAGGCGCTGCATCCCGAGCCGCCGCTGTTCGGGATCGGCGCGCAGGACATTGCCGAGGTCGATATGTGGACCCGCCGCGTCGAGATGCGGCTGATGATCCCGGTCGGCATGGTCTGGCTGCACACTCACCCCTTCACGGCACGCGTGGTGAAGCCGCAATTCCCCGAATTCGGCGAGACGCAGCGACAGCGCGCCATCGCGGTGATGGGCGAGTTCGACCGCGCGCTCGACGGGCAGGAATTTCTCGATGGGCGGCGCTATTCGATGGCCGACATCGTGCTGCTGACGACGATCGACTTCGCCGCCTTTATCGGCCTGACCGTGCCGGAGGAATATGAGGCGTTGCGCGCCTGGCACGACCGCGTTTCCGCCCGGCCGAGCGCCGCGGCATGAAGGGCGCCGTCGCTATCGTTACCGGCGGCGGCACCGGGATCGGCGCCGCGGTGGTGCGTGCGCTGGTCGCGCGCGAGGTGCGTTGCGTGGTCAATTATGCCTCGAGCCGCGAAGACGCCGAGGCGCTGGTCGCGGAGCTGGGCGAGATGGCGATCGCGGTACAGGCGGATATCGTCGAGGACGATGCGTGTCGCGCGCTCGCAGCTGCCGCGGAGGCTGCGTTCGGGCGGGTCGATTTTCTGGTCAACAATGCCGGCCGCACGACCTTCGCCAACCATGAGGATCTCGACGCGCTGCAGGTCGAGGATTTCATCAACATCTACCGGCTCAACACGATCGCGCCCTTCCAGATGATCCGCGCCTGCGCGCCGGCGATGCGCGCGCATGGCATCGGCGCTGTGGTCAACGTCGCCTCGGTCGCCGGCGTGTTCGGCAATGGCTCGTCGGTCGCTTATGCCGCGTCGAAGGGCGGGCTGATTACCATGACGAAGAGCCTCGCCCGCGCGCTCGCCCCGGCGATCCGCGTCAATGCCGTGGCGCCGGGCTATGTCGGCACCGGCTGGTTCGAAAAGCGCCTCGGCGAGGAAGGTTTCGCGAAACTCAACCAGCGCATCGCCGCAGCGACGCCGATGGCTATGGCCGCCGGCCCCGACGACATTGCCGGCCCGGTGACGATGCTGCTCGACCCGGCGATGCGCGCGGTGACCGGCGAGGTGATGCTGGTCGACGCCGGCGCGCATCTCGACGTCGGCCTGTCGCGCCGCCCGGGGCGGGAGATTTAGGCCGGCGCCGTCGCTGGCTGCGCGACCTGGCGCAACACCCGCGTCACGACGATGACCAGCGCGATCCCCGCCAGCGCCGAGGCGAGCAGAAAGGCCGCGCCGGGAAAGCCGTGCCGCGTGCCGATCGCCAGCGCGTTGGTCATCATCAGCGGCGTAACGATCATCACGATGCTGCCCATGCTCGAGACGCCGCCCTGCAGCGCGCCCTGCCGCGTCGCATCGACCATGCGCGACAGCAGGCCCTGCATCGAGGGGAAGACGAAGCCCGAACAGGCACCGAGCAGGAACAGCGCATAGGCCTGCCACCCGGCCCTGGCGAAAGCGAAGAGCAGGAATACGCAGGTGCCCGAGGTCAGCCCGACGACCAGCGCGCGACGCTCGCCGATCCGCGCAATGACCTTGCCGCTGAGCCCGCCCTGCACGACCGCCATGACCAGCCCGGAAAAGGCCAGGCTCCAGCCGATCGCCGTGCTGTCCCAGCCAAAGGTGATCGCCGCCCAGAACGACCAGGTCGCATAATAGACATTGTGCGCGAGCTGCCACAACAGCCAGGCGAGCAGCAGCGGCCCGGCCTTGCCGGCGGCGAACAGCGGGCGGAATGCACCGACGATATGCGCATCGCGCAAGCGGAACGGGCGGCGATTCTCACGCGCGAGCGTTTCGGGCACGATCGCCGTCATCACCGCAGCATTGACCAGCGCCATCGCCGCCGCCGCGACGAACGGCGCGCGCGGCCCGAACTGGGCGATCAGCCCGCCGAGCCCGGGGCCGAGGATGAAGCCGATGCCGAACGCCGCGCCGATCATGCCGAAGGTCGCGCTGCGCTTTTCGGGCGGGGTCACGTCGGCGATCATCGCTGCGGCGGGGGCGTAGATCGCGCCGGCCATGCCGGCGATAGCGCGCCCGACGAACAGCCAGGCGAGCGTCGGCGCCCAGGCCATCAGGGCATAGTCGATGCCGAAAGCGAGCATTGCCGCGATCAGCACCGGCCGGCGCCCGAACCGGTCGCCGAGATTGCCGATGATCGGCCCGGCGAAGAATTGCGTGATCGCAAAGGTGGCGAGCAGCCAGCCGCCAATCGTCGCGGCGTGCGCCAAATCGACATGGCCGAGCCGCGTGACGAGCGCCGGCAATACCGGAATCACGACGCCGAAGCCGATCGTGTCGATCAGCACCGCGGCAAGCGCGATCGGCACGGCGGGGTGCGAGAAGCGAGGCATGGGCAGATGTGTTGCACGGCTTTTCCGACCGTGCAAACCCGCTAGCCACCGCGCGCCTTCCGGCTAGCGGCGGAGCGTCACCCCAGCCACGCGCACACCGCCTCGATCACGCGTTTGGTCTCCTCGACGTCGCGGACACGGACGGTGTCGATGCCGGCCGCCTTGACCGGATAGTCGTTGCCGCCGGGGAAGATCGCGTCGCCGAGGAACAGCATGGCGCCACGGTCGATGCCGGTCGCGTCGGCGAGCTTGCCGATGGCATAGGCCTTGTCGACACCCTCGCGCGTGATGTCGACCGACGAAGACCCACCGATGTTGATCGCAAACCCGGGAAGCATCGGATGGAGCAGCGCCTTCAATGCCTGGCGCTTGGCGGCGTCGGGATCCCATTTGTCCTTGACCGCGAGCGGCGCCTGCTGGCCGAGCGCGGAGAAGGTGATCTGGCTGCCGCGATCCTCGATCTGCTCGCCATAGGGCTCGGCGACGCGCATGCCGGCCTCATCGACCGCCTTGTTGAGACTGTCGAGGATGCGCGCGCGCTCGGTGTCGCTGAACAGTTCGGCATAGACCCGCGTCCATGCATCATTTTCGAAACGGAACAATTTGGTGCCGGTGGTCGGCATGACCATGAAGTTCTCGCGCACCGCATCGGCGGGCAACGCGCCGACCAGCTGCTTTTCGAACTGCGGCCAGTCGCCGCCCGAGATCACCGCGACCGTCGTCAGGCGGGTGAGCCGTGCGAGCAGCGCGCCCATCTCATCGTCGATGCGCTGTTTGCTCTCGGCCAGCGTGCCGTCCATGTCGAAGGCGATCAGTTTTTTCATGGCGGTGGTTCTCACAGATGGGGAGGGCGAACGCCAGACCGAACGTACAACGCGCGTGGGCGTTGCAATGGGACGACGATAAGTTCAGCCTGACATCATGTCGCAATGGATCGCTTCCATCCTCGCGCTGGCCTTGATGGCGCCCGGCAGCGCATCTGCGGCAGACCCGACGAACGACCCGGAAATCGAGCAGCAGATATATCAGGTGGCGCTGGGCAGCTTTGCCGGAAGCCCCGGATTGTGCGTTCGACAGAAGCCGGAGGACTTTGCGCCGACGATTGCCGCCGATGGCATGCGCGAGTCTCTGATCGAAGGCACCGATTGGATCGGCGCGGGGAAGGACAAGGCTGCCTTGCGCTTGATACAAGGTGACTGGCGTTCGCTGATCAGCAATCTTCGCCGGCCGATCGTCGGACACTATATTCCGCCCGAAAGCCTTTCCCCGGAAATGAGCCTGGTCGATCATGACCGGTCATGCGCGCGTACGCTGGTAGTTTCAGCGCCCGCTTTTGCGAGCCAAACGGTGTTTATCGACGTGAACGACATTTGCGCCCTTTGCGGCAGTGGCCAGACGCTCGCCCTCCGCCATGTCGGTAAGCGCTGGAAAATCGTCGCGTCTGTCACGCGATGGATGAGCTAGCTCGACCTGAGACGGGGCTTTCCGCGCGCGGCGAATTGTGCGATGGCGCCACCATACCCGATATTCAGAATCGGATTCCTCGCAGGAGCTGCCCATGGCGACCGCCGCCGATTTCGACCGCCCCGCCGACGCCCTTGAGAGCTTTCGCGCCGAGGTGCGTGCCTGGCTCGACGCCAATTTTCCGTCCGCGCTGAAGGGCAAGGACAATGCGATGTCGGCGATCGAGGGTCCAACCGACCTCTCCGCCGACGAAGCGGCGTGGAAAAAGGCGATGGGCGACAAGGGCTGGGGCGTGCCGACCTGGCCGGCGGCTTATGGCGGTGGCGGGCTCGACCGCGCCCAGGCGCGTGTCTTGCAGCACGAAATGGACCGGATCGGCGCGTGGAACCCGATCGGCGGCATGGGCGTGATGATGTTCGGCCCGACATTGCTCGAATATGGCAATGAGGCGCAGAAGCAGGAGCATATCCGCGCCATCGCCAAGGGCGAGGTGCGCTGGTGCCAGGGCTATTCGGAGCCCGGCGCAGGCTCCGACTTGGCGAGCCTGCAGATGTTCGCCGAGGACAAGGGCGACCATTATCTCGTCAATGGCCAGAAGACCTGGACCTCGGGTGGGCAATGGGCCGACAAATGCTTCGCGCTGGTGCGGACCGACAAATCGAAAAAGCATGAAGGCATCAGCTTCCTGCTGATCGACATGACCTCGCCGGGTGTCGAGGTGAAGCCGATCCGGCTGATTTCGGGTTCGTCGCCCTTCTGCGAAACCTTCTTCACCAATGTCGCAGTGCCCAAGGAAAATCTCGTCGGGCGCGAGGGCGAGGGCTGGACGATCGGCAAGCGCCTGCTCCAGCATGAACGGCAGAACCTGTCGGGCGGCGGGTCGACCGCGGCGCGGCTGTTCGGCGGCACGCCGCTGGCGCAGCTCGCCAAGCAATATCGCGGCGAGGATGACGGCAAGATCGCCGACAGCGACCTGCGCATGCGCATCGTGCGCCAGGACATGGACAGCCGCGCGTTCGCGCTGACGCTGCGCCGCGCGGCGCTGGAGGCCAAGTCCAACCAGGGCCCGTCGGCGACGACCTCGATCATGAAGAATGTCGGCGCGCGCATCACCCAGGACAAGGCCGAGCTCGGGATCGAGATCATGGGCATGAACGGGTTGGGCTGGGAAGGCGAGGGCTTCAGCGAGGCCGAGCTGGCGCAGACCCGCACCTGGCTGTGGGGCAAGGCCGTCTCGATCTATGGCGGCTCAAGCGAAATCCAGAACAATGTGATCGCCAAGCGCATCCTCGGGATGCTCGATCACCAATAATCACGGTTAGCCCTCGCAGGAGGAGGGCGGAGAGGGGGTGGCGTGGGGACCGGTCGCAGAGCCGGCCCCACGCGCCTTTCCCCGATACAGCAAGAGATTTGGGCAGGGAAACGACGATGGCCGTACTCAACGACGAACAGGTGATGCTGCGCGACATGGCGCGCGAATGGGCCGACAACGAGGCGCCCGTCACCGCCTTTCGCAAGCTGCGCAATGCCGCCGTGCCGGTCGGATATGATGCCGATGCCTGGCGCGCGCAGGGCGAAATGGGCTGGGCCGGTGTCGTCGTGCCTGAAGCCTATGGCGGGTCGGAATTCGGCTTTCTGTCGCTCGGGCTGGTGCTCGAACAGCTCGGCCGCAATCTCGTCGCCACGCCGCTCGCCTCGACCGCCGTCGCGGCGATCGCCATTGCGCTGGGCGAGGATGCAGCGGCGAAGCAGCAATGGCTGCCCGGCATCGCCTCCGGTGAAATCGTCGCCACGCTCGCGATCGACGAGGGGCCCGTGCACAACCCGGCCAAGATCGCCGCGTCGGTGACGGGCGGCAAGCTCAGCGGCACCAAAGCCTTTGTCGCGGAAGGCGACAGCGCCCAGCTGTTCGTCGTGGCCGCGACCGACGGGCTCTACCTCGTCGCCGGCGACGAAGGTGTGACGCGTTCGACGCGCCATATGGCGGATGCGCGCAGCCACGCCGCGATCAGCTTTGTCGATGCGCCGGCGACTCGCCTTGGCGGCACTGACCTGACCACGAAGATCATCGATCGCGCCACCGCGGCGACCTGCGCCGAGATGTTGGGCATGGCGCTGCAGGCGTTCGACACGACCAACGACTATCTCAAGACGCGCGTCCAGTTCGGCCAGACTTTGGCCAGTTTCCAGGCGTTGCAGCACCGCATGGCGAAGATCTTCACCGAGCTCGAGCTGATGCGCTCGGCGGTCGAGGGCGCGCTCGAGGCGATCGATGCCGGTCGCTCGGACATCGACCAGGCGGCAAGCCTCGCCAAGGCACTGGCCGGCGATACGCTGCATCTCGCCAGTCGCGAGATGATCCAGCTGCACGGCGGAATCGGCATGACCGACGAGCATGATGCGGGCCTCTATATGAAGCGTGCGGCGGTGCTGCAGGCGATGTGGGGCAACGCGGCCTATCACCGCGAGCGCTTTGCCCGCCTGAATGGGTATTGAATCGTCTTTTCCGACCTAAAATTTGAAAGTGCGTTCTGGCCGATCCGGTGGTTTTAGAATGTTGTCATTTTGGCAACAGCCCTAAAGATACGGTGCTAATGCGCCCGCTGGCCGCTTGACGCTAGGGCAATAGCGCGGCAGTTTCGATCCTTCGGTACGGTGGCAAGCAATGTCACGCCCGTGGGGAGAGGATTATGCTGAACTCGCGTTTTCTTTCGATGTGCGCCCTGTCGACACTGGCGGTCGCGCTGGCCAGTCCGGCGATGGCCAAGGATGCCCCTGCCGCGCAGCCGGCGACCCAGCCCGCCGCGCAGGACGGGCAGGACACACCCGACACCAGCCAGGACGTCATCGTGACGGCGCAGGGCCGCGCGCAGGTGCTGTCGAACGTGCCGCTCGCCGTGTCGGCGATCAACGCCGCCAGCCTCGAGCGCTCGGGCGCCAGCGACATTCGCCAGCTCGCCCAGATCGCGCCATCGCTGCAGGTTTCCTCCACCGGCAACGAGGCCAATGGCTCGGCGCGCCTGCGCGGCATCGGCACGGTCGGTGACAATCCCGGGCTCGAAAGCTCGGTCGCGGTGTTCGTCGACGGCGTCTATCGCTCGCGTTCGGGCATCGGTCTCAATGAACTCGGCGATCTCGAGCGGGTCGAGGTGCTGCGCGGCCCGCAGGGCACCTTGTTCGGCCGCAACGCCTCGGCCGGCATCATCTCGATCACCAGCAAGATGCCCGATCTCAACCGCCTGAGCGGAGGAGGTTCGGCGAGTTATGGCAATTACAATTACATCCGCGTCGACGGCAATATCAACGCGCCGCTGAGCGATACGGTCGGCGCGCGGATCGACGGCGTGTACGTCAAGCGCGACGGCTTTTACCACGACGTCACCAACAACACCGACATCAACAACCGCAACCGCTTCTTCCTGCGCGGGCAATTGCTGTTCCAGCCGTCGAGCGACCTGTCGATCCGGCTGATCGGCGACTTTACCCGGCGTACCGAGGATTGCTGCGCGGCGGCCTATATCGACCAGACGGTGGCCTCGGCGAACCAGAATCTGTTGACCAACGCCAACTCGATCATCCCGGTGCTGACCCGTCTCGGCCAGCCTGTCGCCGCCTTCAGCAACCCCTATTCGCGCAATCTCTATGTCTCGCCGGGCCGCAGCTATGCCGGCAAGACGCAGGATTGGGGCGTCTCCGGCCAGATCGATTACAATATCGGCAGCGCCAAGCTGACCTCGATCACCGCCTATCGCGGCTATTACAATTATCAGGCGTCGGACACCGACTATAGCTATGTCGATATCCTGTACCGCGCGCCGGGGCCGGACGCGGGACGCCGCGAGTTCAAGACCTTCTCGCAGGAACTGCGCCTGCAGGGCGAGGCGATCGGCGGCAAGCTCGACTGGCTGGTCGGCGCATTCTTCGCCAATGAGGATCTGCAGGTCCGCGATAACCTGCGCTTCGGTTCACAATATGGCCGTTTTGCCGCCTGCCGCATCATCAATGGCGGTGGCTTGGCCTTTGCCTTCGACCCGACCTCGTCCGGCTGTATCAATCCCGCGCTGCGGCCGACCGTGTCGGGTGCGTTCGGCGCCGCCGGCCCGACGATCCTCGCCGCGTTCGACCGTCTCGATACGATGAACAATGTCGGCGAGACGACCTCGGTCTATAATCAGAACAGCAAGAACTACGCCTTCTTCACGCACAACATTTTCGAGATCACCGAGGGTCTCAAGCTGACCGTCGGCCTGCGCTGGACGCACGAGACCAAGAAGCTCAACGCGTTGTTCGGCAACAACAACACGGTGTGCCCGGCGCAGCAGGCGGCGCTGTCGCCGTTCCTCAGCAATGCTGGTCTCGCCGCGGTGGCGGGCGGCTTGATCGGGCTGAGCTGCCAGGGCAATTCGACCTCCGAGCTCAATGGCGTGTCGATCAACGATCAGCGCACCGAGAGCGAGCTGACCGGCACCGGCATCCTGTCGTACAAGATCACGCCGCGCCTGCTGACCTATGCGAGCTATGCGCGCGGCTACAAGGCGGGCGGCTTCAACCTCGACCGCTCGGCGCTCAAGAGCCCGATCGGCAGCTTCGCCGCGGCCGGCGGGGCGCAGGCGCTGGTCAAGAACCTGCAATTCTCGCAGGAGATCAACACCGCCTTCGAAATCGGCGCGAAATATTCGTCACCGGCCTTCAGCCTCAACGTCGCCGCGTTCCACCAGGCGTTCAAGAACTTCCAGCTCAACACCTTCAACGGCTCGGTCTTCCTCGTGCAGAACATCAATGGCTGCAAGACCGACCTGGCGGGCGGCGATCGCGATCTCAGCGCGGCTACGGGCGCGTGCGCTGCCGGTGATGTCAATGCCGGCGTGATCTCGCAGGGCGTCGAGCTGGAGGCGTCGATCAACCCGATCCGCAACTTCACCGTCAATGCCGGCTTCACCTACTCGAACACCAAATATGCCAAGAACCTCGTCGGCACCGCAGGCGGCGCGCCGCTCGACCCGGCGCTGCGGCTGTTGCCGGGCGACAATCTGTCGAACGCCCCGGAGACGGTCGTGACCACCGCCGTCACCTGGACGCCGCCGCTCGGCTCGAGCGGGCTGTCGGGGCTGTTCTATGTCGATGGGCGCCTGTCGGGCGACTATAATTCGGGGTCCGACCTGTTCCCGCAAAAGGAGCAGGACAGCTTCTTCGTGATGAATGCCCGCATCGGCATTCGCGGACCGAAGCAGCGCTGGGCGATCGAGTTCTGGGGCCAGAACATCCTCAACGAACAATATACCCAGGTCGCGTTCAGCTCGCCCTTCCAGGCGGGCGGCGCCAATGCGACCTTTACTCCGGATGCGCGCTATCCGGGCGGTGCGCAGATCTTCTCGGCCTTCCTCGCCGAGCCGCGCACCTATGGCGTGACGATCCGCGGCAAGTTCTGAGCGGTTCGCAAATGAGGGCAGGGGGCGTGGCGCGACAAGCGCCGCGCCCCTTTCTCTTGTGGGCGGGCCGTTTCTCACGTGCACGGGAATGACATTCGCGCACCCGGCGCGTATCGCTGGGTGATGCCCAAACGCCCCCCCGCCGGCCTGCCTACCCGGCAGCAGATCCTCGACTTCATCGTCTCGTCCGACCTGCCGGCCGGAAAGCGCGAGATCGCGCGTGCCTTCGGGCTGACCGCGCAGGAGAAGATCGCGCTCAAGGCGCTGCTCAAGGACATGGCCGATGAGGGGCTGATCGACGGCGGCGGCGGTCGCGCCTTCCACAAGCTGGGCGGCCTTCCCAAGGTCACGGTGCTGCGCATCGTCGATGCCGATGACAGCGGCACGATCTGGGCGACGCCCGAGCGCTGGGAAGCCGATACGCCGGCACCGCGGCTGCGCGTGCGTGAGCGCAAGTCGGGCAGTCTCGGCGTCGGCGACCGCATCCTCGCGCGCACCGAGGAGGCCGGCAAGGGCTGGATCGCGCACCCGATGAAGCAGCTCGCGCGCGGCGAGGAACTGGTGCTCGGCGTGCTGCACGAGGAAGGCGGTCGGCTGTGGCTGCAGGGCGTCGAGAAGCGCGAGCGGCGCGATTTCCAGGTCTCCGACGCCGGCGGTGCCGAGCCGGGCGATCTCGTGCTGGCGGAAAAGGCCGGGCGACCCCCACGCATCACCGTGCGCGTGACCGAGCGGCTCGGCGACCCGTTCGCGCCGCGCAGCTTCTCGCTGATCGCGATCCACAAGCTCGGCATCCCCGACGTCTTCGCGCCCGAGACGATCGAGGAAGCGGAGCAGGTGGCGAAGCTTCCCTTAAATCCTCCCCGGAACGGGGAGGGGGACCATCCGAAGGATGGTGGAGGGGTTTGGAGCGAGTTGCCCGCGCCGCTCGCTCCAGGCCCCTCCACCGCTTCGCGGTCCCCCTCCCCCTCTGGGGGAGGAGCAGAAAGGGAAGACCTCACCCACATCCCGATCGTCGCGATCGACCCGGCCGATGCGCGCGACCACGACGATGCGGTATGGGCGGCACCCGACGACGACCCGGCCAATGAGGGCGGGTGGCAGGCGATCGTCGCGATCGCCGATGTCAGCTTCTATGTCCGTCCGGGCTCGGCGATCGACAAGGATGCGCGGCGGCGCGGCAACAGCGTCTATTTCCCCGACCGCGTTGTGCCGATGCTGCCCGAAATCCTCTCGGCCGACGTCTGCTCGCTGAAGGAAGGCGCCGATCGCGCCGCGCTGGTCTGCCATCTGCGGATCGGCAAGGGCGGCGCGCTGAAGAGCTGGCGCTTCACTCGCGCGGTGGTGCGGATCGCGGCGAACATCGCCTATGAGGATGCGCAGGCGGCGATCGACGGGATGATCGAGCATCCGCTGACCGAGACCGCGCTCAAGCCGCTCTGGGCGTGCTGGCGCGCGCTGTACAAGGCACGCGAGGCGCGCGCGCCGCTCGATCTCGACCTGCCCGAACGCCGCGTCGTGCTCGATGAGAAGGGGCGCATCATGTCGGTCGCACCACGCGAGCGGCTCGACGCGCACAAGCTGATCGAGGATTATATGATCGCCGCCAATGTCGCGGCGGCCAAGGCGCTCGAGGCGAAGAAGGCGCCGGTGATGTACCGCGTGCACGAGCCGCCGAGCCGCGAGAAGCTGATCGCGCTGAAGGATTATCTCGCCACCTTCGGGGTCGAGTTCGCGCTCGGCCAGGTTATTCGACCGGGCACCTTCAATCATATCCTCGACCGCATCGGCGAGGTCGATTTTCGTCCGCAGGTGATGGAGCAGGTGCTGCGGACCCAGACCCAGGCCTATTATGCGCCGGTCAATGCCGGCCATTTCGGGCTCGCGCTGGGCAGTTACGGGCACTTCACCTCGCCGATCCGGCGTTATGCCGATCTGCTCGTCCATCGCTCGCTGGTCGCGGCGTATAATCTCGGTCCCGGTGGATTGAGCGCGGGCGAGGCGGCGGCGATGGAGCAGATCGGGCAGAGCATCTCGACGCTGGAACGCCGCGCGATGGAGGCCGAGCGCGACACGATCGATCGCTATGTCGCAGCCTTCCTCGCCGAGCGGATCGGCGAGACGGTCGCGGCGCGGATCACCGGCGTGGTCAATTTCGGCGTCTTCGCGACGGTCGAAGGGGTCGGCGGCGACGGGCTGTTGTCGGTGCGCGACCTCGGCAGCGAATATTTCCGCTTCGATGAGGGCGCGCGCACGCTGACGGGTGAGCATAGCGGCACCGAGTTCGCGCTCGGCCAGCGGCTCGAACTGCGGCTGGCCGAGGCCAATCCGGTGACCGGCGCGCTGCGCTTCGAACTGGTCGACGCGCCGGCGAGCCGTGGGCGCACCGCGCCGGGCAAGAAGCCGCATCGCGAGATCAAGCGCCGCGGCCGACCGGCCAATATCCGGCACCAGGGCCGCAAGCGGTGAACGCGCCGGTGCGGATCGCCGTGCGGGACAGGGTCGCCGACGCGCTCGTGACGCGCGGTGCGCTGACGCCGGCGACCGCTATTCCCTATCGAGCAAGCGGACGTGTCGAAAGCTGGTTGTTCGCGCGCCTGCGCCGGCGTGGCGCTGTCGTCGAGGCGGCGCCGGGGCGCTTCTATCTGCATGTCGCCGCCTATCAGGCGCGGCGCGACGCGCTGGAGCGTCGTGCGCTGCCGATCGGGCTCGGTGCGCTGGCCCTCGCCGCGTTGATGCTGCTGCTCTATCGCGGTTGACGCATGTCATTCGGTCTGGCGACCGGCGCCGGAAAGCGGATCAGCCGGCGCGAAAGCTCAACCCGGCATTGGCCTCGAGCCGCTTGATCAGCACCTCGCCCATCAGCGCGCCGGGCGTCCAGATGCCGCCTTCGCCGGCGACGTCGTGGACGAGGCACAGGGCGGTCTCGGCGATCATCTTGCTGGTCGAGCCATAGCCGGGGTCGCGATCGCCGGTGACCACAGCCTCGACGCGGCCGCCATCGGGCATCTCGCCGATGAACAGGATGTCGTAATAGCCATTGTCGCGCTCCTCCTTCGAGGGGCCTTCGCCGGGCTTGGGGCCCTTGTCGCTGGCGAGCGGGTTGATCTTGGCGATCGCCTCGGCCGCAGCCTTGCCGATGTCGCCAAGCCCGGCGACGATCATCTCGTCATAGACGAAATCGGCGCCATAAGGCTGGCCGAGCAGGAAGTTGGTGCGGTGGACGTTCTTGGTGTTGATCGGGGCCATGATGAACGGCGCGACCCATGCCTCGATCGTCCGGTCATATTCGGGCAGCAGGCCCTTGGGCTGGCTCGGACCATCGAAACCGGGCGCCAACGCGAAAGGGTTGACCAGCAGGCCGAGGATCGAGGGGTGCTTCGCCGCTGCCGCCAGCGTCGCCTTCAGGCTCGCCGCGGTGCCGCCGGAAAAGCCACCCTGCATCTTGCGCACGCGACACTTCACGCGCGGCGCGGGCTTGCCGAATTTCTGCTTCGCCGCGTTCTGCAAGGCGAGCACGCCGAGATCGAACGGAATCGAGTCGAAGCCGCACGAGAAGACGATGCGCGCGCCGCTTGCCCGCGCCGCATCCTGATGCGCGTCGATCATGTGGCGCATCCACGCCGGTTCGCCACATAGATCGACATAGGCGGTGCCCGTCGCGGCGCAGGCTGCGACGAGGTCGTTGCCGTAGAGCTGGTACGGCCCGACGGTCGAGATGATGACGGTGGCGCGTTCGCACATCGCCGCGAGGCTGGCGGGATCGTCGGCATTGGCGGTGATCAGCGGCGTGTCGGCGGGGGCGCCGATCTCGCCGCGTACTTCCTCCAGCTTGGTCAGCGAGCGCCCCGCCATCCCCCAGCGCGGCGCGCCGGTCTGGACGAGATATTCGGCGACCAGCCGACCGGTGAAACCGGTCGCGCCATAGACGATGATGTCGAACTCGCGGCTCATGGCAATTCCCCTCGCGCTCAGTCTAATCGTTCGATCGGCTAAAGCGCGAGCGAAATCACGCCGCTTCGTTGAACTGCAAACTCGCCAGCCGCGCGTAAAGGCCGCTCTCGCCGATCAGCGTCTGGTGCGTGCCGCTTTCGACGATCTTGCCGTCGTTCATGACGATGATCTTGCCCGCCGCGCGCACCGTGGCGAGGCGGTGGGCGATGACCAAGGTGGTGCGGTTTTCCATCAGCCGGTCGAGCGCCTGCTGGACGAGCTGCTCGCTCTCGGCGTCGAGCGCGCTGGTCGCCTCGTCGAGCAGCAGGATCGGCGCGTCGCGCAGCAGCGCGCGGGCGATCGCGACGCGCTGGCGCTGGCCGCCCGACAGGCGCGCGCCGCTTTCGCCGAGAAACGTATCGAGCCCCTCGGGCAGCTTGCGCAGGAATTCGGCGGCGTTGGCCGCTTCGGCTGCCGCCCACAGGCGTTCGTCGCTCGCGCCCCAGTCGCCATAACGCAGATTGTCGCGCGCCGAGGCGCCGAAGATCACCGTCTCCTGCGGCACCATCGCGATGCGCTGGCGGATCGCGGCGGGGTCGGCGTCGGGCAGCGGCACGCCGTCGATCAGGATGCGGCCACCCTGCGGATCGTAGAAGCGCTGGATCAGCTGGAACAGGGTGGTTTTGCCCGCGCCCGACGGTCCGACGACCGCGACCGTTTCGCCCGGCGCGACGGAGAGCGTGAAATCGTGCAGCGCCTGTGCGTCGGGGCGGCTGGGATAGCGGAACTCGACATGCTCGAAGGCGATCGTGCCGCGCGCCGGCACGGGGAACGGGGTCGGGTTGGCCGGCGCGCGAATTTCCGGCACCTCGCGCAGCAGTTCGGCGAGCCGTCCGGCGGCGCCGGCACCGCGTAGCAGATCGCCGTAAACCTCGGTCAGCGAGCCAAAGGCGCTGGCAACGAAGCCGCCGGTCAGCACGAAGGCGAAGAGCGCGCCGCCGGTCATGTGGCCGGCAAGGACGTCAACCACGCCCTCCCAGATAACCATGGTAATCGAGCCGAAGATCAGGCCAATGACCAGAGCGGTCATCAGCGCGCGTAGGCGGATGCGACGTTTGGCGGCGGCAAAGGTCGCATCGACCGCGGCGCCGAAGCGCGCCGCTTCCCGCTTCTCCTGACCGAATGCCTGAACTATCTTCATCGCGCCGAGTGTCTCGACGGCGATCGAGCCGACGTCAGCGACACGGTCCTGAGAGCTGCGCGCGTAGGTGCGCACGCGGCGACCAAGCACGACGATCGGCATGATGACTACCGGGATCCCCAGCGCGAGCAGCCCGGCGAGTTTCGGCGACAGCGTAAACAGATAAATTAGCCCGGCGATGCCAGTGAAGGTGTTGCGCAACGCGACGGAAACCGTCGTGCCGACGACCTGCTCGATCAGTCCGGTATCGGAGGTCATGCGCGAGGCGAGTTCGGAAGGTCGGTTGTCCTCGAAGAAGCGCGGAGCCAGCGTCAGCAAATGGCCTTGCACTTGGCCGCGAATGTCGGCGACGACGCGCTCGCCGAGCCACGAAACGAAGTAGAAGCGCACCGCCGTCGCCAGCGCGAGAATCACCACGACACCGAGCAAAAGATGGAACCATGGCGCCACCGCTCCATTGCCCCCCTCACCGAAACCGTGTTCGAGGACTTTCTGGAATCCCCATGGGATGGTGAGTGTAGCGACGGACGTGCAGATCAGCGACAGCCAGGCGATGGCGATCTGGCGCGGATAGCGTTTCGCCGAGTCCCACACCATCCGCAGATTGCTCAGGCTGCGCTTGCTGACGGATTCGGGCGGCGACGCGGATACGGTTTCGGCCATGGGGAGCGCCTAGCAGGCGCGGGGGCCGGCCTCAACACGGGCTTCACCAAATCCCGCTATAATGGCATTATGTTGCATCGCACATAATTTGGGTTAGGCTGGCAGCGACGCATTTTCGGAAAATCAGTATCCATGCTCTATAACGCCTATGAAGTGCAGCGCTCGATGCTGGCGGGTGCCAGCGCGCTGGCCAATTTCAGTGCCGGCATGCTCAACAACCCGGCCAACCCCTTCGCCTATTTCGGTGGCGGCCCGGTGATCGCCTCGGCGCTGGAGGTCTTCGCGCACGCCTCGGCACCGCGTGGCAAGCCCGCCTTCGACATCGATCATGTGCTGGTCGACGGCCGCGACGTGGCCGTCATCGAGGAGGTCGCGCTGCGCAAGCCGTTCGGCCAGCTCAAGCATTTCCGAAAAGACGGTGTGGCGGGCGGCCCGAAACTGCTGATCGTCGCGCCGATGTCGGGGCATTATGCCACGCTGCTGCGCGGCACGGTCGAGCGCATGCTGCCGGGCGCCGACGTCTACATCACCGACTGGCGCGACGCCAAGCAGGTGCCGCTCAGCGACGGCAAGTTCGATCTCGACGACTATGTCGACTATGTCATCGAGTTCCTCACGCTGATCGGCGAGGCCGGCGACGGCAGCCGACCGCACATGCTCGCTGTGTGCCAGCCCTCGGTGCCGTGCTACGCCGCAGCCGCGCTGATGAGCGCCGACAAGAATCCGCATCGCCCCGCGACGCTGACGCTGATGGGTGGCCCGATCGACACGCGCGAGGCGCCGACCGCGGTCAACACGCTGGCGACCGAACGGCCGCATGCGTGGTTCGAGCAGAATGTCATCGCGACGATCCCGGCGAGCCATCCCGGTGCCGGGCGCCGCGTCTATCCCGGCTTCCTGCAGCTTGCCGGCTTCATGTCGATGAACCTCGGCAACCACATGATGTCGCATTACGAGATGTTCAAACATCTCGTCGAGGGCGATGGCGAGAGCGCCGACGCGACCAAGGAATTTTACGAGGAATATCGCTCGGTCTGCGACATGACCGCCGAGTTCTACCTCCAGACCATTGACGTGGTGTTCCAGGACCATGCGCTGCCCAAGGGCATCATGGAGCATCGCGGCCGCGTGGTCGATCCCGCCGCGATTACCGACATCGCCCTGCTGGCGGTCGAGGGCGAGCGCGACGATATTTCCGGGCTAGGCCAGACCAGGGCGGCGCTGACGCTGGCGACCAAGCTGCCCGATAGCGAGAAGCGCTATCTAATGGCAGAGGGTGCCGGGCATTACGGCATCTTCAACGGCAGCAAGTGGCGCAACATCATCGCGCCGGTCGTCGAGCAATGGATCGCGTCGCACGCCTGAGCGTGTTCCCCTCCCGCATGCGGGAGGGGAGGTTGGTTAGGCCGCGGTCGTCTCGACCTTGGCGTGGTTGCCTTCTTCGCTCGGGTTTATCTTGGCGCCGAACAGCATCTTGACCATGCCGGTCAGGCTCATATCGGCTTCCCACAGTTCGGCGCTGTCGATGTCGAGCCGTAGCAGCGCGAGGTTGGGGTCGTCCTTGCCGCCCGGAAACCAGGCCTCGACCTGTTTGTTCCACAATTTGTCGATCATGCCGAAATCGTCGTCGCGCGCGATCGTGCCTGACAGGCAGGCGAAGAAATCGTGCCCCTTGGACACGAACTGCGCCATCACCTTGCCGCCGCCGGCGAGGCGGTTGTCCTTGCCGGTGAAGAAGAACAGGGTGTCGACCTGATCGTCGTCGAGCTGCGCGGTCAGCGGCTCGCTATGCGCCGATCCGTCGGCCAGGCCGACCATGACGAACGGGCTGGCCGCCATCTTCTTCCACAGGGTGCGCTTGATTTCTTGGGTGTCGGCCATGGTGTTTCTCCTCGGGTTCGCGGGAGATAACGACCAACGCGGCAGAGGTTTCCCGTCGCTGTCGCCACGCAGGCCATTTGGCCTTCGATTGGAACCGGCGGAGCCCGAGCGACTAGCGTTGGCCAATCCTGGTTTTCGCGCTATCATCCTTGCGGGGAACGGGAAAACTGGGGGGAGAGCGTGGCCAAAATTGTTGGAATTGATCATCTGACGAACGCCGAGATCAATGCGGCGGTCGAAGAGGGTGCACGCTTCGTCGTGTACCAGTACACGATTTCGATCATCGTCATGACGTTCCGGCGTTCGTCGGCGGTGCACTTCGTGCCCGCCGGTGCCAGTGCCGTGGTCAAGGGCTTGCCCTACACCTTGCTGACGCTGGTCGCCGGCTGGTGGGGCATCCCCTGGGGGCCGATCTATACGATCGGCTCGCTCGCCAAGAACCTCTCGGGCGGCGAGAACGTCACGCCCTACGGCACCGTGGCATATCACCCGGAAGACATGTCGCTGGATCAGGGCGTGCCGCAACAAGCGTGAAAAAGGGCGCCGCGCGCGGAGCGCGGCGCCCTTTTCAATCTGCCGGGATTACAGAACCTCGAACAGCCCGGCCGCGCCCTGGCCGCCGCCGATGCACATCGTGATCACGACATATTTGGCGCCGCGACGCTTGCCTTCGATCAGCGCATGGCCGGTCATGCGTGCGCCCGACATGCCATAGGGGTGGCCGATCGAGATCGCACCGCCATTGACGTTGAGCAACTCGTTGGGGATGCCGAGCTTGTCGCGGCAATACAGCACCTGCACCGCAAACGCCTCGTTCAGCTCCCACAGGCCGATATCGTCCATCTTGAGGTTGAAGCGCTCGAGCAGCTTGGGGATGGCGAAGACCGGGCCGATACCCATCTCGTCGGGCTCGGTGCCGGCAACCGCCATGCCGACATAGCGGCCTAGCGGGGTCAAGCCGCGCTTCGAGGCGACCGATTCCTCCATCAGAACGCTCGCCGATGAGCCGTCCGACAGCTGGCTGGCATTGCCCGCGGTAATCGTCATGTCGGGGCCGAGCACCGGCTTGAGCGACTGCAGCCCCGCCAGCGTGGTGTCGGCGCGGTTGCCCTCGTCCTTCGACAGCGTGACCTCCTTGTAGGAAACTTCCTTGGTCTCCTTGTCGGTCACCGCCATCGTCGCCGTGACGGGCACGATCTCGTCGTCGAACTTGCCCGCGGCCTGGCCGGCGGCGGTGCGCTGCTGCGACTGGAAAGCATATTCGTCCATCGCGTCGCGGCTGATGCCATAGCGCTTGGCGACTACCTCGGCGGTCTGCAGCATCGGCATGTAGATGTCCTTGTGCATCGCGACCAGCTCGGGGTCGGGCGCGACGTTCATCTTCGGCGTCTGGACCAGGCTGATGCTGTCGAGTCCGCCGCCGATGGTGATGTCCATATTGTCGACGATGATCTGCTTCGCCGCCGTCGCGATCGCCATCAGGCCCGAGGCGCACTGGCGATCGACCGACATGCCGCCGACCGACACCGGCAGCCCGGCGCGGAGCAGCGCGGTGCGCGCGATGTTGCCGGCCTGATGGCCCTGCTGGAGCGCGGCGCCGAACACCACGTCCTGCACCTCTGCGCCGTCGATCCCGGCGCGCTCAACCGCGGCGCGAATGGCATGCGCACCGAGCGAGGGCGAGGGCAGGTTGTTGAAAGCGCCGCGATAGGCGCGGCCGATCGGGGTGCGGGCGGTGGACACGATAACGGCGGAACGCATGAAAACTTCTCCTTTTGGCTCCCCTTCCGCTGGCGGGAGGGGCTGGGGGAGGGGAGGCATGTTCCGGGCGTGGCGCCCTGGCCCTCCCCTGACCCCTCCCGCAAGCGGGAGGGGGAATTACATCAGACGAAAATCTGGCTGAGCCACTCGGCGATCATCGCGGGCTTGTCCTCGCCCTCGATCTCGACCGTAAACTCGACGGTTTGCTGCCACTGGCCCGGGCGCTTCTCGGCGAAGTCGAGCAGCTTGAAGCGACCGCGCACGCGCTTGCCGGAACGTACCGGTTGGAGGAAACGTACCTTGTTGCCACCATAGTTGACGCCCATCTTGACGCCCTCGATCTGCGGCGCGTCGGGTACCTTGGACGACAGCAGCGGCATCAGCGACAAGGTCAGGAAACCGTGCGCGATGGTGCCGCCGAACGGCGTCATCTTCGCCATTTCGGGGTTCACATGGATGAACTGGTGGTCGCCGGTCGCGTCGGCGAACTTGTCGATCATTTCCTGGCTGACCGTCACCCAGTCGGAAACGGTCTCGCTGCCGATTTGCGCGGCACGTTGCTGGGCGGTGATCGTCGACATGGTTTCCCTCGATACGACTTTGGCGCATAGCGCGCGCAAACCCCTTAGGCATTGAGGCCGCGCACGCGCAAGCCTCACCCGACCGGAAACAGGAACATGACGGCAGATATCGCGGCGAACGCACGTGCATCCATGAAATCGCTCTACCGGGCGAGCGAACCCGATGTTCTAAAACCCCTGCTGGACCGTGCGGCGCTGACCCCCGAATCGCGCCGCCGCGTGCTCGATCACGCGCTCGGCCTGCTCGCCGACCTCCGCGCGGCGCAGGGGAAAGGCTGGGTCAACCAGTTCCTGCAGGAATACCGCCTCAATTCGTCCGAAGGCGTCGCATTGCTGAGCCTCGCCGAGGCCTTTCTGCGCGTGCCCGATCCCGCAACCGCCGACATGCTGATCGCCGACAAGATCGGCGATGCCGACTGGCGCTCACACACCGGCAAATCCAACTCGCTGCTGGTCAATTCGGCGACCTGGGGCCTCGTCGTCGGCCGTGTGCTGGTCGGCGAGGAGGGCGGGGCACTACGCCGGCTGATCAGCCGCGCGGGCGAGCCGTTCGTGCGCCAGGCGGTCGGCGCGGCGATGCGCATGATGGGCGAGATCTTCGTCATGGGCCGCACCATCGACGAGGCATCGAAGCGCATGCGGCGGCCCGAGCATAAGGGCTTCACCGCGAGCTTCGACATGCTCGGCGAGGCGGCGCGGACGACCGCCGATGCCGAGCGCTACTTCAAGGCCTATGTCGATGCGGTCGACGCGGTCGGCGAGGACCCGGCCGCCGGTCATTCGATCTCGGTCAAGCTTTCCGCGCTCCATCCGCGCTACGAGGTCGCGCAGTGGCGCCACTGTGTCCCCGCGCTGACCGAGATGCTCGAGGCGCTGGCGGTGCAGGCGGCGAACAAGGGCATCGCGCTGACCGTCGATGCCGAGGAGAGCGAACGGCTCGAGATGAGCCTCGACATCATCGGCGCGGTGGCGGCCTTGCCCAGCCTCAAGGGCTGGGACGGTTTCGGCATGGCGGTGCAGGCCTATGGCAAGCGCGCGCGGCCGGTGGTCGCCTGGGCCGACGCGCTCGACCGGGTGATGAATGTCCGGCTGGTCAAGGGCGCCTATTGGGACAGCGAGATCAAGCGCACCCAGGTCGAGGGGCTGGGCGACTATCCGCTGTTCACGCGCAAGGCGGCAACCGACGTGTCGTACCTCGCCGTGGCGCGCGACATGCTCGATGCGAAGAACATCCGCCCGGCCTTTGCCAGCCACAATGCGCTGACCGTCGCGACGATCCTCGAATGGGCCGGCAATGCCCGCGATTTCGAGTTCCAGCGCCTGCACGGCATGGGTGACGGGCTGTACGAGCGGCTGGTGCGCGAGCAGGGTTATCATTGCCGCATCTATGCCCCGGTCGGCGGGCATCGCGATCTGCTCGCTTATCTCGTCCGGCGGCTGCTGGAAAATGGCGCCAATTCCAGCTTCGTGCATCAGCTCGCCGACGAACGGCTCAGCGAGACCGAGATCCTCGCCGATCCGGTGGCGCGAATCGTCGCGGTCGGCGGAACGCGGCATCCTGGGATTCCGTTGCCGATCGACCTGTTCGGGCCCGAGCGCCGCAACAGCGCCGGTATCGACCTGAGCGACCCCGACGTGCTGAACGCGACGGCGGCGGCGGTCACCTCTCCCCTCCCGTTTACGGGAGGGGTCGGGGGAGGGGCTTCGAGCGCCGCGACCTCGACGTCGAAGGTGAGCTCCGCCGCCGACGTCGGCGCGGCCATCGCCCGCGCCGCCGCCGCTTTACCCGGCTGGTCCGCGACCCCCGTCGCCGAGCGTGCCGCCTGCCTCGACCGGCTCGCCGATCTGTTGGAAGAGCAGCGCGAGCGGCTGATGGCGATCTGCGTGCAGGAAGCGTTCAAGAGCATTCCCGACGCGATCGGCGAGGTCCGCGAGGCCGCCGATTTCTGTCGTTATTATGCGCAGCAGGCGCGCATCGGCCTGTTGCCGATCGAACTCCCCGGCCCGACCGGCGAGCGCAACATGCTTCACCTTACCGGGCGCGGCGTGTGGGCGACGATCGCGCCGTGGAACTTCCCGCTGGCGATCTTCCTCGGCCAGTGCGTCGCGGCGTTGGTCGCCGGCAACAGCGTCGTCGCCAAGCCCGCGCCGCAAACGCCGCGCATCGCCGCCGCCGCCGTCGAGCTCGCGCACCGGGCGGGCGTGCCGCTCGATGCGCTGATTTTCCTGCCCGGCGGGCCCGAGGTCGGCGCCGCGCTGACCGCCGACCGGCGCATCATGGGCGTCGCCTTCACCGGATCGACCGCCACCGCGCGCAAGATCGCGCGCTCGCTTCTCGAGGACGACAGCCGCCCGATCGTACCGCTGATCGCCGAGACCGGCGGGATCAACGCGATGATCGTCGATTCGACTGCGCTGCCCGAACAGGTCGTCGTCGATGTCGTCACCTCGGCCTTCCGCTCGGCGGGCCAGCGCTGCTCCGCGCTGCGGCTCTTGCTGTTGCAGGAGGAAATCGCCGACAATGTCATCGAGATGCTGTCGGGCGCCATGGACCTGCTGACGCTCGGCGATCCGGGCGACCCCGAGACCGATATCGGCCCGGTGATCGACCAGGCCGCCTATGACAAGTTGATGGCCTATCGCGACCGGGCGAAGGACCGTATCGTCAAGACGATCGCCGCGCCCGCGACGGGGCTGTTCGTCCCGCCGACGCTGATCCGTATCGATGATATCGACCAGCTCGACGCCGAATGGTTCGGCCCCGTGCTGCATGTCGCGACCTGGCCGTCGGGCAAGCTGTCCGAGACGATCGCGGCGATCAACGCCAAGGGCTATGGCCTGACGATGGGACTGCACAGCCGCATCGCCCGCGCCGCCGAACTGGCGGAGAACGAGGCGGCGGTCGGCAATCTCTATATCAACCGCTCGATGATCGGCGCGGTGGTCGGGTCGCAGCCGTTCGGTGGGGAGGGCCTGTCGGGCACCGGGCCGAAGGCGGGCGGGCCGCATTATCTCCATCGCTTCGTAGCGGAGCGTTCGGTGTCGATCGACACCACCAGCGCCGGCGGCAATGCCACCCTGCTCTCGCTTGACGAGGGCGGGATTTGAGGCTTCCCTGATCGGCGCGGCGTTTGTCTCGCCGAATCGGGGGGTTAGGGCAGATGAAGAGCAGGTTGGTGGCGGGTGCGCTGGTGCTCGCCATGGTGACGGTCGCGGCGCCGCTCGGCGCGCAGAACAGCAGCGATGCGGGGCCGTCGCGCGAATTGATCACGTTCGTGAATAACCTGCACAAGCAAACGGGCGATGTGACGATTCCCGCCGCGCATGCCGTGATGCACCTCGGCACGCGTTATTATTTCATCGGCCCCGCCGAAGCGAAGCGGGTGTTGACCGAAATATGGGGCAATCCACCAAGTGCCGTCAGCAGCGTGCTCGGCATGATCCTGCCCGCCGACAAGTCGGTGGTCGAAAACGGCTGGGGTGCGGTCGTCACCTACCAGGATAGTGGCTACGTTCCCGACACCGACGCGAGCAGCCAGGATTACGACAAGGTTCTCGCCGACCTTCGCGAAGGTGAGGCAGCCGATAACGAGGAGCGCAAGAAGAATGGATATCCCGAATTGCGTGTCGTCGGTTGGGCGCAGCAGCCGTCCTATGACAAGGCGAGCCATTCGCTGATCTGGGCGCGCGACCTCAAGTCGAGCGATGCGACGACCGACGGACTCAATTATGACGTACGCTCGCTCGGGCGCCACGGCGTGCTCAGCCTGAACATGGTCTGGGACATGCCCCACCTCACCGAGGTGCGCGCCGCCGCCGCCGATCTCGGCAATGCCGCCGGGTTCGAGAAGGGCTCGACCTATGCCGACTATGACAAGTCGGTCGACAAGACCGCCGAATATGGCCTTGCCGGCCTCGTCGCCGCCGGCGTCGGCGCGGTCGCGGTCAAGAAGCTCGGCATCCTCGCGATCATGCTCGGCTTCGGCAAGAAGCTGTTCATTCTCATCGCGATCGGCGCGGCGGCGGCGTGGAAGCGCATCAAGGGCCTGTTCGTGCGTGAACCGGACAATCTCGAAGGGTAACCGTGGGGGCTAAGACCTGACCCATCGCGCCCCGCCATTTTTTCGCTTCTCCGGCTAAGGCCGGGGCCCAGAAGGGAACGGATGTGATGAGCGACAAGGCCCGTCGCGACGTTCCCCAACTGGACCCCGGCTTTCGCCGGGGAAGACAAGAGGACGAAGCGGCTAAGACGCTTCACGGCTCATTAGTCGGGCTATGAACCATGCTCTTGATCGACGGCGGAACGATCGCCGGATGACGGCGGCGCCGCGATCTTGCCGGTGCGGCGGCGTCGCGACACTTGCGGCGCATCCATCCCGGACTCCTCGGCGGTCAGGTCGGTCTGCGTCGGATAAGCGAGGTTGATCCCCTCATCTGCGAGGCGGCGGATGATCGCGAGGCCGACCATGTGCCGCGCGTCGAACGCATCCTGGAACGCCGCGCTGGGCGAATCGAACTCGACGTCGAAATCGTAGCTGCTGGTGCCGAAGGCGATGAAGCCGGCGCGCACGAACGTCATCTTCGCGCGCTCGATCTCTTCCTTCATCATGTCGGGCAGCGCCTGGAGCTTGGGCAGCGAAGTCCATTGCGCGATGCCCAGCGTGAAGATGATGCGGCGATAGTCGCGCTGCGTGTTGTTGATGATCTCCTTGTCGAGCAGCTGCTTGTTGGCGATGATCCGCTCTTCGCCGCTGGTGCCGCGGATCCGCGTCGACTTCAGGCCGATCGACTCGACCGTGCCCGACGATTTGTCATAGGTGATCGCGTCGCCGCGCCGGAACGGCCGGTCGAAGATGATCGCCAGCGCTGCGAACAGATCGGCGAAGATGCCCTGCGCAGCGAGGCCGATGGCGATGCCGCCGACACCGAGACCGGCGATCAGCCCGCTGACGTTCCAGCCGAGGTTCGACAGCACGACGACCAGCGCGATGGCGAACAGCGCGAAGGTGACGAGCACGCGGATCAGCCCGACGGCATTGCCCAGCGCTTCATTGTGATAGTCGCTCGATGCGGTCTTGTGCTCGACGGCACCGAGGATGATCTCGCGCGCCCAGATCGCGCCCTGAAACGCTGCGGCCACGGTGAACAGGCCGGAGATTAGATGCATGGTACTGTCGGGCGGGTTGGGTAGCGGCGCGACGACCGCGATAGCGAGCATCACGATGAAGAAATAGCTTGTCCGCGTGACGGCGCGGCCAAACACTGTCCACCAGCCCGTGCCGCCGGCGTCGCGCGCGCAGAGGCGATGGCCGAGCGCGCGCCCAGCCCCGAGCAGGGCGACGATCGCCAGTCCGATACCGAGTGCGACGAGGGCCTGAAGCCATTCAGCACGCAGCCAGGCATAGCTCGTATCGACGAGGTGCTGGACCTGGTCGTTGATCTCGGTGACGGTGAAGGGAATCGCCGTCGGCGTGGCGGTGGGGTGCGGTGCGGTCGGCATGATTCAGGCGGCCTTGGCCGGCGTGTTGCCCTGCAGGAAGGCAATCAGCCCGCGTTCCGCGCGGCTCAGGTGGCGCGCGGCGCGTGGCAGACGCAGCGACGCGCGGAAACGCGCCTGGCCCTGCTTGATCAGCGCGATCAGATGGGGGTGGACATAGGATTTGCGGGCGATCGCCGGCGTATTGCCCAGCTGTGCGGTAACGGGTTCTAGCATCGCGTTCAGGCTAAGGTCGTGCGCGGCGGATGCAAGCGTGTCGAACGCGGTGACGCTAGCGGCCCAGGTGCGGAAATGCTTGGCGGTGAAGTCCTCGCCGGTCGCCGCGCGGATATAAGCATTGACGTCGGACGAGGTGACCGCGTGCGATACCCCGTCGGCATCGAGCCAGGCGAAGAGATGCTGGTCGTCGAGATCCTGCATCTTCTTGACGAAGCGACCCAGCGCGCGGTCGGTCATGCGGAGCGTGCACAGCTTGCCCGATTTGGCCTTGAACTGCAGCTTCAGCGTGTCACCGCTGATCTTCGCATGGCGCTTGCGCAGTGTCGTCGCGCCGAAACTCTTGTTGTCGCGGGCATAGGCCTCGTTGCCGACGCGGATCTGGCCATTGTCGAGCAGCCGCACCACCGCTGCGACGGCGCGCTCCTTGCTCAGGCCGCGCCGCGCGAGGTCGGCCTCGACCTGCTTGCGCAGCGCCGGCAGCGCCTGGCCGAATTCGGCGCATCGGTCATATTTGGCGCCGTCCTGCTTTGCGCGGAAATCGCTGTGGTAGCGATATTGCTTGCGCCCCTTCGCGTCCCAGCCGACCGCCTGAATATGGCCGTTCGCCTTGGGGCAGAACCACGCATTGGCATAAGCGGGCGGCAGCCCGACGCGGTTGAGCCGGTCGATCTCGTCGCGATCGGTGATGCGCGTCCCATCGGGGGCGAAATAGGCCCAGCCGGGGGCAAGCTTGCGCCGCGTGATACCGGGCTTGCTGTCGTCGCAATAACTGAGTCTGGCCATGCGTCTGCATTTTCTCCGTTCGGCGCTGCAAATGCGTGGATGGTCGCGATGTTCCGGAACAGGCGTGCCCATGGCGGGTTGAGCGGGTGTCCCTCAGCAGCGGAGTTTCCCGTCATGGCCGATATTACCCACGCCCGCGTCCTCATCCTCGCGACCAACGGTTTCGAGCAATCCGAACTGTTCGAGCCGCGCCAGGCCTTGCTCGATCTCGGCGTCAAGGTGACGCTCGCCTCGCCCGGCACCGATCCGATCCAGGGCATGAAGCATGATGAAAAGGGCGCGACGATCGCCCCCGACATCACGCTCGATCAGGTCGACAGCGACGATTACGACATGCTGCTGCTGCCCGGCGGCGTCGCCAACCCCGATGCGCTGCGCATGGAAGAACGCGCGGTCGAGATCGCGCAGGAATTCGCCGATGACGACAAACCGATCGCGGCGATCTGTCACGGGCCGTGGCTGCTGGTCGAGGCCGATGTCGTCGACGGCAAGCGCATGACCAGCTGGCCCTCGGTGCGCACCGACCTCGCCAATGCCGGTGCCGATGTCGTCGACGAGGAAGTCGTCGTTGACGGCAATTTCATCACCAGCCGCAAGCCGGAGGATATTCCCGCCTTCAACAAGGCGATCGTGGCGATGCTGGAAGATGTGCGCACCGAGGCCTGATCCCGTTTGTCTCCGCCCGCCAGCGCGCGGGCGGAGCCAATCGCTAGCGGTGTATCCGTGGAACGCGCGATACCTTACCCGATCTGATGCGCAACACGGTGGCGCGATCTAGCCCGTTGATCCACCCTTGCGCCGGGCGCTCGACGAGATGGTACAGCGCGACCGAGGCGCACAGCACCATCGCCAGATAAAGCCCGATCAACAGCGGCGGCACGGCATGCGCGTCGCTGACCAGCGCGAGCTTGAACAGCACGAACAGCATGAAGTGCGACAGATAGGTCGCGTAGCTGATCTCACCGAGATAGTGCAGCCAGCCAGCGTCGAGCGGGTTGCCCCGGCCGCCGCTCGACAGTGCGAAGGCGAGCAGGGCGGCGGCGAACGCGCCGGGGATGGCGAGCGTTTCCGGCAGCGTGCCGCCGGCCCAGAGCAGCATCAGCAGCAGCGACACGCCGGCCGAGGTCCAGGCCGGCAGGCGCGGCATATCGCGCCAGCGCCACCACAAGGCGGCGATCGTCGTGCCGCAGGCGAATTCGAGGATGCAGCGCCGCAAGCCAAAACGCGCAATGTCGTGGCCGAGATTGAGCGCGCCGCCTTCGGCCATCACCGCATGGAGCAAAACGAGCAGCGCCGCGCCGGCACCGATCACCGCCAGGGTCGGCACGCGCTTCCAGTCGATCGCCAGCGCGAGCAGCGGGAAGAGCAGATATGCGCCAAGCTCGCAGCTGATCGACCAACTCGGGTCGTTCCACGCCAGATGGTCGGTGAACCCCCAATTCTGCAGCAGCAGCACGTGCAGCGGCAGCTGGGCGAAGGGATAGTCCGCCGGCGCGGCATGCCCGGTGACAACCAGCAGCAACGCAAGCCCGACCGCGGCAGCGAGCATGACAATGTGCAGCGGCCAGATCCGCGCCACGCGCTTGTGCAGGAACGCCGGCACCGCGCGCCATCCCTCGCGCCGCAGCCGGTCGCCCCAGCTCAGCCAGATCACGAAGCCCGATAGAAGGAAGAAGAAATCGACCGCGAGGTAGCCCTTGGCGAAGAACGCCACCGCGCCCGGGGCGAGCCCCGCGACCGACAGGCGGATATGATAGAGCACGACGAACCAGGCGGCGATGCCGCGCAGGCTGGTCAGTGCGCGCAACTCGTGCCTCATGCCGCCGGCTCCAATGCTGCCACCGGCGCCTTGCGCATCGGTCGCCACGCACCCTCGCTGCGCCGCCGGCCGAGATAGGTGTCGAGCCCGATCTGCGCGCCGATCAGCATGTAGATGAACGGCTGGAAGGCGATCGCGATGAAGGCGGCGCCGAGCAGATAGACGATATGCGCCGATTGCAGCGCACCGGCCAATGGGGCGACCCATGCCTCGTCCGCGCCCGCCTTGCGATAGCGGTGGCGGATGATCTCCATCCGCAGCAGCCCGACCAGGTTGATCGTCAACCACAATATCAGCCCGGGCCAGCCCTGCTCACCGAGCATCTCGAAATAGGCGCTGTGGAAAGCGCGCGCCTTGTCGACGGTCAGCTGGCGATCGACCGAGACATTGCCCGCGGTCCCCTCGACCTTCTCGGTGTCGTAGCGGATCTGGTTCTGGCGATACATTTCGAACCCGCCGCCAAAGGGATGCGTCTGGGCGTACTCCCAGGTCCATTTCCACACCGCGAGCCGGGTCGAGGCGGACTGGTCGGCCTTGTAGGTCTTGATCGTGCTCATCCGGTCGGTGAAGGCGGACGGGAGCAAAGGCACCGCCGCCAACCCGATCGCGCCGAGGATGCAAAGGTAAAGGACCTTGCGCTTTGTCTCGCGCAGCAGCAGCACCGCGACCAGCACGATGCACAACAGGCCCGTTCGCGTCGACGTCCCGACCGGGATCAGCATGCAGGCGAAAATCAGCGCGGCGCAGAAACCCTTCACCTTCCAGTCGGGTTTGACGATCGTGCCGAAGCGCGCAAACCACAGGATGATCGGGATGATCGCCACCGCGACGGTCGAAATCGTTGAGCCCTCGTAGAGCCCGGAATTGTTCGACACCATCAGGTTGAGCTCGCCATAGCCGCCGCCCGAGGCGAGCGTCTTGATGCCGCCGACGATGATGATCGACGCCGCGGACGCGATCATGAAGAACAGCAGTGCCTCGATCCGCAGCCGCGTGCGCAGCGTCAGCGGCAGGAAGGCGGCAAAGGCCAGCGCCTTCCACACCCAGTCCCATTTGTCCGCCGCTTCGATCGGGAAGTCGGCGGAGCGGGTGGTGATGAAGCAGTAGAGCAGCAGCAGCAGGATCAGGCCCTGGCGCGGCGCGACGCGCGTGTCGCGCTTGTCGTCGACCAGCGCCCAGCTCGCCACCGCCAGCCCGACCGCGATCAGCGAGATCGGCACGCTGTTGAGCAGGATATAGGTCAGCCGCTGCGGCGATACGATGTCGATATAGACATAGGACAGCACGAACATGAACGGCCGCCGGAAGCCGGCGCCGAACAGCACGAGCAGGAAGCCGACGAAGAAGAGATCACGCACCGCGCCGGCCCTTCTTCGGCGCGACCGTCTCGTCGCGGCCCGGTTCGCGGTCGAGATCGTCGCGGCGCAGCAGCAGCCAGGTGGCGAGCAGCATCAGGCCATGGCTGATCGCGAGCGCGAAATTGTCGATCATGCGCCGTCTGCTCCGCCCGCTATCGGGATGAGGCCATGCTCTAGTCGCGCCGGGTTGACGTGCCGTTAAACACTCATATGGCACAGCGACGCTGCAATGCGTGTCCTCCATATCCTCGACCATGGTCTGCCGCTGCACAGCGGTTACACCTTTCGCACCCGTGCGATCCTCAAGGCGCAGATGCGTCAGGGGTGGCAGGTCGCGGCGGTCACCGGGCCGAAGCACGGCGCGTTCGATCTCGACGAGGAGTCCGTCGACGGCATTCATTTCTACCGTACCAATCCGCCGCGATCATGGCCCAGCCCGCTGGCCGAACTACGCGAGATCCGCGCGTTCGCGCGCCGCATCGACCAGGTCGTCGAAGCCTTCCAGCCCGACATCCTGCATGCCCATTCGCCGGTGCTCGACGCGCTCGCCGGGCTGCGCGTGGCGAAGCGGCGCAAGCTGCCGCTGGTCTACGAAATCCGTGCCTTTTGGGAAGATGCCGCGGTCGGCAATGGTGATGGTCGTGAGGGATCGTGGCGCTACCGCACGACCCGCGCGCTCGAAAGCTGGGCGGTCGGCCGGGCCGATGCGGTCGTGGTGATTTGCGAAGGGTTGAAGCGCGATCTGCTCGCGCGCGGCGTCGCGCCGGGCAAGATCACCGTTTCGCCCAACGGCGTCGACCTGTCGCTGTTCGGCACGCCGCCGCCGCGCGATGCCGCGCTGGCGAGCGAACTCGGTCTCGACGGCGCCGAGGTGATCGGCTTCATCGGCAGCTTCTACGATTATGAAGGGCTCGACGATCTGATCGCGGCGATGCCGAAGCTGGTCAGCGCGCGCCCCGCCGCGCATCTGCTGCTCGTCGGTGGCGGCCCGGCCGGGGAGCGGCTGCGCGCCCAGGCCGCACGCTCGCCGGTTGCCGACCATATCCGCTTCATCGGCCGCGTGCCGCATGATGAGGTCGAGCGCTATTACGGGCTGATCGACATTCTCGCCTATCCGCGCAAGCGCATGCGGCTGACCGATCTCGTCACCCCGCTCAAGCCGCTCGAAGCGATGGCGCAGCGTCGACTCGTCGCCGCGTCGGACGTCGGCGGGCACCGCGAGCTGATTCGCGATGGCCAGACCGGCACGTTGTTTCCGCCCGGCAATCCGCTCGCCATGGCCCGCAGCCTCACCGGCGTGCTCGCCGATCGCAGCGACTGGGAGGCGCGCCGCGCGCGCGGCCGCGCCTTTGTCGAGGCCGAACGCGACTGGGCAACGAATGTCGCGCGTTATGCTCCTGTTTACCAAAAACTCACGGGTGGCATGGCATCCCCCGAGTCATGGTCGCGTTCTTCCATCGTCAGCGTCTGAATCTGCCGGTTGCGCCGCTTGCCGGCGCGCTGATCGGCTTTGTCGTGGCCGCGCTCTTCGCGCTGATGCCGACCGGCATGCTCGAGGATCTGGTGGTCGATTCGGGCGTCGCCGCCGTCATCGCCGCTGCCGAACCGCCGCTGGGGGTCACCGCGCGGTTCGTGCTGATCTTTCTCGTCGGCGGCGGCGTGGGCGTGCTCGCCTGGTTCTCGCTGTTCCTGCTGCTCGGCAGTCGTTCGATCGTCATCCAGCCCGCCGACGCGTCGGACATGTCCGACCGCGCGCCGGTGCTGCGGCGTGCCGATGCGCATCCCGACGCGCCGGCCCGCCGACCGCTCTCCGCGGCGCGCGACCTCGGCACGCCCTTTCTCGATATTCATGCCGAACGCCCGCTGCATATGGGCGTGCCGGAGGATGATGCCGAGCCGATCCAGATCAAGGCCTACGCCGACGCATCGCCACACGAGTCGGCCGCCGCTGAGGGCGGGGCAGTTGACGAGGTCGAAGAACAGCCGCTGCCAGCCGATCTCGATCAGCCGCTCGCCGCCTTCGACCCGCGCTCGATCCGCGACGACCCCGCCGACTGGTTTCCCGCGCCGGCACCGCTGCGCATGACGCCGCGCCGCCCGGTGTTCGACCCCGGCGAGCGCTTCGACACCTTCGATCTCACCCCGATCGCACCGCGCGCAGCCACACCGCCGCCGCCAACGCCCTTCACCCCGGCCGTGCCGCCGATGCCGCGCCCCGACCCCTCGGCGACGATCCACGCGCTGCTCGACCGGCTGGAACGCGGTGTCGCGCGCCGCGAGGTGGAAGAGGCACCGCCCCCTCCGCCGCCGCCACCGGCCCCGCCGCGCCGCCAGGAATCGCTAGAGGAAACGCTCGAAGCGCTGCGCCGCCTCGCCACGCGGCGCTAGGCAACCGCCAGAATGACGTGACTGGCCTTGACCAGCGCCAGCGCCGACGTGCCCGGCGTGAGTTGCAGCAGGTCGGCGCTTTCCTTCGTCACCGTTGCGGTCAGCGTCTTGCCTTGGGTGAGTTCGAGCGTGATCTCGCTGCTCAGTGCGCCGTCCTCGCGGCGCACGACCGTGCCCGCCAGCGCATTGCGTGCCGAGGTGCGCATCGCCATGTCGCCCCGCGCGAGGATCACGAAGCTAGACTTGATCAGTGCGATGGCGCCGCCGCCGGGTGCCAGTTCGAGATCGGCGGCGCTCTCGCGCGTGATCGTCGCGACGATCTCGACGCCATCGCCGACATCGAGCACCACCTCAGCCCCGATCGTCCCGATCGTCACCCTGGTCACGGTGCCGCGCAGCGCATTGCGTGCACTGGTCTTCATCATCATTCCCCATAAAACGGGTTGCAGCGCCGCCGGATCGTCGATCGCCAGAACGTTCTGCAGTCGCGCCGCCGCTGCGGCGAGCGCTGCCTCGGTCGCGCCGAAGGCCGCGATCACCGCCTCGCCGGCGGCGGAGACGACGCTCGTCCCGCCGTCGCGCCCCCCGGTCGCCGCGATCACCAGCGGCCGGGAGAACAAATTGTTGAGGACCTGCACCGCGTCCCACGCGCCCTTGTAGGTCATCCCGACAGCGCGTGCCGCCGCGCTGATTGATCCGGTCGCGGCGATCGCCCGGAGCAAGGCGATACGATTGGTCCCGACACGTCCGGCGCCGTTCGTTTCGAGCGTCAGGGTGGCGCGAAGGTCGTCATCGGCGGGCAGGGGGTCGGTCATACCCCAGCATAGTCACTGTCGCGCGCGTAGCGTAATCCCGAACGTGCGCGGGTCGCTCGGCGTGGCCAGGATCAGGCCCGAATTGCCCGCCTGGATCGTCACGTTCTGCAGATAATGGGCGTTGAACAGGTTGCGCGCGAAGATCGCCACCTCCAGGCCGTCGCGCGCGCGAAAACCGATGCTGCCATTGACCAGCGTGTAGCCGCCGATGACGGTATAGGCCGAGTCGGTCGGGTCGCCGAACTGGCGCGTCTGCGTCCGCGCATCGACATGCAGCGTGAAGCTGCCATGCAGGCGCGCGACCGGTACGGTCAGGTCCCCGCCCAGCGTCGCCACCCATTTCGGCAGGCTCGGCAGCGCCTGACCGCTCAGGTCGCACACCGTCGTGTTGTTGCTGATCCGCTCGATCGGGCACGGCGCTGCCGGGTAGGAAGCATATTTGCCGTCGGCATAGGTAAGCGACGCGCGCAGCGAGAAGGTGCGCGTTACCAGCGCCGTCGCATCGGCTTCGAAACCCGTGACCGTCACGCGCGGGATATTGGCGAGATAGGTGCGCAGCGCGGCTGCCGCACCGGTGTCGGTGACATTGGCCTGAAAATCGGTGACGCGGGTATAATAGCCGTCGATGTTGAGGGTCAGCCGGCGATCGAACCACTGTGTCTTCAGTCCGGCTTCAAAGGCGCTGTTCTGTTCGGGCCGCACCACTGCGGTGTTGAGCGCCGGGCCGTTGAGGCTGTTGAGCGGCAGCCCCGACATGTTGATCCCGCCCGATTTCGCCCCGCGCGCGAAGCTCGCATAGCCGAACACGCCGTCGCTGACCTGATAGGAGATATTGGCCCGGCCGGTCAGCGCGCTGCCATCGACCTTGGCGTCGTAGCTCTGGCCGCGCAGGATCGAGCGCTGGCTGTTGATCTGTGCCGTGGTCAGCCCGGCGGGACCGCCAAAGGTGAAGGTCGCGTAAGAGCCCTTCTTGTCCTCATAGGTGTAGCGTAGCCCGCCGGTCAGCGTCAGGCGGGCGACGGGTCGCCAATTCACCTCGCCGAACGCGGCGTAGCTGTTGGACTGGAAATCGGTTCTCCCATCGGTGCCATAGCCGTCGAGCAGATTGGCCGGCAGCGCCGCCGATGGGCCGCCGAGCAGCCAGTAGGTCGCGAGCGGGCCATAGACCGAGATCGGCCGGCCGATCACGCGCTGGCGGAAGAAATAGAGCCCGCCGACATAGCTCAGCGTTTGCTCGCCGTTCGACGCGACGCGCAACTCCTGGCTATATTGGTCCTGCCGCGATGGAATGTGCTGGGTGATCTGGATCGGGATGCCGGTATAGTCGCGGTCGTTCGCGGCGTCCCAGTTCCAGAAGCGCCACGCCGAGACCGAGGTCAGGGTGAGCGGCCCGAGACTCCAGTCGGCGATGCCCGTCACGCCGCCCTCATTGGTAGCCACGCCGAGCGCCGCGTCGATGTCGGTGACGCGGTCATAGGGGTTGGTGCTCGGCGGCAGGTAGGGGCCGCCCGGCAGGTTGGCGGCGAGTGCGGCATATTGCCGCGCGCTCGTCTTCAGCGTCGGGGCGACGCGCAGATAGACCTGGGTGCAGCATGTGCTGCGGAAATTGGTGAAGTCGGCGCTCAGGCGAAACTGGAAGCGGTCGTTCGGCCTGAACAGCAACTGGCCGCGCACCGCCTGGTTGCCGATCGCATTCTGCTTCGCGCCGGTGGGGACATTGTCGATCACCCCATCGCGCCGCGTGACGACGGCGGACAGCCGCGCCGCGAGCGTGTCGCTCAGCGGGCCCGATGCCGACGCCTTTGCCTGCAGAAATCCGTAATTGCCGGACGACAGTTCTTCGCTCGCCTCCGGTGTGAAGGTCGGTGCCCGGATAACGATGTTGATCGCACCGGCGGTGCTGTTCTTGCCGAACAGTGTGCCCTGTGGCCCGCGCAGCACCTCGATCCGTGCGATGTCGCTGAAGTCGAATGCCGCCGAGGCCGGGCGCGCGTGATAAACCTGGTCGACATAATAGCCGACGCCTGGTTCAAGCCCGTCATTGGCCTGGCTCACCGCAACGACGCTGCTGCCGAGGCCGCGCAGCGTGAAGGCGGTGTTGCGCGGGTTGGCCGAGCTGTAGTTCAGCGACGGCACGAGTAGCGAAAGCTGCTGAGTGTTGACCGTGTAGGCGCGGTCGAGCAGCGCGCCATCGACGACCGCGAGCGATTGCGGCACCTGCTGGGCGTTCTCTGCGCGGCGTCGCGCCGTGACGATGACGTCGCGCAAATCTTCATTTGCCGCGACCGCCCCATCGCCTGCTTTCGATTCCGCTATCGGGCTTCCTCGCGCCACGGCAGGGCAGGGCGCAACTGTCATGCTGCCTGCAAGCAATATCACCGCCGATATTCGCGTCTGCACAAGGCCTCCGATCAGCCGTTGTATAGTGAAGCTATATAACGGCTGATCGGCCCTGTCGCCTGTCTGATGGTGCGGAGGGTAACCCTTGGTCTCGTTCGGGTGCCTTCAGCGCTTCGTCGCGAACCAGATCACATGGCGCGGGCCTTTGCCGTTCGACCGCGCCCGCACCACGACCTCCTCGACCGCGAAGTTCGCATCGCGCAAGCGCCGCGCGAACGCCGGATCGGGCGCCGCCGACCAGATCGCGAGCACGCCGCCGCGCATCAGCGCGGCATGCGCCGCGTCGAGGCCGCGCGCCGAATAGAGCCGGTTGTTGCCGCGCCGCGTCAGCCCGTCGGGGCCGTTGTCCACGTCGAGCAGGATCGCGTCATAAGCGCCATCACCCTCGGCGATCAGCGCCACGACATCGTCCTCGATCACCGTGACGCGCGGGTCGTCGAGGCACCCGGCGGTCAGCGTCTCCATCGGCCCGCGCGCCCAGGCGATGATCTCGGGCACCAGCTCGGCGACCGTCAGCCGCGCCTTGGGGCCGAGCGCGGCGAGCGCGGCGCGCAGCGTGAAGCCCATGCCATAGCCGCCGATCAGCAGATGCGGCGCGGCGCGCGCGGCGAGCAGCGCGCAGGTCATCGTCGCCAGCGCCTCTTCCGATCCGCTCATCCGGCTGTTCATCAACTCGTTGCGCTCGAGCACGATCATGAAGTCGTCGCCGCGCCGGAACAAGCGCAGCGGTTCGCCGCCGGGTACCTCGGCCGTGCCGATCAATTCGCGCGGGACCATGCTGTGTCGCTCCATCGCGACGCGGGGGCGTCGCTGCACGTCGCTGGCGCAGCGCTAACCGCAAGGCAACCCCTGAGCAGAGCCGCGCGCCCTGTGGCCGGGCATGGACAAGCGATCGGGCAAGGCGAAGCGCGGGCCGAAATCGAGCAGGGCCGGCCGCGCCTTCAGATAAAGCGACGCCGGCCGATCGAGCGCGAACCCGCTCGCGGCGAGCCGCGCGAGGATCTGCGCGGTACGCTCGGCGACGATCCGCGCCCCGCCTAGTTGCGACGGCGTCGACATCCACGCGCTCGAAACGATCAGGCCGCCGCGCCGCCGTTGCAGCCGCCCGTCGGCGAGCATGTGCGCAATGTGTCGCCCGGTGGTGGAATAAGGCAGGTCCAGCGCCCGCGCCACCGCCGCCGCGCCGACCGGCAGGCGCCACGATTCGGGCGGCACCGTATCGCTCTCGCTATAGCGATGGGCGCGCTCGCCATCATAGGTGATTGGGCGGGCATTGGCGACCATGACGCTGCCGTAGAGCAACACATCCATCCAGTCGTCATGCTGGCCGGCATGGAATTCGATCCCGATCAACAGCAGGTCGATCGCCGCCGCGATGGTGGCCTGTCGGCCATGCGCAACGCCACCGCGCTGCGCCGGAAGTGGCAGGGCGAAGTCGACCATGTCCTCGATCAGCCGGATCATGATGTCGTGCAGGTGGTTGAGCGCAGCGGCGATTGTCTTGTCAGCGATCGCCTCGGGCGCGACACGGACGCGCACGCCATCGCGACGGCAAAGCCCGGCGGCGATCAATGCCATGATGTGCCGCCGCACCGTTTCGAACGGCCGGTCGAGCGAGGCGGCAAGGGCATTGACGCTGGCGCCCGGCTGCGATGTGCCATGACCGGTCGCCATTCCCTTCGCATGGTCGCGAAGCGCGCTTGCCTCGCGCAACAGGGCGAAGAAGATCACCGCGCGGTCGAAATTGCCGTCAAAGGCGCGGGTGATCGTCGCCGCGCCGCTGACCTGCATTTCCATGATGATCCGCGTGGCGATGCGGTTGCGTGGGCGACGTGGCGCCTCCGCCAGCGAAGCAATCAGATTCATCCCGGCGGCCCCCCAGCCGCAGTCATTTCGGGTACTCGCGCCCTTGCGCAGGATCAATGACATCAGTCAAAGGCGCCGCAAAGAAAAATGGCATGGGTCGTGTCGCAATGGGTCGAGTGAGCGTATGGCGCCGAAAGCGCCTGTCATCTGCATTATGGGCGCGCGATTTTGCGCCGCGCCAACCGGTCGCCGAGAGCAATGGCAACGATATTGTCGCGCTGCGCCGCGCCATTGGCCCCGGCCTGGTCGACGTCGCGCTCTTTCGCCGCTGAGTCGTTTCAGGCGGGGCTGACGCCGTAAGCGTCGGCCAATAATTTCACCGGATCGATCGGCTGGTCGACGCCGCCGCCGGCGACGTCTCGACCGAGCATATCCTCGATCGCCTCGACCAGGTGGCCGACATCGTCCCGCGACGCCCAGCTCTTCTCATTCACCTGGAAAATCCAGTCGAGGATCTGGGCGGAATCGGTCATCTCGTCGACCGGCACGAAATACTCCATCTCGCCGCGTTGGTAGACGAGACGGGCGTCGCGGAGATCTATCGTCCATGGCCCCCAACCCCGCTGCTTTCGCGACCGCGCGCGGGGAGCAGCGAAGTCGTCACGGGTGACCTGTTCGAGCGAGCCCCTGGGGTCGATACTTTTCATCTCACATCCCCACCGTCAGCGCCTCAATCGCCACGCGGGCGACGCCGGCTTCGCGGGTAATGCCCGCAATCGTCAGGTCGGCGACCAGTTGCGCGCGTACCGGCAATTCAGCCTCGGGGAGCCTTTCCAGCCACGCCTCCAGCGCCGGTGAATCGGGCGCCTCGATCGCCAGCGCGTGGCGCGCGCCGGTAAAGGTGGCGCTCGACCAGCGCCGCGTCTCGGCGCGCGCCAGCGTCACCGCGCAACCTGCGCGCCGCGCATCCGCCTCGATTGCCCGCATCAACAGCATCGCCGGGTCCGCCTCACGCGCCATGGGTTTGTTCGGCGGCGAGAAACGCCTCGATCCGCGCGACCAGCGGCGCGCGCGGTTCGCGCCCGTTGCGGATGTCGCGCACGAGCCGCGGGTCGTTCGCGGCGCGGCGGCCGAACGTGGTTTCCGGCATCTGGGTGGCGCGCAGATAGCGGTTGATCTTGCCGAGCAGTGACATGGGCCCTCCGTGACGAGTCGAGATGATGTTCCTTTTTTGTTCTATCAATTCCAACTTGTCTAGGAAAAATCCTAGTGCTACTATGTCCGTTATGGAGGCAATCGACCCACGCCCCGCGCTCGACGCGCTGATCACCGAACGCGGCGTCGGTTATGCCGCACTGTCGCGCATGATCGGCCGCAATGAGGCCTATCTTCAGCAGTTCATCAAGCGCGGCACGCCGCGCGCACTGGCCGAGCGCGACCGTCGCCTGCTCGCGGCTTTCCTGCGCGTCGACGAGGAAGTGTTGGGCGGCCTGCCCAGCGCCGCGCCGCCGGCGATTCGCCGATTGGATCTGGCGGCGTCCGCCGGACCGGGCCGGCTCGCCGAGGACGATCGGTCGGCCGGCAGCATGGTCGTCGATCCGACGATCCTCGCCGGCCGCGACCCGTCGCGCCTGTCGCTGCTCCCGGCGCGCGGAGAATCGATGGAGCCGCTAATCCATGACGGGGACATTATGCTGGTCGATGAAAGCGACCGCCGCCCGGCGCCGCGCGGCGGCATCTATGTCATCCGGCTCGATGACACGCTGATCGTCAAGCGGCTCACCGCCAGCGCGGGGCGGGTGACCATCGCCAGCGACAATCCCGCCTTCCCGCCGATCGCCCCGCGCCCGGCGGGTGAGGTCGATATCATCGGCCGCGTGGTGTGGCTGTCGCGGACGCTGGGATAGTGCACGGCAGGTCGTTCTAAAGCCCCTGCCTTTCAGGGGACGGATTGGCGTGGGGGCCTCGCCCCGTCGATCGATGGTGTCGGAACGGGAAAGGTGGTGAATCCGCGAAACTTTGCTTTGGACAGTGCCCGCGGGAATGCAGCCATTTACCGCTGATCAAGCCAGTTCTCTCACGATCCGATCAAGCACTGTTGCCACATTCGCGTATACGCGGAGAGGCCACTGCATTTCGATAGGAAGAGAAGCGCCACGTATAATAGCCCCTACTGCAAGTGGAGCATCTGGTTCGCCGCGCAGCCGCATAATGCTCTGCAAAGACGCAAGTTCGAGTGATTGAACCTCGTCGTACCTGCATTCAATAGCAGGGGTCGCTCCCTCATAACGAAAACCCAATTCTGAGAGCGTGAGCGTCATCGCGCCATCTGCGACTTGATAGATCGCTTTGCCAAAAGCCGAACTCGACGAAATGGCCCATTGTCCATTCCCAGCAGCGACGGCCGAAGCCAGCTGCTGCCTGATCCACCGTTCGACTCTGGCCACAATAGCGCGCCTCCCGCCCAGTTTGTACGCCTAAGCGCCCACCGACGGAGTGACCACAAATGGCGCGATAGCAGCCCAGGGCGTCAGCCTTGAAACATGCCCGTCAGGACCATGATAGGCTCTCCTGACGCATGGGCATATTTCAACCGTCAGCCCAGCGCAGCGCAGACGATCAAGGCCATCGTGCGCCTCGCCGCGACCACCCCGTTCAATCCCGACTAACCAGCCACAACACCACCGAAAGCGCCGCCGCGACACCGATCCCGACGAGCAGCCCGATCGTCGGCTGCCCCCGAAACAGGCCGATCACGGCGCCGCCCATCGCACCGAGCGCGATCAGCAGGCCGCCGGCGAGCGGGGTCTTGCGGGGTGGTTTGCTGGCCATGAAACGGCACTGCCACGTCCCGCTGCGGGATGCCAGTGTCCCCGTGCGGGACCGGTGGGGCGGCGCGTTTCAAAGCGTTTACCACCGTCACCCGCCGTTCGGCGTCGATCCGCTATAATGGCATGTCCCTTGTAACCTCTCCCGCGTTACCGCGTTGGAGAATAACCGAATGTCGTTCATGCCGTTTCTCGCCGATCGCCGCGCCATCGCCGATGCCGACACGCTGATCGCGATGTTCGGTGACGATGCCGGGCTCGAGGCGGCGGCGCGCGCCGATCAGAGCCGCGACATCGGCAACCACATCCACTTCTGCCACTGGCGCCAGATCGAGCGGCTGATCGTGCTGCTGTCGGTCAATCGCGCCATCGGCACGGTACACTGATTTTCGACTGATCTCGATTGCTTGCGGTGGCGCCCGCTCGTCCGTAGGACGGGGCATGTCCTTGTCCCCCGGGTGGCGTCGCGCGTTGTTTTGTGCCGCTACCAGCATCCTTGCCGTCGCTCCCGGCTGCGCCTGCGCGCAGGACAAGGTTGCGCCGCCGCCGCCCGCAACGGCCTCGACGGTCAGCCCGACACCTTCGGCCGCGTCGGGTCAGCTCGATCCGCAATCGCCGCTTGCGCCGATGCCCGATCTCGGCGTCGCCTGGCCCGATCTGTCGTCGCTGCCCGCCGAGCCGGTCGACCCCAACGCCACGCCCGAAATGGCCGGCGAGGTGCGCTATGATTACCGCGTCGACGGCATCGAGGAGGTCGCGACGCCGCTGCTGCGTGAGCGCTTCAAGCAATTGTCGACGCTCGCCGCCAATGACGGCAAGCCCGCCAACGCCGCGCAGCTCGATCGTCGCGCGCGCGAGGATGCGGTGTTGCTCGTCGGTCTGCTGCGTGCGCAGGGCTATTACGACGCGCGCGTCACCTCGCGGCTCGAGCCGCGCCAGGGTCGCCCGCTCGTCGTGCTCGAGGCCGAGCCGGGCACGGTCTACAAGTTCGACAGCGTCACGCTCGCCGGCCTGTCGGGTGCGGGCGACAAGGCGCCCGGCCTCGAAACTGCCTTCGGCGTCAAGCCCGGTGCGCCGGTCGATGCCGATGCCATTGCCGCCGGCGAGGCGCAGCTGCGCACGAAGATCGGCAATGAAGGCTTCCCCTTTGCGAAGGTCGATTCGCCGCAGATCGTGGTCGATCATGCCACGCATACCGCGACGCTCGACATGGCGGTCGCGCCAGGCGGGGCGAAGCGCTTCGGCAAGATCACCAGCAACCCGAACAACCGCGTGTTCGGCGCGAAGCACATTCAGGAAATTGCCCGCTTCAAGCCGGGTCAGCCGTACGACGCGGAGAGTCTCGCCGACCTGCGCCGCGCGCTGATCCAGACCAGCCTTGTGTCGACCGTCGATATCAAGCCGGTCGATGCCGGCAATGGTCTGGTCGATATTGATGTCACGCTGGAGCGCGCGCCACCGCGCACCATCGCCGGCGAGCTTGGTTACGGCACGGGCGAAGGTGCGCGGATCGAGGTCGATTGGACGCACCGCAACCTCTTCCCGCCCGAAGGCGCGCTGACGCTACGGGGCGTGGTCGGCACCAAGGAACAGCTCGTCGGCGCGACCTTCCGCCGGAACAACTTCCACGGCCGCGATCGCATCCTCACCGGCCAGTTCGTCGTCTCCAACCTCGTGCGCGACGCCTATCGCGCCAAGACGATCTCGCTCTCGGGCAGTCTCGAACGCCAGACGACGATCTTCTTCCAGAAGAAATGGGTCTGGTCGCTCGGCGCGGAAATCGTCGCCAGCGACGAGCGCGACACGATCCTCGCCACCGGTGCGCCGCGCAAGCAGATCTATTATGTCGGCGCGCTGCCGACCTCGCTATCCTATGACGGCTCGAACGACCTGCTCGATCCGTCGCGTGGCTTCCGGCTCAGCGGGCGCTTCTCGCCCGAGGTGTCGTTCGAGGGCAAGGCGTTCGGCTATGCCCGCGTGCAATTCGACGCCAGCGCCTATCGCTCGGTCACCGACCGTGTCGTCGTCGCCGGGCGCGTGCGCTTCGGGACGATCGCCGGCGCGCCGCGCGACGCGATCGCGCCATCGCGGCGCTTCTATGCCGGCGGCGGCGGGTCGGTGCGCGGCTTCGGCTATCAGGATATCGGTCCGAAGGATCCCAATGGCGATCCGGTTGGCGGACGCAGCCTGACCGAATTCTCGCTCGAGGCGCGGGTCAAGGCGTTCGGCAATTTCGGCATCGTGCCGTTCATCGACGGCGGTAACATCTATACAACGCCGCTGCCGAGTTTCACCGGCTTGCGCTACGGCGCCGGGCTCGGCGTGCGTTATTACTCCAATTTCGGCCCGATCCGCCTCGATGTCGGCACGCCGATCAATCGCCGTCCGGGCGAGCCGCGTATCGCCGTCTATGTCTCGCTGGGCCAGGCCTTTTGAACGACGACGCACCCGCCATGCCGCCCGCCGCGGCGCCGGCGCCTGCGCCTGCGCCGCGGCGTCGCTGGCTGCGTTGGCTCGCTTATGGCGTGGTCGGGCTGTTCGGCATCGTTGCCGCGGGGCTGCTGGCGCTCGATACCGATATCGGCCATCGCTGGGTCGCCGACCAGATCGCCGCGCAGCGCCCGGCCAACGGGCTGCGCTACAAGGTCGGGCGGATCGACGGCTCGCTCTACGGCAACACCATATTGGTCGATGTCCGGGTCAGCGATGCGACCGGGCTGGTGTTCGCCGCCCCCCGCGCCGAACTCGGCTGGTCGCCCTTTGCCTGGTTCAACAACCGCCTCGACATTCGCCGCCTGCATCTCCCGCGTGCGAGCTTCTTGCGGCTGCCCAATCTCAAGCCGACCGGCAAGACCGGTCCGCTGCTACCCAGCTTCGACATTCGTATCGGCTCGCTGGCGATCGACCGGCTGACGGTCGGCGCAGCGATCACGGGCGTGGTGCGCAGCGGTCGCCTGCACGGCACCGCCGACATCCATAGCGGCCGCGCGCTGGTCAGCCTCGACGCGATGGTCACCGGCAGCGACAGTCTCACGCTCAAGCTCGACGCCGAGCCCGACCGCGATCGCTTCGACATGGATCTGCACGCGCGCGGCGCGGCAAAGGGCGTGCTCGCGCACCTCGCCGGCATCGCTCAACCGCTGTCGCTCGATGTCAGCGGCGACGGCAGCTGGCATCGCTGGCGCGGCACCGCCATCGCGACGGCCGGTGTGACGCGCTTCATCGACCTGGCGCTCGCCAACCAGTCGGGCCGCTATGCGCTGTCGGGCACGCTGGTGCCTTCCGCGGTCATCGCGGGCAAGGTCGCGCGGTTGACCGTGCCGATGGTGCGGGTGGCGGGCAGCGGCACGCTGGTCGACCGCCGCCTCGACGGCCAGTTGCAGCTGCGCTCCGCCGCGCTCGCCGCCGAGGCGACCGGCGCGGTCGACCTTGCCGCCGGTGCCTATCGCAACCTGCGGATCCGCGCCCGGCTGCTCCAGCCCGCCGCCTTGTTCCCCAACATGACCGGCAGCAATGTCGAGCTGCGCGCGATCCTCGACGGCGCATTTGCCACCGCTGCGTTCGACTATCGCCTCAGTGCCGATCGCTTCGCCTTCGACCAGACCGGCTTCGAGGTCGCACGGGCGGGTGGGGCAGGGCATCTTTCGCCTGCGCCGATCACCGTGCCGCTGCGCTTCACCGCGGCGCGCGTCACCGGCGTGGGGGATGTCGCCGGCGGCATCCTGCGCAACCTCGCGGTCGACGGTGCGCTGCGCGTCACGTCGAAGCTGCTGACCGGCAACGATCTGCGCGTCACCTCGGACAAGCTGACCGCGCGCATCAACCTGATGCTCGACCTGACCAATGGCCAATATACCATCGGTATCAACGGCGCGCTCGGACGCTACCTGATCCCGGGACTCGGCATTGTCGACGTTGCCTCGACGCTCAAGGTCGTGCCGGGTCCCGATGGTCGCGGCACGCGCGTCATCGGTACCGGTACCGCGCAGATGGTGCGGCTCGACAATGCCTTCTTCCGCAGCCTCGCCGGCGGCTTGCCCAAGATCTCGACCGCGCTGGAGCTGACGCCCGACGGCACCCTGGGGCTGACCCATCTCGTGCTGACCGCGCCGCAGCTGCGCCTCACCGGCAACGGCATGCGCCGGCGCGACGGCACCTTCCACTTCGAGGGGAGCGGCCAGCAAACGACCTATGGCCCGCTCACACTCAAGATCGACGGCCATATCGAAAAGCCGACGATCGACCTCGTCTTCGCCCATCCTAATGAGAGCCTTGGCCTGCGCGATGTCGTCGCGCATCTCGACCCGACCGCGCAGGGCTTCGCCTTCACCGCGCGCGGCCAGTCGACGCTCGGCGCCTTCACCGGCAACGGCGCGATCCTGTTGCCGCCGGGTGGCGACACGACCATTTCGATCGCCGCGCTCGACGTCGCCGGCAGCCACGCGACCGGCAACCTGCGCGTCGCCAGCGGTGGTTTCGACGGCAGCCTCGCACTCACCGGCGGCGGTCTCACCGGCGAAATCCTGTTCCGGCCGGTCGGCACCGTCCAGCGCATCGAGGCGCATCTCGACGCCAAGGGCGCGACCTTCGCCAATGCGACGACGCTCAGGCGCGGCCATCTCGATCTCGTCGCCTTGCTCGACCCGGCCGGCACCTCGATCGAGGCAACGCTCACCGGCGGGGGCCTGCGCCGCGGCAAGATCGCGCTCGGCCGTTTCGCCGCCAGCATCCATCTCCGCGGCGGCAAGGGAACCGCGCAGGTTTCGCTCGCCGGCGCGCGCGGCCGGACCTTCGATATCCAGGCACTGGCGCAGATCGCGCCCGATCGCATCGCGTTGTCGGCGCAGGGCACGCTCGATCGCCGCCCGATCCAGCTGCTCGCCCCGGCGGTGTTCACCCGCGTCGGCGATGGCTGGGAACTGGCGCGCACGCGGCTCGGCTATGCCGGGGGCGAGGCGGTGTTCGGCGGGCGCTTCACCAGCACGACCGCGTCGATCGACTCCTCGCTCAGCCGCATGCCGCTGACCGTGCTCGACATCGGCTATCCCGGGCTCGGTCTCGGCGGCAGCGCCTCGGGCACATTGTCCTTCGTCCAGACGCCGGGCGCCGCCCCGACCGGCAAGATCGACATGACGGTGCGCGGGCTGACGCGCTCGGGGCTGGTGCTGTCCTCGCAACCGGTCGATCTCGGTATCGCCGGCGTGCTACAGCCCGGCAAGGCGGCGGTGCGCGCGGTCGTCGCGACCGGCGGCAACACGGTTGGCCGCGCCCAGGCGTTGCTGACGCTGCCGGCGGGGGGCGATCTCGCCAGCCGCGTCGGCCATGCCGGGCTGTTCGCGCAGATGCGCTATGACGGCCCGGCCAATACCCTGTGGCGGCTGACCGGCATCGAGCTGTTCGACCTGACCGGCCCGGTCGCGATCGCCGCCGATGTCGGCGGGCGTGTCGACGATCCGCAGATCAAGGGCGTCGTCCAGGCCAAGGGCGCGCGGATGGAAAGCGGCACGATCGGCGCGGTGCTGACCAACGTCCAGGCGACCGGCCGCTTCGGCGGATCGCGGCTGGTGATCGAACAGTTCGCCGCCGATGCCGGCAAGGGCGGCCGCGTGACCGGCACCGGCGCGTTCGATTTCGCTGGCGAGCAGGGCCTTGGCATCGACATGACGATGCAGGCCGACCATGCCGTGATGATCAACCGCGACGATATCGGCGCGACGATCACCGGCGGGCTGACCTTCAAGTCGAACGGGCAAGGCGGGCTCATCTCGGGCGACCTGCGGCTCGATCGCAGCCGCTACCGGCTCGGCCAGGCCACGGCGGCCAGCACGGTACCGCAACTCAACGTGCGCGAGATCAACGTGCCCGGCGGCGCCGGTGGCGAAGAGGAGGAGGCCCCGCGCGTCCCGTGGCGGCTCGCGGTCCATGCCCGCGCCGCCAACCAGCTGATGGTCACCGGGCTTGGCCTGTCGAGCGAATGGTCGGCCGACCTGCAAATCGCCGGGGCGCCCGACAACCCCGCGATCAGCGGCCGCGCCGACCTGATCCGCGGCGACTATCAGTTCGCCGGTCGCGAGTTCCAGCTGTCGCGCGGCATCATCCGCTTTGCCGGCGAAGTTCCCGCCAACCCCTCGCTCGACATCGCCGCCAATGGCGACACGACCGGGCTCAGCGCGACGATCCGTGTCACCGGGCCAGCGCAGAAGCCCGATATCAGCTTCTCCAGCGTGCCCGCGCTGCCGCAGGACGAGCTGCTCTCGCGGCTGTTGTTCGGCACCTCGATCACCAACCTCTCGGCGCCCGAGGCGCTGCAACTCGCCTCGGCGGTGGGCGCGTTGCAGAACGGCAAGGGCGGGCTCGACCCGATCAACGCGGTGCGGCGTGTCGCCGGCCTCGACCGGCTGCGCTTCCTCCCCGCCGATACCCAGACCGGCGCCAAGACGTCGATCGCCGCGGGCAAGTACATCACGCGGCGGCTCTATGCCGAGATCGTCACCGACGGGCAGGGTTATTCCGCCACGCAGGTCGAGTTTCAGGTCACGCGCTGGCTGTCGCTGCTGTCGAGCATCTCGACGCTCGGCCGGCAGAGCGTCAACGTCCGCGTGTCGAAGGATTACTGAGCGGCGGGATCCGGCCAGATCTCGAGTTTCAGGTCGGGGATGCCGCGAAAGTCAGCGTCGTTGATCGTGAGCAGCGGCAGCCGCTGCGTGATCGCCACGGGCCGTGAATAGCCCGTTTGCTCGACGATGCGCGTGTAGACGGACACCCTCCGCAGCGCGACAAGGATACGGACGCGGCGCGGCACGTTCTCGCTCTCTGATCAGCTGAGAACGAGGCCGAATGACGCTCCCCCAGATCCTGTCGCTCCTCACCCTTGCCGCGATGATGGGGCTCTTCCTCTGGGGTCGCTTTCGCTACGATGTCACCGCGATCCTCGCGCTGCTCGCCGCGCTCGCGATCGGCATCGTCAAGCCCAAGGACGCCTTTACCGGCTTTTCCGACGACATCGTCATCATCGTCGGCTCGGCGCTGGTCATCTCGGCGGCGGTGCAGCGCTCCGGCCTGATCGAAAGTGCCCTCTCACTGATCGCCGGGCGCGTGACGCGCGTGCGCTCGCAACTCGTCGTGCTCACCGCATCGGTCGGCATCACCTCGGCGCTGGTCAAGAATGTCGGCGCGCTGGCGATGCTGATGCCGGCGGCGTTCCAGATGGCGAAGAAGAACAATACCAGCCCCTCGGTCTTCCTCATGCCGATGTCGTTCGCCTCGCTGCTCGGCGGGCTGATGACGCTGGTCGGCACCTCGCCCAACATCATCGTCAGCCGCGTGCGCGAACAGATGACGGGCAAACCGTTCGGCATGTTCGACTATTTCCCGACCGGCTTCGGGCTGCTCGTTGTCGGCATGATCTTCCTGCGCTTCGGCTACCGCCTGCTGCCGCGCGATCGCCGCGCCGCGCCGACCATGGCCGAGGCGATCGATATCGGGGCCTATGTCACCGAGGCCAAGGTCGCATCGGTTTCGCCGGCGATCGGCGAAACCGTCCGCGAGTTCACCGCGCGGCACGAGAAGGAGGTCACGCTCACCGGCCTGATCCGCCACGGCAAGCGCACCATGCCGCGCGCCGGCACCGCGCTGCGCGAGGACGATGTGCTGATCCTCGAAGGCGAACCCGATGTGCTCGAACGGGTCATCGCGCGCGACAAGCTCGATCTCGCCGGACACGATCGCGACCTGCCCGAGGCGAGCAAGGACGACGATGTCGGGGTGAGCGAGGCGGTGATCGGCACCAACTCGCTGCTGATCGGCAAGACCGCACAGCGGCTCCGCCTGCAACAGCGCTACGGCGTCAACCTCATCGCGGTGTCGCGCCACGGCAAGCCGCTGACGCGACAGCTCGGCGAGACCGCGCTCGCCGCCGGCGACGTCATCGTGCTGCAGGGGCCGCTGCCCTTGCTGCCCGAGCGGCTGCGCGACCTCGGCGCGTTGCCGCTGGCGCAGCGCAGCATCCGGCTCGGCAGTTCGGGGCGCGGCTGGCTGCCGATCGTCATCCTTGCCGTTGCCATGGCGGCGACGGCCGGCGGCTATGTCCCCGTCGCGGTGGCCTTCTTCGCCGCCGCGGGTTTGGTGATCGCGACCGGCGCGCTGCCGGTGCGCGAGGCGTACGACCATGTCGAATGGCCGATCCTCATCATGCTCGGCGCGTTGATCCCGGTCAGCGACTCACTGCGCACAACGGGTGCCTCGGAGATCATCGCGACCGGGCTCGCGCACGTCGCCGCATCCCTGCCGCCATGGGGCGCCGTCGCGCTGATCCTCGTCGCGGCGATGGCGGTGACGCCGTTCCTCAACAATGCCGCGACGGTGCTGGTCATGGCGCCGATCGCGGCGGTGTTCGCGCACGATCTCGGCTACCGCCCCGAAGCCTTTCTGATCGCGACCGCAATGGGGGCGGGATGCGACTTCCTCACGCCGATCGGGCACCAGTGCAACACCTTGGTGTTCGGGCCCGGTGGCTATCGCTTCAGCGACTATGCCCGGCTCGGGGCACCGCTGTCGCTGCTCGTCGTGCTGGTCGGCACGCCGCTGGTGCTGTGGACCTGGCCGCTGCAGTGATCCGCGCGGTCGCCCGCGAAGATCACTGCATCTGTGTTCAGGCGGGCTCGCCGACCACCGTCTTCACTTCCATGAAGTCGGCGAGGCCGTATTTGCCGCCCTCGCGGCCATTGCCCGACTGCTTGTAGCCGCCGAACGGCGCGCCGCCGCCGGCACCGCCCCAGCTGTTGATCGACACCAGCCCGGCGCGCAGCCGCGGCGCGACCTTCGCCGCCGCCGCCGGATCGCCCGAGATCGTCGCCGACAGGCCATAAGGCGTATCGTTGGCGATGCGCACCGCCTCGTCCTGATCGTCATAGACGGTGATCGTCGCGACCGGGCCGAAGGTCTCCTCCTGCGCGATACGCATGTCGGGGGTCACGCCGGTGAACAGCGTCGGCTTGATGAAGAAGCCGGCATTGCGCCCGTCGGGCCGGCCGGTGCCGCCGGTGACGAGCGTCGCGCCCTCGTCGATCGCCGACTGGATCAGGCCCTGGATCTTGTCGAACTGCGCCTTGTTGACCACCGGCCCGATATGCGCGCCCATCGTCGAGGCCTCGCCGACCGCGGTCGCTTCCATGATGCCCTTGACGATGCCCGTGGCATCCTCGACCTGGCTGCGGTGCACCAGAAGCCGGGTCGGTGCGATGCAGCTCTGCCCGGAATTGGCGATCACGCCAGCGACCGTCGGCGGCAGCACGGCGGCGAGATCGGCGCCCTCGAGCACGAGGTTCGGTGCCTTGCCGCCGAGCTCCTGATGGACGCGCTTGACCGTCGCGGCGGCGGCCTGCGCCACCGCGATGCCGGCGCGGGTCGATCCGGTAAAACTTACCATGTCGACATCCTTGTGCGCCGACAGCGCCGCGCCGACGCCCGGCCCGTCGCCGTTGACGAGGTTAAACACGCCCGCCGGCACGCCCGCCGCATCAAGGATCTCGGCGAGAATCGCGGCGCAGGCCGGCGATTCTTCAGACGGCTTCAGGACCATTGTGTCGCCCGCGGCGAGCGCCGGGGCGACCTTGGCGCAGATCTGGTTGAGCGGCCAGTTCCACGGCGTGATCATCGCCACGACGCCGAGCGGCTCGTGCACGACGCGCGCCTTGCCGACGCGTTCCTCGAAGCTGAACTCGCGCAGCGCCTTGAGCGTGCCGATGAAGTGGCCGAGCCCGGCCGGCGCCTGGGCGGCGTTGGCGAAGCCGATCGGCGCGCCCATCTCCTCGCTCACCGCGGCGGCGAGATCGGGCATGCGCGCCTTGTACCCTTCGATGATCCGCTCGAGCAGCGCGATGCGCTCATCGACGCTCGATAAAGACCAGCTGTCGAACGCCTTGCGCGCCGCTGCGACGGCCTTGTCGACATCGGCCTGGCTGCCCAGCGTGATCTCGGTGCAGGGCTGTTCGGTGCTCGGATCGATCACCTCGTGCCGCGTGCCGCCGTCGCTGGCGACCCACTGCCCGTCGATATAATGCTTGAGATAGCTGCGCATCCGAAGTCTCCAGCGTCTGTCTGTTTTTGGAATGTCGGGTATGTAGGCGCTCGGGGTAATAGGTTGCAACCCGAAACCCGCTCGCCATATGAACCCTTCGAAGGAGATCGACATGGCACGCGTTGCGCGAATCGAACGAACCGGCGGACCCGAGGTCATCCTGTGGGGCGATGCCGACCTGCCGCCGCCTGGCGCCGGCGAAGTGCGCATGCGGAATACCGCGGTCGGGCTCAACTTCATCGATATCTACCACCGCAAGGGGCTTTACCCGGTCGAGCTGCCGGCCGGCCTCGGCAGCGAGGCGGCGGGGGTGATCGAGGCACTGGGCGACGGGGTCGAAGGCTTTGCCGTTGGCGACCGCGTCGGCACCTTCGGCCCGTCGCGCGGCGCCTATGCGACCGAGCGCAACGTGCCGGCGGCGCAACTCTTCCACCTGCCCGACGCGGTCGACGACAAGGTCGCGGCCGCGATCCTGCTCAAGGGCTGCACCACCGAGATGCTGGTCGAACGCTGCGCCAAGGTGACGGCGGGACAGACCGTGCTGGTCCACGCCGCCGCCGGCGGGGTCGGGCATCTGCTCGTCGGCTGGCTCAAGGCGGTCGGCGCGACGGTGATCGGCACAGTCGGCGACCCGGCCAAGGTCGAGCAGGCGACACGCGCCGGCGCCGACCATGTGCTGCTGCACAAGGATGAAGACGTCGCGGCGCGGGTGCGTGAGATCACCGGCGGCAAGGGGGTCGCGGTGTCGTTCGACGGTGTCGGCAAGGCGAGCTGGCCGGTATCGCTGGCGAGCGTCATGCGGCGCGGGCTGATCGTCAGCTATGGCAATGCCAGCGGTCCGGTCGATGGGGTCAATCTCGGCATCCTCGCGCAAAAGGGCTCGCTGTTCGTCACCCGCCCGACCTTGTTCGATTATTACATCACGCCGGAGGAGCGCCAGGCCGGCATCGACCGCGTCTTCGCGATGCTCGCCAAGGGCGCGATCGCCCCGGAGATCGGCCGGACCTTCGCCCTGGAGGACGTCGCCGAGGCTCACCGCGCGCTGGAGGCGGGCGAGACGACGGGGTCGACGGTGCTGCTGCCTTAGGATTGCTTTGCGCGTTCAAAATCTTACACTTCCCCGGCGAAGGCCGGGGCTCAGTTGGGAGAGCGGAAGAATGAAGCGCGGCGTTCGTTCAAGCGACCTTCCCCAACTGGGCCCCGGCCTTCGCCGGGGAAGGCGCTTTTTGAGAACGGATGCGCAGATCTTCGCCCGCTTCACCCCGGATAGGGGCTGGCCTTGAGCAGCCCCGCGAGATGCGCCGCATTGGCGGCGACCATGCCGGCGGTTTCGGTCACCTTGCGCGGCGTATGTTCCAGATCCTTGAAGTCGACCGACCCCATCGCCTCACCGACCCAGTAGCAGGCAGCAACCGCGGGGATCGTCCAGCCGACATCGTTGAGCGACTGGAAGATCTGCGACGACGACATGTGGGCGCCATCCTCATTGCCGACGATCGCGGCGATCGCGACCTTGGAATAGCTCGGCATCCGCCCCGCCTCGTCGGTCTCGGAGAGGAAGGCGTCCATCCGCTCGAGCACGCGCTTGGCGACGCTGCCGACCTGCCCCATCCAGATCGGGCCGCCGAAGATCAGGATGTCGTGCGCCAGAATCTTCTTGCGCAAGGCCGGCCAGGCATCGCCATCGCCTTCGTCCGATGTCACGCCCGGCTTGATGTCGAGCGCGGCGACGCGCACCGTCTCGCTGATCGTTACGTCATGCTTTGCGAAAGCCTTGGCGAGGACGGCGATCATCGCGTCGGTCGATGACGGCTTGGATGCTTCGGCCTTGAGCGAACAGTTCAGGGCAATGGCGGTCAGTGTCATGATGGGCTCCCGGTCGTGCCCCGCTAGAGCGCGCCACGCGCCACCCGGGTTCCGCCGCGCCGATCCTCACGCTCCCTGTTGCCTCCCTGTTACTCCCTGATACTCCCTGTTCCGCCCCCCTTGCGCATATTTGCGAATGGCAGCGCCATTATGCGAGCCTGACCAACAGCTTGTCCCTTTCCCAGCGCTGCGAACAGGGAGTGGGGTGCCGCGAACAGGGAGTTCGCGTCCGAACAGGGAGAATATCCTCGACCATGAGAAACAAGCGCAGGTCGCGCCACTTTGCGCCTTGCCGGGAGCGTCGCGGAAAGTGAATCACGGCGAAGATGTGCGGCGATCGGGCTCGGGCGGTGATCCACCCCCCGCGGCCGCGCGCGCCTGGTTGCGGCCGGCGGCGAGATCGCCGGCCGCAACGCGTGCGTCAGCCGGTCACCGCCGCGACATTGTCGTCGGCATTGCGGTCGATATATTTGTTGTACGGGTCGACCCCGGCAAAGGCCGGCTTGCGCGTCGAGACGACCTTGATCACCTGCTTACCCGACTTCACCGGCAGGCGCGTCATCGAGATCACGTCCTTCGCCGCGAACGCGCCAAGGCCCGGCCGCGCGTCGAACAGCCCGATATCGATATCGTCGGCGAGCGGCGTCGCGCGCTCCTTGCCCTTGCCGTCGGCATAGAATTTCGCGGCGTCGATCGTGATCGAGGTCTCGAACTTTCCGTCGGCCAGCTTGCGCACCGTCGCGGTCGGTGCCTTCAGGTCGTAGATCGTGATGCGGTCGAGCAGATCGAGCACCAGTTCATGTTCGGCTGGCGTGCGCGCGAGCGACAGGAAGCCGTTCACCAGATCGAGCGATCGGGCATAGGGCTGGCTCTTGAAGCGATATTTGTCGAGCAGCCCGGCGAGCATGTGGTTGACGCGGTCTTCTCCCAGCCGGTCCTGCAGCAGGTACATCACCACCGCGCCCTTGCGGTAATGGATGTAGGGCTGGTTCTCGACGCGATCGAGCGGCAGTTCCTCGATCCGCTCCGACCCGCGCGAGCGCAGATAATTGTCGAGCTCATATTTGAGGAAGCGGCGGATCTTGTCCTCGCCATAAAGGTGCTTCATCACCATCAGCGCCGAATATTGCGCCATGGTTTCGACCATGATCGTGCCGCCCTGCATGTCGGCGCTGATCAGCTGGTGCGCCCAATATTGGTGGCCCAGTTCGTGCGCGGTGACATAGGTGACGTAATCGATCTTCTCGGCGTCGCGGGTATCGGCGATGAAGCCGATGCGCTCCGAATAGGGGATCGTCCCGGCGAATGCCTGGGCGAAGGTCGCATAGCCGGGAAATTCGATGATCCGCGCATAGTCGAACTGATAGGGCCCGAAATGCGCGCGGTAATAGCCGAGCGAGGTGCGCATCGCCGCCAGCATGCGATCGACATTGTAGCTATGCTTGGGGTCGTAATAGACGGTCAGCTTCACCCCGTCGGCCATCGCCGATTTCTCGGCATAGCGCGCCGACTGGACCGAGAAGAAAGCGAGGATCGGCGCACCCGACACGAAATGCGCGGTGCGGCGGCCATCGGCGATGGTGTCCGAGACCTTGCGGCCCGGGGCGATCGGCACCTGGTCGGCGCTGGTCGACAGCGTGATGTCCGAATGGACCCAGTCTGCGTCACCGACATAGTTGCGACGCTGCGCGGAGGTGTCTTCCAGCTTGGCCATGCGCAGCTCGGGCTCAAGGCCATATTTGCGGCGCTTGACGCGGTCGTCGAGCAACCCGTCGCGGCTCATGCCGAGCTGCGGCGCGAACTGGGCATTGTTGAGGAAGGTGCCATTGCCGATCAGCGCGGTATCGTCGCCATTGGCGCGCAGGCCGTGCTGGACGCGCTCGGTGCGGAAAGTGAGCGTACCCGTCGCGCCCGGCGCGAGCGGCGTGGCGAAGGTGTAGATGCGATATTTCAGCACGGCATCGTCCATGCTGAGCTTCGCGCCCGGCACGTCGATCGCCTTGATCGCGGTGTTGCGGTCCTGCAGCCGGACGTGCAGCGCGGGCACGGGGGCGCCGGTGTCGTTGACGAAGCGATATTGCCCGCTGAATTCGGCGCGACGCTCCGCTGGATAGAGCGCGACATTCATGGTGATGTCGGTCAGCGACGGCTGGAGCACTTTCTCATAGGGGAGATATTTCTTCTCGTAATCCGCCAGCATCCGCTCGCCGTCGTCCTGCGTGCGATACTGGTTGAGGATGTTCATGTTCCAGAACAGATATCCGCCGGTGGCGACGAAAACGAGCAGCGCGGCGAGCATGATCGCGCCGGCGGGACCGGCGAGCCGGCGCGGCAGGCGCCTCAGCCGCGGCATCAGCTTGACCTCGGTGCCGCGCCGCCACAGCAGATGCGCGAGCACGGCGAGCATCACCGCGAACGCACCCCAATAGAGCCGCAGCCACCAGCCCAGCGCCCGGCCGACCTGCGCGCCGTTCATGTCCGAAAGGCGCTCGTTGCCGGTGCTGCCATAATTGTAGAGCGGGTGCTCGAAGCCGATGTTCGACAGCGTGATCGTCGCGACGAGATAGATCACCATCACGCCCCAGCCGACATATTTGTTGGGGCTGAGCGCCTGGACGAAGACGGCGAGGATCGCGGTGAGGGCAAGGTCGACCGATGATGGCAGGAGGTACCAGGCGAAATACTGGCCGAGCTCGACATTGGACTGGCCGCGCGCGAGCTGAACGATGATCGCGGCGATGATCGATACGATCAGCGTCGCGATGAGTACCGCCGTCACTGCCAGCGATTTGGGCACCATATAGGCCCAGTTGGGCAGCGAGGTCGCGTCGATGATCTCGTGCATCTTGCGCTCGCGGTCGCGCCACACGAGTTCGCCAGAATAATAGATGGCGATGATGAGGGGAATGAAGGTGAAGGCGCCTTGCAGAATGCCGATCGTCGCGAAGGTCAGCGGGCGCGCCGGCGTGCCATAGATTTCATTGCCGACGAGCAGGCCCGCGGTGGCGTTGAACAGCCCGACGAGCATTAGCACGGCAAAGGCCGGGCTGCGCAGGACCTGGCGCATCTCGAAGCGACAGCGCGCCGCAAACCGCGCCCATGCCGCGTCGGCGGGGCGAAGCGCCGGAAGGCGGGTCACGATCAGCGGTGCCGCTGCCGCCAGTTTGGCATCCTTGCGCGCCTGGCGCCGCAACTTGCGCCGCGAGATGCCCGCTTCGGCAAAGCTGAACCGCGAATAAGCGATCACGAGCGCGAGAAAGGCGACGCCGATCCAGATCAGGCGGTTGACCAGCAGCGTTCCTGCAAAGGCCGGCGTCAAGCTGTTCGCCTCGGTGGCCGTCCAGTAGCGCGTGGCGTTGCCAAAGGCACCGGCACCGAAGGGTTCGACAAGGCCCGTCAGCTCGCGCAATTCGGGTTTGGATCGCAAGACCGTGTTGAGCACGAACCACAGCACCAGGAACACGACAACGCCGAGATAGCTGTACATCATCGAGCGGGTCATCGTCGCGACGGCGAAGAAGATGGCCGAGGTCAGAAACAGATTGGGCAGCGCGAAGACGAGATAGGAGAAGGCATAATCGTGCCAGCGATTGGGGCCGAGCAGGTCGGCATCGACCCATGGCATCAACGAACCAAGCCAGATGGCGAGCGGCACGGCGACGAAAGAGATCGCCGCCGCGAGATAGGCGCCGAGAAAGCGCGCGAACAGATAGTCGAACTTCTTCACCCGCGTCGTCACGACCATCGGGCCGAAGCCGCTCTCGTTATCGCGCACGATGACGTTGGCGACGAACGCCGTCGTCACGAACATGAAGAACACCGACAGGATCAGTTGGGTCTGGGCGATCGCGACCGGGGCGTTCTTGTGGATATTGCCGCCGCCGCCGATGCGGATCTGCTCGACGGTCATCGAGCCGAAGGTCAGCAGGAAGAACAGGATGGCGACGACCCAGAAGACCGGGTTACGCAGCTGGTAGCGCAGCTCGAAGCTGGCGATCTTGGCGAACATGGCGCTCAGGCCGCTGCTGGCATGGGTACGCGGCGGGTGCGCGCCAGCGTCGAGAAATAGACGTCTTCGAGCCCGCCCGACACGCTGGTGAAGCCGTCACCGGGGTCGCTCGGCGCGAGGATGTGGACGATCGTCTTCCCCGCGAACAGGCGGGTCGAGATCACCTCGTGGCGGCTGCGATAGTCTTCGAGCTGGTCGCGCTCGATCGTCTTGGCCCAGACATTGCCGCGCGATTGCGCGATCAGTTCCTGCGGCGCGCCCTCGAGCTGGATCTTGCCCGCCGCGAGCACCGCCATGCGCGGGCAGAGGTCGGCAACGTCCTCGACGATATGCGTCGACAGGATGATCACGACATTCTCGCCGATCTCGGCGAGCAGGTTGAGGAAGCGGTTGCGCTCTTCGGGGTCGAGTCCGGCGGTCGGCTCATCGACGATGATCAACTCGGGGTTGCCGATCAGCGCCTGGGCGATGCCGAAGCGTTGCCGCATGCCGCCCGAAAAGCCGGCGATAGCCTTTTTGCGCACGTTCCAGAGATTGGTCTGGTTGAGCAAGGTCTCGACCGTCTCCTTGCGCTCGCGCGCCGAGGCGACGCCCTTGAGCACCGCCATATGATCGAGCATGTCATAGGCCGAGACGCGCGGGTAGACGCCGAAATCCTGCGGCAGATAGCCGAGCCGCTCGCGCAGCTTTTCCGGCTCGGCGATCACGTCGATGTCGCCGAAGCGGATGCTGCCCGCGGTCGGGGTCTGCAACGTCGCGACGGTGCGCATCAGCGTCGACTTGCCCGCGCCATTGGGCCCGAGCAGGCCGTACATGCCCTTGGGAATGCTCAGCGACACATCGTCGAGCGCGCGGGTGCCATTGGCATAGACATGGGTGACGCCGGTCAGTTCTAGCACGCTGATATCTCCCCCGAATGGGGCGATAATAGCATGTGTATTACGAACCTAAAGCAGTATTTTGCGCGGTGCGGTAGATTCTTATGTGCGTTGAAATCAATCGAGCAGGGCGCTCAAGCCATCCGCGTCGCGCAGTACGATGCCGCGCGTCCCGGCGCGCTCGATCAGCCCGCCTTGTTCGAGCGCGCTCAGCTGGCGGCTGACCGTCTCGATCGTCAGCCCGAGCAGCCCGGCGATTTCGCCGCGCGTCAGCGGCAGGTCGAAGCGCGTGGCGCGGTGGCAACCCGGGCCGGCCGCGTCGGCGAAGGCGAGCAGCAGCCCGGCGACGCGGCCGCGCGCGTCGCGCCGGCCGATCAGATCGGTCAGCGCCCGCGCCTCGTCGAGATCGGTGACCGAGCGTTGCAGCACGCTCTGCTGCAAGGCCGGGGCGGCGGCCATCAGCCGCTCGAAATCGGCGCGCGGCACCAGACACAGTTCGCTGTCGGTCAGCGCCACCGCGTCATAGCGGATTTGCGCGAAGAATAATTGCCCGAGCAGCCCGGCCGGATGGACCAAAGCGACGATCCGCTCGACCCCGTCCGCGCCGGTCGAGCATAGTTTCACCGCGCCGCGCACCAGCGTCGCGCAGGCGACGCTGTCGTCGCCCGCCGCGAAGATCGTCTCGCCGCGGGCGAAGCGGCGGTGCCGGCCGATCCGGCTGAACGCGTCGAGCTCACCCGGGTCGAGCGCGGCGCACACCGCCGCATCCCGCACCGGGCAGACGGTGCAGATTGCCGGAATCGCCGGGGCCGGTTCGGCGGGGAAGGCATCCATCCGGTTCATTGTTCGCGTGACAGGTTGCGGCCGATGAAGAACAGGCCAAGGCCGATGAGAAAGGGCACGCCGCCGACGATCAGCGGGATCGGCAGCGCCGACAGCGCATCGGCAGGGCTCATGCCGCCGCTCAACCCCATGCCGATCACCACGACCGTGCACAGGCCGCTGCCCGTCATGATCAGGATGCCGATGGCGAGCAGCAACCCGCCGAAAAACTGCTTCATAACCTTTCCCCCGCGCGCGCGCGACGCAGCACGCCAGCCCCTTCTGCGCCGCTGCGATAGAAACTGTTATACGTATCAAACGGGATGATCGCACCCTCGGGCGTGACGAAATGCACGCAACTGCGTTTCACCGTGGCGAGATCGAAATTGTAGCGATCGAGGAATTGCAGGATCACGACGCGGAAGCTGTTGGCATAGCCGAGCTCCGCCGGCACCGCTGCCTGTGGCAGGCAGCATAGCAGCCCGGCCAGCTTCTCCTCGGTATTGGCCTGTGTCGTCGCCAGGCTGAGCAGGCCGTTCACCGCCTCGCGCAGCTTGGGATAGGCCTCGTAGCTGATCGTGTTGGGGCCTTCGAGGATCAGTTCGCGCGGTAGCAGCGCGGTGATCGGCGTGACATTGGGCCCGTCGCGCAGGCCATAGCCGATGCAGATCTGGTCGGGGTTGCAGGGCAGGGGGATCATGTCCTCCAGCCCGAACACGCCGGCCTTGGCGACCTCGCGGCGGATCTGCGTCAGCAGGATGCGATTGGCCTTGCCGTCGAACCCCTCATTGCGGCCGGCATCCTGCACCGGCTGGAAGGTCACGCCGCGCACGCATTTCCATTGCAGCGCATGCTCGATGATCGGCGCGACCTCTTGGTCGTTGACCCCGCGCTTGACCACCGCGACCAAGGTCGTCGACAGCCCGACGCGCTCCAGTGCTTCCAGCGCCTGCTGGCGGATGCGCGACAACCGCGCGCCGCGCAGGTTCATCAGCGCCTCGTCGTTGAGGCTGTCGAACTGGAGATAGACTTCGAGCCGCGGCGCATAGCTGGCGAGCCGTTCGACGAACGCCGGGTCCTGCGCGATGCGCACGCCATTGGTGTTGATCATCACATGGCGGATCGGCCGCGCCTTCACCGCGTCGAGGATCTCGAAGAAGTGCGGGTGGATCGTCGGCTCGCCGCCCGACAGCTGGACGAGATCGGGCTCGCCTTCGCTCAGCACCAGCGCGTCGAGCATCCGCTCGACCGTCGCGACGGGCAGATGCGCGCCGTGCACATCCTCGGCATCGGCGAAGCACACCGGGCACGACAGATTGCAGGCCGAATTGATCTCGACGATCGCCAGGCAGCTATGCTGCTCGTGATCGGGGCACAGCCCGCAATCGAACGGGCAGCCGGCCTCGGTGCGGGTATGGGTGTGGAGCGGCCGGTCGCCGGGCTTGAGCCACAATTTCTGCGACCGCCAGTAATCGAGATCGTCGCTGATCAGCGTCTTCTGCACGCCGTGCTCGCGGCAGCGCTTGAGGTAGAAGACCTTGTCATCCTCGATGATCACCTTGGCCGGGACCGGCACGAGGCAGGTCTCACACAGGCTCGTCGTCTGGCCGTGGAAAAGATAGGGCGCCGCCTTGCGCTCGGGCGGGGTCACCGGGTCGAGCACGGCCACGGAGGATCCAGACAAGGGCATAGACGGCCAATCCCGACATCAACAGATGGAACACATTAAGCGGCCCGATCACCGTAGGATAGGGTTTGAGGAACTCCCAACAGAAACGCTGCGCGGCATAGGCCAGCACGAAGGCGTGAAAACCGTGGTCGCGCGCCCAGCGCTGCCCCGCCAGTAACGCGCGCCAATAGACGAGGAGGAACGCCGCCATGGCGAGCGATTCATAGATCTGCACCGGGTGGCGGCCGATGCCGTCGCCGAGATCGACCGCCCAGGGCAGCGCCGTCGGCGTGCCATAGGTCGCATCGGCCAGCCCGGCGAACAGGCAGCCCCAGCGCCCGATGACGATGCCGATGGTCAGCGGGATGACGAACGGCCCGCCGGTCGATCGCGTCACGCCGTGCCGCCACTTCCACAGCTCGACCGCGGCGATCGCCCCGACCAGCCCGCCGGCGATGCTGTGCGACAGGATCGGCGCCGCCAGCCGCAGCGTGTTGATCGAGCCGAACAGCCACGCACCGAGCGCGCCGCCCAGCGCGAGGCTAATGAAATAGCTCGGCGCGGTCTCGCGCGCGAGCCGCTCGACCGTCGCACGGCGATGGCGATAGACCCAGCGCCCACCCAGCGCCGCGCAAACCCAGGCGGCGAGGTCGAAGACATGGTGCAGCCAGGGCGCGGTCGGGACATGGATCATGCCGCCGCGTCATGGCAGTCGGGCAGGCGGTCAGTCCAGTCGGCGCTCGACCATCCGCCATGTGAGGCATCATGAGGGGGCGTGGGCGTCGGGCGAAAACAGCGTTGGATCGACAAGCGCGGGGCGCGTAGGCTGTTCGAACATCGAGACCATATAAAGGGAACGTCCGCTGGAAAATCCCCTGATCCGGAAACTGTCGAACGTGGCCGATCTGTCGGACAAGCAGCGCGACGTGCTGCAGTCGCTGGGGGACTTTGCGCAGACCGTCTCGGCGGACGAGGATATCCTGCGCCAGGGCGACCGGCCCGACCATCTCCACCTCGTGCTGGAAGGCTGGGCGATGCGCTATCACATCCTGCCCAACGGCTCGCGGCAGATCTCGGCCTATCTGCTGCCGGGCGACTTTTGCGACCTGCACGTCATGGTGCTCCAGCGCATGGATCACAGCATCGCCACGCTGACGCCGGCGAAGATCGCCTATATCCCGATCGGCAAGATCAAGGAGCTGACCGCGCAATTGCCCGAGCTGACCCAGGCGTTGTGGTGGGCGACATTGGTCGACGAGGGCGTGATGCGCGCATGGATCGTCAATCTCGGTCGGCGGACGGCGTTCAAGCGCGCCGCGCATCTGATGTGCGAGCTCTATGCACGCATGAAGAGCGTCGGCCTCGTCACCAATGAGGAATTCGCGCTGCCGCTGACCCAGGCTGAAATCGCCGACTCGCTCGGCCTGACCCCGGTCCACATCAACCGCGTGATCCAGCGCCTGCGCAGCGAAAATCTCATCGTGTTCGATCGCCAGCACATCACCATCCCCAACATCGCGCGGCTCAACGCGATCTCGGGCTTCGACCCAAGCTATCTCCACCCGGAGCATGTCAGGCTGGGATGATGGCGCATGCTGCGGCGGTGCGAGGCCAGTGTCCTGACAAAGAAAAGGGCGCCCGGTTCGTGCCGGACGCCCCCCTCTCCTGATCGATCAGATCGCGTCAGTAGGAATAGTACATGTCGAACTCGACCGGGCTGGGGGTCATTTCCCAGCGCGCGACGTCTTCCATCTTCAGCTCGATATAGGATTCGATCTGGTCCTTGGAGAACACGTCGCCCTTGAGCAGATAGTCATGGTCGGCGGCCAGGCTCTCCAGCGCTTCGCGCAGCGAACCGCAGACGGTCGGTACCTCGGCCAGCTCTGCCGGCGGCAGGTCGTACAGGTTCTTGTCCATCGCCTCACCCGGGTGGATGCGGTTCTGGATGCCGTCGAGGCCTGCCATGAACAGCGCGGCGTAGCACAGATACGGGTTGGCCATCGCGTCGGGGAAGCGCACTTCGACGCGCTTCGCCTTGGGGCCGGTGCCGTAGGGAATGCGGCACGATGCCGAGCGGTTGCGTGCCGAATAAGCCAGCAGCACGGGCGCCTCGTAACCCGGAACCAGCCGCTTGTAGCTGTTGGTCGTCGGGTTGGAGAAGGCGTTGATCGACTTGGCATGCTTGATGATGCCGCCGATGAAGTACAGGCACATGTCGCTCAGCCCGGCATAGCCGTTGCCGGCGAACAGCGGCTGGCCCTTGTCCCAGATCGACAGATGGGTGTGCATGCCCGAGCCGTTATCTTCCTTGATCGGCTTCGGCATGAAGGTGACGGTCTTGCCATAAGCCTGGGCGACCTGGTGGCAGACATATTTGTAGATCTGCATGCGATCGGCGGTGACGGTCAGCGTGCCGAAGGTCAGCCCCAGCTCGTGCTGCGCGGCGGCAACCTCGTGATGGTGCTTGTCGCACGGCAGGCCCATTTCCAGCATGGTCGAGACCATCTCGCCGCGAATGTCGACCGCCGAGTCGACCGGGCCGACCGGGAAGTAACCGCCCTTGGCACGCGGCCGGTGGCCGAGATTGCCGCCTTCATAGGTGGTGCCGGTGTTGGTCGGCAGCTCGATATCGTCGATCTTGTAATAGCTCGTCGCGTAGCTCGTCTCGAACTGGACGTTGTCGAACATGAAGAACTCGGCTTCCGGGCCGATATAGACCGTGTCGCCGATGCCCGTGGTCTTGAGATAGGCCTCGGCGCGCTTCGCGGTCGAGCGCGGGTCGCGGGCATAGAGCTCGCCGGTCGACGGTTCGACGATGTCGCACACCAGGATCAGCATCGGCGTCGCCGAGAAGGGATCGGTCCACACCGCGTCGAGATCGGGCTTGAGGATCATGTCGGATTCGTTGATCGCCTTCCACCCGGCGATCGACGAGCCGTCGAACATGAAGCCGTCGGTCAGTTCGTCCTCGGACACCACGCCGGAGACCATCGTCAGGTGCTGCCACTTCCCCTTGGGATCGGTGAAGCGCAGATCGACCCACTCGATCTCCTGCTCCTTGATCATCTTCAGGACGTCGCTTGCCGAATTCGCCATTACCCCATGCCCTTTCACTTTATGTCATGCACCCGCCGTCGGGCGGGAATCATGTTACACCCCGGTATGCCTACGCTGTCACAAAATGCTGCGCTGCGTCAAATCGCATTCTCGTCGCGCTCGCCGGTGCGGATGCGCAGTGCGGTCTCGACCGGCAGCACGAAAATCTTGCCGTCGCCGATGCGCCCGGTCTGCGCGGCGGCGGCGATCGCCTCGACGACGCGCGCGGCCATGGCATCCTCGACGACCACCTCGAGCTTCACCTTGGGCAGGAAATCGACGACATATTCCGCACCGCGGTAGAGCTCGGTATGGCCCTTCTGCCGCCCGAAGCCCTTGGCTTCGACGACGGTGATGCCCGATACGCCCACTTCGTGCAGTGCTTCCTTCACTTCGTCGAGTTTGAACGGCTTGATGATCGCTTCGATCTTTTTCACGTGATGCGGTCCCCGATGATGTCGGCACACCTTACATGAAGCGTGCCAGTCGCGCGAGGGTGTCGCGTCACTTGTGGGTCCTCGGCTCGGCGCAGATTCGCTTGCCGGGTTTCGGTGCAACACGGGCGATGGTGCCCGTTTTGTAAGCATGCGGGCCGTCGCGTTGTCGATCCAGCGCGCGAGGCGAGATTGACCTGCGACACGATTTGTGACTACAAGAAGTGTACACAAGGAGGCGCGATCATGTCGGCCCATGTCCAGCTGGTCGGGGTGCGCGAGTTGCGCGGCAAGCTCAGCGATTATCTGCGCCGCGTGGCCGCCGGCGAGAGCTTCGACGTGATGGTACGCGGCCGCAAGGTCGCGGAATTGCGTTCACCAGCACCGCCCGACCCCAATTTCCGCAAACCCGGTGCCTTGCGCGGCCGGGTGTGGATTTCCGACGACTTCAACGACCCGCTGCCGGAGATCGAGGCCGCGATGGAAGCCGACATCTTCCCGCCCGAACGGTGAGATTGTTGCTCGATACACACGCGTTGCTGTGGTGGCTTGGCGACATGCCAAAGCTCGGTCCGAACGCCAGGGCGCTGATCGAGGATCCCGGCAACGAGCTGCTCTTCAGCACGGCCTCGCCGTGGGAGATAGCGATAAAGGTCGGTATCGGAAGGCTCAGGGTCGATGTGGTTCCGGCAATGGCTGCCATTGCGGCCGCTGGTTTTACCCAACTCGGAGTCGAACCCGCGCACCTTGCCGCGCTGACCCGGCTCGAGCGCCACCATGGCGATCCGTTCGATCGCATGATCGTCGCCCAGGCGTTGGTCGAGGGCGCCACGGTCATGACCGAGGACGGCATGATCGCGCGTTACCCCGTCGCGACGATCTCCTGTCGCTGACGTCCGCTATTTCCCCGCCAGCACCGTTCCCGTCGCCGTCATCGGCGTCGTCGCCGCCGGCTTGCCGAGATTGGCCTTCGCCCAGTTCGCCTCGTCGATGATGTAGAGCCGCAGCGATTGCGCCTGTGCCGGCGTCATCACCCGCGCGAAGCTGACCATGCCATTGCCCTTCAGCGCGCCGTCGATGACGATCGTCTTCCAGCCCCTGGCATCGGCGAGCATCGGCGAATGCTGCAGGTCGGGCAGCACCCCGCCGCCGGCGGCATTGCCGCCATGGCACACCTGGCAGTTGCGCCCGAACAGTGCCTTGCCCTCCGCGATCTGCGCCGGCGTGCCGGTTGAGGGCGGCGGCGCGAAGGCGGCTTCGGCCGGTGCCGATAGCGGCGGCAGCTTCGCCATGCCGCCGAGCTTGAACACCAGCAGCCTTGGGATGTTCGGCACCGTCCGCGCCGCGCCGCCGGCATAGCCCGCCGCGAGCGGGAAGCTGCCGCCGCGTCCGCTCAGTACCGCGACATATTGCACGCCCTTGACGGTGAAGGTCGCGGCACCTGCCATGATTCCCGACTGCACCGGATAGGCCAGCAACTGCTTGCCGCTGTCGGCGGCATAGGCGCGGAACTCGCCTAGCGCGGTGCCCTGGAACACCAGATTGCCTGCCGTCGCCATCGTGCCGCCGTTCCACGGCACGGGATAATCGACCCGCCAGCGCTCCTTGCCCGTGGCGGGGTCGAACGCCACCAGCGCGCCGGTCGTTCCTGCGGTCGCCGCCGCGATCGTCGCCGCGTCGCGCGGCAGCATGCTTTCGGAGAAATTGGTGCCGGTGTTGAACCCGATCGGCTGGCGCACGCTGTCCTGCGGCGTCAGCGGCGGGATATAGGCCATCGCCACTTCCTGCGCCGGGATATAGGCGAGCCCGGCCTTGGGGCTGAAGCTCATCGGCTGCCAGTTGTGCGCCGCCAGCGCCGAGGGGATGCCGATGAACGGCTTCAATGTGCGGTAATAGCGCGACGCCTCGCTTTCGACCGGGCGCCAGTCGGGGCCATAATGGTCGGCCCAGGTGACGGTTTTGGCGAACTTCTCGACCGAGATCGGCTTGCCGTTGCTACGGTCGAGCACGAAGAAGAAGCCGTTCTTCGGCGCCTGCATCAGCACCTTGCGCTTGGCCCCGCCGATCGTCAGGTCGGCGAGCACGATCGGCTGCGTCGCGGTGAAATCCCACGTCTCGGCCGGCGTCTCCTGATAATGCCACAGATATTGCCCGGTCTCGGGCTTCAGCGCGACGATCGACGACAGGAACAGATTGTCACCCGTGCCCTCCGAGCGCAGCCCGTGATTCCACGGATTGCCGTTGCCGACCCCGATATAGAGCTGGTCGAGCGCGGCATCATAGACGATCGAATCCCATACCGTGCCGCCGCCGCCCGACTGTTTCCATTGCCCCTTGGGCGACCATGTCGCCGCCGCCGCGGTTTTGAGGATCGCATCGGACGCCGCGCCATCGGCCTCACCCCTGGCGTTGGGCACGGTGTAGAAGCGCCACTTCTTCGCCCCCGACGCCGCATCATAGGCGGTGATGTAGCCGCGCACGCCGAACTCGGCGCCGCCATTGCCGATCATTACCATGTCCTTCACCACGCGCGGCGCGCCGGTGATGGTATAGGGTTTGCTGTTGTCGGTCGTCTGCACCGACCAGATCTGCCGGCCGCTCGCGGAATCGATCGCGATCAGCCGCCCGTCGATCGTGCCGAGATAGAGTTTGCCCTTCCACGCCGCGACGCCGCGATTGACCACGTCGCAACACGCCTCGACACCCTTGCTCTTGTCGACGCCCGGGTCGAACGCCCACAGCTTCTTGCCGGTCAGCACGTCATAGGCGAACAGCTTCGACCATGGGCCAGTCACATAGAGCGTCCCGTCGATCACGATCGGCGTCGCTTCCTGCCCGCGTGCGTCGGGCATGTCAGCATACCAGGCCAGCCCGAGCCCACCGACATTGCCGTCGTTGATCTGCGTCAGCGGGCTGAAGCGTTGCTCATCGTAGTTGAACCCCGTCGCCGCCCAATCGCTGCCATCGCCGCCGCTGGTGAGATAAGCCGCGTCGATCTTGCCGGCGCCGGTCAGCGCGGTCAGGTTGGTCGCCTCGCCGCCCTGGCCACCCGTTTGCGTCTCGTTGCCGAACTTGATGCACCCGGCCAGCAGCAACCCCGCCGCCAACACCACCATTCCACGCCGCATGCCACTCTCCGCCCGTGCGCTCCGCTCTGGCGGAGTCGAATGGCCGTTATGGTGGGGCAGGGTGGTACGAAAGGGAAGGGGGCGCTTCGCTCAGCCGTCGCTCAGTCGTCGCTGAGCGCCGCCGCGGCGCCCAGCAGCACGAGATCCGATCGACCGACGATCGCCACGGGTACCTCGCTCAACTGCCGGTGAAACGCGCCCTTCGCGGTCAGGCGCTGGCGAAAAGCGCTTTCGCTCAAACTGACCTGCAGCGCGCGCGGGATCGCGCCGCCGAGATAGACGCCGTCCCACGCGCCAAAAGCGAGAACGAGATCGCCGACGAACGCCCCGAGATAGCCGATGAACATCTCCACCACGCGCGCCGCGACCGCATCGTGGCGGATCGACTTGGTCACGTCCTCGGGGTTGGCGACGGTCTTTCCGCCCTCGGCGAGCGCGGCATAGGCGGCGACGAGTCCGGCGGCGCTGAGCAGGGTTTCGGCGCTGGCAATCCGCCCGCCGACCTTGATCCGCGCGGCGAACCGCTCCTCGCACGCGCTGCCGGGCGCGAAGGCCATGTGCCCGCCCTCGCTCTGTACCGGGACGAGCCGCCCGTCCGGCCCGGTCACCAGTCCGGCGACGCCGAGACCGGTGCCGATATTGACGATCAGATAGCTGCCGCCGGCGGTCACCGGTCGAACCGGATGCTTGTCGAGCGCTCTGAAGGCGCTCGTCGGCAGCGACGACAGCGCCAGCGCCGAGGCGGCGCATTCGTTCAGCGCCCGGGGGCGCGTGCCCAATACCGCTTCGACGCCCGACAGGGAGATGAACCACCGGCTGCCGGTCAGGTTGATGATATCGCCGCGCGCCATACCGGCGACCGCGAGCACGGCGGGAATCGCTATGTTGCGTAGCCCGACGCCGTCGAGATAGGCCATCAGCGCCGCGGTGAAGGTCGAATGTTCGCTGGCCAGGAAGCTGCGCACCTCGCGCGGGGCGAGCTCGCCATCGCCGTCGCTCAGCGCGAAACGCACCGATTGCCGCCCGATATCGGCTACCAGCCCTGTCCGGCTGCGCTCCATGGCCAACCCCTCCGCAACGCCGGGCATTGTTGCCTGGTCGTTGTGGGAGCGCTACCATGAATGCGGTGGCCGATCCAGTCGCCAGCGTGCGCGCGCTGCTCCATGCCCGGAAAGTTGCTGAAATCGCCCTATGATGGCGGCCCTGTCCGCCGCGCTATGTCGCCCGTTCGGTGCGCACGGCCTTGATCAGCACCACCGTGATCAGCACCAGCCAGGCCAGGCTGCTGCCCTGCATCACCAGCGCGCGGTTGCCGAACAGCCCGGCCAGCGACACCGCCGATCCGGCGATCAGCAGCACGGCCACCGGCACGTGCCAGCCGCCGCGCCGGAACAACTGCCCGCCGATCGCGATCACCACCAGCGCGAGCAGCGCAAACTTGATGCGCACGGCGGGCATCAGCAGCTTGATGATGTGCTGATCGCCGGGCAGGTGACCGAGCAGGCGATAGAGTTGCACGCCCTCGAACTGGTCGCAGGCCGCTGCCAGCAACGTCATGCCGATCGCCGCGCGCACAACGCCGCGTCCAGCGGCGCGGCCGTCGTTGTGCAGCGCCAGCAGGCACAGGATCAGGAAGCTGCTGTAGATCGGGATGAATCCGAACGAGTCGAGCGCCAGCCCGCGATATTGCGCTGCGACGTGCACCGCGCGGCAGGATGCGGGGAACAGCCGCGCCACGTCGCCTGGGCTGGTGACGAATTCGAACGCCATGATCGCGTCGCCGCGACCGCAGGCGGCAATGCCGGGTATCTGCGCAAAGCCGATCGTGCAGCCGATCACCCCGAGCGCGGCAAGCGCCGCCCAGCGCCAATATGTCATGGCATGCCCTCCCGCCGCCGTTTCCCCACGACGATCGTGACAGGCCTTCGCGCCGCTGTCATCGGTAACGTGTCACGGGGGATCTGGCCGCGCCGGACTGCCCTTGACCAGTAATTCCCACTATGTTAGTAGGAATACAGATGAGCGACACGCATCATCCGGCTCAGCCCGCTACCGGTCATCCGGTGTGGGAGGCGCTTTCCCGCTATAGCATCGGCCCGGCAGATGCCGAACTGACCTTCGCGGCGCGGCTGGCGCGCGAAAATGGCTGGCGCCTGGCGCAGGCCGAGCGGGTGCTGGAGGAATATCGCCGCTTCTGCTTCCTCGCGGTGACGGCGGGGCATCAGGCAACGCCGTCCGACGCGGTCGATCAGGCCTGGCACCTCCATCTCACCTATACGCGCGATTATTGGGAACGCTTCTGCCCCGAAATATTGGGGCGGCCGCTGCACCATGGACCGACAGCGGGCGGCACCGACGAGCAAAGCCGCTATTTCGAGCAATATGCCCGCACGCTGCGCAGTTACGAGCAGGCGTTCGGCATGTCGCCACCCGCCGATCTCTGGCCGACGGCGGCGCGGCGGCTGATCGACGATCCCCGCGCCCGGCGTGTCCATCCGCGCGACGGCATCTTCCTTCCCCGTATCGCCCTGTGGCTGCTGGCGGCTGCCGCCGCAGCCATATCGGCGGCGCATTTCCTGTCATGGTAGAGGAGCAATAAGCTATGTCTCTCGGACCCTTCGACCTCGCCGGCGGGCCGTTCCTGACATTGTACGTCATCCTGCTGGTCCCGACGGTGATCGCCGGTTTCCTCATTCCCCCCTGGCTCCGCCCCGAAGGACGATCGGGCCGCGCCACCGACCCGGGGCAACTCGCCTTCCTCGCCGGGGGACGACAGCGCTTCAACGACGCGATCCTGACGCGATTGCTTGCGGCGGACGCGCTCAAGCTGGTCTGCGGCAAGGAGTTTCTCGCCGTGCCCGGTGCCACGGGGCACAGCGGGCCCGACCAGGAGGTGCTTGCACTGGCGCGGCGCGCGCCGGCTAGCCTGAAAAGCGTTGAAAGCGTGCTGCAACCCCACGCGACCGCGACCGAAAGCGACCTGGTCGACGCCGGGCTGCTGATCGATTGCGACGTCACCATGCAGCTCCGCTTCTGGCAGACCTCGCCATATCTGCTGCTTCTCCTGTTCGGCATGACCAAGCTGTTGATCGGCGTGGGGCGCGACCGGCCGGTCGGTTTTCTGATCGCGCTGCTGTTCGTGACGGCGATCGCCGCGCTGCTCAGGTTCACGACCGCCGATCGCCGGACACGCGCGGGTAAGGCACTGGTCGACGGCACACGCGACCGCAGCGACCGCCTGCGCCGTGCCCCGACACGCGACGAGGCCGCGCTCGGTGTCGCCCTGTTCGGCACCGGCGTGCTGCTCGGCTCGGCCTGGTCCGATTATCACGGCATGCGC
>NZ_JARYTI010000165.1 GCF_029911635.1 Sphingomonas sp. AR_OL41
CGGTTTTCGGTGCCGACCCGGCGCAACTGAAGGGCCAGCCGCTCTACGCCTTGGACGGCGGCAAATGGGATAACCCCCAACTGCGATCCCTGTTGAGCGCGACAATGTCGAGTGATGGAACGCCGGATGCCCACGACATCGACCTCCAGCTGACGCGGCGACCGGTTCGGCATCTGATCGTCCAGGCCAGGCGCCTGGAATATCTGGATCTGGAGCAGACGCGCATTCTCGTTGCCGTGTCGGATGTCACGGAGG
>NZ_JARYTI010000166.1 GCF_029911635.1 Sphingomonas sp. AR_OL41
ATCAGGCGGTGCAGGACGTTGAGTACGTGGGTCTTGGTTGCAACGCCGGCTTCCAGCGCCAGTTCGACCGCGCATAGCACAACCTGCTCATCATGCTGGAGAACAAGGGCAAGGATCTCGGCCATCTTCCTGTCTCCGCCGGGGCGGCGCAGGAGCTGACTTTGAAGCTGCCGGAACGCATCGGGCATCTCGGCGAACGGGGCACCATTGCGCAAGGCTCCGGGCTTGCGCTGGATCACCGCCAGATAATGCCGC
>NZ_JARYTI010000167.1 GCF_029911635.1 Sphingomonas sp. AR_OL41
GGTTCGTCGGCGGGACCGGCGACGCGGCCAACATCCTCAACAGTGGTGCGGGCACGACGACCGTCAACATCTCGGGCGCGAGCAGCTCGACCGGTGGCAACGGGTTCATCGTGCGCGACACCGCGCTGGGCGGCAATATCAGCGTCACCACTGGCGCGGTGACCGCGCTGACCGCGGGCAAGAACGCGATCGACGTGCAGAGCCAGTCGCTGACCGGCAACCTGACCGAGGTCGCCAACGGCAACATCCAGGCCG
>NZ_JARYTI010000168.1 GCF_029911635.1 Sphingomonas sp. AR_OL41
GCGAGCTCGCATCGGCCGATGCCGCGATCTCCGACATCGTCGAGCCACTGCTTGCTGTGCTCGATGTAATGGCGCGCCAGATCGAGCGGTTGACGAAGCACGTGCTGGATGCGGTCAAGGTCGAGCCTGTTGATTTTCGCTGAGAGTTGACCCGGGATTTTCATCGAGAAGTGACCCGGGTGGAGATAGTGTCCCGCAGTGCGGGGGTGGGTCAAGTGGTGGCTTTTTCCTTTCGTGTTTTGGGTGCTGCGGCG
>NZ_JARYTI010000169.1 GCF_029911635.1 Sphingomonas sp. AR_OL41
AGCATGATCCGGGGAACGCCATGAGCAACGCCATCCATCTGCTCGATCCGTCGCGCAGTTCGACCGAGCCCGATGGTTCAGAAGTCGTGCCCCCCACTGTGCGTGCGGTCGCGATCTTGTTCCTCAGTGTTGATTTCCACTGAGAGCTGACCCGGGAGGCGCATAATTTCCACTGAGAAGTGACCCATGTTCTGACCTTCCCCCTGGCTGCCTGGTCGGGGGACACCGGAGTGATCGACATGGCTTTATTGAG
>NZ_JARYTI010000170.1 GCF_029911635.1 Sphingomonas sp. AR_OL41
TCCGCACCTGGGATGCCAGCGCCGCCAACGCCCATGACGGCGCGCGGCTGCCCGTCCTGATCAGCAAGCACAACACCGGCTCAGGCGTCTGGGCGGACACCGCCTACCGCTCCAAGAAGAACGAGGCTGTGAATCGGCCTGCAATATTGACCCCGTTCGGGGCTGATCGGCTTCCAAAATTGACCCCCTGAACGGATGCGGTTCACGCCTCGTCGCTTTGCGGCGGGGGCGGGTGGGAGATGCTGGTCGTGGA
>NZ_JARYTI010000171.1 GCF_029911635.1 Sphingomonas sp. AR_OL41
GGCGATCCGCCCGGCACGACCTGCGCGGCTTTCGGCCTCGAGCCGGTTCACCAGGTCGATCGTATTGTAATATCTGACCCTGGCGCCGGTGCGCACGCAGGCTCGCCCGATCGCGATGGCAAGGTGTTGTTGATTTTCGCTGAGAGTTGACCCGGGATTTTCATCGAGAAGTGACCCGGGTGGAGATAGTGTCCCGCAGTGCGGGGGTGGGTCAAGTGGTGGCTTTTTCCTTTCGTGTTTTGGGTGCTGCG
>NZ_JARYTI010000172.1 GCF_029911635.1 Sphingomonas sp. AR_OL41
CCTTTTCGACGCCGATCACGTCGTTGAACACCGCCTCGGTGCACCAGAAACATCCGCCCGCCAGCGTGGCGACTTCGCTTGCCATGATAAGCTCCTTGGTAAGAACCACTAAGATAGGAACGCGGTGCCGCCCCTGTTTCAGCGAAGCTGAAACAGGCCAAGGAAACAACGATGCGTGACGTAACGGTGCTGGTGACGGGCGGCGCGGGCTATATCGGCAGCCACGCGGTGCTGGCGCTGCTCGATGCG
>NZ_JARYTI010000173.1 GCF_029911635.1 Sphingomonas sp. AR_OL41
GCAACACTAATCCCATAGCGCGTGGCCGCGTCAGCAGGTTCGCTCAATCCGGCTTCAATGAGGTCGCGCACCGCGCCAAGATCGAAGATCACCGCCGCGCGACCTCACAGAACCCTCCAGATTCCCATAGGGCGTGAAAGCTGATTCAACCCGCGAGCCGGGTTGGAGGCTGGCGAGTTATGGGCAGGCCATATTCTGATGATTTGCGGGTTAGGGTTGTTGCGGCGATGGAGGGCGGCGGCAAGT
>NZ_JARYTI010000174.1 GCF_029911635.1 Sphingomonas sp. AR_OL41
TCCGCACCTGGGATGCCAGCGCCGCCAACGCCCATGACGGCGCGCGGCTGCCCGTCCTGATCAGCAAGCACAACACCGGCTCAGGCGTCTGGGCGGACACCGCCTACCGCTCCAAGAAGAACGAGGCGTTCCTCGCGGGTGGCATGTTCACCAGCCACATCCACCAGAAGCGCAAGCCGCGGCGACCGCTGCCCGACCGGATCGCCAGAGCCAATACCAGGCGCTCAAAGATCCGTGCTCAGGTCG
>NZ_JARYTI010000023.1 GCF_029911635.1 Sphingomonas sp. AR_OL41
GGCGCCCGCCGCGCGGCTCGGCGCACTCGAACGCGCGCTGGCCGATCCCGCGCTCCCGCCCTCCCCGTCCGCCGAGGCGATCGCGCGGCTCGCCGAAGAGCGGCCCGAGATCGCCGATCGCATCATCGCGCTGCACGCGACGATGCGCGACGCCGAGGCGCGGTTGCAGATGGTCGAGGAAGTGATGGCGTCGGGCGCCGGTACACGGATGCCGTGGGAGGCGGTGCGCGACTGGTTTCACGATGCCGGCAATTATGTCGATCCACTAGACCGCGCCGCCGAAGCGCTGGCCGAGGCGATCGGCGAGGGCGACGCCCCGTCGGAAGCGGCATTGATAACGCGGCTTGGCACGATCGGTGTGGCAGTGACGGTGTCGGGCGACGAGGCCGCACCGCTGCGCCGCTTCGACCAGGCGCGCGGGCATCTGACGCTCAACGGCGCCCTGCCGCCCGAGAGCCGGCGCTTCCTCGTCGCGCACCAGCTCGCTGCGCTATCCTTTGCCGACACCATCGCCGAGATCGCCGCGTCGGTCGGTGGCGAGGCGGCGCAGACGCTGCTCAGCATGGGCCTCGCCAATTACGCCGCCGGCGCGATCACCATGCCCTATGCCCGCTTCCGCGCCGCGGCGCGAACGATGCGCCACGACATCGACCGGCTGTCGCGCCGCTTCGGCGTCAGCTTCGAGCAGGCGTGCCACCGGCTGTCCACGCTGCAACGCGCCGGCGCGGCGGGCATCCCCTTTTATTTCTGCCGCGTCGACATGGCCGGCAACATCACCAAGCGGCATTCAGCCACGCGGCTCCAGTTCGCGCGCTTCGGCGGCGCCTGCCCGTTATGGATGGTGCATGAGGCCGTCGCGATCCCCGATCGCATCATGGTGCAGCATGCCGAGACGCCCGACGGGCTGCGCTACGTCTCGATGGCCAAGGGGCTGGTCAAACCCTCGGGCAGCTTCACGCGTTCCCCGCGCCGCTATGCCGTGGTGCTGGGCTGCGAGGCGGAACATGCCGCCGACTTCGTCTATGCCGATGTCATCGACCGCGCCGCGCCGCCGACCCCGATCGGCATCTCCTGCCGGCTATGCCCGCGCCCCGACTGCGACCAACGTGCCTTCCCCCCCGCCGACCGCGCGATCCGCGTCGATGCCGAGGTCAGGGCGGTGGTACCGTACCGGATCGTGTGACTTTCTAGGGTTCACGCGGAGGCGCGGAGACGCGGAGATTTAAGGTCGTAACACGCGGCACCGCGCTGCCAGCAACGATCAATTGTAATGCGACGGAAAGTGCAACGCACAATTGCTCCGCGTCTCCGCGTGAACAACTCTTGCGTCGCGCCACCAGAGCGCGACGCCGAGAATCACACCTTCACCAGCCCAAGATCGATCAGGCTCCGCGCGGTATCGACGATCGACTCCTCCGCCGGGCGCATCTGCCAGCCAAGCAGTTCACGAGCATGGCTCGAATCGCCGTCGCGCACGCGGCCGAGCTCGCCGATCACCTGGCGCACCAGCGGGTCGAACAGGGCGAAGACCCGGACGAGGAAATTCGGCAGGTTGCGCTTCGGCACCTTGCGCGCCTCCGCCCCCAGCCGCTCGTGGAGCACACGCCCGACATCCGCCATCATGTAGAAGGGACCCGAGGCGACGAAGCGCTCGCCGGCCATGCCGGGCGCGTTGAGCGCGCGAACGTGGAGATCGGCGACGTCGCGCACATCGACGATGCCGAAGCCGAAGCGCGGATAACCCGGCAACGCGCCCTCGAGCATCTTCTTGACCACCTCGATCGAGGCGGAGAAGTCGTCGCTCCATACCGGGCCGAGCACCGCGGCCGGGTTGACCGTGCAATATTCCATCCCCCCGCCCTCGGCCGCGATCCAGTCGCGCGCGGCGCGCTCCGCGATCGTCTTCGACCGGACATAAGGATAGGCGTCGGGCGACTCGGCATTGGTCCAGTCGGCCTCGGTGAAGCGCTGCTTGCTGCGATCACCATAAGCGATCGCCGCCATCGACGAGGTCATCACGAAGCGCGTCACCCCGGCATCGCGGGCAAAGCGCAGCGCGCGGAGTGCGCCTTCGCGTGCCGGCACGATCAGATCGTCCTCATGCTTGACCGCGCCCGACGGCAGCGGCGAAGCGACGTGCGCGACGTGGCTGCAGCCGGCCACCGCCTCGGCCCAGCCAGCATCGTTCATCAGGTCGGCAGCGAAGAACCGCAGCTGCGCCTCGGGCACGCCGAGCAGCGCGCGGACCTTGGCCTCCTTGGCGAGCGACCGGATCGTGGTGTTGATCGTCCACCCCTCGGCGGCGAGTTGCCGGATGAGATAGCCAGCGATGTAACCGCTGCCGCCCGTGACCAGGATCGTGCCCGCCATCATGCCCTCCTCGATATGTGGTAACGAGTTTTACATTGAAACCTAATGGACGCCAAGCCGAAACGCCTTGCCCCGCACCGGGCTCCTGCGGCACATCGCCGCCATGTGCATGGATCATCTCGCGCCGGACGATCGCCCCTGGCCACAAGCCGGTCGCGAGCGGATGATCGTGCCCGCGCCCGTCGGCATCGTCGGCACCGGCCAGTCGACCGGCGAGCATGAGGCGCTCGCCCGGCTCGGCCCCGACGCGGTGATGATGATGGGCGACAATCCGGCGCTGCCGCGCATGCCCGAGGCGCCGACCTTGCTCGATTTCTTCCGCCACCGGCTCACCGGCATCACCGGGCGCCACCTGATGAGCTCGGCACAGCGCGCGCTCGACGCGGGGCATGACGAAAAGGTCGCGATGGCCTGCCTGCTCCACGACATTTCCAACGCCTGCCTGATCCGCGCCGACCATGGCTATTGGGGCGCGCAGATGATCGCGCCCTATGTCGACGAGGAAATCGCCTGGGCAGTGCAATATCACCAGGCGCTGCGTTATTTCCCCGACGAATCGGTCGGTTATGCCTATCCCGAAAGCTATGACCGCTTTTTCGGCGCCGACTTCGTCCCGCCCGATTATCTGCGCCGCGATGCCGAGCATGCGCGCAGCCACCGCTGGTACATGACGGCGCGGATCGTCACGATCAACGACATCTATTTCTTCGACGATCTCGAGGCGATGCCCGACCCCGAGATGTTCGCCGACTTGATCGGGCGCCATTTCCGCCAGCCCGAACAGGGCCTGGGATTTGACGGATCGCCGACCGCGCATATGTGGCGCACGATGATCTGGCCCAACAACTTCCTGTAAGGACATGCCGCAATGAGCGATGCCGAGCTGTATCCCGTCCCCGCCGAATGGGCGAAGCGCGCGCGGGTCGATGCGGCGGGCTATGAAAAGCTCTATGGTCGCAGCCTGGCAGACCCGGGCAGCTTCTGGCTCGAACAGGCGCGCCGGCTCGACTGGATCAAGCGGCCCGAAATCGCCGGCGACTGGTCGTTCGCCAAGCGCGACTTCCACATCAACTGGTTCGCCGACGGTCGCTTGAACGTCGCGGCCAATTGTCTCGACCGCCATCTCGCCAAGCGCGGCGAGCAGATCGCGCTGATCTGGGAACCCGACGCCCCGACCGACGAGCCGCGCCGCTTCACCTATCGCGAGCTCCATGCCGAGGTCTGCCGTTTCGCCAATGTGCTCAAGAGCCAGGGCGTGGTGAAGGGCGATCGCGTCACGATCTATATGCCGATGATCCCCGAGGCGGCGTTCGCGATCCTCGCCTGCGCGCGGATCGGCGCGATCCATTCGGTGGTGTTCGGCGGCTTCTCGGCGGAAGCACTGGCAGGACGCATCGAGGATTGCCAGTCGCGCATCGTCGTCACCGCCGATGAGGGCCGGCGCGGCGGCAAGCGCGTGCCGCTGAAGGCCGCGGTCGATGCGGCAACGGCGCATGCGCGGGGACTGGAGACAGTCATCGTCGTGCGTGCGACCGGCGGCGACGTCACGATGACGCCCGGCCGCGACATCTGGTATCACGACGCCGCCGCGACGGTCGATGCGACCTGCCCGCCCGAGCCGATGGGCGCCGAGGACCCGCTGTTCATCCTCTATACCAGCGGCTCGACCGGCCAGCCCAAGGGCGTGCTCCATACGAGCGGCGGCTATCTGCTATGGGCGAGCCTGACGCACGAACTGGCGTTCGACTATCGCGCCGGCGACGTGTGGTGGTGCGCCGCCGATATCGGCTGGGTCACCGGGCACAGCTATATCCTTTACGGCCCGCTCGCCAATGGCGCGACGACGCTGATGTATGAGGGCCTGCCCAACTGGCCCGACGCCAGCCGCATCTGGCAGGTGGTCGATCGGCACAAGGTCCACACCATCTTCACCGCGCCGACCGCGCTGCGCGCGTTGATGAAGGAGGGCGACGAACCGGTAAAGGCGACGAGCCGCGCCTCGCTGAAACTGCTCGGCACGGTCGGCGAGCCGATCAACCCCGAGGCGTGGCGCTGGTATCATGAGGTGGTCGGCGAAGGCCGCTGCCCGATCATCGACACCTGGTGGCAGACCGAGACCGGCGGCGCGATGATCGCCCCGCTGCCCGGCGCGACCAATCTCAAGCCCGGCTCGGCGACCCGGCCGCTGCCCGGGGTCGACCCGCAACTGGTCGATACCGAAGGCAAGGTGCTGAACGGCCCGACCGAGGGCAATCTCGTCATCGCGCGCAGCTGGCCGGGGCAGATGCGCACGGTGTGGGGCGATCACGAGCGCTTCTTCCAGACCTATTTCACGACCTATCCGGGCAAATATTTCACCGGCGACGGCTGCCGCCGCGACGCCGATGGCTATTACTGGATCACCGGCCGCGTCGACGATGTGATCAACGTCTCGGGCCACCGCATGGGCACCGCCGAGGTCGAATCCGCGCTGGTGCTGCACCCCAAGGTCGCCGAGGCCGCCGTCGTCGGCATGCCGCACGACATCAAGGGCCAGGGCATCTATGCCTATGTCACGCTCAATTCGGGCGAGACGTCATCGGAAGAGCTGCGCGTCGAACTGCGCAACTGGGTGCGCACCGAGATCGGCCCGATCGCGACGCCCGACGCGCTGCAGTTCGCGCCCGGCCTGCCCAAGACGCGGTCGGGCAAGATCATGCGCCGCATCCTGCGCAAGATCGCCGAGGGCGATGTCTCGTCGCTGGGCGATACCAGCACGCTGGCCGACCCGGCGGTGGTGGACGATCTGGTGGCGAACCGGGTGGGATAGCCCCAAGGGACAATTGCGGGTCATCCGCATCACCGCTATGTAACGGCAATACAGTTTCAACACAGGGGATTCTCTCGATGCGTTTCGCTTCTTCCGTTCGTCTCGCCGCCGGCGTGGCGATCATCGCGCTGGCCGGCGCGGCGCTGTCGCATCCCGCCAAACCCGCTGCGCCCAAGGCGCGCTACGGCACCTTCGGCGTCGACCTGACGTCGCAGGACAAGGACATAAAGCCGGGCGACGATTTCTGGAGCTTCGCTAATGGCAGCTGGGCCAAGCGCACCGAGATCCCGGCCGACAAGGGCTCGGTCGGTTATGGCAACATCCTGAACGACGAAGCCGAGGCCAATGTCCGCAGCATCCTCGACGACATGGCGGCCAACCCGGCCAAATATGGCGCGGTCGGTAAGCAGGTCGGCGACTTCTATGCCAGCTGGATGGACACCGCCGGGATCGAGGCGCGCGGCACTGCGCCGCTCAAGCCCTATCTCGCCAAGATTGCCGCAGTGAACGACCTGACCGGCCTGCAGACGCTGTTCGCCAGCACCGGCTATGAGTCGCCCGTCGGGGTCGGCATCATCCCCAACCTCGCCGATCCGACGCATTACACCGCCGCCGTCGGCCAGGGCGGGCTCGGCCTGCCGCGCGATTATTATCTGCTCGAGGGCGAGAAGTATGACGGCTATCGCAAGGCCTATCGCGCCTATATCCAGCAGATGCAGGAACTGGCCGGCATCCCCGATGCCGCGGCCAAGGCCGATGCGATCTTCGCGCTCGAAACCGCGATGGCCAAGGAGCAATGGTCGCCCGAGCAGAGTCGCGACATCGCCAAGCTCAACGATCCCGAGACGGTCGAGGGACTGAAGAAAAAAGCGCCCGAGTTCGACTGGGCGCTGATGCTCAAGACCGCCGGCGTCGATTCGTCGCCGACCGTGCTGATGACCAACAACACCGCGATCACCGCGATGGGCAAGATCATGGTCGCAACGCCGCTGCAGACCTGGAAGGACTATCTCGCCTTCCACTTCGTCAGCGACCATGCGAGCCAGCTGCCCAAGGTGTTCGACGACGCGCGCTTCAACCTCTATTCCAAGACCATCTCCGGCGTGCAGGTGCAGCGCGATCGCTGGAAGCGCGGCGTGCAGCTGATGAACGGTTCGCTCGGCGAAGCCGTCGGCCAGATCTATGTGCAGCGTTATTTCCCGGCCTCGAGCAAGGCCAAGATGACCGAGTTGATCGAGAATCTGCGCGGCGCCTATCAGACCCGCATCAGCGGCAGCAGCTGGATGGACCCGAAGACCAAGCAGGCGGCGCTGGTCAAGCTCGCCGCGTTCGAGCCGCGCATCGGCTATCCGGTCAAGTTCATCGACTATTCGTCGCTGCAGGTCGATCGCACCGACCTGCTCGGCAATGCGATGCGCACCGAGGAATTCAACCACCAGCTGCAGCTGCAGCGCTTCGTCAAGCCGGTCGACCGCCAGTTGTGGAACATGACACCGCAGACGGTGAACGCCTATTACAACCCGCTCGCCAACCAGATCACCTTCCCGGCCGCGATCCTCCAGCCGCCCTATTTCGATCCCAATGCCGACCCGGCGGTGAACTATGGCGCGATCGGCGCGATCATCGGCCATGAGATGGGCCATGGTTTCGACGACCAGGGCAGCCAGTTCGGCCCGACCGGCAAGTTCGAGAATTGGTGGTCGCCCGAGGCCAAGGAAGCCTTCAAGAAACGCACCGCCGCGCTGTCGGCGCAATATGACGCCTATGAACCGGTTCCCGGCACGCACATCAAGGGCGGGCTGACGCTGGGCGAGAATATCGGCGATCTCGGCGGCGTCGAGGCGGCCTATGCCGCCTTCCAGCGCTATCAGGAGAAGCACGGCAAAGCGCCGGTGATCGACGGGCTGACCGGCGACCAGCGCTTCTTCCTCGCCTATGCCCAGGCTTGGCAGGCCAAGGTGCGTGAGGGCGCGCAGCGCACGCAGTTGCTGACCGACCCACACTCGCCGGCCAAGTTCCGCGTCAACGGCATCGTGCGCAATGTCGATGCCTGGTACAAGGCATTCAACATCCAGCCCGGCGACAAGATGTACCTGCCGCCCGAGCAGCGCGTGCACATCTGGTAAGCGGATGATGGACAGCTTCCCCGGTCCGGCGCACATTGTCGGCCGGGGAGAGATGCCATGACGACGACGATCGAATTGCGGCCGCTGGCCGAGCATTGCGGCGCCGAGGCGCTGGGCGTCGATCTGCGCACGATCGACGATGCCGGCATGGCGACGATCCGCCAGGCCGTCGCCGAGCGCGGCGTGCTGTTCGTGCGCGACCAGCAGCTGACGCCGGAAGACCATATCGCCTTTGCGCGGCGCTGGGGCACAATCGACGTCAACAACTATTTCCCCGCCAATGGCGGCCACCCCGAGATCGCCGAGGTGCGCAAGAGCGAAGGCCAGACGACGAATATCGGCGGCGGCTGGCACACCGACCATAGCTACGATCAGGTCCCCGCGATGGGATCGATCCTGCTCGCCCGCGAAACCCCGCCGAGCGGCGGCGACACGCTGTTCGCGAGCATGGGCGCGGCGTACGACGCGCTGTCGCCGGGCTTGCAGAAGACGCTCGAAGGGCTGCGCGCGGTGCACAGCGCCGACCATATCTACGGCCATGACGGCATCTATGCGAAGACTGACCAGGCCGCCGACCTCAAGGGGCATGACATCCATGCCGCGGCGGTGCACCCGGCGGTGATCCGCCACCCGGTCACCGGGCGCAAGCTGCTCTACGTCAATCCCGCCTTCACCTTGTTCTTCGAAGGCTGGACGCGCGAGGAGAGCATGCCACTGCTCGCCTATCTCTACGGCGTGGCGATGCGCGAGGAGTTCCAGTGTCGGCTGCAATGGGCGCCGGGCTCGCTGGCGGTGTGGGACAATCGCGCGACCTGGCATTTCGCGATGAACGACTATCACGGCCACCGCCGGCTGATGCACCGCATCACCATCTCGGGCGTACCCCTAGCCTGATAGCGAGAACCGTCCGCCCATCTCGACATTTTTAGCGCGATTTCGTATAGCGACCGCGATGGCGCAGATGAATATCTCGGTCCCTGAGGGGCTCAAACAATGGGCGGAGCGGCGCGTCGCGCAGGGCGATTACGCCAGTACCAGCGACTATCTCCGTGACCTGATGCGTCGTGATCGCGAAGCGGCGGCGGAGGCCGCCTGGCTCCAGGCGGAACTCGACCGGGGCATCGAATCAGGGGTCGATCCACGACCCGTGAAGCAGATATTCGCCGACATCAGGGCGAAATATCTACCGCGCAATGATTGACGTCGAGGTTTCGGCCGCGGCGACGGCCGACCTCGACGAGATTTTCCGTTTCAGCCTCGAACGGTTCGGCGAGGAGCGCGCGCTGCGCTATCTCGAAGAAATCGAAGAGGCGATCCTGCGGCTTCGGCACTATCCCGATTCAGGGGCGATCTATCCCGGCCTCTCGATGCCCGTGCGTTTCGTGACCAGCGGTAGCCATCGCATCTTCTACACGCGGGACGAGGACCATCTGCTCGTGATCCGCGTGCTGCATCAGGCAATGCGGGCGGAAGGACGGCTGACCTGATGCTGCACAAGATCAGCGCAGCAGCACCAGTTCCTCCGCCATGCTCGGATGGAGCGCGACGGTGTCGTCGAACGCCTGTTTGGTGAGACCCGCCTTGACCGCGATTGCCGCGGCCTGGAGGATTTCGGGGGAGTCGGGACCGATCATGTGCAGCCCGACGACACGGTCGGTCACGCCGTCGCACACCATCTTGTAGAGCGCGCGCTCGTTGCGGCCGGCGAGCACATTCTTCATCGGGCGGAAGTCGGAGGTATAGACCTTGACCGAGCCGAGCTTGTTCTTCGCCTGGCTCTCGGTCATGCCGACACCGGCGATCGGCGGGTGGCTGAACACCGCTGAGGGGATATTCTCGTAATCGACCCGGCTCGGCTTGTTGCCGAACAGCGTGTCGGCAAAGGCCTGGCCCTCGCGAATCGCCACTGGCGTCAGCTGCACGCGGTTGGTGACGTCGCCAACGGCGTAGATGCTCGGGCAGGTCGAGCGATTGTCCTCGTCGACCTTGATCGCGCCCTTTTCGTCGATCTCGACCCCGGCGCTTTCCAGACCCAGCCCCTTGGTGTTGGGGTCACGGCCGGTGGCGAACATCACGCAATCCACGGTGAGCGGTTCGTGCCCGCTCATCGCCACCGTCAAAGTGCCGTCCTCATTCCTGCTGATTCCCTGGAACCCAGCATGAAAGCGGAACTCGATCCCCTTCATCATCGAGATCTGCAGCAGCCGGTCGCGGATCTGCTCGTCATAGCCTCGCAGGATCACGTCGGTGCGGTTGATCAGCGTGACGTGCGCGCCGAGCTGATGGAAGATCCCGGCAAACTCGTTGGCGATGTAGCCGGCACCGGCGATCAGGATACGCTTGGGCACCGCATCGAGATGGAACGCCTCGTTCGAGGTGATTCCATGTTCGTTGCCCGGGCAGGTCGGCACCGACGGCGTCGCGCCGACCGCGACGAGGATCGTCTTCGCGGTGACGGTGCGGCCATCGCCGAGCTTGAGTTCGTGCGGGCCGGTGATCTCGGCGCGCTGGTTGATGATCTCGACGCCGTTATTCTCGAGCGTCTGGGTGTAGGCGCCGTTGATCCGGTCGACCTCTTCGAAGACGTTGGCGGTCAGCACCTTCCAGTCGAATTCGCACTCTGGGACCTTCCAGCCAAAGCGCCGCGCATCGGCAAGGTCCTCGGCGAAATGGGCGCCGTAGATCAGCAGCTTCTTGGGCACGCAGCCGCGGATGACGCAGGTCCCGCCGACGCGATATTCCTCGGCCACCGCGACCTTGGCGCCATGCGCCGCCGCGACGCGCGAGGCGCGCGTGCCGCCGGAGCCGGCACCGATGACGAACAGGTCATAGTCGTAGTTGGTCACTTCAGCCTCCGTTCGCCCTGAGCTTGTCGAAGGGTTGCGTCCTTCGTGCCGGGCGGAAATGTGCGTGCAGGGCTTCGACTGGCTCAGCCCGAGCGGGAAAAGATCGTCTCAGCCGAAGGCGCGCTTGATCAAGTCGGCGGTCGACACGTCGAAGTCGCCGCCGCCCGCACCGGCCGCCTTGGCCATTTCCTTGCCGAGCTCGACCCCGAACTGGTCGAACGAATTGATCCCCAGCAGCACGCCGCTGACGAACACGCGGTGCTCGTAGAACGCGATCAACGCACCAAGCGAGCGCGCATCGAGATCGTCGAGCAGGATCGTCGTCGAGGGCCGGTCGCCGGGATAGCTGCGCGCAAGATCGGCGTCGTTAGCGCGGCCCTTCATCAGCGCGGCGCCTTGCGCGAAGGCGTTGAGCAGCAGCTGGCGGTGGTGCTCCTCGGCCTGGGTATCGCCCGGCTCAATCGTCGCGATGAACTCGACCGGCACGAGATGCGTGCCTTGGTGGAGCAGCTGGAACACGGCGTGCTGCGCATCGGTGCCGACCCCGCCCCAGGTGATCGGCGCGCTCGGCCGGTCGAGCTTCTTGCCGTCGGTGGTGACGCCCTTGCCGTTCGATTCCATCTCCAATTGCTGGAGATAGGAGGGCAGCAACCGCAGCCGCTCGTCATAGGCGAAGGTCGCACGCGTCTCGCAGTGGCGGACCTGGGTGTAATAGAGATCGGCAAAGGCGGCGAGGACAGGAGCGTTCTCGTGCAGCGCGGTGAGGCGGAAATGGCGATCCATCTCGGCGGCGCCTTCGAGCAGCTCCTGGAAACAGTCCCAACCCAGCCCGAGCGCGGCGGGAAAGCCGATCGACGACCACAGCGAATAACGTCCGCCAACCGAATCGAGGAACGGCAGCACGCGCGTCTCATCGACGCCCCAGGCGATCGCCTTGTCGGGGTCAGCGGTCAGCGCAACGACACGGCCATAGACGTCGTCGACGCCGTGCTCGCTCATCCATTGCAGCACCGAATCGGCATTGAGCAGCGTCTCGGTGGTGGTGAAGGTCTTCGAGGCGATCACCAGCAGCGTAGCGGCGGGATCGAACCTGGCGAACACCTCCTCGAGCGCGACGCCATCGACGTTCGAGACGATCGCAACGTCGTAACGCTCGGTCTCGCGGCCGAGCGCATCGACCAACAGATGCGGCCCGAGCGCCGAACCGCCGATGCCGACATGCAGCACGTGGCGGATCGGCCCGAGCGCTTCGCCCTCGATCGCATCGATCAGCGCGCGCATCCGCTCATGCAGCGCCTGCGCCTGCGCGACGATCTCGGCATCGCCCTCGCCGCGCTCCATCGTGTGCGTGACGGCACGGCCTTCGGTAACATTGACCTTTTCGCCCGCGAACAGCGCCTCGCGCCGCGCGGCCAGCGTCTGCGCCTTGGCGAGCTTCTCGAACGCGGCGACCATGTCGCTGGTCAGATGCGTCTTGGACCAGTCGAAATGGATGCCGGCAATGTCGAGCGTAAAGCGCGACAGCCGCTCCGGATCGGCGGCGAACAGCGCTTCGAGGCGCTCCTGCGGCAAGGCTTCGATCGCGCTCCAGTCGGCGGTCATCATCTCGTCTCCACTGTCAGGCGGCGGACATAGGGAGGCGCGAGCCGTAGCGCCACCGCCGATCGCGTCCCATGTACCGACATTGGCACCGCGCCACGCGCTTGACGCGGCACGCGACCTAGCGCAACCCCCGCTTCATGGCCGAAACCGACATACCAGGCGAACCCGTCGCCACCGCCACGACCGTCACGGCGCCGAAGCCCAAGTCGGAGACGCGCGAGACGCTCGCTTTCCTGCTCAAGCTCGGGCTTGCCGTGGCGATCTTCCGCAGCTTCTTCTTCTCGCCCTTCTTCATTCCGTCGCAGTCGATGCTGCCGCGGCTCTATGTCGGCGACTATCTGTTCATCTCGAAATGGAATTACGGCTATTCGCGCTGGTCGCTGCCGTTCGGCGTGCCGCTGATCCCGGGGCGGCTGTTCGGCGGGACCCCGGCGCGCGGCGATGTGGTGGTGTTCCGCGGGCCCCCGGGCGAGGATCACGACGTGATCAAGCGCGTCATCGGCCTGCCCGGCGACACGATCCAGATGACGCACGGCCAGCTCATCCTCAACGGCGTCGCGGTACCCAAGGTACCGGTGGCCGATTTCACAATCCCGCTCTCGCCCAATTACAGCGACCCGCTCCCCGGCGACGACGGCTGCCAGGCGCAGTATCGCGACGTCCTCAACAATGTCCCGATCTGCCGCTACAAGCAGTTCCATGAGACGCTGCCCGGCGGCGTCGGCTATGATGTGCTGGATCGCGGCGAAAACCCGGCAGCGGACGACACCAAGGTATACAACGTCCCGGCCGGCCACGTCTTCGTGATGGGTGACAATCGCGACGACAGCGGCGACAGCCGTTTCCCCGCGCCCAATGACGTGCTGCCGGGTGAATCCGCCGGCATGGGTTATGTCCCGCTCGACCATGTCGAGGGCAAGGCGCTGTTCACCTTCTGGTCGACCGACGGATCGGCATCCTGGGTGCTGCCCTGGACATGGTTCACCGCCGCGCGCTGGAGCCGCATGGGCAAGGGCTTTTGACGGGCCGTGCCGTTGAGTGACGATCTCGCCGGCTGGATTACCACCACCACCGGCCACGCGCCTGCCGACCCGGAGCTGTTCGCGCGCGCGCTGACGCATGGCAGCCAGGGCGCGGCGAATTACGAACGCCTTGAGTTTCTCGGCGACCGCGTGCTCGGCCTGGTCGTTGCCGAATGGCTGACCGAACTGTTTCCCGGCGAGGCGGAGGGTGCGCTGTCGAAGCGGCTGCATGCGCTGGTCTCGGGCGCTGTGTGCGCCGACGTGGCGCGCAGCCTCGGTGTCGGAGGGCTGCTACGGCTCGGCAAGCAGGCGCGCGACGATGGCGCGGGCGACAGCGACAATGTGCTGGGCGACGCGATGGAATCGCTGATCGGCGCGCTTTATCTCGACGCCGGGCTGGCCGTCGTGCGCGACTTCATCCGCCGCGCCTGGGGCGACCGCGTGTCGCGCGAGAGCAAGGCGCCGCAGCACCCTAAATCGGCGCTGCTCGAATGGGCCGCCGCGCACAAGCGCCGCGCACCGACCTATGAGGTGATCGACCGCTCGGGCCCCGATCATGCCCCGCGCTTCACGGTCAAGGCGGCGATCGGCACCTTCGCCGATGCCAGCGCGACCGGCAGCTCGAAGCAGGAAGCCGAGACGGCAGCGGCGGCGGCGTTGCTCGAGAAGCTGGAGTAGCGCATCACCTCGGACTTGTTCCGGGGGCCGGCGTGCCGCATGAGTGGCGGCAGACGGACCATTGCTTCAATCCCGGCGAAGACCGGACCCCGGTAGCTGGCCATGAGTGACATGCGGCGGCGCATCATCGCCGATGCGTCCCGACTGGGCCCCGGCCTTCGCCGGGGTGGGAAACAATACCAACGCCGGAGACAAATCCGGGGTGACAGGACAAGTGAACATGACGGAACAACATTGCGGCCTGGTCGCGGTCCTCGGGGCGCCCAATGCGGGCAAGTCGACGTTGGTCAATGCGCTGGTCGGGCAGAAGGTCGCGATCGTCAGCCCCAAGGCGCAGACGACGCGGGCGCGGCTGCTCGGTGTGGCGATCGAGGGCGAGGCGCAGCTGCTGCTGGTCGACACGCCCGGCATCTTCGAGCCCAAGCGGCGGCTCGACCGCGCGATGGTCGCCGCCGCCTGGGGCGGAACCGAGGGCGCCGACGTGCTGGCGCTGGTGGTCGATGCCAAGGGTGGCATCCCGGCGAAGGTCAGCGAGATCGCCAGCGGCCTGAAGGGGCGGCACGAGACCAAATATCTGATCCTCAACAAGGTCGACATCGCCGACAAGGCGCGGCTGCTGGTCCATGCCGAGAAGCTCAACGCGCTGGCCGATTTCAGCGAGACCTTCTTCGTCAGCGCCTCGACCGGCGATGGCGTGGCCGAACTCAAGCGCGCGCTCGCCGCGCGAATGCCGGCGGCGCACTGGCATTACCCGGAGGACCAGGTCTCCGACGCGAGCGAGCGCGCCATGGCCGCCGAGGTGACGCGCGAGCAGCTCTATCTCCAGCTCCATGCCGAGCTGCCTTATGCCAGCGCGATCGAGACCGAGAGCTTCAAGGAGCGCGAGGATGGCTCGGTCGAGATCCACCAGCAGATCATGGTCGAGCGCCCGACGCAACGCGCGATCGTGCTCGGCAAGGGCGGCACGCGGATCCGCGAGATCGGCGCCCGCGCGCGCGCCGAACTCGGCATCATGCTCGACCGGCCGGTGCATCTCTACCTTCACGTGAAAGTAAGGCCGGGCTGGGATGATGAGCGCGACATGTATCGCGAGATGGGGCTGGACTGGGTCGAATGAGCAGAATCGTGAAAGCGGCGATCGTCCAGGCGGCACCGGTGCCGCTGGCGATCGGCCATGGCATTACCCAGCTGATCGAGATGGTCGGCGACGCGGCCGATGTCGGCGCGGAGATCGTCGCGTTCGGCGAAACCTTTCTCGGCGGCTATCCACTGTGGCTCGACGAGGCCCCGGGCGCCGCGATCTGGGACCATCGCGGCACGCAGGCGCTGCACGCGATCCTGCTCGACCAGGCGTTGCGGCGCGGCGATCCGCGCCTGCTGCCGCTCCAGGCGCTGGTCGAGAAGACCGGCATCCTCGTCTCGGTCGGCGCGCATGAGCGCGTGCGGGGCAGCCTGTTCAACACGCAATATCTCTTCCGCCCGAAACAGCCGCCGCTGCTCCACCGCAAGCTGGTGCCGACGCATGGCGAGCGACTGATCTGGGGGCGCGGCGATGGCGCGACGCTCGGCGTGCACGAGGCGCCATGGGGCGGCGTCGGATCGCTGATCTGCTGGGAGCATTGGATGCCGTTCGCGCGCGCCGCGATGCATCATGCCGGCGAGGCGGTGCATGTCGCGGCATGGCCGAGCGTGCGCGAGATGTACGGCGTGGCCTCGCGGCATTACGCCTTCGAGGGCCGCTGCTTCGTGCTCGCCGCGGGCACGATCCAGCACCGCGCCGACCTGCTCAAGGGACTCGCACTGGTTGGTGGCGACCCCGATGCCGAAGCACTGCTGATGGGGCTGCCCGACGGCGTGCTGCAGACCGGGGGCAGCATGATCATCGCGCCCGACGGGACGGTGCTTGCCGCCGGCGACAGCGAACCCGACCTGCTGCTCGCCGATCTCGACCTGTCGATGATCGGGCGCGCGCTGACGTCGCTCGATACCGACGGACATTATGCGCGGCCCGACATCTTCGAACTGCACGTCGACCGCCGCCCGCGCGAGGGCTTCGCCGTGGCCGAGAACGGGTTGAAGCCAATCTGACGCCGGGGCGGCTTGTCGCTCTGTTATCCCCTGTTCTGTCTGTTCGATATTTTTTCGCCCCGGTCCGGCAGGCGGCGGGTGGCGGGTCGCGTGTGCTTTAAGTATGATATTTCAATTGATTGAGCGCGATGGCCGGGTGTGGAATGGGTTCCATCGGAACAGGGCGCTAACAGAGGCGAAGCAGCGCCGGTAACAGCGACGGAACAGAGCCTAACAGAGGGCGGAACAGAGCGCGCGCGCCGCCGCAGCGGCTTCGTTCGGAGCATCGACCATGAGAAAGATCGGTCCCGGTCGGCCGGGCCGGATGCGTGCCTGACATAAAGGGCGGCATCGTTGAATCATGCCGGCGGGGCTGCGCAGCTTTGTTCACGCGAAGACGCGACGGTGGACCAAATCGCCTGACGCCCGGCGCTCGTGGATGGAAGGGAATGATTGGTTCACGCGGAGGCGCGGAGACGCGGAGGTTAGCACAGCCGAAGATTGTTATCCGCACCGTATCGTTGCGGTCTGCAGGGCCGAAACCTCTTGAGAAGGTAGGCATCTGGGGTCTCATGCCCAGCCCGTTACGTGAGATCATCCCTCGCTAGAGGGCGCCCAGCACCTCATCGACCCAGGCGGGCACCAGCACGCCCGCCGGGCCGCTGCGCGTTTCGCCGAACCAGGCGCTGCCGGCGGAGGGTTCGAGGTTGAGCTCCAGCGTCTGCGCACCGTGATAGCGCGCGGTCTGGACGAAGCCGGCGGCGGGATAGACCGCGCCCGAGGTACCGATCGAGACGAACAGGTCGGCGCTGGCCAGCGCCTGCTCGATGCGCTCCATCTGGTAGGGAATTTCGCCGAAGAAGACGATGTCGGGGCGCAGCGCCGGCGCGGCGCAGGCCGGACAGACCGACCCCGGCGGCATGGCGCCGGCCCAGCCGTGCTGCTCGCCGCAGGACGCGCACAGCGCCGAGAGCAGCGCGCCGTGCATGTGCAGCATCCGCGTCGCCCCGGCGCGCTCGTGCAGGTCGTCGACATTCTGCGTGACGATCAGCAGCTCGCCCGGCCAGGCGGCATCGAGCCGCGCGAGCGCGTCATGCGCCGGGTTGGGCGCGACCGTGGCCAGCGCGGCGCGGCGCAGATCGTAGAAGCGGTGGACGAGGTCGGGATCGTCGGCGAGCGCCTCGGGCGTGCAGACATCCTCGACGCGGTGCCCCTCCCACAACCCGCCGGGGCCGCGAAAGGTGGCGATGCCGGATTCGGCGGAGATGCCGGCGCCGGTCAGGATGACGATGTTTTGCACTAGCTTAATACACCCGTCGAATATTGAGCGATCCAAATATCGTTCATCCAGTCCTCATAGCCAAGCAGAGAACCTTCCTCGCGCTCCCGTTCAGCATCCCATGAACCGGGCCGGGCTTTCAATTCGATCATCTTTTCGATACGCCAAGCCTCGGCAGCGAGGGCATAGAAAATGTAGCGAAGCCGATAGCCCCAAGCCGCAACGGCGTGCTCGCGCTTAACAAATTCACCACTGTCCACATGACGGTCGAACATCCGGAGATACCGTTTGACGCGTTCGGATGTGCCCTCATACTCCTCCACAAACACCGCGAGAGGCTTCACGCCGCACAGCATCAAACCAAGTTCAAGATTGCTGTGGACGAGGTAAGGTTGTCGCTTCATCCACTCTGTCCGCATATCGTCCTCTGCTCTCGGTGTGTCGCTTTAGACCGCAGAGTTGAGCCAGGGCATCGCCTATCTCGTTTGCCGGTGGTGGATGTGAGGGCGATGCCGACGCCGGTGAGGATGACGATGTTTTGGGGGTGGGGCATTTGATGAGGTTACACTCCGAGGATGCACAGCGCCACCATCGCGACGGCAACTACGGGACTGTTGACGCGCCAGTGTTACCGGATCAGCATCTCATCCATGCTTCCCACTTCGATATTGCCGTCTGAATTGCTCGCTATGCTGCGCCGGGTCGGCGAGAAGCTTGCAGATCAACAAAGTATCGAAGACGACTACCAGGGAGTCGTCGAGGGCTTGTGCGCTATTTCTCCAACGCTGCTTGCTCGTGCGGAGGCCGAAATCGTGGACGCGGCACAATTATACCGTTGGCGTCGAGCGACACCAATACACGCCCGCCTTTTCCGTCCTGTTATAACTGACCGCGAGCAATTAGCCGATATCGCGGGGCTTCAGTTTCTCTTCCTCTTCCATCGTGACGGTCACATTCGTGAAGCTGCCTTACGCAAAGTTGCAGAACCAGTTCCTGCCGCGTTCCTGTTCGTAGCGTTGGCGTGGCGACTCAATGACTGGGTCGCTGAGGTCAGGGCGGCGGCAGCCGATTGCGCGACGCGCGTATTTCCCATCACGGCTCCCGACGTCATCGCCGAAGCCGCGATGGTGCTGCTCGGGCGTGGCGGCACATGGGGCCGATGGGCGTCAGAGCGGCATATTCTGGAGCAGACGCTCGAACGCGTCGATGTTGCTGAAAACCTGGCCGATATTTTCGCAACGCGAACGACGGGACCTGCGGCAACGGCGCTTCGTCATTCGCTACGGAGCGCGACAATGGACCGGCACCTCGCGCGACTTGCCCGCACGGCAATCCAGCCTGCGGTTCGTGCCTTGGCGACGCAAGTGCTGATCGAAGGTGTCGCGCGCTGGCCCAACGGCTGGCGGTGGCGCTGGATCGACAAGTCGATGGGCATTCGACAGGCAGAAACGGCTTTCGAGAGCAGATCATTGACGGTGCCATCCGACCGACTGGCCGAGATCATGGCAGGGCTGAACGACCGGTCGGCGGCGGTTCGCAACACCGCCATTGTTGGGTTGATGCGCCATCGCGAGATGATCCCCAACGTGCGAGACCTTGCAGCGCCGCTGTTGAAAGATCGTTCGCGGCGGGTTCGTGAGCGGGCGGAATTTCTGCTGAAGTGATGCATGGCGTCGTTTTTGACGTTCGAGCGTCGTAGGAAAATCGCCCGATAAAAGAAGGAAATGAAGGCCGTTCCGCGCCCGCACGGTGGAGATTGGCTGCCGCAGCGCTCAATTATCGGCCTTCCCCAACTGGGCCCCGGCCTTCGCCGGGGTGGTTTCTTGTGTTTCGGGTCGCCTATCGCCAGCACATGCGGGTCAGAAGCGAAAATACCGTGCCAACGCCCCCTGCGCCGCCAGCGCCTCGATGGTGGCGCCATCATGCCCCGGTACCAGGATCAGCGTTGGATTTTCCCGTGCCACCGCAGCGAGCGCCCCCAACTGCGCCGCGACCGCCGCGCGATCGTCGCCGCTGATGAGCGAGGTGACGAAATGCGAGCGCTGGCGCTGGAGGCGGACATTGTCGCGCATCGAGGCGACGTCGCCCATGAACAGGAACTCGCGGCCATCGGCCTGGCGGACATAGACCATTTGCGAACCCGGCGTGTGGCCCGGTGCCTTGATCAGCACGATGCCGGGGGCGACGGCGGCGATCGCGGGATAGTCGAACGGGCGCAGCCTTGCCTTCAGCGCGGCCGGCCAGGGTGGTGCCTGCGGGCTGTCGGCCTGGGCGCGCGTCAGCAGCAGGCGGGGCAGGAACTGCGCCAGATGCGGGCTGGTCAGCGCGCCGCCGAGATGATCGCCATGTTCGTGCGTGACGACGATCAGGCTGGCGCCGTCGAGCCCGCGCATGACGCGGCGATAAGCGGCGCGGTCGAAGCGGTCGGCGCCGACACGGCGCGCGGTCTGCTCGTCATAGCCGGTATCGATGAGGATCGCGCGGTCCGGAAAGACCGCCCGGTAGCTCGCGCGCACGAGATCGATCTTGTCCCAACCGGTGCGGCCGACCATCGCGATGCGCGGCACCGCGTCATGCGACACGATCTCATATTCGATTCGGCTGGGCAGCGGGCCGGGCACGCGCAGCGCAGCGGCACGCACTGCGGCGAGATCGAGGCGATAGGGAGCACGCGGCGACGGACCGGTGTCGTAGAACAGCCAATAGACCGATGCGGCCAGCATGCTCAGCAACAGCAGGATAGTGATCGCGATGCCGCGCAGCAGTTTCTTCGCCGTCATGCCCCCCCCCCCGGCTTCGATGATGCCCGAAGGTTAGCATAGGCGCTTGCGGCGAAAGGTCACGCTGCGGGCTTGCGCGGCTTCGGGCGGGGGGCGGATCATTGATGAAGGCCAGCGATAACTGCCGGAAAGCCAACTCATTGGCGTTCCCCCAACTGGACCCCGGCCTTCGCCGGGGAGCAGCCTGGTTGGAGGCGCTCGGGTCGCTTTACCCGTCGATCAACCGGTACCCTACCCCGACCTCGTTGCGGATCAGCGCCGGGCGTGCCGGATCGGCCTCGAGCTTCTGGCGCAGATTGCGGATGACGATGCGGAGATATTCGACATGATCCTGGTGCGCCGGGCCCCATACGTCGCGCAGCAGCTGGGTGTGGCCGAGGATGCGGCCGGGTTTGCTCGCCAGCTGGGCGAGGACGCCGAATTCCTTGGGCGAGAGGTGCACCGCCTCGCCGGCGCGCGTCACGCGGCGATCGGCGAGGTCGATCGCTACGTCGCCGATCGTCACGATCGTCTCGGCGGCGGTGCCCGACAGGCGGTGGCGCAGCGCGGCACGGATGCGGGCGAGCAGTTCCTCGGTGTCGAACGGCTTGGTGAGATAGTCGTCGGCGCCGAGATCGAGCGCGGCGACCTTTTCCGCGGTTTCCTCGCGCGCCGAGGCGATGATGACGGCGGCGCCCTTGGCCTTGATCAGCTGGATCAGTTCGAGCCCATCGCGATCGGGCAGGCCGAGATCGAGCAGGACGAGATCGGGCTTGTCGATGTCGAGCAGCGACAGTCCCTCGCGCGCGGTCGCCGCCCCGCCCGCGCGGTAGCCGGCGCGCTCGACGGTAGCGCGCAGCAGGCGGCGGATATGGGCGTCATCCTCGACGATCAGGATCCGGGGGGTGGTGGTCATGTCGCGGACCTTTAGCCCGTTCGCTCTGGCGAGTCAGGCCGGATCGCGTCGGGGGGCGAAGGAGTTTTTTGGCGCGTATCACGAGCGCTGGTCTCTGCGAGACACCCCTCTCCCTGCCCTCTCCCCGGAGGGGAGAGGGGAAGTTGCGCTTAGCGGTGCGGCACCTGGTCCAGCGCGCGGTTGAGGGCGAGGAGGTTGACGTGCGGCTCGCCGATGATGCCGAGGAACGGCTGTTCAGTCTGCGCCGCGATCAGCTGGCGCAGCAATGCCGGATCGACATGCCGCGCCTTGGCCACCCGATCGACCTGATAAAAAGCCGCCTCGGGGCTCAGATCGGGGTCGAGCCCCGAGGCGGAAGTGGTCACCAGATCGGCGGGAACATTTTGACCCGGTGAAGGCAGCGCGGCCTTGACGTCGCCGCGCACGCGATCGGCGAGCGCCTGCGCGGTCGGGGCGAGATTGGAGCCGGACGAGGCGCTGGCATCATAGCCCTTGCCGGCGGCCGAGGGCCGGCTGTGGAAATAACGATCGCTGGCAAAACCCTGGCCGATCAGGCTGGAGCCGATCACCTTGCCATTGTCGGTCACGAGGCTGCCATTGGCCTGGGCCGGGAAGGCGACCTGGCCGATGCCGGTGAGCGCCAGCGGGTAGAGGATGCCGAGCAGGATCGCGAAGGCGGTGGTGAGGGCGAGCGCCGGGCGGAGCGCGGTTTTGAGATCGATGAGCATCTTTTTTCTCCTTCCCCGGCGGAGGCCGGGGCCCAGTTACGGGCGGCTAGAAACGGCGGGCGGCGCGTCGCCACCGCGGCTTTCCCAACTGGGCCCCGGCCTTCGCCGGGGAAGTCGTTGGGGGGAGCCGCTGGTGGCTGTCATCACGCCAGGTGCACGCCCGTGACGAACAGATCGATCAGCTTGATGCCGATGAACGGTGCGATCAGGCCGCCAAGGCCGTAGATGGCGAGGTTGCGGGCGAGCAGCGGGCCGGCGGGCATCGGCCGGTAGGTCACGCCCTTGAGCGCGAGCGGTACGAGCAGCGGGATGATCAGCGCGTTGAAGATGATCGCCGAGAGGATCGCCGATTGCGGCGTTGCCAGCCCCATCACATTGAGCACGCCGAGCCCGGGATAGAGCACGACGAACATCGCCGGGATGATCGCGAAATATTTGGCGACATCGTTGGCGACCGAGAAGGTGGTCAGTGCGCCGCGCGTCATCAGCAGCTGCTTGCCCAGCCCGACGATCTCGATCAGCTTGGTCGGGTCGCTGTCGAGATCGACCATGTTGCCGGCTTCTCGTGCGGCCTGCGTTCCCGTGTTCATCGCCACGCCGACATCGGCCTGGGCGAGCGCGGGGGCGTCGTTGGTGCCGTCGCCGCACATCGCGACGAGCCGGCCGCCCTGCTGTTCCTTGCGGATCAGCGCGAGCTTGTCCTCGGGCGTCGCCTCGGCGAGGAAATCATCGACCCCAGCCTCGGCGGCGATGGCGGCGGCGGTCAGCGGGTTGTCGCCGGTGATCATCACCGTGCGGATGCCCATCTGGCGCAGCTCGCCGAAGCGCTCGCGGATGCCGGCCTTGACGATGTCCTTGAGCGCGACGACGCCCAGCAGCTTGCCATCCTTCGACACGGCGAGCGGGGTCATGCCGCCGCGCGCGATCTCGTCGGTGATCTTGCGCAGTTCGGTCGCGGCGGCGGTCGCGCCGAGACCGGGCTCGGTGCGCAGGATCGAATCCACCGCACCCTTGCGGATCACGCTGTCGCCGACCTTGATGCCCGAAAAGCGCGTCTGTGCGGTGAACGGGATGATCTCGGCGCCGTCGGGCATGGCGAGGGTCGGGATAGCGTGGCGCTCGCGCGCCAGCACGACGATCGAGCGGCCCTCGGGCGTTTCGTCGGCGAGGCTCGATAGCAGCGCAGCACTAGCCAGCGTCTCGACGGTGACGCCGGTCAGCGGGTGAAACTTGCTCGCCTGGCGATCGCCGATGGTGATCGTGCCGGTCTTGTCGAGCAGCAGCACGTCGATGTCACCGGCCGCCTCGACCGCCCGACCCGACTTGGCGAGCACGTTGAAGCGCACCAGTCGGTCCATGCCGGCGATGCCGATCGCCGACAGCAAAGCGGCGATGGTCGTCGGGATGAGCGTGATGAGCAGCGCGGCGAGGATCGCGACGGGCACGCCGCCGCCGGCATAGGAAGCGAAGGCCGGGATGGTGCCGACCGCGATCAGGAAGATGATCGTCAGGCCGACGAGCAGGATGGTCAGCGCGATCTCATTGGGAGTCTTCTGGCGCTCGGCGCCTTCGACCAGCGCGATCATGCGGTCGAGGAAACCCTGGCCGGGCTCCTGCGTGACGCGGACCTTGATCTGGTCGGAGATAACGCGCGTGCCGGCTGTAACGGCCGAGCGGTCGCCACCCGCCTCGCGGATGACGGGTGCGCTCTCGCCGGTGATCGCGGCCTCGTTGACCGAGGCGACACCGGCGATGACCTCGCCATCGGCGGGGATCAGGTCGCCGGTCTCGACCAGCACGACCTCGTCCTTTTCCAGCCGGCTTGCCGCGACCAGTTCCCAGGTCTCGCCGACACCGAGCATACGCTTGGCGGTGAGATCGGCCTTGGCGGCGCGCAGCGAGGCGGCCTGGGCGCGGCCGCGCCCCTCGGCCAGCGCCTCGGCGAAGGTGCCGAACAGCACCGTCAGCCACAGCCAGACAATCAGCTGGAGCTGGAAGCCGATGGCGAGCGGTTCGCCGCCGATCGCCAGCAGCGCGGTGAGCAATGCCGCGACGGTCGCGGTGGTGAACATCACCGGGTTCTTGATCAGCTGGCGCGGATCGAGCTTCTTGAAGGCATCGCCGATCGCCGGGAGGAGGAGGTTGGCGGTGAAGATGGACGTGGTCTGGGTCATCGGATTGCTCCAGTCCCCTCTCCCAGCGGGAGAGGGAGGGGCCCGCCCGGCGCAGCCGGGTGGGAGGGTGAGGGTGAGAGGTGAGCGGGTGGGTTGATCGGCGGGCGGACCCTCACCCTTCCGGCGCTTCGCGCCTCCCGCGTCGGGTCGATTGTGCCCCCGGCACAATCTGAACAGCGCGGGGCGCTGTTCACCCGACACGCTCTCCCGCTGGGAGAGGGAATGTTCACGACAGCTTCCCCGAGATCATCGCGAGATGATCGGCGATCGGTCCGAGCGCGAGGCTGGGCAGGAAGGTCAGGCCACCCATGATCAGGATGACGCCGAGCAGCAGCCCGACCCAGAGGGGCCCGGTGGTCGGGAAGGAGCCCGATGACGGCGGGGTATGCTTCTTCGCCGCGAGGCTGCCGGCGATCGCCAGCATCGGCACGATCATGAAGAAGCGCCCGCCCCACATCGCGATCCCCAGCAGCGCGTTGTAGAAGGGCGTGCCGGCGGTGAGCCCGGCAAAGGCCGAGCCATTGTTGCCGACCGCCGAGCTGAAGGCATAGACGATCTCGGAGAAGCCGTGCGCGCCCTTGGCGAGCGGACCCGCCTGGCCGGCGGTGGTCACCGCGGCGATGGCGGTGCCGCCGAGGATCAGCAGCGGCAGCACGGCGATTGCCAGCACCGCGAACTTGACCTCGCGCCCCTCGATCTTCTTGCCGACATATTCCGGCGTGCGCCCGACCATCAGCCCGGCGACGAACACGCTGAGGATGGCGAACAGCAGGAAGCCGTAGATGCCCGCGCCGACGCCGCCGACGACGACCTCGCCGAGCTGGATGTTGATCAGCGGGATCATGCCGCCCAGCGCGGTGAAGCTGTCGTGCATCGCATTGACCGCGCCGCATGACGCATCGGTGGTGACGACCGCGAACAGCGACGAGGCGGCGGCGCCGAAGCGCACTTCCTTGCCCTCCATATTGGCGCCCGCGACGCCGAGCTGGTGCAGCACGGGGTTGCCGGCAGCTTCCTGCCAATAGGCGATCGAGGTGCCGGCGAGGAACAGGATGGTCATCGCGGCGAGGATCGCCCAGCCCTGCTTCGTGTTGCCGACCGCCTTGCCGAAGCACCAGGTCAGGCCGAAGCCGATCAGGAAGATCGACAGCATCTGGACGAAATTGGTCATCGCGCTGGGGTTTTCGAACGGATGCGCGCTGTTGGCGTTGAAGAAGCCGCCACCATTGGTGCCGAGCATCTTGATCGCTTCCTGGCTCGCCACCGGGCCGAGCGAGATGGTCTGCTTGACGCCTTCGAGCGTGGTCGCGTCGACGCCACTCGCGAGCGTCTGCGGCACGCCGCTGGCGATGAGATAGACCGCGTAGACGATCGAGATCGGCAGCAGCAGATAGAGCGTGACGCGTGTGCAATCGGCCCAGAAATTGCCGACCGTCTTCGACTCGCGCCGCGCGAAACCGCGGAACAGCGCGAAGGCAAGCGCGATGCCGGTCGCGGCGGAGAGGAAGTTGTGGATCGTCAGCCCGAACATCTGGCTGAAGTTCGACAGCGTCGCCTCACCCGAATACCATTGCCAGTTGGTGTTGGTGGTGAAGCTGATCGCGGTGTTGAAGGCGCCATCGGGCGACACGCCGGCAAAATGGCTGGGGTTGAGCGGCAGGTAGAATTGCAGCCGCAACACGGCATAGGTCAGCAGCAGCAGCGCGAGGTTGAACGCCAGCATGTGCACGGCATAGCGGCGCCAGCCCTGCTCGGCATTGGGATCGATCCCGGCTAGCTTGTAGAAGCCGCGCTCGACCGGGCCGAGCACGGCGTGAAGCGGGGTACGGCGCCCTTCATAGAGCGCGAACAGCCACAGGCCGACCGGCTTGGCCAGCGCCCAGAGGATGATGGTGAACAGGGCGATCATCGCCCAGCCGGCAAAGGTCATGGCGTGATCCCTTTTTTAAAAGCGTTCGGGGCGCAGCAGCACCGCGACGAGATAGAGCAGCAGCGCGGCGGCGGTGATCGCCGCCAGCATGAGGTGGAGCGTCATCGGCTCAGGCCTCGTCGCACAGGCGGCAATAGGCCAGCGTGAGCAGGAACAGGCCGGCCAAGGCGGCGAGCCAGAGGATGTCGGTCATGGGTCATGCCCTGTTGCCGGCGCACGGGTGGCCGGGTTGGCACGGCAGATAGGTGTCGGGGCCGTAAAGGTTCGACGGCGAATGCGGGCGGCGGGCGTTAAGTTTGCATAAAGTCTTGCGGTTGGGCGTGGCGTTACGGCGCGGGGGTGCATAGGATTTGGGGGATGATGATGGCGACCCAATTCCCCTCTCCCGTTGGGAGAGGGGCAAGCTGCGCAGCAGCGCGGGGTGAGGGCAGGTCGGTGGCGTTGGTTATCGCCCGGCCCTCACCCTTCCGCCGCTTCGCGGCTCCCTCCAGCATTGGGTCAGCCATTCCCCCGGAATGGCTTGAACAGCGCGGGGCGCTGTTCACCCAATGCTCCCGCCGGGAGAGGGAAATTTGACCGACAAGCGCCCCTCGCCCGATGCGCTGCTGCGCGCCGCGACGCGTGAAGCGCGCGGGCAGCTGAAGATCTTTCTCGGCGCCGCACCCGGCGTCGGCAAGACCTTCGAGATGCTCAGCGAGGGCGCGGCGCGGCTGCGCGAAGGGGTCGATGTCGTCGTCGCGGTGGTCGAGACGCATGGCCGCGCCGAGACCGAGGCGCTGGTCGCGCCGTTCGAGGTCGTGCCGCGCCGCACGATCGACTATCGCGGGCAGGCGCTGACCGAGATGGATCTCGACGGCGTGCTGGCGCGCCACCCGAAACTGGCGCTGGTCGACGAGCTCGCCCACAGCAATGTCGAGGGCAGCCGCCACCCCAAGCGCTGGCAGGATATCGTCGAGCTGCTCGACGCCGGGATCGACGTTTATACAACGCTCAACGTCCAGCATATCGAGAGCCTCAACGACGTCGTCGCGAGCTTCACCCGCGTCCGCGTGCGCGAGACGGTGCCCGATGCGATCTTCGACGATGCCGAGATCGAGATCGTCGACATCCCGCCCGACGAGCTGATCGCGCGGCTGAAGGACGGCAAAGTCTATGTCCCGGCCGAGGCGACGCGCGCGCTGGGGCACTTCTTCTCCAAGCCCAACCTGTCGGCCTTGCGCGAGATGGCGTTGCGCCAAGCGGCGCACACCGTCGACCGGCGGATGCTCGAGGATCTCGACGCCGGCGCGGTCGCGGGATCGTTCGCCGCCGGCGAGCGCGTGCTGGTCGCGGTCAGCGAACTCCCCGGCGCCGATGCGCTGGTGCGCACTGCCAAACGGCTCGCCGACGCGCTGCGCGCGCCCTGGTCGGCGGTGTTCATCGAGACGCCGCGCGCCGAGGGCTTCACACCCGAGCAGAAGGCGCGGGTCGCGGCGACGCTGCGGCTCGCCGCGACGCTCGGCGCGACGATCGCGACGATCGCCGCCGAGAGCGTCACCGCCGGGCTGACCGCGCAGGTGCAGGCGATGCGCGCGACGCAGCTGGTACTCGGCAAGTCGCGGCGCAACTGGTGGTTCACGCTGCGCCACGGCTCGGTGGTCGAGACGATGCTCGATGCGAGCGACGGCCTCGCCGTTCATGTCATCCCGGCCGATGCGACGCCCCACAGCGCGCCAAAGCAGCGCTGGGTGCCGCCGAACATCGATCCGCTGGTCTATCTGGCGATCGCCGCGCTGGTCGCCGCGACGACGATCGTCGGACTGGTCGCCCAGCCGCTGATCGGATCGGGGCCGCTCGACCTGCTCTATCTCGTGCCGGTGATCGTCGCGGCCAATCGCTACGGCCTGGCGCCGGGGCTGGTCACCGGCGTGCTGGCGGCGCTGGCCTATAATTTCTTCTTCCTGCCGCCGGTCTACACCTTCACCATCGCCGATCCGCAAAGCGTGATCACGGTGGTTATCCTGCTCGGCATCGCCACCTTCACCAGCCGACTGACCGGGGCGACGCGCTCACGCGCCGCGATCGGTGTGCGCAACGCGCGGGTCAATGCCGATCTCGCCGCCTTCGCCCAAGCGCTGACGCGCGTGTCGGATGCGCATAGCACCGCCGAGACGGTCGTCGCCGAGACCGCACGGCTGCTCGACGTCAATGCGCGGCTGTTCGTACTGCGCGACGGCGAACCCGCGATGCTCGCGGCGGTGCCACCGGGCGATCCGCTAACCCCGATCGACCGCGCCGCGCTCGACTGGGCGTTCGCACGCGGCGAGGCATCGGGCAGCGCCACCGCGACGCTCAACGGCTCGGACTGGCAATTCCATCCGCTCAAGACTTCGCTCGGCATTCTCGCCGTGCTCGGCGTGGCGCGCAGTGACGGCGGCGATCCGGTGCCGTCGGACCATGCCATGCTGCTCGCCAATCTCGTCGCCCAGGCCTCACTCGCGCATGAGCGGCTGCATCTCGAGAGCGAGGTGCGCGAACTTTCGGTGCTAAAGGAGCGCGACCGGCTGCGCATCGCGCTGCTCTCCTCGATTGGCCATGACCTGCGCACGCCAATGACCTCGGTGCGGTCGGCGATCGGCGCGCTGGCGGCCGAGCAGCCGGCGTCCGAACCCGTCCGCGTCGCGCAGGCCGAGGTGCAACGGCTCGAGCGTTTCCTCGGGAATTTGCTGTCGATGGTGCGGCTCGAATCCGGCGCCCTGACGGTCGCCTCCGAGGTGATCGACCTGACCGATGCGATCGGCGGGGCGGTGCACGACCTGCGCGATCCGTTGCGCGGCAAACATATCGATCTCAAGGTGCCCGCCAGCCTGCCCTTCGTGCGCGCCGATCCCAAATTGTTGCATCAGATACTCATCAACCTGCTCGCCAATGCCGCCGAGCACGGCCGCGCCGAGGGGACGATCACGGTCGAGGGACGTCGCGAGTCCGACGGGATCACCCTGACGGTCCGCGACGATGGCCCGGGGATCGACCCCGCGCTCGGCAACCGTGTGTTCGACCTGTTCGTCAGCGGCGCGGGCAGCGATCGCGCGGGTGGCAGCGGGCTGGGGCTGGCGATCGTCAAGGGCTTCGCCGATGCGATGAACGTGGGCGTGAGCGCGGCCAACCATCCCGAGGGCGGCGCGGCGTTCGGGCTGAAATTCCGCGAGGTCGTCAGCGGCTGAGCGTCGCCGCGGCAGATGAAAAATGTGTCATCTGGGTAACTGTCACCAAAGCGTAACGATATTGCCGCCGAAGAGTCATCGATTCTCCCTAGCGCTAGCCCAACGCGCCGACAGGGCGCCAAACGGGGAAATCTGAACAATGTCGAACGCCATTCTGGCGCACCGCCTGCTGGGCGGCGCGAGCGCGATCATTCTGGCCACGCTATCGCTCGCCGCCGCGGCCGAGACGCGCGCTGCTCCAGCCGAGCCAGCCGCACCGGCGGCGGCACCGGCGGCGGACGATCCCCAGAAGATCGCCGAGGGCTCCGACATCATCGTCACCGCGACGCGCGCCAACGAGATAGCGCCGGTGACCGCCGCGCTTACGACGACGCAGCCCCAGTCGATCATCTCGCGCTCGTTCATCGAGGACTCGCTGCCGGCGACGTCCGACTTCAACCAGATCGCGCTGATCGGCCCCAGCGTCTCGGGCTATGGCAATGCCAATGGCCCGGGCCTGTCGGAGTCCAAGGCGCAGATCCGCGGCTTCCAGGACGGCGAATTCAACATCACCTATGATGGCGTACCGTTCGGCGACACCAACGACCCGACGCACCACAGCAACACCTTCTTCCCATCGAACACGATCGAGACGCTGATCGTCGATCGCGGCCCCGGCAATGCCAGCCAGCTTGGCCAGGCGACGTTCGGTGGCAACATCAACCTGTTCTCGCGCGCGACGCGCGAAGATGCCGGCATCGAGCTCAAGGGCAGCTATGGCAGCTGGAACACCTGGCTACTGCGCGGCGTCGCGCAGAGCGGTGCGATCAAGCAGCTCGGCGGGGCCGAGATCGTGCTGAGCGCGCAGCACATCAAGTCCGACGGCGCGCGGACCTATAGTGGTTTCTCGTCGACCAACGTGTTCGGCAAGATCATGATCCCGATCGGCCCCGATGCCAAGCTGACGATCCTCGGCACCTATAACGAGAACAGCTTCAACCAGCCCGACAAGGATGGTGCCACGCTCGCGCAGGTCGCGCTGTACGGCAAATATTTCAGCCTCAACAACGACCCCAATTCGCAGAGCTATTACGGTTACAATTACACCCACAAGACGACCGATTTCGAGGTCGTCAAGTTCGAGGCCAATATCGCACCCAATTCGGTGCTCGAGAACCGCGCCTACACCTACAGCTATGACAACGAAACGCTGAGCGGCAGCGACGTGACGCTCTTCGCCACCGCAGACGCGGCGACGATCGCCAAGGCCAATCTCGTCAAGCTGACCTCGGGCTCGTCGGCCACCACGGTCGGCGTTCCGGGTTATACCAAGACCAACAAATATCGCGTTTATGGAGACATCGCCAAGACGCGGATCGATTTCGGCTTCGGCACGATCACTGCCGGCGCCTGGATCGAATGGACGCACACCTATCGCCAGCAGCGCGACGTCAACCTGCTGACCGGCGCACCCAATTATGCCGAAAAGGCCGCCGACCTGACGCTGGCGCCCCCGGGCACCGCCGCGACGCCGGCCAATATCAAGTTCGACCAGAATTCGAGCGGCAACCACACCGAGGAATTCGTCGAGCTCGAACTGCGGCCCATCGCCGGGCTGAAGATCACGCCGGGTTTCAAACATGTCGATTTCAATCGCCGGATCGACGCAGCGTACAACCAGACGACGCGTTTTCCCCAGCGGTTGAGCAATACCTATACGGCGAACCTGCCGTTTGCGACGGTCAACTATGCGGTCAACGACAAGCTCGCGGTCTATGCGCAATATGCCCGCGGCTTCCTTGCGCCGCCGTTGAGCGTGCTGTACGTGGCCAGCCCGACCTTCTCGACGGTCCAGCCCGAGCGTTCAACCAACTACCAGGCCGGCGTGGTCTATCACGGCGGCAACCTCAGCATCGACGCCGATGTCTACAAGATCGACTTCACCAACAAATTCGCGACCGATCCCTTGGCGCCGGCGAGCGAAGGCGTGGTCTACATCAACCAGGGCTCGGTGCAGTATAAGGGCATCGAGGGGCAGATCACCTATGCCTTCGGCCACGGCCTGGCGGTGTTCGCCAACGGCTCGCGCAACTACGCGAAGACCAACAATGCCGGCACGGCGCACCAGCAGGTCTCCAACGCGCCCGAATTCACCGCAGCCGGCGGCCTGCTCTACAAGCACGGCCCGATCCGCTTTTCGCTGATCGACAAATATACCGGGCGGCAGTGGTTCGTCGACGGTGACGACAATTACCGCAGCAATGGTTACAACAGCGCCATCCTGTCGGCGCGCTACGACATCGGCCCGGTACGGATCGGCGTCGAGGTCAACAACCTGTTCGACTCGCGCGCGGTCACCAATATCAACAAGGGCAAGACCGTGCCGTTCGACCAGTATTTCTATCAGACCGGGCGCTCGTTCACCGGCGACATCACGCTGACCTTCTGATGCTCGGCCTGTGGCTGGCGGCGGCGCTCGCCGCCGCCCCACCGGGGCAGCACGCCCCGGTGCTGCTGTCGCCCTCCGATCTCGACCCCGCGCTTGTGCTGCCCCCGCCGCCGGCGGCGGGCAGCGCGCAGGCGACGGCCGAGTTCGCCGAACTCCACGCCGCCGAGGCGGCGCGGACACCGACAGAGGAAGCCGATGCGCGCCTTGACGGCGATACCAAGAACGCGACGATCTTCGCGGTCGTCCTCGGCCCGCGCTTCGATCTCGACAAATTGCCCGCGACGGCACGGCTGATGGCGCTGGTGCGGGCCAGTGAAAAGGCCATCGTCGATACCGGCAAGGACGAATTCAGGCGCCCGCGCCCCTATGCCGTCGAGCCGGGACTGAAGAGCTGCAAGCGCAACGAGGATCCGCTGTCGAGCTATCCCAGCGGCCATACCTCAATGGCCTTCTCGATGGGCGAGACGCTGGCACGGCTCGTGCCGGCTCAGGCCCCCGCGCTGCTCGCCCGCGCCGCGCGCTATGGCCAGAGCCGGATCGTGTGCGGCCAGCATTTCCGCAGCGACGTGAGCGCCGGGCACCTGCTCGGCGGGCTGATCGTCGAGCGGCTGATGACCAAGGCCGCATTCCAGGCCGCCTTTGCCGAAGCGCGCAGCGAGCTGATCGCCGCCGGGATTGCCCAGCCCTGATCGGACCACCGGCGCCGTGACCAACTGGCCGGTCCATTGTCTTTCATCACCCGCAGGTTAGGCTGCTCTAGCGCAGGTTTCTCGGGGGGCGAAGATGATCCGGCTTATGCTGACGGTGATGGCCGCGATGCTATGCATCGGAACGGCTCATGCCGACGATGCGCTGCACGTCGGCGCGGCACCGGCCTGGGTGACGCCGCTCTCGGCACCCGTCGGGAAGCCGGCGGACGGCGCGGTGACGGCGCGACTGATCGATTGTCAGGTGCGCTTCGACGAACGCGGCACGCATACTTTCTACCGCCAGATCACGCGCATCAACGCACCGGAAGGGCTGCTCGCGATGGGCAATGTCGGGCTTGCCTGGCAACCGGCGTTCGGCGGCGTCACCGTTCACCGCGTCACCATCCATCGCGGCACCCAGGCGATCGACGTGCTGGGCGACGGCAAGGGCTTCCAGATCCTGCGGCGCGAGGCGGGACTCGAGTCGCTCATGATCACCGGCGTCCTCACCGCCATCCTGCAGGTCCCCGATCTGCATGTCGGCGACGAACTCGAAGTCTCCTATACGATCGACGAAGCCAATCCGGTGCTCGGCGGCCATATCGAAGAGTCGGCGCCGTTGACCAAGATGCCGTCGACCGACCGGATGTCGCTGCGCTATTCCTGGCCCGTTGCCCGTCCGGTCAGATGGGCGGCGGGTCCGCTGGCGCCGAAGGGCGTGCTGACGCGACAGGACGGCTGGCAGATGCTGACGCTGGCGCAGGATGGCTGGACGACGCCGGCGCTTCCCAACGGTGCGCCGGGCCGCTTCGCCAATGGCGGGCTGCTGCAAATCGCGGACTTCACTGATTGGGGCCAAGTCGCCGAGGTCATGCGGCCGTTATACCGCAAGGCGACGACGGTCGCGCCCGACTCGCCGGTGATGGTCGAGGCGAAGCGGATCGCGGCGCTGTCGGCCGATCCCAAGGTGCGCGCCAGTGAGGCGTTGCGGGTGGTGCAGTCGCAAGTGCGCTACATCGCGCGCGTCGACGGGCTGGGCAATTACACGCCGGAAAGTGCCGACACCGTCTGGTCGGGCAAAAGCGGCGACTGCAAGGGTAAGACGGTGCTGCTGCTCGCCCTGTTGCGCGAACTGGGGATCGACGCCGAGCCGGCGCTCGTCTCGGCGACCGATGGCGACGGGCTCGATGCTTCGCTGCCGATGCCGGGCCGGTTCAACCACGTGATCGCGCGTGCCGTTATCGGCGACAAGGTCTATTGGCTCGACGGCACCCGCCTCGGCGACCGTGGCATCGATGCACTCGCCGTGCCGGACTTCAAATGGGCGCTGCCGATCGACGCGGCCCGACCCGCGCTCGCCGCGCTGGTGGCGACCGAACCGAGCCTGCCCGACACCGAATATCGCCTGACGCTCGACGCGCGCGACGGCCTGGCCAAGCCCGCCAAGGCCAGCGGCTCGGTCACCTTTCGCGGCGACACCGGCAGCAAGATGCGCGTGTCGCTGTCCTTCGTCACTGCGGCACAGCGCGACGAGATCATGCGCAAGACCTGGCGCGACCGCTACAACTGGATCGACCTCGACACCGTCAGCTATGCGGTCGACGAGCAGACCGGCGACGTCAGCATGTCCTTCACCGGCAAGGCCCGGATGACGTGGGAAAAGGGCGGACTCGATTCGGCGCAGCGTTACGAGGCCGATTACGCGCGACTGGGCCGCGACATCGCGCCGAAGCGCGAACACGACGCCGATGCCGCACCGGTCGCGATTGATGGCGATTATTCGCTCTCGCGCGAAACAATCCTGCTGCCCGATGGTGGCAAGGGCTTTCTGATTGAAGGCGATCCTTTCGACAAGACCGTCGGCGGGGTGCATTATGTCCGCACCGTCGCGCTGAAGGACGGCCGCTTCGAGATGAGCGCGGCGAGCAGCAACCGACCGTTCGAGGTGAGCTATGCGGCGGCCAAGGATGCCGACAAGCTGACCGACGGGCTGTTCGCGCGACAGCTCTTCATTCGTGCGCCGGCCGATTACGAAACCGGCGGCGCCCCCGCGGCGACCGTGGCGGCCAGCAGCGAGCCGGCGACCGATGCCAGCCTCACCGAGATCAACCGCCTGGCGGTGGCGGGCAAGAATGACGACGCGCTCAAGCTGATCGACCGCCGGATCACCGGCGGCGAGCACGGCGCGGCGCTGTTGGCGATGCGCGGCCAGGTGCTCGTCCGCCTCGGTCGAACCAGGGATGCCGGGATCGCCTTTGACGAATCGCTCGCCGCGGATCGTCGCGAGCCAGTCGCGATCCTCGGCAAGGCGCAGATGCTGGTCGATGCCGGCCGGCTCGAGGATGCGCTGATCCTTTACGACCGGATCATCCTGCTGCGACCCGAGGCGGTCGAAAATTATCGCAAGCGCGGCGAGGTCCGCTTCGACCTCGGCGACGCCGCCGGCGCGATGTCCGACGCGCGCATCGTGTTGACCCGCAAGCCCGACGATTATTGGGCGTATGATGTCTGCGCGCAGCTGCTGCTCGAACAGGGCAAGCCGGGTGACGCCATCGATCAGGCGCGCGCGCTGGTGCGGCTCCAGCCCGACGATGCCGATGCGCACGCTTTGCTGGGCCGTGTCCTCGTCGCGGCCGGGCAACGGCGCGAGGCGGCGACCGAGCTCGAGCGCTCGATCGCGATCGCGCCGAGCATCGGCGCCTACTATACCCGGCTGAGCTATGATCTCGGCGACGACAAGAATCGGCTGGCCGACATGCTGGCGCTGATCAAACTCGCGCCGGCGTACGATGTGCCCGCACCGGCGCTGCGCCGCCTGCTCGTCGATAAGGCATCACGGACGGCGATCGTCGCGGCATATGATGCAGCGCTCGACGCGAGCGGTGGCAATGACGGCGTCGCCAACGAACGCGACCTGATGCTGGCGATTGGCGGCGACCCCAAAGCCTATGTCGCGCGCGGCGATGCGCAGCTCGCCAAGGCGCCCGACGATGCCGACAGCCTCAACGACGCCTGCTGGCGACACGCGACCTTCCGGGTCGCGCTCGAGACAGCCGCCGCGCAATGCGACAAGGCGGTCGCCAAACAGCCCAATGCGATGATCCTCGACAGCCGCGGCCTGGTCTGGCTGCAGCGCGGCGATTGGGCAAAGGCGGCCGAGGATTATGGCAGCGCCATCGCGCTGCGACCGCGCAATGCGAGCAGCATTTACGGTCGCGGGCTGGCGCGTGCGCGTCTCGGCCAGGCGGCCGACAGCAAGGCGGACATCGCCGCCGCGCTGCGCATCGACCCGAGCATCGCGCAAGTCTATGCCGGCTATGGGTTGAAGCCGTAACTCCGCCAGTCCGGCGGCTATTCGCCTTTAGCGCTTGGCATCCTGCCGCCGATGCCGGTAACGCGCCGACAGAGTTTTTGGGAGCAGGACCAGTGACCGCGATCGGTATCTTCGGCAGCGCTGGGCGGATGGGCCAGGCGATTGCCGCCGCGATCCCCGATCTCGGGGCGACGCTGGCCGGCGGGATCGACGCCGGCGGCGACCCCGCCACGCTCGCCGGAGTAGCCGATGTGCTGGTCGACTTCACCTCGCCTACGGCACTCGCGGCAAACCTTGCCGCGGCGCGTGCCGCCGGTACGCCGATCGTGATCGGCACGACCGGGCTGCACGCCCATCACCATGCGCTGATCGACGCGGCGGCGGTCGACATCGCCGTGTTGCAGACCGGCAATACCTCGCTTGGCGTCACCCTGCTCGCCCGTCTGGTGCGCGAGGCAGCGGAGAAGCTAGGCCCCGACTGGGACATCGAGATCGTCGAGATGCACCACCGCCACAAGGTCGATGCGCCGTCGGGCACTGCGCTGCTACTCGGCGAGGCGGCGGCGGCGGGGCGCAACACGACGCTCGCAGAGGTGCGCGTCAGCGACCGCGCCGGGCTGACCGGGGCGCGCAGCGAAGGCACGATCGGCTTCGCCTCGCTGCGCGGCGGATCGGTGGTCGGCGACCATCAGGTAATCTTCGCCGGCCAAGGCGAGCGGATCGAGCTGGGCCATCGCGGCGACGACCGCTCGATCTTCGCGCGCGGCGCGGTGACCGCGGCGCTATGGCTCGCCGGCAAGCCCGCCGGGCGCTACGCGATGAGCGAGGTACTCGGCCTGTGAACAAGGCCGACATCGTCGACTTCTTCTCGCGCCTTGCCGCCGACAATCCCCATCCCGAGACCGAACTCGAATCGGTCAACAACTATACCTTGCTGGTCGCGGTCGTGCTGTCGGCGCAGGCGACCGATATCGGCGTCAACAAGGCGACGCGGGCATTGTTCGCACAGGTCACCACGCCCGAGGCGATGGTCGCGCTGGGCGAGGCGGGGCTGAAGGAACACATCAAGACGATCGGCCTGTTCAACGCCAAGGCGAAGAACGTCATCGCGCTGAGCGAGGCGCTGATCGCCGAGCATGGCAGCGAGGTACCGGCGGATCGCGACGCGCTGGAAAAGCTGCCCGGCGTCGGGCGCAAGACCGCCAATGTCGTGATGAACGTCGCGTTCGGCGCCGAGACCTTCGCGGTCGACACGCACCTGTTCCGCGTCGGCAACCGTACCGGGCTGGCGCGCGGCAAAACGCCGCTGGCGGTCGAGCTCAAGCTCGACAAGGCCGTGCCGCAGCCCTTCCGCCTGCACGCGCACCATTGGCTGATCCTGCACGGGCGCTATGTCTGCAAGGCGCGGCGACCGGAATGCTGGCGGTGCGTCGTTTGCGACCTTTGTGCGTTCAAGCCCAAGACGCCCGCCCCAGCCAAGAAGGAGTGATCCGATGCGCCCGCTCTTCGCCCTGACCCTCGCCGCGACCCTCGTCACCGCCCCCGCCCTGGCGCGCGATGCCCGCAAGATCCCGGAGGCGACGCCGACCGGCCCGGCGGTGTCGTGCATTCCGCTGAGCGGCATCCGCGCCAGCCATGTCCGCAGCGACCAGATCATCGATTTCGAGATGAACGGCCGCGACAAGGTCTATCGCAACACCCTGCCCGCTCCGTGCCCCAGCCTCGGCTTCGAGGAGCATTTCAGCTACGAGACCTCGCTCAGCCAGCTTTGCTCGACCGACATCATCAATGTATTCACTACCAGCCCGCCAATGCGCGGCCCGAGTTGCGGCCTCGGCCAGTTCCAGCCGGTGACGCTGGCACACTGACACGAGGAAAGCGCTGGCGGGGTCGAAAAGCCTCTGCTAGTCGCTGCTGGCAGGCACCCGTAGCTCAGCTGGATAGAGCGCTGCCCTCCGAAGGCAGAGGCCACAGGTTCGAATCCTGTCGGGTGCGCCATAAAATCAATGACTAAGTTGGATGCGGCGGTCCCCGTACGGAAAATGTACGGAAAACAACATCGGACAAAATGCGATTAAATCAACTCGGGCCAGGACGATTCGTCGGGCGGTGCCGGGTGGAACTCATGCGCGATATGCCCTCGCGCAGAGATCGAATACGGATTCGCGGGAGGAATGCCAAAATATTAACGACGGGATTGATTTAAAACGGTATATTCTTTTCAAATCCTGAGCTACCCCACATTTCTCCCCACACCGCGCATGATATTTCCCGGGCTTGGGTGGGGCATAACGACAGGTTCGCCACCTGTTTTTTTGGAGATAATCCTGTCACCAGTGATCTCCGAAAGCTGCGCGCCGGGGTCGTGTCCGGGGTGGTGGTGCAGCTTGTCGGTAGCGGGACCGGACGCGCGCTTTCCGATGGCGCTGTAGCGGCCGGTCAGCTTCGCGGGTGGTCATACCGGTGTCAGGTCAAGTACCGACCTGCTCTCCTCTTCAGAATGCCTATCGAAGCAGCAATCAAAGCCGACGCCTACACCCACCCGCGCACAGGTCTCATCAGATGGGGTAATGTCCCGGCCGGGTTTCGATGGTGATCCAGCGGGTTTCGGTAAAGCTGTCGATGCCCTGGCGTCCGCCGAAGCGGCCATAGCCCGATGCACCGACGCCGCCAAAGGGCATCTGGGCTTCATCATGCACGGTCGGACCGTTGACGTGGCAGATGCCCGAACGGATGCGGCGGGCCACCGCCAGGCCGCGCGCGGTATCGCGCTTGAAGACCGCAGCAGAGAGACCGTATTCGGTATCGTTGGCCAGAGCTATGGCGTGTTCCTCGTCCGCGGCGCGGATCATCGCCACGACTGGGCCGAAGCTTTCATCGTGATAGAGTTTCATCGCGCTGGTGACGCCGTCGATCACCGTAGCGGGCATCATCAAGCTTTCGGCCTTGCCGCCCGCGATCACCCTTGCACCCTTGGCCGTGGCATCATCGATCAGGGCGTTGACATGAACCACGGTCTTCAGGTCAACCACCGCGCCCAGCGGCGTGGTGGCTTCGCGCGGATCGCCGGCCGCCATGCTCGCGGCCTTGGCCGCAAAACTCGCGGCAAATGCATCAGCCACCGCTTCAACCACGATGATCCGTTCGGTCGACATGCAAATCTGACCCTGGTTCATAAACGCACCGAACGCGGCGGCTTTCACCGCTTCATCGAGATCGGCATCTTCCAGCACGATCAGCGGGGCCTTGCCGCCCAGTTCAAGCAAGCAGGGCTTCAAATGCTCGGCCGCACGCTTGGCGATGATCCTTCCGACATTCGTCGAGCCGGTAAAGTTGATCCGCTTGACCTCGGGAGCGTCGATCAGAGCGCCAACCACGTCGGCGGCATCCTCGAGCGCGTTGGTGACGACATTGACCACACCCTCGGGGAAGCCCGCTTCGGCAAAGGCTTCGATGATCAGGGCGTGGGTGCGTGGGCAGGTCTCGCTCGCTTTCAGGATCACGGCGTTGCCGCAGGCCAGCGGCACGGCGATGGCGCGCACGCCCAGGATGATCGGAGCATTCCACGGAGCGATCCCCAGGATCACGCCAACCGGCTCCTTGAGCGCCATCGCCAGGCACCCCGGCTTGTCCGACGGGATCACTTCACCCGCAATCTGGGTGGTGATGGCGGCAGCTTCGCGGACCATATTGGCGGCAACGCCAAGATTGAACATCGCCCAGCCAGCGGTCGATCCGATCTCCCCCATCATCGCGGCGACGAAATCGTCCTTCCTGGCTTCGAGCGCGGCGGCTGCTTTCATCAGCACCGCCCGGCGCGCATTCGGACCTTGTGCGGCCCATGCCGGAAACGCGGCGGCGGCCTTGGCGGCAACGGCGGGAATGTCAGTCGCCTTCATCGCGACGGCACTGGAAGCGACCTCACCGGTCAGCGGATTGAGACGCGTGAACCGCGTTGAATCTTGTCGATCTGCGCTCACTTCGCGAATTCCCCTCAAGTTTCATGGACCGCAAAGCGCGTCTGCGGCCCCATCGGATATTGCCTATAATAGAATATCGTACTATCTAACAGAACATCTTGGCGCGAACCGGGGATCGAATGGCCCACTACCCTGAACTATACATGGTCATCGATGGCGAGCGGATCGCAGCAGGCAAGCGACGCACTTTCCCGGTCGTGAACCCCGCCACGGGCGCGGTAATCGGGCAACTTCCAATGGCTGAAACCGCCGATCTCGATCGCGCGCTTGCCGCTGCTGGCCGCGGCTTCGCCCGTTGGCGTGAAGCCAGCGCGCAAACTCGCGCCGCCGTCCTCGAAGGAGCGGCCCGGCTGCTGGAAGAGCGGCGCGAAGATATCGCTCGCATCGCCACATTGGAACAAGGCAAGCCACTCGCCGAGACCCGCATCGAAGTGACGATGAACGCCAACCTGTTTCGGTTCTACGCAGGTGAGGTCCACCGGATTTATGGAAGGGTGCTGGTTCGCCCGGCCGGTCTGCGCGCAACCGTCATGCACGAACCGGTCGGCCCGGTTGCCGCATTTGCACCCTGGAATTTTCCCCTCGGCAATCCGGGCCGCAAACTCGGCGCACCCATCGCGGCAGGCTGTTCGGTAATCCTGAAGGCTGCCGAAGAAACACCCGCGTCCGCACTCGCCGTTCTGCAATGCCTCTATGACGCCGGGCTTCCGGGCGATGTCGCGCAGGCTGTGTTCGGCGACCCCGCGCAAGTCTCATCATATCTCCTGGCCTCTCCCGTAATCCGCAAACTCAGCTTCACCGGTTCGACAGAGGTCGGCAAAGCGCTGATGAAGCTTGCCGCCAACGATCTCAAACGCACGACGATGGAACTCGGTGGTCATGGGCCGGTGCTGGTGTTCGATGATGTCGATGTCGAAGCGGTCCTCGACGCGGTGGTGCCGCACAAGTTCCGCAACGCCGGGCAAGTCTGCGTCGCACCCACCCGGTTCATCATCCAGGATGGGATCTATGAGCAGTTCGTCGCCGGATTTGCCAAGCGTGCGAGCGCACTGAAGGTTGGTGACGGTCTTGAAGATGGCGTCCAAATGGGCCCTATGGCCAATGCTCGCCGTCCCGAAGCGATGGAGCGATTGATCGGCGATGCGATCGAGTCCGGCGCAACGCTAAACTGTGGCGGCAAGCGGATTGGCAACCAGGGTTATTTCTTTGCTCCAACCGTCCTCTCTGACATTCCGCTGACGGCAGCGATCATGAACGAAGAGCCGTTCGGCCCGGTCGCGCTGATCAACCGTTACGCCAGTGGCGATGACATGGTGCGCGAAGCAAACCGGCTGCCTTATGGCCTGGCGACTTATTGCTGGACCACCAATGCAAAGCGCCAAAAGTTGATTGCCCCACGCCTTGAAACCGGAATGCTCGCCTTCAACACCACGACGATCGGCGGAGCCGATGCGCCGTTCGGCGGTGTCAAATGGTCGGGACACGGGCATGAGGATGGCCCCGAAGGGCTAGCCGCTTGTCTGGTTACCAAGACCATTCACGAAGGCTGACGGGAACGGCCGGGCCACAGTCAGGCCTTGTAGCGCTGGCCTAACGTGGCGAACAACCCGCCGCTGCGCAGCAAATCAAGTTGCCCCCGCGATCGCACATCCGCGCGTGCAGCGTGGCGCTCAGGCGCGTCGCTGCCCTCGCGCAGAATTTCAACGACCAATTCCTGTCGCTCCGCTGAAAGCGAATCGATACCACGCACGCAGATCCGCTCCAGCGCGCGCGGCATCGCCACATCCTCTTCGATCACGATGGGAAGAACGCCCAAGGCGATCAGATTGGCGCGATGAATCCGCTCGAAACTCTGTGCGATTACAGCTCGGATACCCAGCAGCGCCGTGCCCTTTGCCGCCCAGTCGCGCGCCGACCCCGTACCGTATTGCCTTCCCGCAAAAACCACCACCGGGATCTGCCTCGCCGCGAAGGCCTGCGCCGCGTCGAACACCGAAGCCTCGAGCCCATCTGGTCCGAGCGTGTAGTTGCCGGGTCGCCCGACCAGCCGGTTTTCGAGCCTCGCGCTATCGAAGGTGCCGCGCGTCATCACATCGTGATTTGCCCGACGATCACCATATCCACCGAAGTCGACCTCCGCCTCACCTTTGGCGCTCAGGAACTGCGCGGCCGGCGAACCAGGCTGGATTCGACCAATCGGCGAGATGTGATCGGTCGTGACATTGTCGCCCAGCACCAGCAATGGCCGAGCATCTTCAATATCACCCTCAAGCCGCTGCGCGGGCCGCACGAAGAACGGCGGCTGGCGGATGAAGGTTGACGCCTCGTCCCAAGAGAACTGCTCGGCACATTGTGCATCAAGCCCGCTCCACACCCGGTCCCCGGCAACGACAGCGCGGCTTCGCTCACCCAGCGCGGCCAGGACCTCGGCAATTTCAGCGTCCGATGGCCAGATTTTCTCCAGCCCGACCGGCGCCCCATCGGGTCCGAAGCCGAGTGGCTCGCTCGCGATATCCACGAACAAATTGCCGGCCAGCGCAGCCGCAACGACCAATGGCGGAGACGCCAGATAGTTCGCCTGAACTGCGGGGTGGATGCGGCCCTCGAAATTGCGGTTGCCCGACAGGACTCCCACGAGCAGGTTCGGCCGCGCCTTGTGCGCCCCGGAAATCTCGACCTTCAGGTCACCCGAATTACCGACGCACGTGGTGCAACCGAAGCCAATCACATTGAATCCCAGCTCGTCGAGCGATAATTGCAGACCCGCCCGTTCGAGCAAATCGGCGATTCTGCGCGACCCCGGAGCAAGCGAAGTCTTGACCCAAGTTGGCACCTGCAAGCCATGCCTTACGGCATTGCGTGCAAGCAAACCGGCGGCAACCATCAGTCCAGGGTTGGCGGTATTGGTGCAGCTCGTAATCGCTGCAATTGCGATCGCTCCGTCACTTGGCACCGCGCGCGACCGCGATGGCCGCGCACCGGGAAAACTCTCGCGCAAGCTGGCGGCAACCATGCCGAGAGTGCGCAGCTGGTCGGGGCGGCTTGGCCCCGCCATCACCGGCTCGACGGCATCAAGCGCGAAGTCCAGCATCCGCGAGTACTTGCGCTCTGCCCCGGCATCGCGCCAGAGTCCGCTGAGCACCGCATAACGGCGATAGGAGGCAACGCCTTCAAAGGTGCGCCCCATTTCAGTTAGATAATCAAGCGTCACCTCATCGACAGGGAACAGTGCGGCCGTCGCACCATATTCGGGGCACATGTTCGAAATCGCCGCGCGGTCGGGCAAAGTCAGGTCATCCAGTCCAGCGCCCACGAATTCGACGATCTCGTCAACCACCCCTGCCGAGCGCAAGTACAGCGTGATGGCGAGAGCGATGTCGGTGGCGGTTACACCGGGGCGCCGTCGCCCCTGCAATCGAACCGCGCTGACCCGCGGCAATGCAATTGGCATTGACGCGCCAAGCGCGGCAAGTTCAGCCTCGATCCCGCCCACGCCCCAGCCGAGCACACCCAGCGCATTCACCATCGTCGTGTGACTGTCAGTGCCGATCAGCGTCTCGGCCATGACCAACCCAGTGCGGCCAGGTGCGGGAACGATCCCGCTGGTCAGTTGCTCAAGATTTATCTGATGACAGATGCCCTGCCCCGGCGGAACGATTGTGAGCCGGCCAAACGCCTGTTCGGCCCATTTGAAAAAGCGGTAGCGCTCGTCGTTGCGGCCATATTCAAGCGCCAGGTTTAGCGCGGCCGCATCGCCGGTTCCGCTGTGATCGACTTTCAGCGAATGGTCGATCACTAGGTCGATCGGAATTGCTGCGTCTACAGCTTCGGGGCGGCGACCATTGTGCGCCGCGAAGTCACGCAGCGCGGCAAGATCGGCCAGAGCAGCCACACCCGCTGTGTCCTGCATGAGGATGCGCGCGGGCCGAAACGGCAGCTCTGCATCGACCTCACCGCGGTCGAGCCATGCCTCAAACTGTTCCACATACGCTACCGGCTCGAGCTCGTAGGCGAGAACGTTTTCCAGCAGAATCACCAGCGAGCGAGGCAGCCGCGCCAGCCGCTCGCGACGGCCCGGCGCTATCCGGCCGAGCATTAAATGGTCCCAGGAAATCGCGCGGTTCCTGTCAGGCAGGCAGCAACTTGCGGCGCAAAACTCCGAGCGCGCCGCCCGTCTTGACCTTGCCCGGCAACGGGTGCCCGACGATCGCTTCGGCAAGTCGCGCACATTCCGCGAGCCGTTCAAGATCGACCCCGGTCGCGATCCCCATCTCCTCACACATCAGCACGAAATCCTCGGTGCAGATATTGCCGGCAGCCCCCACATGGGCAGCGAACGGGCAGCCGCCCAGTCCAGCGACCGCCGCATCGAAATGGGCAACCCCCATTTGCAAACCGGCATAGGCATTGGCCAGCCCCAGCCCACGAGTATCGTGCAAGTGGAGCGATAGTTCGACGTCCGGGTTAGCCTCGCGAACCATGCCTACCACCCGACGGATCCGCTCGGGATTGGCCCAAGCCATCGTGTCGCCCAACCCGATCAACGAAAGGTCTTCACCGGCGCAACGCGCGATTTCACGCATTTCCGCAACAAGCTCAACCACTCGCTGCGGATCGACGTCGCCTTCAAAATTGCACCCGAAGGCCGCCGTGATGAAGCCTGTCTTTACCGGAATTCCGTGCGACTGATACATCCGCAGCAATTGAGGCTGTGCCGCGAGTTGCTGCTCGCGCGTGCGGTTCTGATTGCGCTTGAGAAATGCATCAGACGCATAAAGTGTCAGCTTGCCTTCGAGGTAGAGCCGACCGGTGGCGATCGCTCGCGACAAGCCCTGCTGGTTCAACCACAATCCGGCATAACGCACCCCCGCGCGCGGGGTGATCCCCGCGACGACCGCTTCAGCGTCAGCCACTCCCGGTACCTTGCCGGGGTGGACGAACGATGTGACCTGGATATAATCCAGCCCGGTATCCGAAAGGGCATCTACCAAGCGGACCTTTTCCGCAGTCGGGATGGCACCCTTTTCGATCTGGAAACCTTCGCGTGGCCCCTCTTCCTTGATGGCAACGCGGGCGGGCAAGTCGCTCATTCGTTCATATCCTTGTCTGGCTGGCCGTGACCGCCACGAATTCAATTGACATACCGGACCATCGTTCCGCTAAATAGAACGATCGTCAGGGCTGGAACGGGGTCCATCCAAATCATGAATTCCAAAGCAGGTGTCGCGGCAGTCGATCGCGCGTTCGACATACTTCACGCGTTCACGCGCGACAGGCCGGTGCTTTCGCTGGCAGAAATTGCGCGCATCACCGGGCTCTACAAGAGCACGATTCTGCGGCTGATGGGATCGCTCGAAAAGTACGGATTCGTCTGGCAGCGGAAGGATGGCAATTACCAACTTGGTGCCGGATTGCTGAGCCTGAGTGCCGTTTTCCAGGACGCCTTTGACTTGCGCCAATTCGTCGAGCCCGTGCTTGAGGAAATGGTGGCCCTGACCAGCGAGGGCGCTTCTTTCTTCATCCGTGATGGCGACGATCAGGTCTGCCTCTTTCGCGTCGAAGGCCGCCATATGGTCCGCGATCACAGCATCAGCCAAGGCGACCGCCGGCCGCTTAATGCCAGTGCGGCCTCGACAATCCTGCGTCACTACGGCGACGCCATGCCTGCACCGCTGCGCCCCGAGGATGCCTGTGTTATCTCGATTGGCACCGTCAACCCGGAAATGGCGGCGATCGGCGTGCCCGTATTCGAGACCGGCCATCGGATTTCGGGAGCAATCACACTGTCTGGCCCGGCGGCACGGTTTACCCCCGAATATGTCGAGCGTATGCGAGGGATTGCCGTTGCCGGGGCTGCGAGGCTTTCGATCAGCCTTGGTGACACATTGGAAAATTTCGCGCTGGTTCGCGCGCCCAGTTGATCTCCTGCCGGTGAAGCTCACGCCTGGTTGGCGCGCGGTCAAATCACCCCTCCGGCTTTGAGCGCGGCAAGGGAGACTTCATCCTTGCCAAGCGCACCAAAGATCTCGGTGTTGTGAGCGCCCAGCATCGGAGGCGGCGTTTGCGCGCCGGGCTGGCTATCGCCAAACGCGAACCCTGCACGCACGACCTTCACTGATTCCAGCCCCGCCTCGTCGATCGGCAATTCCTGGATCAACTCGCGCGCTACGATCTGCGGATGTGCAAGTACTTCGGGGACCGTCAAAATCCGTCCTGCCGGGATCGCGTTGGCGTTGAGCAATTCTTCCCACTCGGCCGCCGAGCGGGTGGCCAGCGCGGTGTTGATCTCTGCATTGATCGCCGCGCGGTTGGCCTTGCGCGCTTCGCGTTCGGCAAAACGGGGATCATCAATAAGTTCGGCTCGACCAATCAGCCTGCACAGGCGCTCGAACTGCTCCTGCTGGTTGGCGGCAATGTTGATCTGTCCGTCGGCACAAGCAAACGAGCCCGAAGGGGCGGCCGTCATGTTCTGGTTCCCGATCGGCTTGGCTTCGACCCCTGCGATAAGGTAGTTCGAGACGGCCCAACCCATCGCCGATATCGTCGAATCGAGCATCGAAAGATCAATGAATGCACCGTCGCCCGTTCGCTCCCGCCCAAGCAGCGCGCTGACGATCGCGAAGGCCGCCCCCATTCCTCCCAACGTATCGCACATCGGATAACCCACCCGCAGCGGCGCGGATTGTACATCACCGGTGATGCTCATCACCCCCGACAGACCCTGGATGATCTGATCGTAGGCCGGGTTCGCGCTTAGTGGCCCGATTTGCCCGAACCCGGAGATGGCGCAATAGATGATCGTGGGCTTGATCGCTCGGACCGCTTCGTAGCCGAACCCAAGCCGATCCATGACGCCGGGCCGGAAATTCTCGATCAAAACATCAGCGGTCGCGAGCAGTTCAACGAACAGACTTTTGCCCTCGGGATGCTTGAGGTCGATCGTGACCGACTTCTTGCCGGCGTTCTGGGCCAGAAATGAGGTGCCCATCATGGCCTGATTGAGCGCGCTCGACGCCCCGAGCTTACGGGCAAGATCACCTTCGCGGGGATTCTCCACCTTGATCACCTCAGCGCCCAGCATCGCCATCTGGTATGTGGCATATGGTCCGGACAGAACGTTGGTGAGGTCAAGAACGCGAATGCCGGCGAGTTGCCCCGCAGGCTTGCGTCCGTTTCCTGCAGCGCTGTTCACCGTCAGATCTCAGTCGTCTGCACATCGTAGCGATAGAGCCAGTCGTAGCGATCATGGATCGGATCGCGGCTCCACTCGCTTTCCATGTGCTTTACCGCGCCTTCTTCGGTCGCGAGCGCGGATTCGTGGAATCGGGCGGTGTTTTCCTTGGCTCCGCGGACCATCAGGCTTGTGCGCTCTACACGTGCATCCTCGTATTTCTTGAGCGCCTCGACCGGATCGGAATACTTGTCGAGACAGCGCCCGAGAATAACGCCGTCCTCGATCGACATAACCGCTCCCTGGGCCAAAAATGGCAGCGTGGCGTGAGCCGCGTCGCCCAGCAGCGAGGCTTGGCCGAGCGACCATTGCTGGCGTGGCGGACGTTCCATGAAGGCCCATTTGAGAACTTTGGGGGCGGCGCGGATCAGGGTCTGAACATCCTCGTGCCAGCCAGCGAAGTCGCTGGCGCACTCCTCAATGTCACCTTCCATATTCCAGGATTCGACCCGCCAGTCGTGACGTTCGATCGTGCCGATCATGTTCATCAATTTTCCGCCGCGAAGCGGATAATTGACGAGATGACCGCCGGGCCCGATCCAGGTCCAGCCGACCATGCCGCGCATATGCTGGGGAAGACGCTCCATCGGGATTACCGCGCGCCAGGCAATCATGCCGGTGAAGTTCGTTTCATCGTCACCGAATAGAGATTTGCGCACCACTGACTTGACCCCGTCAGCACCGATCAGCACATCACCTTCGACGTGGGTACCATCCTCGAAATGCAGCGCCGCTCCGCCATCATGAACGGTAGCATCGCGCACAGTTGCGCCTAGATGGATCGCAGCGGGATCGATTGCGTTGACCGCATCGACCAGCGTTTGCAGCAAATCGGGACGATAGACCGTAAGATAGGGATACCCATATTTTTCGATCGCGATCTCACCCAGATCGAACATCGGCCAAGCGCGGCCCGTGTTCCACAACCGGAATTCTTTGCGGCGCGGTGCACAGGAGGCCTTCTTGAGCGTATCGAAGACACCCAGCATATCGAGCGCCCGCGCGCCGTTCGGACTGATCTGCACCCCGGCACCAACTTCACCCAGAACCGGCGCCTGCTCATAGACTTCGACATCATAACCTCGTTGAAGAAGCGATAAGGTCGCTGCCATCCCGCCAATGCCGCCCCCGGCGATGATGATTTTCTGCGATTTGCTCATCTTATGCTCCGAATTTGAAATTCTTGCCGGTCTGCGCCGCAGCGCGCTCACGATGTTTGGGTCCGCAGCCAGCCCAAACGCTCCAGTACCGGCGCATCGGACACCTGGAGCAGGACGGCTTCCTCATCCGCGAAGTGTTCGAAAGGGCGCCAGGCCGGGACGGCGATCGTGTCGCCAAAGCTCCAGATGTGCGCCTGTCCGTCGATCTCACTGCGGCCGCTACCCCGCACCACGGCAAAGATATTATTTGCGGTCGTGCGCGTGGGAGCGGTCACGGCTCCGGCTGGAACGCGGATCATGCGCAGCGCAATCGAGGCAAGTTGCGGCGGACCGAGATCGACCGCCACCGGCCGACCAAGCCCGACCAGCGCCTGTTGTGCATCGAGCCGGTCGCGGGTCTCTTCCCAGCGAAAGGCAATCGGCGACACTTCGGCCCTTGTCGGATCCGCCTCGACCCCGTCGGGATGCGGCTCATAAAACATCGGCTCGAGCAGATGCACCAACGGCACGTCGAGGAAGTCCATCCAGTAGCAGTCGTTGCCACCGTCATTTGCGTGGGAATGCCACGCCATGCTGGGTGTCAGCAGGACGTCGCCGGGGCGCATTTCAACCCGGGTGCCGTCAACCACCGTATATGTGCCCCGCCCTTCCAGGATCAGGCGCAATGCGTTCGGAGTATGGCGGTGCGACCGTGCGATCTCACCCGGACGGATCATCTGGTAGGCCGCAACGATCGTGCGAACCGTCGAATAGGTGTTACCCTCGACCGGGTTGAACATCGTCAGGTTGCGGCGTTCCGCCTGGGTCGTATCGACTAACAGCCCAGCACGATCGAGGATCGGTTTGACCTGCGCATAATGCCAAACGTGGGGCAAGAAGTTGCGCCGCGGTTCCGGCCAGAGCGCAGGAAAGCGTCGATGCCAGCCCCCTTCCATGTTGAGGTTCGCGAAATCCGCGTAGAGCTGATCAAGTGTGTCCCCACTGGCCATCTGGTGCCCTCAATTCTGCTTGATGATCGGGGGGACGTACGACTGCGCGAACACATCCGTTGCGCCCTGCTCGCCCTGGATCACCGGCACGGACATTTCCCCGATGCCCTCGATCGCGATGCGGATCGTATCCCCGTCGGATACGGGGCCGACGCCCGCCGGTGTGCCGGTCGCGATAATATCGCCGGGATAAAGCGTCATAACCGCCGATGCGGTTTCGATCATTCCGGGAATATCGAGCACAAGATCGCTGGTGTTGGCGGATTGGCGCAACTCATCGTTGACCCAGAGCTTCATTTCGAGCGCTGTCGGATCGACCAGTTCGTCAGCCGTTACGATCCAGGGGCCAATCGGACAGAATGTGTCATAGGCCTTACGGAACACGCGTTCCTCTCGTCCGCGAACGACCATGTCGAGCAGGCATGCATAACCAAACACGGCGTCTCGCCAGTCGTCGCGCGAAAGGCCACGAACCTGCTTGCCGATGATGATCGCCAGCTCGCTTTCATGGTGGACCTCGCGTCCAGGGACCTGCGGCAATTCGACCGGATCATTGGGACCGGAGACTGAAGAACTCGGCTTGAGGAAAAAGCCCTGATTGGTCGCACGGTAATCGGCCTGCATTTCGCGTCCGTGCGCATGGTAGTTCACCGGATAGGCAATCACCTTGCTGGGCCAAGGAACAGGTGCCTCAAGCCGGGCCTGTTCGAGCGGCAGCCGCGCCACGTTGGCCAAGCCCGCTTCGATCCTGGGACGAAGCGCTTCGAAATCACGGATCAGACGCAACGGCCCGACGGGAGGCCATTCATTGGGATCAATGCCGCAAAGCTCTGTGATGTCAGCAATCTCGTCCGCAAGGCAGACGCCGATCCTGCCACCATTGAATCGTGCGAGACGCATAGAATCACCTTCGTTCTTTTAGACAGAATATCGTTCTTTTTTTAGCGCGTCGATCGCGTTGGATCAATTGAAATCCGATGCCGTCCCGGGGGCGGCCGCCGAGCGTCGAACATCGTCGCGCCAAGCGCGGGACCTGCGCCATTTGACCGCGCGGAGGGGCAACGAGGGTCGCCAGCTTTCTGGCAGGGAAGCGGCAAGCGGAGCCATTTGGGACTCCGCCTGCCAGCGCGTTAGAAGCCTATTCGGGCGCGCACGCCATAAGTGCGCGGCGACCCGACGTCGCGTCCGACATAGTTGGCGATAAACGGATATTGCTGCCCGCCGGTGTAGACCGCCGTGTTACCAATGTTGCGGACGAATGCCTGGATCATCAGCGCATCATGCGGCGACTTGTAGGTTATGCTGGCGTTGTACAGTTGGTATGCGGCGGTACGATCGTTTGAAACGAAGGCTGCCTCGATCCAGCGCGACGATGCAAAAGTCATATCGCCCGAGATGTCGACACTACCCCCACTGTCGAGTTCGAACGAATGGGTATAGCTTGCCGAACCGGCCCATTTTGGCGTGCGTGCCATCTGGAAGCCGTCACAGTTGACCAGCCACAGCCCGGTCGTGGCCGTTCCACCCGGAATTGCCGACACCGGACAGCCAGTCGATGTCGCAGGGCTTGCCGCCTTGTAAGTATTGTAGTGAAATTCCCGATACGTCCCATCGGTATATTCCGCCGCGACGGCCAGGGTGTCGTGGCGGGTCGGACGCAATATGACATCAACGGCGGCGCCGCGGCTACGCGCCGAACCCGCGTTTAGCAACGCCTGCACCTGCGCTCCGCTGCGATCCAGGGTCGAGAAATTCTCCTGGTGATTCCGATAGTCGATCCAGAAGAGCTCGGCATTGAGCTGCAGAACGTCGCCGAAAAAGCGATTCTTTGAGCCGATCGTATAGGCCGTGAGATCTTCCGGCAGATACGCAGGCAGGTTCGCGTTGACTTGACCGCCCGACTTGAACCCGGTGGCCACGTTCGCGAACAGCATGCTTCGCGGCGCGAGGTCGAACTCGAACCCAGCCTTGTAGTTGATCTTGTTCGCCACGTAATTGCCGCTGATATGAGGCAGCACGCAACTCCCGCCAGGCCCGGTACCGGTGCCTGAAGTGCAGCCGAGGGAGCCCGGAATCACATAACGATCAGCTGAAACCGACTTCGTTTCATGGGTATAACGCAGCCCGCCGGTCAGACGCAGCACGTCCGTGATCGAATATGTCAGCTGACCGAACGCCGCGATTCCCTTGTTATTGAGCTGAGCCACGAAGTCAGTATCGGACACAAAACCCAGCCGAACCGAGTTGTTGCTATTCTGATCTTCATTGAAAAAATATCCGCCCAGTACCCAGCTTACTTTGCCGCTCTGGTTCGCAAGGCGTGCTTCGAGCGACTCCGTGTTCGACGTAGAGGGAGCTTTGCTGAAGAAGTCAGTTGTGTCGAAGTTGAGCGTCGGGATCGATTTCGAGGCATTGACGACGCGTTGATATGCCGGGATCACCGTCAGCGTTGCCGGCCCCAGATCCCAATCGATATGTGCATAGATGCCCCATATGTCGAGATCCTGCCGCACGGTCTGCGTATCGATGCGATAGACCCCCGGAGGCGCAACAAGCGACGATATGTAGGTGTTGAGGCTATCGTTGATCGAAGTCCAGCGATCCGATGGAACGATTGCGGTCGCGCCGGGGAGGGCGGCCGGAGTCACCTGATAGACCACTTGCCCATGGCCGCGCCCGCCTAGATGCTGGTAGTTGCCCGCCAGGCGGACAGTCAGATTGTCGGTCGGCTGAGCCTTGAATTGCAGACGAACCGAGATGTGTTTGTCATCGTCGGTACCGTCGGAAATGTAGCCCGAGCGGCTCACGCCCTGGAACGAGAAGCGCAGCGCCGAATGCTCGCCCGTCGCCAGGTTGATCGCACCCTCGGCAGCGTAGCCGTCGTAGTTCTGGACCGTCCCCATCAGGTAACCCGACGTCTCGCCCAGCTTGGGCTGGACCGGGATGATGTTGAGAGCGCCGCCCGTGGCGTTACGGCCATAAAGCGTGCCCTGCGGACCCTTGAGCACTTCGATGCGCTCCAGATCGAAGAAGGTGTTGGCCACGAACTGCGTGCGCGACGCAAACACGCCGTCATAATTCTGTGCGACGGCAGCGTTACTGTAGGACGTTGTGGAGAAGTCGCCCGCACCGCGAATGTAGATCTGCAGTGCGCTACCACCCTGCGTGATCTGCACCCCGGGAGCGATGCGAGCGATATCGGTCGCCTGTGTCACGCCCGACGATACCAGCTTGTCCGCCGAAAGGACTTCGAGCGAGACGGCCGCCTTCTGCGAGCTTTCCCGGCGGAACTGGGCGGTAACGACGACTTCATTACCGTCGGGAGCATCATCAGCTTTGTCAGCGCCGTCGGCACTGGTCGCGCGCGATTGAGCGTGCGCGCCAGCGGGCATCAAAGCACAGGCGGCAGCGCCAATCATAAGCGAAGTGAAGCAATTGCGACGGCGCATCATATCCTCCCCGGATTCGTTTCAGTTCATTGATTCGACTAAAAGAACCAGCCCGAAGCGACCGTTCTTTCTAGCAGAATGCCGTTCTTATATTTCTTGGCCTGCTTTATGTCAACGTCGCTGTCGCGAATCCATCGCCATTACCCTGGAGGCACCGGCCAGATTCGTCCGGCTGAAGGTGCGCGGCATTCCCTTCGAGCGGCCCTGCAGGCGACGCGCGTTTGGATGGGCTAGACTCACAACCGATCTTCAAATAGAACGTTATTCTGTTTTAAGGCTGCTCCGCGTCGCGGTAGTGCTATCCGGAAGAGCGGCACGGAATCGTTCTAGGGAGAAAAGAGGATGACTACCTTTCCTGAGGTACCCGCATTCACCGGCTTCAACACACCTTCGCGAGTCGAAGCGAATGTGCATGACCTCAACGTGATTGGAACAATCCCTCCCGAGATGAACGGCACGTTCTATCGCGTCCAGCCCGAGCACCAGTTCCCGCCAATGCTTGGCAACGACATTGCTTTCAACGGTGACGGCATGATTTCGATGTTCCGCTTCAAGGACGGGAAGGTCGACTACACGCAACGTTGGGCCAAGACCGACAAGTGGAAGCTGGAAAACGAGGCTGGCCGCGCCCTGTTCGGTGCCTATCGTAATCCGCTAACCGACGATGAAGTGGTCAAAGGCAAAATCCGCGGCACCGCCAATACCAACGCATTCGTACATGGCGGAAGGCTCTACGCGCTGAAGGAGGATTCGCCGGCTCTGGTGATGGACCCGATCACGCTGGAAACCCAAGGCTACACCGATTTCGATGGCAAGATGACTGGAGAAACCTTCTCGGCCCATCCCAAGACCGACTCGGTCACCGGCAATCTTTGCAGTTTCGGCTATGCCTCGAAGGGCCTCCTCACGCGGGACATGACCTATTACGAGATCAGTCCCGAAGGCAAACTGCTCTTCGATGTGTGGTTCGAGGTTCCATATTACGCAATGATGCACGATTTCGCGATCACTCGCGATTACGCTCTGTTCTCGGTCATGCCCATGACCAGCAACTGGCAACGACTTGAAGCCGGCAAGCCCCACTTCGGGTTCGACACCTCTTTACCGAGCTACCTGGCGGTCGTGCCGCGCAAGCCCGGCACGACCGCCGCCGACATTCGCTGGTACAAGGGCGACACCTGCTTCGCCGGTCATGTGATGAATGCCTGGCAAGAAGGTACGAAATTGTTTCTCGACTTGCCGGTCGCAAAAAACAACATGATGCCCTTCTTCCCGGACATCAACGATGCGCCATTCGATCCGGCTGCGGGCAGCACCTTCCTCACCCGCTGGACAGTTGATCTCAGCCAGAATGAGGAAACCTACCGAAGCGAACGGCTCTCGGATATGATCGGCGAGTTTCCCCGCCTTGATGATCGAATGAACGGCAAGAAGTATCGTTACGGCTGGATGGTCGTGATTGATCCGAGCCAGCCGGTCGAGATCAAGGGCGGCAGCGCCGGCGGGTGGGTGATGAACACGCTCGGCATGGTCGATCTGGAAACCGGAACCGAGCAAAAATGGTGGTGCGGCCCTGTTTCAAGCATTCAAGAGCCCTGCTTCGTCCCCCGCGCGCCGGATTCCGCCGAAGGTGACGGCTGGATCGTGATGATCTGCAACCGGCTTGAAACTCACAGCAGCGACCTGTTGATCTTCGAAGCTACTGACATCGGGAAGGGCCCGATCGCCACGATCAACGTCCCGGTTCGGCTACGCTTCGGCTTGCACGGCAACTGGGCCAACGCGGCAGACCTGCGCCCACTCGAGCAGGCAGCCTGAACTTCAAACCGTGACGGCTGCCGGATCATCCGGCAGCCGCCAGGCTACGCTGAAAGTGTGATATCTCGGCGAATGCCGCAAGGGTGAGCGATCAGTCCTGAGTTGCGATCCCCCGTGCCACCTGCATCGCCAGAATTCGCGACGCATCGGCCCAATCAACCGCATCGATATCGTAGCTCATCACCCCGGCAAGTCGCGCACCATGCGCCTGCGGGTAGATGTAGACCCCCAGAAGGACATTCATTGCCAGGAAGAAACGCGTTTCATTGAGCCCGGGCAAGGCCCTGCGCATCAAGCCGATCAACCGCGAACGCACGGGCTCGACCATCACGCGGGTAATGCTGCGCGCCTCTTCGGACGGATCAAGCAGAGCAAGACAGTAGACGCGATGACTCTTTTCATGGCGCTTGCGGCCGATCGCCGATCCGAAAAACGCTTCGATAATCGCTTCGATCGAAACCGTTCCCTCCGCTTCGAGCGCATCAAATCCTTGTTGCTGCGCCCTGTGAATCCGATCGAAATGACGATGGAATACTTCCTCGAAGAGATGACTCTTGCTGTCCCAGTTCCGGCTCAAGGAGGCGATACTGGTTCCCGCCTGTGCCGCGATCGCGCGGATCGTGCAGCCGTCATAGCCACGCACGATAAACTGGTCTTCCGCCGCCGAGATGAAGCGTTCACGGCTAGATGGGTCGGCTTCGCTGACCTTCCGGAGAGCGCGGCCTGCCGGAGTATGCACGACATTCGGCACAGACGGATCCTCAATCGTGCAGTGTAGTACCGCCATATCGACCATCTAGGTAGATCAGCGGATCGCAATCGTCACCCAGGATAACATCCTGCACCAGTCCTTGAACGACCACGTGGCTCCCAAACAGGTCCGACTGGCCAACGGTACAGATCACGTTTGCAACCGCCGAGCAGACCAGGGGGATGCCCTGAGCATCCCGTTGCCAGCGCATCTTCGCGAAGCGCTCCCTCGCCGACGTGGAGACGAATGCTCGGCATATCACGTGCTGCGCCAAGCCGAGGATGTTAATCGCGAACCGTCCGCGTTCGAGGAGCGGCGCACACAACGACGCCTCCTTGTTGATCGCCAGCAACAACGATGGCGGCTCCATGCTGAGCGACATGAAAGCCGTCATTGCGATGCCGTAGGGCGTGCCTTCGCAATCTGCGGTTGTGACCAGAGCCACGCCGCTCGCCAATCGGCGCATCGCCCCCTTGAATTGCGCTTCGATAGCGGGATTGCCCATCTCAAGATCCATTCACGGCCAGGTCTGCCAGACCCCCACGGTCCTGCATTCGGCTCGGGCTCGCTCAAATGGGCCGGAGACGCCCTGCTCCGCCTACTAGAGCTGCCATTATCCCGGCAGAACACCCGATTTCTGCATGAATTCACGCACCTGGTTCCATTCGCCTCGCTGGGCGATCATATGGTCGCCGGCGCGAGCGCGCCCTTGGCTGGCAAGGTAGAACATCTCGTAGAGCTCAACCCTGCTACCAAGCGCGGAGCCGGCAAAATCCCAGCCCATGCGCATGATACGTGCGCGATCCTCGGCGACCATACCATTCGAACCCGGTAGGTACTTGCGTAGCAAGTCGCCGATCTCGGGGTTTTCGAACAATGCCAGCGATGGTGTTGCCAGCAGATTGTGCGACCCGATTGCCCGGATGATCTGATTCACGCGGATCATCCAGGTCGGCATCACGCAACGCAGCACCGAAAGATCGCGATGCGGGAAAAATGCACCGCCACCCCAATCATGCGCCCGTGCCTCGGCCGCGATGATCGTGGACCTCGTCAGCACCAGATAGCTGTGGATCTCACCCAGCATCTCGGCCACGTCGGGGCGCGTCAGGCTATTGGTGACCTTGGCGATATTGCTGCAGAGATCATAGGCAAATTCCAGCTTTACCATCGCACGGATTGCGGTTTGCTGCAGCGTGTTGCCCGGCGAAACTCCTGGATTGAGCGTATTATAGACAGCGAGATCGCCCTCGCAAAACAGGCGTTCATAGGGAATTTCTACGTCGTCGAAGATCACGAAAGCGTCCTGCTCATCGAAGCGTGAGGAGAACGGAGCATCGGCCACGCTGGCATCTACGCCATAGTGGTCGCGGCATATCATTATCACGCCCTTGGTTTTCACCGGGATCGAGAAGATTAGCGCATATTGTTCTGCTCCCGAAGGGATCGGAGCCGATGAATAAACGTAAAGTTCATCAGCGATCGGGCCGAGCGTGGCCAAAACCTTGCCGCCGCGCACAATGATGCCGTTTTCGTTTCGGCCGACCACCCGCAGCGTCAGGTCCGAATTCATCCCTGCCAGATCGCCGACGCCCTTGTCGATGTTGGCGTGGATAATGGTGTGCGTCATGGCGAGATCGCCGTCGATCACCTCGCGGTGAAACTTCTTGAGACGTTCATATCCTTCCGGAGCGCCGTTCGCCCATATGTCGCTCCGTGCCGTGTGTCCGGAAAGCACGACGTTCACGTAGTCCGGGGTCCTCCCGAGCATGCCGTTCGAATAGCGCGCCAGTCGTTCGAGCCCGCGATGCCTGACCGCGAGGTCTTCCGCATTTTTGGGCAACATGAGGCTGACGTTCATTTTTTCGCCACCGCGCTCTGGATCGTCGATCAGGCATTCGTCGGCGTACTCGTTCTGCCAGTCGAAGTACCCGGCCATGCCACCAATCGAGCCTGCCAACACCGGGCTTTCGGCCACCGTCACCTTGCCCTCGCCAAGCCAGATCTGGCGATCGTCTTTCAAGCCCTCTTTGTACTGCGCTCCAGTGCGTGCGGTCATGGCTACTCCTCCCGGATGAAAACACGTGTATTCACGATGCGGACCTAATGCCAAACGGAAGATAGTTCTGTCAATCAGAACCTCATTCCATTAATGCGGTAGCGCGACAGGATGACTCGGCGCGCGTCGCGATTGTGATTACTAGATTGATATTGCAGGTTTTTAGGCCTCGCTGCGGTGATCCGTGGAGATGGAAGGGGATTTCTTCGATGTTCGTGTCAGGAGCACCGGCAGCCAGATCGGGGGCGGTAACGTGATGAAAAAGAATCCGCGCGAATCGATTCCGCCGAGCTCAGCTCGTCTTGATGCCGCCCGCGATCGCTTCGTGGCGGTCTTCGGAGACGCCGCAGTGCTAGAAGAAAGCAGCGGGCTGGGCGAATTTCGGGATCCCTTCGAAGGCCCTGATGCCACCCGCCACCAACCTGCATTTGTTGTCCAGCCTGAGAGTGTTGAGCAGGTTCAGGCGGCTTTGTGCATCGCCCAAGAGGAAGGGATCCGATTGTGGACCAGTTCGATGGGCCGCAACTTTGGCTATGGCGGTTCGGCGCCGGTGATGAACGGCGGGGTCGTGCTCAACCTGCGGCGGATGAACCGGATCCTCGAAATCGACGTGCCCAACGCCTATGCCAGGATCGAACCTGGTGTAACGTTCTTTCAACTCTACGAAGCCCTGCGCGCGCAGGACGCGCCACTGATGATGTCGGTACCCGATCTTGGCTGGGGGAGTATGATCGGAAACGGGCTCGAGCACGGGTTCGGCTACGCCGTGATGGGTGATCACGGCTCGGCACTCTGTGGGCTCGAGGTGATACTGGCGAACGGTACGATCGTGCGCACCGGCCAAGGCGCGATTACGGGCAGTCCGTTATGGAACTGTCATCGCCGTGGCTTTGGTCCTGCGATCGACGACATGTTCAAACAGTCGAACTTTGGCATCGTCACCAAGGCGGGAGTGTGGCTGATGCCGCGTCCCGAGATCATCGCGACAGGTACAATTCGGTGCGAAAACGATGGCGACATCATTCCCTTGCTTGCCATGCTGCGAAGGCTGATGCTCGAGGGTATAGTCCAGGGCATCCCCATGATCGTCGGAACGCCTTCGTCCCAGGCCACTGACGGTTACGGGAGCGACGCCTTCACGTTTGGCAATTTACGCAAAGTCTTGCGCCCTGGCCGCTGGAGCGCGCGAATTGGACTGTACGGCCACGCGACAATGATCGCGGCGCGACGTGAAATCATCAAGCTGGCGCTGGCCGAAATCCCGGGCGCATCGCTCGAGCTTCGAGAATATCCGGGGGATGCAAAGCCCGCAGACGTCGAGCCACGCGATCTCATTTCAGCTGGCATTCCGAACATGGTGCTTCAGGACCGGCTCAAGGCGGTCTTCGGTGATTCGCTCGGTCACATGGATTTCTCTCCTGTACTGCCCTGCACCGGTGAAGCGGCCTTGAAAGCCGAACAAGCTGTTTATGAGACACTGGCCCGCCACGACTTGATCGGGACGTTCGGAATGCTGCTGACCGGGCGCAGCATGGTAAGCGCAAGCATGATCCTGTTCGACGCCGCGAACCCTCTACGCGTACAGGCCGCCCATATGGCGGTCGGCGAGCTTTATGACCGCGCCGGGCAATGGGGCTGCACCGCATATCGCGCGCACATCTCGCTGGTCGACCATGTCGCAGCCAAACAGGGCTTCAACGACCATGCGCTCGCGCAAGTTTATGCAACGCTCAAGGATGCCTTCGATCCGTCAGGAATCCTCTCGCCAGGCAACCATGGCATCTGGCCAGGAAGATCAATTGGTCAATCCGACTCAAGGCCAATCGCTCGTGACATTTGACTTGCCAAAGTCCTTCGTTAAATTAAGAACGCCATTCTGACAAACAGAACGATCGAGCACACTGCCAAGCCCCGATGATAAACTCGGGCATGGGTCGGGGAGAAGACAAGAATGGATACGGGGAAGCGGATCGAGATCGGCCAGGTCCGGCGCTATGCGTGGATGAACATCGTCGTCGGCGTCCTCGTTTGGGGCGTCGCTTTGGCGGGCATCTCGATGATGATGCCTGTGATGTACAATACGATCGCCAAGGACATGAACTGGACCGTTGCGGAAACCACCAGTTTCATGGCGATAAAATCCGGCATATCCGCACTTGGCGGTTTGTTCGCAGGCACGCTGATTGCGCGTTACGGGATGCGTCGCGTGTTCCTGCCTTCGATGGTGACGATCGGGGTGTCGACCGCGTCGCTCTATTTCGTAAGCAGCCTGCCGCTATATTATCTGCTTGCCGCCACTTCGGGATTTGCATCGATCCTCAGCCTCGTCGCAATCCAGGTGACAATGGCGCGCTGGTACGCCGCCAGCCTGGGCAAGATGACCGGCATCGCGATGCTGGGCGGCGCTGCGGCGGGCTTCGTCGTACCGATGGCCACTACGGTCGGCCTTGCCCGCTATGGCTGGCACGCCACCGCAGGCATTGCGGGATTGTTCGTGCTGTTCGTGGTGACCATCGCGATCTCGTTCCTGATCCACGAATCTCCGGAGACTTACGGCTATACCGCAACCGAACTTGATCCGCCGATCGCACATGGTACCCAATCGGGCAGGGTTGCAGTGGGTCCCGGGCCTGAGTTCGCTGAAATCCGCCGCAGTCGAGGCTTCTGGCTGCTGCTCGTCGCTGCCGCGATGTCTGGAGTGATCAGCAACGGCATCAACGAATACATCCCTATCTATATCGAACGCCAAACCAACCTTGGCGCCTACCTTGCGGCGCTTGGCTTCACGATCGTGATTGTCATCTCCGGTGTCGGCAAGATCCTGTTTGGATGGTTGTTCGACAAGTTTTCCACGCGCGGTGTGGCCTTGTGCTGGGCGCTTTGCGGCGTGGCGGCGCTGCTGACATTCCCGTTGACCGGAATGATCACTTTTGTCCTGTTCACCGTTGTGCGTGGGCTCTCACATGGCGGTGTGGTGGTACAGGCGCCCGTGCTGGCCCGCCACATCTATGGCACTCGCGCGCTGCCGCAGGTTATCTCGCTGCTTGGCGCAGCTTTCCATCTCGGCGCCTCCGCAGGGATCGCCGCGATCGGCTTCGGCGTCGATGCGACCGGCGGGTTCACAATCCCCTTCACGGTTGTAACGATCATCGCATTTTCCGCTGCCGCCATGGCCACGCGTTTCGTGCCGACTTACTGGCCGGGCCATGAGCCAAAGGCCCGCTAGGTGGACGAACCAACGCGCATGCTGCTTCTTGCCGGCGCGAGTTTCGCGGCGGCATTCATCAGCGCGTGCTTTTCGGTCGGCGGAGGGTATGTGCTGTTTGGCGCGACGACATGGATGCTGCCGTTGCAAAGCGCCATCGCGCTGCAATCTGTCCTATCGTTTGGATCGCTATTTTCGCGGACTCACGCATTCTGGGCGGAGATCGAATGGTCAATAGTCCGCTCCTTCACCACCGGATCGCTTGTCGGCGTAACGGGCGGCCTGTGGGCTTTTCGCCATATTCCCTCCAGCGCGCTCGCGATACTGCTGGCGGCGCTGCTTTGGCTATTGGCCTGGATGCCCAGCTTCCGGGTGAGGATGTCGTCAGGCCAGTCGTTCTTTATCGTTGGCATCCTGCACGCGGTGGTCGGCACCCTGTTCGGCCTGGGCGCGATTCTGCAACCGGCACTGCTACGCACCGCGCTTTCACGAACGGCGATCGTAGGGACCTTCGCCACATGCATCATCGTACTCGAACTTCTCCGCACCAGTGGGTACGCGGCCGGCGGTTTTCCCTACGGACAATATTGGCGCGAGATTGCCGTTGCCACGTTGACCGGCTTTGGCGGGACGTATCTGGGCAAACGTGTGCCCCCGCCAATCAGCGACGCGACCTTCCGTCAGGCGATGCGCATCTTCGTCACCCTACTCGGCGCAAGCATTCTCTATCGCGGAGTCGCGCCGTGGATCCGCTCAACAGCATGACCCAACGGATATTTGGCCATCGAACAAAATGCCTCCGGATTTCAAACCACACCGTCGAGACGAACACTGAGGAAATGACATGGCTGCCTTGCTCCCCAATGGCTTGAGTGACGCGGCGTTCACCAAAGCGCTGTCCGCCTTGCGTGCCGCAGTCGGCGCGCAATGGGTACTCAACAGCGATAGTGATCGCCAGTCGTACATTGACCCTTACGCACTGGGCGACGGCATGGACCACGACTGCGCCGCAATCGTCGCCCCCGCAAGCGTCGAGGAAGTCCAGGCGATCGTGCGCATCGCCAATCAATTCAAGGTCCCGCTTTGGCCCGTCGGGCGGGGCAAAAATCTGGGCTATGGCGCCGCTTCGCCGGCTGAGAAGGGCAATGTGATCCTTGATCTCAGCCGGATGAACCGGATCCTCGACGTCAACGTCCAGCAAGCCAATTGCCTGCTCGAGCCCGGGGTCGGATATTTCGACCTGTTCCGCCACTTGCAGGAAAAGAAACTCCCGCTGTGGATGTCCGTACCCGGCAACAGTTGGGGTAGCGTGGTCGGCAACGCCCTAGATCGCGGCATCGGCTACACACCATATGGCGACCACTGCGAGCAGATCTGCGGCATGGAAGTGGTCTTGCCCGATGGCTCGCTGGTCCGCACCGGGATGGGCGCGATGGAGGGCTCGGCTACCTGGCAGAGCTACAAGTACGGATACGGCCCCGGCTGGGATCAGATGTTCATGCAATCAAACCTTGGCATTGTCACAAAGGCCGGAGTCTGGCTGCAGCCCGCCCCCGAGATGACCGCCAAAGTTGAACTCGCGCTGCCCAATTTCGACGACGCGGACTGGGCGATCGACATTCTTTGCGACCTTCGCCGCCGCGACGTCATCCAACACAACATCGTCTTCGGATCACCGGTTCGCGCTGCATCAACGATGTCGCAGCGAGCTGACTGGTACCAGGGCAAAGGTGCGCTGCCCGATGCGGTAAGCGAGGAGATGATGAAGAAGCTCAAGTTGGGCTGGTGGAATGCGAAGATCAGCTTGTTTGGCCATGAAGGCACAGTCAAGGCGCAAGTCGAATTGATCCGCAAGCTGTTCGAGCCCCGGCTCGGCAAACCGCTCGCATTCGATCTATGGAAACAAGGGGACCCGCCCGAAAAATCGGCCCAGGGAGTTCCTTCAACATTCGGCCTCCAGTGCGTCAATTGGTACGGCGGACGCGGTGGTCACCTTTCTTTTGCGCCGGTCCTGCCGCAGGATGGCAAGCTTGCGCTCGACTATGCCAGGAAGATCAAGGCCTATTATGAGGCAATCGGGCAGGACTATTATGCCAGCTTCACGATCGGGCGGCGCCATATCAACAACGTCAGCCTGATCCTCTACAGCCGCGACGATCCGGAAGGCGTTGCGCGAGCCAACACGCTCTATCGCCATTTGCTCGGTGAGGCCGCGAAGCATGGGTTCGGCGAGTACCGCGGCCATATCAGCTACATGGCCGACGTCGCCTCGACTTACGACTTTGGTGGCGGTGCACTCCGGCAGCTCAACGACAGGGTCAAGGCCGCGCTTGATCCCAACAACATCATCGCCCCAGGTCGCAACGGGATTGGCCTGCCTGGTAGCGCAACGTCGAGGGAGGTCCGGCCATGAACACCCCCCGCCCAGCGGTAGCCGCCGCGTTTGCCGCGTGCCTTATCGCCTGTTTGGGTGGCTGCAAGCAGGCGGCGCCCCCGCCAGCGGGCCAGTCCGCGCCAAAGCCGGTTTCCGCCATGGACACCGCAATGTTCGGCATTGACGCCAAGGACGAAGGCGAAGCGCTGTTCGGGCGCGAATGCGCGTTCTGCCACGTCGGCAAGACCACTGGTGCGTTCATGCTGGGTCGCAGGCTCGGCAAGGAAAACGCCGACTTGACCAAGCGGACCGACCTGCAAGGCGATTACGTAAAGGCTGTGGTCCGCAACGGACTCGTCAACATGCCGGCCTTTTCGCGCGTCGAAGTCACCGAACCCGAACTGGACAAGATCGCGGCCTATCTGTCGCGGAAGAAAAACTGATGGCACAGCGGCGCGACATTTTGAAGGCCGCATCGGTTCTTGGCGGCATCTTGCTGACAGGACCAATTGCCAGTGCCCGCATCGCGGGCGGCCCGGACTTCCGCTTCATCGTCGACGCACGGCTTCCGCTAGGACCGCGCCTTGCCTCGCACGCCGGGTTGAACGGATCCCGGATCGTGGATCCAGGCGGGGAAATGATCCATTTGCTGCTCGACAATGCCGAAGCGCTGCTCGCGCAAGGCGGGCACATCATCGGGATGACAGGTTACGCCGATTTCGCCCTGGCGCGCGATCTGCTCCGTGCACACGGACGCCCGATCCGCCACGCCTTTGTCCTGTCCGGTGCGGGAATCCTGAGCACCGAAATTCGCGGGAACGCGCGCGAAGCCAAGGTGCTGGCCGAACTTGTTCCGCCTGCCCCACTGGCCAATCGGCGGCAAGTGACCAGCTTCCTTTGGCTGGCATGATGCACCAGCGTCTAGCACACAGAACTCGGGAGACGTGCCGACCATGACCGGCCTTGAATTCGACTATATCATCGTCGGGGCCGGGTCAGCCGGAGCAGCACTTGCCAATCGCCTGAGTACCAACCCGGACATCCGGGTTCTGGTGCTTGAAGCCGGCGGCGAGGCGAACCATCCGTTCGTCAAAATGCCGCTCGGCTTTCTGCAGGCGCTGCGCAATCCGGAACTGGCCTGGCAGTTTCTGTCCGAGCCGGAACCACATCTGGGCGGCAAGCGATTCCCGCTGCCGCGCGGCAAAATGCTCGGCGGATCATCCTCGATCAACGGAATGGTTCATTTCCGTGGCCATCCCACCGATTTCGACGATTGGGTCGCGCTGGGCTGCCTCGGGTGGGACTACCAGAGCGTATTGCCCTACTTCAAACGTTCGGAAGACCACTGGAGCGGCGGCAACGCCTGGCGTGGCAGTGGCGGCCCGATCCGTGTGGAGCAAGTCGATACCAACAGGTTGATGGCCGCCGAACTGCGCGCTTCGGCAGCGCTGGCTGGTTTTCCCTATAACCCCGACTATGACGGCGCCGACAATGAAGGTTGCGCCGATGTGCAGATTGCAATCCACAACGGCGAACGGTGCGGGTCCGCCGTAGGGTATCTTGCGCCGATCCGCGACCGCCACAACCTTCGGATCATCAAACATGCGCTGGCCAACCGGGTGCTGTTCGAGGCCAAACGCGCAAGCGGCGTCGAATTCGAGCACCATGGACAAGTCCGCCGCGCCGTCGCGGCGCGTGAAGTAATCCTGGCCGCTGGTGCCTATGGCTCTCCGCAGATCCTGATGCTTTCGGGCATCGGCCCAGCCGCTGACCTTGCGGCTCACGGGATCGAGGTGCTTCACGCATCACCCGGAGTTGGGCGGAACCTTCAGGAACACGTCCGTTTGGCGCACCAGTACGACGCGAAGGCACCGCACAGTTTCGCAGACGAACTGCGCTTCGATCGGGCGACGGTCTCGTTTTTGCGCTGGTACTTCCTCCGCAGCGGGAATTTTGCCAATCAGATCGCAGCAGGGTGCATCCTCGCAAGGTCCGCCCCCGGACTCGATCGGCCCGACTTGCAGATCATGTCCAGCCCCGTGCGGGTTGACGCGAACATCTGGTTTCCTGGAATTCGCAAAGCACCCAAGGATTGCTTCTACAATTCGATCTGCCTGCTGCGCCCCCAAAGCCGCGGCAGCGTGTCATTGCGAGATGCCAACCCGCGCTCCGCACCCAGGATCGCTCTCAACCTGCTTGGCGATGAGAACGACTGGGCGACCCTCAAAAAGGGGCTGGCGATATCGCGAAAAATCTTCTCCGATGGCCCGATCGCGCAATATGTGGTCGAGGAAACCATGCCTGGCGCGGCAATCACTGATGATGCCGCGCTCGATGCGATGAAAGCCGAGCTTGCCGGCGTCGTCCACCACCCGGTTGGCACCTGCGCGATGGGAAGCGGGAATGATGCCGCGCTTGACGCGCAATTGAGAGTTCGCGGCGTAACCGGCCTGCGGGTGGCCGACGCGTCGATCATGCCTTTGCTGGTAGGCGCCAACACCAATGCCGCCACCGTTATGATCGGCGAAAAGGCTGCCGACCTCGTCCTCGGCAATTCTATTCCGGAGTATGCGTGATGTCCGCTCTTGCCTGCGATCAGTCGACCCTTGATCGCGCCCATGCCGCCATTCGCCTGCTCGACCGCCACTACATCAATGGCGAATGGATCGCGGCCGGTGGCACCCCGATCAGCGTGGAGAACCCAGCGGATGCAACCCAGATCGGTACGATTGCAGCGGGGACCGCCGCCGACGTCGATCGTGCCGTAGCGGCGGCGAGACGCACTTTTGAAAGCACGGCTTGGATGTCCACGCCCGCAGCCGAACGCGAGCGCCTGCTGCTGCGTCTGGCTGATCTGGTAGAAGCAAATGCCGACGAACTGGCCGCGATCGAGACGCTCGACAACGGCATGCCGTTCGGGCCTTCGCGGCAGATGGCCGTCGGTTCGGCAATCAGTGCGATCCGCTACAATGCTGGCTGGGTGCGGCGGCTGACGGGGGAAACCGTTCCGATGTCGGTACCTGGGCAATGGCACGGCTACACGACGCACGATCCGCTTGGCGTCGCTGCGCTGATCGTACCATGGAATGCCCCGTTCGCCATTACCTGCAACAAGGTATCGGCGGCGTTGGCGGCTGGTTGCACGGTGGTGCTCAAGCCCGCCGAACTCGCGCCGATGACATGTTTGCGGCTTGCCCAGCTAGTGGAGGAGGCGGGCTTTCCCAAGGGGGCGTTCAATGTCGTGACGGGATTTGGCAGCGAGGCCGGCGCCGCGCTTGTCGCGCATCCAGGCGTCGACAAGATTTCGTTCACCGGCTCCACCGCGACAGGCAAGGGCATCTTGCGCTCGTGCGCCGACAGCTTGAAGCGCGTTTCGCTCGAACTTGGCGGCAAATCAGCCTCGATCGTGTTTCCCGACGCGGATCTGGCCAAGGCCGTTTCAGGCGTGGCGATGGGCATTTTCGGGAACAGTGGCCAGGTTTGCGCGGCAGGTTCGCGACTGTTCCTTCACGCGGATGTTTTTGACACCTTCCTTGAAGGTCTCGCCGCCTTTGCCGGCAAGCTCAAAGTCGGTCCAGGAATCCAGGCAGGCGTCGCACTTGGTCCACTGATCTCCGCCGACCAAAAGGCGCGGGTCATGGCCTATATCGATTCCGGCCGCAACGAGGGCGCGAATGCCGTGATCGGCGGGGACGCTCCTGCTGGCGCGGGCCATTTCGTCAACCCCACGGTATTTGTCGATGCGCGCCCGGACATGCGGATCGTCCGCGAAGAAATCTTCGGCCCGGTCCTGAGCGTGATGCGCTTCTCCGACGAAAGCGCCGACGATCTGGCCCGAATGGCCAACGACAGTGTTTATGGTCTGTCGGCCTATGTCTGGACGTCCAGCCTTGCCAATGCCCATGCTCTGGCCAGGCGGCTGCGCTCGGGCTCGGTGAAGATCAATGGCTCGGGCATGGAATTCACGCTTCCGTTCGGCGGTCACAAGCAGTCGGGGATCGGCCGGGAAAATGGACGAAGCGGTGTCGAAGCGTTCACGGAAGCAAAATCCGTGATGATCGGGTGGCCGGACTGACCTTAGGATGTGAAGCGGCGCAAAACGCGGGACCCCATCAAATTTCGCCAAGGCATTGATCCACAGCGATTTATGAACGCTAGCTCTCGTGAAAATCGGCACCGCTCGGGACCCCCTCCCACTCCCACTTTTGTCAATTTTTGTCGGCACTTACCGGAAAGGTGACCGGGGTCCCGATTTGGAGGCCGACTCACACAACATGTTTCGGAATCAACGTTTTGCGCCTCGGACGACGACGATTGGGCTATTCCGTCGTTCCAACTGGTGCGACACGGATAACGCACGCACCTACCTTCTTTGTCTGTGCGGCACGATCACGGCACGCCTTGAGCGCGTCGGCATTGGCGGGCGAGAGCTGCGCCGCCTCCCTGAGCGCTCGCCACTGACGCGGATCGGACACCTGCATAAGGTGGATGCCCGCCGACCAGCCATCCACGTCGAGAGCGGACGCGGCACGCCGCTCGGGCCACATCCAGCTGGCCGGCACCGAGCGATCGACCACGCCGGGGATGATCGCACACAGGACAATGCCAAGCAGGAACGCCCCCGATGCGGCACCCCAGATCCACCGCCATTGCATGCGCGCGGTGAGCGCGGATGCGACGACCGCGTCGAGCGCCCTGGCCGATTGCTGCTGCGCACCATACGCCTCGGCCCAGGTATTATGGTCTCGCGACCTCACCCGCGCGCCGGCCACCTCGATCTGTTCAGCTATTTCACGAGGCGTCAGTTTCACGCCGGGCCGCTCGGCCAGCTTCCAGATAGCGTCCCTTGCGTCGTCCTGACGCTTATGGATCATCGCCAGGTCAGGACCATAGTCGCGCGCGTGAAGCTCCTGCTGACGCGCCGCGAACCCTTCGACCGCGGCGGTAAGCCCGGCGATCTTGTGGCTCATGCGCTCGAACGCCGCGACCGGATCGTTCGTAGGGGCAGACGAGGGTGCCGATGATGAGACAAGTTCGTTCATAGACCTATTCCGAGATTGCGCCCGCGACCGAGCGATTCGGTGAGCTGCTGGATGACCCCGACCGTACGGCGGTGATTGGTCAGTTCGCGCACCATGCCGCCATCGGGACTGCCGGCCGACCATTCGGGCGACCATTGCTTGCCGATCAGCTCGCTGCCGCGTTTGCTGAGCGCAGCGCCGAGCGCGGTATCGCGCTCCAGCCCCTTGGCCATCGCGGTCATCCGCTTTTGGATGCCGACCCTTGCATCCTCGTTCTTCCAGCCGGTGAGCTTGTCGCGCTGCGCATCCAGCCGCTGCCAGGCCTGGACGAACCGATCGGCACGAAGCTCGGGGTTGGCGCGAACCTCGCTCTCCAGTTGCAGCGCACGGATCGCATTGGCGGTACGGCCACTCGCCGCTTCGCTCACCAGCGCCGGACCGCGCGCAAATGCTGCATCGAGATCGCGCGCCGCACCCGGCTGCACCTTGTCGAGCGCGGTCGCCGCGCTGTCCCGCACAACCTTCTGCTGTTCGAGCACGGGCAGGTTTTGGCTGGTCATGCGCTGCATGTCCTCGATCGTGCGCGCATAGCGCTGGACCGCACTACCAAGTGCCTTGTCCCTGCTGACAGGTGCGAGCGATTCACTGTGCGCGCGTTCCCGCCGCTCGACCGGCGGCGATGCCGGCGCGCTGGGCAGTTGCAGCCCATCGAACATGCCGCGCGCAAGCCGCGGCTCGGCCGCCGGCACATCGAACCTCATCCCGTCGAACATGCCGCGCCGGGTCGGTGCCGGCGCCTCATGACCTGGTTCGACCAGCCGCTCGCGCGCCAGCGTGTCGAGGATCGCCGAACCTTGTGGCGCCATCGTAATCGAGCGCCATGTCCTTCGGCCGATCGCGCGACAGCGCGCGCTCGAGTTTCGCACGATCGGCAAAGTCGTCGCGGCCATAGTGCAGCTCCCCCCCGTCGCGGTGCCGCGACATGGCGACATAGGCGCCGTGACGATCGAGCCCCGGCGTTGCCAGCACATGCGTCCGGTCGACCGTGACGCCCTGCGACTTGTGGATCGTCGCTGCGTAGCCATGGGTGAGGTCGGTATAGTTCTTGTGGTCGAACGCGATACTGCGGCCGTCATCGAAACGCACCGCCATGCGGGCGTGGTCGAGCTGTTCGATGGTGCCGAGAGTGCCATTCTTCACACCCAGTTCGCGTTCGTTGCGCAGGAACATGATGCGATCTTCGGCCGCAAACAAGCGCTCGCCATGCGTGGTTTTGACCGTGATATCAGTGGCTAAGTGGCCATGAAATTTCAGGCGATCCCGCGCCAGCCCATTCAGTTCCTCGCATTCCGCGCGGGTGTGCGTCAAAATCATCTGGGCCGCGCCCGGATCGGCGATCCGCGCGCGATCCCAGCGCTCGATCAGCGCTTCGCGCGCCGATTCGCGGGTCGCCGATTCGGTGACCATGCCCGCATCCACATAGGTGGCCAGCGCTTCGCCCGTGCGCCCGGTCGCCAGCTGCCGGGTCGCGTCGCGCTGCCAGACCTCGCGCTGGCGGCGGATCTCGGTAATCTCGACGCTACCATGGCGCTCGGCAGTGGCGCGGAACGCCGCACCCGCTTCAATCGCCTGAAGCTGGGCAGGATCGGTGCGTTTCCTGCACGCCCAGATCGGCGGCAGGCGCACGACGCTGATGGTCACAGCCAACCGCCAGATCGTGAACAGCTATGTCGAACCGGCACTGACCAGGATCGAGATCTTCGCGCTGAGGAAGAGCGGCGGCATCCCGGGCACGACGCCGGACTATTTTGCGCGGATCGGCCAGCGCCAGACCAGCATTCGCTACTGCAATGCCGAAATGGCGCTGCAGACCGAGCTGCGCATCCCGGTGCGCAAAAGCTATGAAGGCGGTCGCACTCGCACCGGTTGCTGAACGCAGACCGGGTCAGCCTTTGATCGCGGCTTGGCACACCTGCTCGACCAGCGACTGTAACACCGCCACGCGCTCGCCGAGCCAGTGCAATTCCTCGTCGCTGATCTCGAAATGCGGCGAGTAGCGCGCATTGACATAGGCCTGCCGCAACAGCTCGAAACAGCGCCGGCTGAATTTGTCGGCACGCGGCCATGCCGCGATCAGCTCCGGCGCGATCTCCTCGGCATGCGAACGCAGGAAATTGAGCTTGTGGGACTTCGGCGAGTACAGCGTCAGGGTAAGAAGCACGCAATGATAGGCCCTTTCGGCGGCCTGATGCAGCGTAAACACCGCATCGTTGCGCTCGCCATCTTCGGCGTAGCGCACCGCGCCCCGCACAGCGCTCGCCACCTTCGGGGACCAATAGTCGAAGTGCTTGCGTGCCTCGTCGCGCGCCGCCTCCGGCGACAGCGCGCGCGGCGTCCCCAGCTCATACCCTTCGGCCTCGTAGAGCGCGATCCCCTGCCGCGCGATATCGACGAAGAATGGCCGGCCCTGGGCAAGCTGGTCGTTCACATCGGCCAGGTCATGCACGATGAAATTGACCGGCGCGGTGAGCGTCTCGGTTATGGTCGCATCGCGCATCAGCCGGTCGTCGGCCTTGCCCCAATATTCCACCGGATCGGTCAGCCGCGCATCGTTCACGACGACGAGGATGTCGTAATCCGATTTGTACCCGCCGACCGGATCATCGACCCAGTCACCGCGCGCATAGGAACCGTAGAGGATCACCTTGAGGATGCGCCCGCGCTTTTTCCACGCCTGCGTCGCCAGCCCGATCTCGGATTGCAGTTCCTCGAACAGCACGCGCACGACATGCGCCAGTTCGGCCTGCTTGCCCGCCGGCAGATGATCGAGATCGGACCGCATCATTGCCCGCCAACCTGTGGCAGGCAATCGCCCGATGGCAAGAGCCATCGCGTTCATTCCCGCTGTTCGTCGACAGCCTCGCCGCCGACATCGAGCTCGCACGACATGTGATACATCGCCGCCGCAAAGCGCCGCTCGACCTCGCCGACCGACAGCCCCAACCGGCGGCCGATCTCCTCATAAGCGAACCCATCCAGCAGGTGCATCAGGAACACAGCCCGAGCCCCCTCCTCCATCGACGCCACCGCCCGCTCCAGCCGCGCCAGCTCGAACGATGCCCGCGCACTTCCCGCCATCCTCTTCTTCCTTCTCAACCACCGCAGCCGGCGCCGGAATGGCGGGAGGGGCGGCAGGAGCGGACCGGCAGTCTCGCCGATCAAGGCGGGCCGCACCCAAAGGGCCGCAGCGCAGCGGAGGACCTGCGCGAAGCGCAGGTTGCGGCACGCCGCGGCGGGACTAGAGGGCAGCGACGCCCCTCCTGCCAGGCCGCGTGCCGGAGGCACGATGCCAGCGCGGCAACGCCGCGCTGCCCGCTTGCCGCGCAAAGCGCGGCCACCCGTCAGCCCGATCGTCACGGCGCCAGCCGACGAGACGCCAAGGCGGCTCGGTCTCGCGCAGCGGGATAGAGCGCGGTCGCGCCGCAGGCGCGCGACGGCGGAAATCCATTCGTCAAACTACGCCAGAGCCTGTCCTCACCGCCGATCCCACGACCGACGCGCATGACCCATTGGCACCAATGTCAGGCCATCCAATGGTCGTTCGCGGGGCGCCATTCGATCACAAACACACAGGATCACGCCATGACGACCGACACGCCAGACCGCATCCTCAGGATCAAGACCGTGCTCGAGCGCACCGGGCTCAGCCGATCGACGCTCTACCGAAAGATCAGCGAAGGCACATTTCCCAAACAGGTCGCGCTGTCACAACGCTGCGCCGGCTGGCGCGAGTCAGCGGTCAACAACTGGATCGCGACGCGATTTCCGTTTCCGTAGCAGCTCATGACCTGCTTCGCCGGAAAGACAGGCCGCAGCGCTAAGCTTGCTATTTGACCGCGAGCGGCGCGGTTGGTTCAAGAAGCGTCGACCGACGGAGCTGGTGGGACGACGACAGCCTGTTCTTATCTTGGGAGAGGCTGAAGCAGACCCCTTTGAGGAACCAACGTAGTCGGGCAAAGAGGGGCGATGAAGTTCTCTGAATATACGGCCTACGATGCCGTCGGCTTGGCGGACCTGATCCGGCAGGGTGAGGTGTCGCCGCTCGAGGTCGTTGACGCCGCGATCGAGGGCATCGAGCGGTACGATCGCGAGATCAACGCGATCGTCTACCGCGCGTTCGATGAGGCGCGGGCGGCGGCAGCAGAGCCGTTGCCGGAAGGTCCATTCACGGGTGTTCCATTTCTGGTGAAGGATTTGCTGCTGCAGGTGACGGGCTGGCCGCGCACGTCGGGTAGCCGCTATGCCGCGAACGCGGGATTCACCGACGCCCAGGACAGTGGCCTGATGCGCCGGTACCGGGCGAGCGGGGTCGTCACCCTGGGTAAGACCAACCTTTCGGAGTTCGGGATTGCCGGCACGACCGAAGGAGCACTGTTCGGGCCGTGTCGAAACCCATGGGACCTCGGACACATCGTCGGCGGATCGTCAGGCGGTTCGGCGGCAGCGGTAGCGTCCGGCATGGTGCCGATGGCGCACGGCGGCGATGGCCTTGGCTCGATCCGGATTCCGGCCTCGTGCTGCGGCCTGGTCGGGCTGAAGGTAACGCGCGACCGCAACCCGCATTTGCCCGACGGCTATGATTTCGCCCAAGGCAACGTCGTCGAGCACGTGATCACCCGCACGGTCCGCGATACCGCGGTGATGCTCGACGTGACGGGCAATCCGGAGCCGGGGTCGCCCTATGCCATCCCACCGAAGGAACGGCCCTATGCGGACGAAGTCGGGCGCGATCCGGGGCGGCTCCGCATCGCTTGGGCGGGCGGGACGCCGCTCGGACGCGCGATTCATCCCGACGTGCAAGGAGTGCTCGAGGATACCGCGCGATTGCTCGACGGCCTCGGCCATTACGTGGAGGAGCGTGCGCTCGGCATCAATACGCTGAGCGATTACGTCGCCAATCTGCCGCTTGCCGGCGCGAACTTCGCTGCCGGCATGAAGCGGATGATCGAGGCGATTGGGCGTGAGCCGGCCGCAGACGAGCTGGAACCGCTGACCTGGGCAGCACTTAACGGCGCGCGTTCGGTGTCGGGTGTCGACGCACTCTACAGCGCGCAGGAACGCCGGATGCGAGCCCGAGCGACGCTTCGTTTTTTCGAGGATTGGGACGTGTTCCTATGCCCGGTGATGGGAACCCCGCCGCCCAAGATCGGCTATCTCGATCCGGTCAACGTGCCTGCGGCAGACATCCAGGCCCGAAATGGCGAGGTCTATCCCTTCCCCGCTCCGTTCAACTTCACCGGTCAGCCCTCAATCTCTCTGCCGCTCGGCCAATCGCGCGAGGGTTTGCCGATCGGAATGATGTTCTCGGCGCGTTACGCCGACGAAGCGACACTGATCCGACTCGCAGCCCAGCTCGAACAAGCTTGCCCATGGCAGAAAAAGCGACCGAAGCTCGGCGGTTGGATAAACAGCGAGCAAGCCTAACCACCCGATCAATTCGTGACAGTTGCCAGGGTGGCTGGGAATCGACCGAACCAGGCCGAGTTGCGATCGCGGCAGAGGCTCGGAATGGGTGGAAGCACGAACCCGCTGCGCGGGAGGGCGCGTGCGGCACGGTTGAGGTGAACGAGCGAGCGTCTCGCGTGGGTTGAGCGATGTTTGAGGCAGGCAGAGCATCGGGGCTCCACCATAAGGAGC
>NZ_JARYTI010000175.1 GCF_029911635.1 Sphingomonas sp. AR_OL41
GGTACCGAAATATTTGCGTGCCATGCCTTCGTGTCCGCTCCGTACCGTTCGATCGTGGCGGGGTGATAGCGCCGGTTCGGGCGACATGCGAGGGCGCGATTCTGCGGCGGGGCCGGCGTTCTGCGCGAACAATTCCTCTTCTTGCTCACCCACATGAACCAACTGACATGGAAACAAGGGCGGGCCACCCCATATCGCGCGAAACCGATCAGGGAGACGCGCGATGAAATACCGTATGCTGGGCGA
>NZ_JARYTI010000176.1 GCF_029911635.1 Sphingomonas sp. AR_OL41
TGGGGCAACGGGCGTCGCCGGCGCGCGCGACAGCAGAAAGATTGGTTCACGCGGAGACGCGGAGACGCGGAGGTGTCTCATCCAGCCGAACCGGAACCCGCTGCAAAAGAGAGATTGTTCACGCGAACCGCCAGCAGGATCAGATCGCCGTCCCCACCACCACACAGGCGAGAAACATCAGCAACCCCGCAAAGCGGTTCGAGCGGAACAGCGCCAGCGCCTTGTCGCCGTCCGCCGCGTCGATCT
>NZ_JARYTI010000177.1 GCF_029911635.1 Sphingomonas sp. AR_OL41
TGGACCAAGGTCAAGACCATCACCCAGCGCTGGCCCGACGGCGGGGTGGGCGACGGCGCCAACGCCTTCGTCATCCCGACCATGGGGTAACTTTCTTCCAGGTTCCTCCCCGACTCCGCCGGGGAGGATCGGAAAGAGAAGCCGCGCCTATCGTGTATTCAGCGCGACCGTTGGCGCCCCCGCGCGACCGTCATTCTTCTTCGATCCGCTGACCGGACCCGATCGCCCGTCAGCTCCCCTTGCG
>NZ_JARYTI010000178.1 GCF_029911635.1 Sphingomonas sp. AR_OL41
CCGGCGACGCGGCCAACATCCTCAACAGTGGTGCGGGCACGACGACCGTCAACATCTCGGGCGCGAGCAGCTCGACCGGTGGCAACGGGTTCATCGTGCGCGACACCGCGCTCGGCGGCAATATCAGCGTCACCACTGGCGCGGTGACCGCGCTGACCGCGGGCAAGAACGCGATCGACGTGCAGAGCCAGTCGCTGACCGGCAACCTGACCGAGGTCGCCAACGGCAACATCCAGGCCG
>NZ_JARYTI010000179.1 GCF_029911635.1 Sphingomonas sp. AR_OL41
GCTTTAACTCGATGCCGACGGACTCTCGCGCACCACGCGGCGCCACAAGCGGCGCGCTTTATTAACAATTACAACGATTTGTGCGCGTCCGCGCACTGCTGCATTCTCAATTTTGGCGGAGCGGGAGGGATTCGAACCCTCGATACGCTTTTGGCGTATACTCACTTTCCAGGCGAGCGCCTTCGACCACTCGGCCACCGCTCCGCATGTCCTGGACGGAAGCGTGGCCCTAGAGCGTGT
>NZ_JARYTI010000180.1 GCF_029911635.1 Sphingomonas sp. AR_OL41
GCGACCCCGGTTGGCAACCCAAGCTGCGGTCGGACTATCACTATCGCGACAAGGCCGACCGGGAGGACGACATCCCGATCAAAAGCCACGATTTTCACTAACCCAACTCCTCCCCGGCACGGGGAGGTATTCTATTCCACCGTCTGCTCGATCACCCCGAAGATCGGATGGTGCTTGTCGTCCTCGGCCCAGATGCGGACGGTGTCGCCCTTTTTGAGGAACGGCGTGACCGGCG
>NZ_JARYTI010000181.1 GCF_029911635.1 Sphingomonas sp. AR_OL41
ATCGCAATGGTTTGGCCCACATTCCACGATACGTTTGGGCGACACCATTGGGCTACAGTTCGGACCCAAAGGGTCGGAAAACTGTGTGTTTTCAATGGTGTTAGGAAAGCTGGATGCCCCGTGAGGAGGCCGATGGGGCTCATTTCCACCATCTTGCAAAGCATCGATCAACGCCTGCCTGTCGGCCTTCGAGCGTCCCCGCATGCTCTCGATAATGGTCGCGATCGAGG
>NZ_JARYTI010000182.1 GCF_029911635.1 Sphingomonas sp. AR_OL41
TCGTGCGAGCGAGCGGATATGAAAGCCGCCGAGATTTCGGAGCCAAAAAAGAGCCAAATTTCGTCAAGGTCGTAGCTAAGTCCTTGATATGCGGGTATAGTACAATGGTAGTACAGCAGCCTTCCAAGCTGAATACACGGGTTCGATTCCCGTTACCCGCTCCAGCCCCAATCCCTCGCTAGGCCGACCCCTCGGGCAGTTCATGCCCGGCACGCA
>NZ_JARYTI010000183.1 GCF_029911635.1 Sphingomonas sp. AR_OL41
ACCTGCGAGCGAGCGGATATGAAAGCCGCCGAGAATTCCGGGCCGGAAAAGTGCCGGATTCTCGTCGAGGTACAGTCAGGTCCTTGATCTGCGGGTATAGTACAATGGTAGTACAGCAGCCTTCCAAGCTGAATACACGGGTTCGATTCCCGTTACCCGCTCCAGCCCCAATCCCTCGCTAGGCCGACCCCTCGGGCAGTTCATGCCCGGCACGCA
>NZ_JARYTI010000184.1 GCF_029911635.1 Sphingomonas sp. AR_OL41
TAAAATATTCCAGTTATTATTCAGGTAGATAAGCGTAGAATCGCGTGCTCTGGCGAAGTCCCGGAAAGGTCCCCCGGCAATTTTGCCAAGGTTGGGGTCGAGGGTTCGAATCCCTTCGCCCGCTCCAGTTTTCTTAGAGAAAACAATGTGTTGCAGACGGGCCGCGAAAGCGGCCCTTTCTGTTTTTCGGCCGGGCGTCCACCGGGTGT
>NZ_JARYTI010000024.1 GCF_029911635.1 Sphingomonas sp. AR_OL41
TAACCCGCAAATCATCAGAATATGGCCTGCCCATAACTCGCCAGCCTCCAACCCGGCTCGCGGGTTGAATCAGCTTTCACGCCCTATGGGAATCCCCCACGATTCAACTCGGTCGGATACGGGTCTAGTGTTCGGGACCGACGCTTCTCCGCCGAACACATCTCGCCGGATGTGCGCCCGCTGTCGGCGCTCACATCGGCTGCAACATGCCCCGCGGACTTCGACGTTGGTCCGCGCGGACGTTTACCGAAGCTCTCGCGACGTCACAAAGTCTCAGGGCGAACGGCGAAGGCGTCGAACAAAAAAAGGCCCCGGTCGCTAGCGACCGGGGCCTTCCTTCAGCAACCGGAAAACCGCTCGCTGTTACTTCTTTGCGATGACCGTCGTGAAGGCACCATCGGTGACGTTGTTCGCCACGCGGTTATCACCAAAGCTGTACGCCGTCGACGAATTCAGCAGGGCTACGCCGGTGGTGTTGTCGGTGATCGTGTTGTTGCCGAAGTACGGCGCATAAGCGGTATTAACCGCGACACCGAAGGCGAGGCGCGTGAAGGTCGAATTTGTGACTGTGATCGAGGTCACGCCCGTGCCGAGCGGGGCCTTGATGTTCAGGCCGACATTGCCGCCCGAAACGATGCTGTCATCGACAAGCGCATAGATGCCGCCACCGGATTTGCCGGTGAGGTCGATGCGGAGGCCGACAGTGCTATTGTTCTGCACGGTCGCATGCTTCAGCGTGAAGTTGACCTGGGCGTTGGAGGCCGGGCTCACCAGGATGCCGTTGACGCCATCCGTGACCGAGACGTTCTCGAGCGCGACGTTGGAGATCGAATTGGTCGGCGCGACGCTGACCGCATAGCTCGCAGTGGTGAAACCGCGGAACTTCGAGTTCGCAATGCGAAGCGAACCGCCGGACACGAACGACACGCCGCTCGCCGGGCCAGCCACGCCCTGGAAATCGAGACCGCTGATCGTCACGGCATCGGTTGCGCCAGCAGCGACCGTCAGACCGGTAACGCCGGTGGAAACGAGCACGCCGGCCTCAGTGCCGTCGCACACGATGCTGACGGCCTTGGTGATCGTCGCCGTGCCGAAGCCGCCCCCATCAAGGCAATTCACTTCGCCGCCGGCATTGGTGTTGGCAAGCGCCGCAGCAAAGGTCTGGCAAGGCGCCGTGCGGCTGCACGGGTTTGCATCGTTACCGACGCCTGAAACCCAGGTGCGAGTCGATTGCGCGGCAGCGGGCGCGCTGAGCAGCACACCTGTCGATACGAGAGCAGCAAAACCTACCGAAATTGTTCTAAAAGACGAGATCATGATCTGTCCCCCTGTAATGACCGCCGGCACCCCCGGCACGCTACCGGCACGCCCGGTGTCGGTAAACGCTAGCTTAACTCTGTATCCGGGACCAACGAAAATCGTCGATTCCGGCGCAAGAATTTGCGCGGGAATGTGTCGCAAAGGGGCAATGTTGATCGAAATCAGATTTTTACCGGCGCGGGACCCGGGAAAGGAAGCGGCACCGCGCGAAAAAGCCGCCCTAATAAATTGATTCCTTACAAAATTATTTCACGGCAAATACTCTGAAATAGGGTGGACGGTGCCGCCCAAAAGATTGGGATTCGCAGCAGCTTTGGGTCGTTACTCAAGTGTTGTGAAATAGGACTGGAGAACAAGAGTGCAGATCAGATCGAAAAGAATGACGAAAGGAGACTAGACAGGGCAGCGAGAAATCCGAACAATCTCGGTCAAGCGCCACGCATCATGCCGCGATTGCGTGCGACGAACCGTTCATCGCAGTATTTTCATGCCTGCCTACTTGGAAAGCGGGGCGTGCAGCGATCACGGCGCAATGCACGGTCCAGGCCCGTCTGAAGTCGCCTGCGAATCATCGGCGGCTGAGGTCGAACCCCAGCCGCCGCGACGGAAAGCATGGACGGCTTCGGCAGAAGGGTCGACGGCGGCGGCGCCTCTGCCCCCAAAGCAGGTGGCAATGGCCGGGTTCGCACGACGCGACAGCACATCTACACCAAGGCGTTGCGTCTGATCAGCTCGCGATACCATGCCGCGCTCAGCTTGGGCGTGCGCGTCTGGGTGGCGAAGTCGACATGATAGAGACCGAAACGCTTGGTATAGCCATCGGCCCATTCGAAATTGTCCATCAGGCTCCACAGGAAATAGCCCTTGAGCGGAAAACCTTCCTGCGTGGCGCGGTGAAATTCGGTGAGGTAATTGCGAAGGTACATGATGCGATCGGGATCATCGACGCGGCCATTGACGACAGGGTCGTCCGCCGAGCAGCCGTTCTCGGAGATATAGAGCGCCTTCGGCTTCCACAATTCGCTGACCGTGCGCACCGCCCAATAGGCCACCTCAGGCCCGACATAGAGCCAGGGCGATGCCATGCGCGGCGATGACGGCAGATGCGGCAAGATCGCATAGCCAGCGGCCGAGGCGTCGGCGCGGACATAGTTCGGCGCGTAGACATTGAGCGCGACAAAATCGAGCCGGCTGCCGATCGCCGCCATGTCGCCGCTCGCCACCTTGGGGGCGTTACCCGCTTCGCGCGCGAGATATCCATCGGTGTAACGGCCCTCCATGACCGCCGTCAGGAACATCGCATTCTCCTCGCGCACGGCATGCTTTGCCGCGGCGATATGTTCGGGCGTCTCGATCACCGGCACATAGAAGTTCGTGTTGTCGGCGATGCCGACCTGCGTGGCAGGTCGCGCATGCGCGCGGATCGCCTGGACACCCAGACCATGCGCCAGCACGCCGTGATGGCGGATCTGGTTTACGGCAGCGGCCGGCAGTTGCAGGCCGGGGGCATGCCTACCTTCCTGATGGCCAATGTCGGTAAAGCAGCGCAGTTCGTTGACCGTGATGAAATGATGGACGCGGTCGGACAGTTTGCCCGCCATCAAACCCGCATAGTCGGCGAAGGCCAGTGCGGTGTCGCGCGATTGCCAGCCGCCGGGCAGCGCTTGCGGCAGGTCCCAGTGGAACAAGGTGACATAGGGCGTAATCCCGGCCGCAAGCAGCGCGTCGATCACGCGGTTATAATAATCGACGCCCTTTTGGTTCGGCGTGCCGCGACCATCGGGAAAGATCCGCGACCAGGCGATCGACATGCGATAGGCCCGCACGCCGAGCTGCTTGAGCAGCGCGATGTCCTCGCGGTAACGATGATAGCTGTCGCACGCGACGTCGCCATTATCGCCATTGGCGATGCGACCCGGCGTATGGGAGAAAATGTCCCAGTTGGTCTGTCCACGTCCGTCCTCGGCGACGGCGCCCTCGATCTGATAGGACGCGGTGGCGCAGCCCCACAGGAAATCGGCCGGAAAGCCGAGATCGCTCGCCCGCCTCGGCGCGATGGCGGCCTGCACCGCACCCTGGCCGCCCGCCAGCACGCTACCCGCCGCCAGCCCGGTCCTGATGAAATCCCGTCGATCCATTTGGCGTCTCCCTCTCGTCATTCACTGTGCCGATATCATGTCAACGTTGTCAAAATTGCGCCGCGGTGGCGAGGTGTGGGCGCGCCGCGTTCATCCTATCGATTGAGCTTGTGCAGCACCTGCGCCCGCAACCGCCGCGCGGCCGTTTCATCGAGCGGTGCGAGCGGTCCCCGCGCATGCGCCGGCAGATGCGCGCCGGCCTGTTGCGCCGGGCCAAAGACATAATAGTCGAACAGCACGCGCCATGCCTGTTTCTCCGCGAGCGGGCGATCGCGCAGCGAGAGTAGGCCATGCAGCAAGGTCGTCATCGGCGAGTCGGCAAAGGGCTGCGCCTCGTTCCACCAGTAATTGACCAGCACGTTGAAGCGATCGAGCGCCTCGACCTGATGCCACCATAGCGCCGGATAGATGAGGACGTCCCCGGGCTCCATCTCGGCGATCTCGCCAGCCGCCGCTGCTAAGGGGAAACCGGGATGAAGCGCCAGATCGGGCGCGGCGAAGTTCACCATGCTCACCACCTGCCCGCCCGGTGTCGGTTCGAGCGGCCCGGGGTACAGGTTCGGGGTCTGGCCGGGCGGGAACAAGGTGAAGCGCCGCCGCCCGACCGCGCAGACCGCGATGTTGTTCGACATGTCCCAATGCGCCGACGCGATCGTCCGGTTGCCGATCCAGATGCTCGCCAGCGGTGGAAAGCAGCCGAGCGATTCGCTCACCACCGGCAGCGGATTTTCCTCTGCGAAACCGGGCAGATAGAGAGCGAGATCGGTCGAGCCGATATAGCGGGCAGGTGCATCGGGATCGTCGAGATGAGCGCGGATCAGCGCCAGGTAATCGCTCAGCCCGGTGCGCTCGCGCGCGAAGTTCATGGCCGTGAGGTCGGCATCGTAGAAGAATCTGCCCCCCGCCGCGCTATCGGCGGTGTAACCGGTGATCGGGCGCCCGGTATCGAACCGCGCGAGATAGACGATCGCCGCCTCGGCGGACTCGCGCCCCTTTGCGACCAGCGGCCAGTGCGCAGCCAGCCCCTTCACTATCACCGGCGCGGGCGCGTGGAGCAGCGCCTCGAGATCGGCGGACGCGATATCTTTCGCCTCGATGACACGCGTATGGCGGGTGATCGCGACCACAATCAGCCGAGCGCGCGTTTGCGGTTCTTGAGCGCGATAAGCCGCTCGATATTGCCCAGCGACGCCACGACGTGGAAAGCGAGCGCGAGAAAGCCGGCGCGATGCAATCGTTCGAGGGCTACCCCGTCGAGCGCGGCGAGTGAAGCTGCGCCGATCGTATGGAAATCGACGAGATCGTAGCGCAGCGTGTCATCGAGCTGAATCTCGAGCCTGACCGGCTCGATCAATCCCGCATCGGCGAAGGCGGCGAACATCGGCGCCTGCGCGGCGTGCCCGACATGTATCAGGCGCAGCAATTCGCTCATGCGATCAAGCATTTCAGCATTGCCACCATGCGGCCGGAACAGCGGCACGCCACGGTCGCGCGTGACGCGTGGATCGTCGAGGTCGATATGGATCATCGGCTCGCGCGCGCCATCGTCGCGCTCGTGCAGTCCGATCGAAAACGGCCCCCGCGCCAGCAGCGCAGGGACGTGGCGCGTCGTCCAGCGCGTCTCGTCGAGAAACAGATTCTCGCCCGGATCGAGCCCCAGCAAGGCGAGGGCCTGAAAATCTCCCTGCGCGTCGCGGCGAAAGACGATCGGATAGTCGCGCTGCGCCGCCTCGAATTCGGTCGGCAGCACGGGCACTTGATTGACCGCGTCGCCCCAGGCCGCGCCGCGCTCCGCGATGACGCGGAGATCGTGATGTTCGACCGGATTGAGCAGCACGATGTTCATCGATCGACGGGTCCCGACTGGAAGGGGCATTGCGCTTGCGCAGGCCGTGTCAGCATGATGCCCTCATCTTGCGAGAGCAAGCTTCGCGGGGTCCGGAAAAAATCGGGGGCCACGGCATGCCGCGGCCCCCTTTCCCCCTTTTGCCTGTGCGGAGCGCGTCACCTGACGGGTTTGTCAGAAGCGATAGCGCGCGCCAAACAGGAAACGGCGCTGGCCTTCCTGGACGAGCCAGATCTGGTTCGGCGACCGGCCATAGGTCCTGACGCCTTCCTTGTTGAGGTTGATCCCCTCGAAGGACAGCGCGAGGTGCGGCGTCACGTCGTAGGAGATGTTGAGATCCACCTGGCTGTACGGGGCGGTGAATTCCGGGCTGTGGAAACCGTCGCGATTGGCCCGCGAAAGGAACTTGGCGCGGTAATTGTAGCTCAGTCTCGCCGAGATGCCGTTCTTGTCGTAGATCAGCGTCGCGTTCGCCGTATCGCTCAGGCCGACCAGGGCGAACTGGTTGACGTTCGGATCCGCCGCCACGTCGATCCCGACATTGCCGCGCACCAGCGTGTACGCCGCCGAGACGCCGAAGCCTGAATTGCCGAAGAAATATTGCCCGGCGATTTCGAAGCCGTAGATCTCGGCGTCCTTGTTGTTGACCGGCGTGTTGACGTTGAAATTGAACAGCGGATCATTGGCATTGGCGATGATGTCGACCGCCGCGAGCGTCGAGTCGACGAACGCCTGGTTGAGCGCCCGCGTCGCCGGATTATAGTTGGCCGAGAAGGTCGCGGTCGCCGCCGCGAGGCTGCCGGTCTGCTGCAACAATGCCGTCATGGTGAACAGGTTGACGTCGGTGATGTCGGCTCCGAGCCCCTGCAACGCCGCCTTGGCCGAGCCCGAACGGCTCCCCGCCGCACCCGAGCTGGGATCGCGCAGGCCGAACAGATTACGCTGCACCACCGAGTTGCCGATGAAATTGTGCACGCGCTTGTCGAACACGCCAAGCGAGATGTAACTATCTGGCTTGAAATAATATTCCAGCGACAGATCGAGATTGTCCGAGATCAGCGGCTGGAGATTGGCATTGCCCGAGGAGCCGCCGGCCTGTCCGCCCACCGCCGTCGCATCGTTGGGCGTGCCGACCGAGATCGACGCGAACAGATTGCCGAAATCGGGCCGCGAAATCGTCCGGCCGAACGAGAAGCGACCGATCAGATTACGCTTGAGCTCGATCTGGAAATCCATCCCGGGCAAAAAGTTGGTGTAGCGCCCGTTGTCGGTCACCGCCTGATAGGTCGAGGACACGTCGGTGGTGAAGTCGTTGTCGGACTGCCAGCGAATGTCGATCGGGATCGCCTGTAGCGAGTTGGCGTGGACCGTCGTCTTTTCGAAGCGGACACCTGCGACGAGGCTGGCCTTGTGATCGCCGATCTCGCCCTTCCAGGTGACCTGGCCATAAGCTGCGAAAATATCTTCCTTCACGCGATCGTCGGCGAAGCCGTTGATCGAGCTTGGGCTGCCCTTGGCGGCATAGAAGGACGATAGGGCATTGTAGAGCGCGGTCGGATCCTGCGCGCGGAATGCCTTCAACCCATCGCCCGTCGCCATGGTATTGTTGTCATGAAAGGCACAGACCAGGCAGAAGGGCTGGACTATTCCCGGCGCGATTGCATTTACGTCGCGCGGCTGAGCGTTGCCCCAGTCGCCCAGCGTCTGATAATAGCTCGTCTGGGTCGCGTGCGTGTCGGTCGTGCGATAGTCAGCACCGAAGTCGAAGCGGCTGCCGCCGCCGAGATCCCAGCCGGCATCGAGGCGGATTTCCTTGATACGCTGGCTGAGGGTCGTCGCCACCTGACGGCCGACCTGGCTGCCGAGATCGCCGACGTCGAGCACGCCATTGCCATTGCCCTTGACCACGGGATGTGACGCGCTGGTCGTTGCCGGATCGACGAAGGTCACCGTCTGGACCGGGAAGCCATTGCTGTAATCGACCGAGTGGGCCGCCAGCGTCGGCGAACTGATCGCCACCAGCGTCGAGCTCATGCCATTGGGGTTGTTCGGCGTGCTGTTCGACTTGCCGATATGGCCGTCGAGCGTGAGGCGGAAGCGATCGGTCACGTCCCATTTGGCGTTCAGGCCGAAATCATAGAGCTCGCTTTTCTGCGCGCGATATTGCTGCTCGAAACCGGCATCCTTGGTTTCGCCGGTAATCACCTCATGGAGGTAGGTCGTCGTCGCCACCGAATGACCGGAATCGAAGGTCACGACGTCGAACGGACGGTTGAACCAGTTCGCTTCGTCGGAGCGACGCTCTGCCAGCTTGTTGCGGGCATAGAGCACGTCCGCGGTGATATCGAGCGTCTCGGTTGGCTTGAATTGCATCACCGCCTGGCCGTTGAGGCGTTCGCGGGTGCCCTCGCCGAAATGGTAGCGGAAATCGTTCGGCCGCGCGACGAGGGTGTTGGCGTTGGTCGGCGCATTGTTGATCTTGGTCGCGGCATTGACGTTGCCATTCGCCGGATCGAGGAACTGCGCCAGCGTAGTGATGTTCCAACCGTTCGACGTCGCGCTGACATTGCTGAAATTACGCTTCTGATAGCTGCCGAACAGCGAGATGCCGAAGGTCTGGTCGGGGTTGCTCCAGCTGGCCAGGCCCGAGACCTCAGGCGTGACATGCGAGCCGCAGCTGACGCAGTCATTGGTGCTCATGTCGTAGACGGCCTTGGCACCGATCGTGCCGTTGAAGCCCGATTCACGCGCGTCGAGCGGGCGACGCGTCACCACGTTGATCGTCGCACCGATACCACCAGAGGGAACCTGCGCCCGGCTCGTCTTGTAGACCTCGAGCGTCCGCACGCCTTCCGATGCGAGGTTCGAAAAGTCGAACGAGCGGCTGTTGTTGCGGTTGAAGTCGGCGCTCTCGTCGCCGCCGACGGTAGTCTGCTCGGTCGCGGCAAGCTGGCGCCCATTGAGCGTGACGAGGTTATATTGCGGCCCGAAGCCGCGCACCGTCACGTCGGCGCCCTCGCCGTTACGACGGTTGATCGACACGCCGGTAATGCGCTGCAGCGACTCGGCGAGGTTGGTGTCGGGGAACTTGCCGATGTCCTCAGCGGAAATGGCATCGACGATGCCGGTCGAGTCGCGCTTGATCGCGATCGATCGCTCGAGCGAGGCGCGGATGCCGGTAACGACGACTTCATCGGCGAGCGGCGGCTCCGCCTGCTGGCCAGCAGGAGCAGCAGCCTGGGCAAGCGCGGCGCCGGGTGCGGCGAGACAAACAGCGATAGCGATGGTCGATGTGGTACGCACGAGCGCGCGATGCGGGACAAAACCCTTCATGACATTCCCCTCCATGACCGCAATCCCTGAAATTGCGGGTCGACTGCTGCCCGTTTTGGGCAGCTCGTCGTCGAATGATAGCGATACCAAAATGTCTTACGTTGTCAATTATCATTTTTTCGGTATCGCCAAAATCGGCAAGAAGAGTTGCGAACACGCGGTTGTTCGCCGCATGGGGCGTGAACTTGACAAAATGCACTGACATCGCTGTCGTACGAACCAGCCCGCCTCGGGCGCTTTGCGCCGGGTGGTAAAAGGAGTTTTGACGCTGCCACGCGACATCAAGCGCACGACGATCGTCGATGTGGGCCGCCGTGCTGGCGTTTCCACCAAAACCGTGTCGCGCGTGTTCAACGACGAGCCGCATGTCAGCGAGGATGTGAAGAAGCGCGTCCGCGCCGCAGCGGACGCATTGAACTATCATCCCAACGTCTTCGCGCAGTCGCTGGTGCGACGGCGCTCGCATCTTATCGGGCTGGTCTACGAAAAGCCCAGCGCGAGCTACGTCGTCGACTTGCAAATGGGTGTGCTCGATCGGCTGGAGGGAGAGCGTTACCGCCTGATCGTCATTCCGGTCCAGTCGGTGCATGACAATGCGCACAACATCGTCGGCCTGTTGCGGTCGGCAGCGCTGGACGGGGTCGTGCTGGCGCCACCGGCTTCGGATCACCCGGTCATCCTGAAGCAACTCGCCGATGCCGGCATCCGCTTTTCGCGAATCGCGCCGTCCCGCCAGCTCGAGCTCGGCTGCTCGACTTTGCTCGACGATGTCGCGGGCGCGCAGGCCGTCGCCGCCCATGTGCTGGCGCTGGGGCACCGCGACATCGGTATCGTCAAGGGCGATCCCGGGCATGCCGCCACCGACGCCCGACTGATCGGCTACGGCCAGGCGTTCCGCGATGCCGGCTGCGAGATGCGACTCGACCGGATCGAAACAGGCCTCTTCACCTTTGACGGTGGGCTCGAGGCCGGTCGACGGTTGCTCGACCGCACGGATCGGCCGACCGCCATTCTGGCGCAGAATGATGAGATGGCGGTCGGCGTGATGCTCGCGGCGCGCGAGCTCGGTCTGTCGATCCCCGGCGACCTGTCTATCGCCGGCTTCGATGACGCCGAGGCATCGCGCATCGTCTGGCCACGCCTGACCACGGTGCGCCAGCCGGTCTTCGACATGGCGGTTGCGGCGACGGGCATGTTGATCGATCAGCTCGAGGGCCGGCTTGCCGTGCAACGGAGCGAGCACAAGAACCAGTTGCTGATCCGCGATTCGACCGCGCCGCTGTCGCCGAGCGGCCCGGAATCAGGCCCGAAGCCCGAACATGCGAGCGTGGCAAACGCATGATCGGCAGACGCGAGCGCTGGAGCTATGCGGCCGGCGACGTGGGTTTCAACTTCGTCTGGCAATCGGTCGAACTCTATCTGCTCTTCTATTATATTCGCGGTCTCGGGATCTCGCCCCAGGTCGCCTCCGCGATCTTCCTCGTCGGCGCCGCGGTCGACTGGATGATCGACCCGCTCGTCGGCACGCTCGTCGACCGCGCCGCACCCCGCATTCCGCTGCGCCTGTGGGTGCTCGCCGGCGGGCCGCTTTCGGTGCTGCTCCTGGCTTTTGCTTTCGTGCCATTGCCGGTTGCGCCGGCCCTGGTGCCGGCATTCGCTCTTGCGACCTATCTCGCGCTGCGCGCCGCCTATGGTGTCGGCAACATACCTTATGGTGCTTTGACTGCGCGCATTTCCAGCGCGCCGCAGGATCATCTCGCGCTGACCAGTGCGCGCATGCAGGGCGCGGCGATCGGCGGGCTGGTTGCCGCGCTGATCTACGCACTGCTACCGACGACCGGGTCCGCCGTGGACTTCAGATTAGGCGCGCTGTTGCTGGCGGCGCTGGCCCTACCCGCCTTCCTCGCGACCTTTTGGGGCGTAAGCGAACGGGTCACGGCGCCGCCACAACCGGCCAGCGAAACGCTGGGCGGGCCGTGGCAGACGGCGCGTGCCACACTGGGCCTGTTGCGACGATCGGCCGCCTTGCGCCGATTGCTCGCGACGGTTTTGGCAGCGGGGCTTGCCATCACGGTGATCAACAAGTCGCTCCTGTTCCTGTTCGAAGAAATCGGTGCCCTGCGGCTCGGTTATTTTGTTGCCCTTGCGCCGGCGGCTTCGCTGCTCCTCACCACACCCATCTGGGCCGCGCTGGGCGCCAGGCTGGGCCGCTCGCAGACGCTGCTGTTGGCCTCCCTGCTCAACGTTATGGCGACAGCGGCGGCGCTTTTGACCAGCGGAGCGCCCGCGCTGATCTTGACGACCTGCATCGCGATCGTCGCGGGCTGCGGCATGTCGGTCATGTTCTGGTCGCTCGTCCCTGCGGCGGTGGCCGATTGCGAGCGCCAGATCGCCAGCACGGGCTGCGCCGGCCGGATTTACGCGCTCGCCAACATCGCACGAAAACTGGCCCAGGCGCTGGCACCGACCGTGGTCGCGCTGACACTGGTCGGCACCGCGCGGTCGACACTGGAGGGCATGATGGCCTGTGCCATAGCCGCCTTGGCGGTCATATTGATCTATCGTCCGCGCGAAGCGATCGATGATGGCGTGGTGCCGCCGCTGAACGTCGCCTATGCCTATGATGCCGTGGGGAAACCAAAATGAGCGCCGGCCCGGTCAAAAATGTCGTCATCGCTGGTGGAGGAACGGCCGGCTGGGTGTGCGCGGCCGCGCTCATCAAGCAATTCGGCGCCCTGATATCGGTCACGCTCGTCGAGTCCGACGAGATCGGCACTGTCGGCGTCGGCGAATCGACGATCCCTACCGCGCGCACCTTTCATGATCTGCTCGGCATCTATGAGAAGCCGTTCATGCAGGCGGCGCAGGCGACCTTCAAACTTGGCATCTCGTTCGAGAATTGGGCGCGCGACGGCGACAGCTATTTCCATCCGTTCGGTACCGTCGGACGCGGCAACTGGATGGGCGACTTTCATCACTTCTGGCTCAAGGCACGGGACGCGGGCGCGACCGAGCCGTTTGGCGCCTATTCGCTGGAGCAACAGGCGGCGATGCAGAACCGCTTCGCCACCGGCGGCCAACCCGCGCTCAGCTACGCCTATCATCTCGATGCGACGCGCTATGCCAAATTTCTCCGCTCGCTCGCCGAGCCGGCCGGCGTTCGCCGCATCGAAGGCAAGATCCGCACGGTGGTGCTCGACCCGGAGAGCGGCGACATCGACGCGCTCGAACTGGAATCGGGCACACGGATCGACGGCGACCTGTTCATCGACTGCACCGGCTTTCGCGCGCTGCTGATTGGCCAGACGCTCGGTGTCGCGTTCGACGACTGGGGCCAGTGGATCGCGACCGACCGCGCGCTGGCGGTGCAAACCGAAAGCGTCGGCCCGCCCGTCCCCTACACCCGCGCCATCGCACATGGCGAAGGCTGGCGCTGGCGCATTCCGCTCCAGACCCGCACCGGCAACGGGCTCGTCTATGCCAGTGACTTCCTGTCTGACGACGAGGCCTGCGCCCGCCTGTTACGCGATATCGAGGGCACGCCGTTGTTCGAGCCCCGCCCGATCCGCTACGCGACCGGCATGCGCGCGGCGCCATGGACGCGCAACTGCATCGCGCTGGGCCTTGCGGGCGGCTTCATCGAACCGCTCGAATCGACCAGCATCCACCTCATCCAGGTCGCGGTGACCCGCCTGATCCAGGCCTTTCCGTTCGCCGGAATGAGCGAGGCGGTGACTGCACGCTTCAACGCCCAGGCGGTGCGCGAATGGGAGCATGTGCGTGACTTCATCATCCTGCACTACAAGCTGACCGAACGCGACGACACGCCATTCTGGCGGCGCTGCCGCGACATGCCGATACCCGATTCGCTCGCCGAACGCCTCGCGCTTTTCCGCGATGCGGCGCAGGCCTATCAGGGTGGCGAGGATTTGTTTCGCGTCGATTCCTGGGTGTCGGTGATGCTCGGGCAGCGGCTTGAACCGCGCGCCTGGCATCAGCTCGCGCGCCTGGTACCGCCGGAAGAGCTGAGCCGTGCGCTGGGCGATCTCAGGCACCTGATTGGCGAGCGCGTCGCCTCGACACCGATGCACGAGGCGTTTCTGAAGGAATTCTGTCCCGCGCTCGAGTCTGCCTGACAGGTGACGCTCGGGCGGCTCCCCGGGAAGGGAGAAATATCACGATATCATGCGGGTGATTGGTGGAGCCGAGGGGGATCGAACCCCTGACCTCTGCAATGCCATTGCAGTGAAAATGGCGCGCTACGAGAGAAAATACCGCCCTCCTATGGGTGATCCGCCGGAACAGCGCGCGAACATCGGGCAATCCGCGATACCAGTGCGATACCAGGGAGCATATCGGCGACGCCACCAATATGGTCGGCTGCATTCTTCCCGCCGCCGGGAAAAACTGCACCGGTGAAACCCGAGCCCACCCGCGACCAGATCTGCGCAACGATCACGCATCACGCCGCGCGCAAGGATGCCTCGCTCGCCGCCCTGTCCCGCATGCTGCGGCACAGCTCGAGCTATCTCAGCCGCTTCATCGAGGAGGGCGTGCCCGAGCGCCTGGCGCTGCGCGATCGCGCGATGCTCGCCGCTTTCTTTAACATCGACGAGTTCGAATTGGGCGCGCGTCCCGGCGAGCCGCGGTTCATCCCGCGCCCACCGAAGCGCGTGCCACTGCGACCTCGTACGCGATATTGATGCCGCCGCCCGCCCCGCCTTACGGTTGAGGGCCAACCCCGATCATCGGTATCGGGAAAGCGCTAAAAACGACGGCATCAAAATCGGCGGCGTCCAGGACAGGCTCGGCCCCAATCGCTCCGCCCGCCCCCTACCGTTTCGTCGCCACCCCCGGAAGCATTGGGCGCCCCGAGGCTCCGAACCGCGCGAATCTACGTCGGAAGGCCAGCACGGATCGCAGCTTATCCAACGGTCACGACCCAGCGTGACGACGCGATTCTAGGCGGGCACGATTCGCCCCGCAAGGTCAGAAGAGCCCAAGGAACCGGCGTCGCGGCCGCGCATCCTTCAGCGCCGCCGCCCACTCGGCATCGCAGCGCGATCCGATCTGCGCCGCCATTCGCTTGTCGATGTTCGCTTTCACCAGCTGCCCGGTCTGCGCCAGGTCGTGCGCGCCGAGGCCGCCGGCCGTGCCGTCAATCAGGCTGGCTGGTGCCGGCTCCGTCTCGTCCAGCAGGCCCGACGACAGCAGGATCTTCATGCAGGGCGAGGCAGGCGCGGTCAGCTGCATAGGCGCGCTGCACGCAGAGATTGCGCAGCACGCCATCAGACACGCCGCGAATATTGGTGCCCGCATCGGGTGCCGCTCGTACATCGATCTGGCCTTTCTGGACCTGGACGTCGACCTCGACCTTTTGCCGGGTGGCGTCGTTGATTTGGGGGATCGCTTCCGTGGTGATCGTCGCCGCGGCGGTGCCGAGCTTGCCGTCGACCTTGCCCTGCGCCGCCGCCTGGCGAAGCTGGCCGGGGTGGATGAAGAACCACCAGAAGGCGAAGGCGAGCAGGATGGCGACGATCAGCCCGCCGATCGCATAGACCGCCACCTTGGCGCCGCGCGCCGCCGGTACGGCGACCTCGACCGCCTGTTCGGCAACGCCGAGCGCTGCGCCGATCTTCATGGCGCTTCTCCCGTGCCCTGTGCCACCGCCTGCGCCACCGCCCGATCCTTCAGCGCGGTCGCGGTACCGCCACCGGCAAGCAGCAAGCCCATGCCGGTGCCGAACTCGATGATCGAAAAGCTGTGGTTGATGACCAGGTGCGCCCCGGAATAGCCGATGCCGGCGAGCACGGAGAGCGCCCACAGCATCCGCGACACATCAAGATGCCCGCTTGTCGGCCCGCGCAGGAAATTGAACGTCATGGCCCTTACGCCACGACGGTCAGCTGGCGATCGCCAGTGCGCCAGATCGCCTCGCGCACCGCGCGGGGCAGGATGATGCAGCCATGCGAGGCGCTCTGGTTGGCCAGGCGATTGTCGCCGTGGATCCGGAACGCCGAGCGGCCGAGCGTGTTCGTGCCCGGCGACGGCTCGAGCACGATGGTGAAGGGGCCGGTGTTCGGGCTGTCCTTCACGCCCGTCAGGTCATAGCGCCCTTGCGGCAGCGGGCCGATGCCCTGCGCGGCCTGCATCGCCGGGTTGTTGACCCCGCGCCCGTTGCCGGAATAGCCGCGGCCGATCAGCTCGCCATTGCGCGTCATCGTGCCGGCGGATTGGTCCCAAGTCAGCATGTCGTTTCTCCTAAGGGATGCGGCGCAGCAGGGCGGCCATCGCGGCCGGCGTGTTGGGGTCGATCGGGAAATACAGGCGCAGAAGATCCCGAACCTCTTGGACGGTGCGATTCCTGCCGGGGTCGATCCGCTCAATCTCGTCGATCGTCAGGTGCAGCGACCACACCACCGCCTCGAGCTGGCCATCTTTGCGCTCGTCGCGCTCATGACATTCGGCCAGCTTCTGCTCGATCCCCTCGAAGCGCGATTCGACCTTCTTCCACACGAAGCGCAGCCCCCCACCGATTAGAGCTAGAAAACCTGTCGCCGCGATGAGGATCGGGCCTAGGTTGGCGATGAAGTCGCGGGCCACTACAGCGCCCTCGGGGTTGGGTGGTGCATCACAGAACCCCAGCCGGCACAATCGAGGCCCCGACATACCAGTCCCAAAGCCACGGCTCCCGGCAATATAGCTCGCAATTGGCCTCCGTTTTGGGCGGGATCGGCCATGCCTCGGGCGCACCCGGCAGCACTGCCCGCGTGTTCCAGTCCAGATGCTCTTGCGGGCCAGCGATCGAGTTGACCGGCGTGCCGTCCGCGAAGTTCATCGGCGTGCCATCGGCGAAGTACAGGCCTCCGGAGCGCAAGCGGAAATCGCCGGTAAGGGGATTGCCGACAAACAGGTTCGCCGCGTCATCGCTGCTAAGCCACACCGAGTTCTGATCGATGGCGAGGCCACGTGCCAGCATTGCTGCCTGATATGTCACGAACTGCGCCCGACTACCGACGACGTAGTTGACGCCACCGATCTGCAACTGCCGGTTCGATCCCGCGACCGTCTGGATATAAACGTTATAATCCATGTCGGTGTAGATCGTGCTGGACGGCGCGGTCGCGAGGGACAACTGCACCCACGCCGACTGAATGTTGAGCGGGTTGGTATCGTAAAGGATGTTCCGCTTGAACTTGGTCCCCTGACCGCCCTCGTTGAGCGAGGCCGCGACACCGCCGGTCGTGTTGTCGGTGATCAGCATGTTGTTCTGGATATCGAACTGGCAATATTGCTGCATCGTGACAAGCGACGCGCCGGTGTACCCGCCAACCGATTGAACGATGCTGTCCTTGATCGACACGACCTGAGTGCGGCTTGGCGAGCCACCGGCCGACGACAGGAAAATGGGCGAAAGCGATGTCGACCTGATCATCGCCCGACGAACATAATCCGAGCGGTTCGGATTGGACGCCGTCGCGTGCCCGAGCTGGAGCCCGCTCGACCACATCGCGGCGAGCTTTTCCCATGCTGGCGTCGGGAGGGCGGCGTTCCAGCGATACCAGCCCTGGTTGCCAACCGTGCCCGCATTGATCGTGGCAAGGGCTGCATCAGCGCTGCCCGACACGGCCTGTAGCGCGGTCAGTGAGGCAAAGATGCCGTCATTGGTGCTGTAGCCGGTGCCGAGGAAGTCGGTGATGATCGTCTTGCCCGCCACAGACGCGACCAGATCGCCGGCATTGTACGAGAAGAAGCGCTCGACCCGTGCACTGAGCGGACTGTTGGCGGTCGAACCGTGGCTGTAGAGCGTGGAGTTCGGCGTGAACCGGTGATCCGGCGTGACGACACCGCAGCCGCTTAGGACGGCATTGAGCCGCTTGGCCTCCTGCGCGTAGAAGGTGAAAGCATACCAGCCGACATTGTTGTTGCCGTTATACCCACCAAAGGCGACGCAATCTTCCCACCGGCCGCTCTGCACGATGAAGGCGTGCTTCGCCGACCACGAAGACAGGCAGCGACGCACGAGCGCATCGGCATTGGCAAGGACGAGGCCGTGCCCCTCCTGCCCATAGCTTGACTTGATACCTTCGATTTCGACGCCACAGAAACGAAAGCCGTCATCATTGTCGGCGTTATCGAGGATTGAAATGCCGGCCTTCAGATAGCTGTAGCGGTACGTCTTGCCATCGCTGCGCGGGTCCGTCGTGAACCGGGGACGGTAGAAGATGCGGCAGCTTTGCGCACCGGATGCGCCCGTCGCTGGCGTCGTGACATCACCGTACCAGGCGGCACCAGGCCGAGTGACAGTGGCGCCGATGTTCGCGGCGACTTCGGCGGTCCAGACCTTGCCGTTCGTGTCGATCTCGTACAGCACGAACTGCGCGTCATTGAGATAGCGGACATATTGTTCGCGCGTGACGGTGCATTCAAAGACGGTGGTGTTGCTACCGCCGCCCACACCGGCATCGGTCGAGAGCGTCCAGTCGCCCGACGCCAGCGTCTTGCCGCAATCGAAATAGGGGAGCGCGCCGTCACCATAAGCGCTGATCGAGGTGTAGCCGAGTGGCGGCTCAAGCGAGCGATCGTTGATCGTCGTGTTGGCACGGATCGCGATGCGCGCTGCCTTGGGCGGCGTGACGACGGCCATATAGCTGCGGCCATCGGTGATCGGGTTGCTGCTGGCCGGCATCTGCACATAGACATCGGACACCCGCGCCTTGGGGTCGCTGTCCCACATCGTGACTGCCGTTGCGTCCACTTCGGCGATATTCGCGACCGGCTTCAACCATTGCGGGATCAGTGCCGCGCCGGACACATAGGCAAGGATAAGCTGCGAGCCCGGAACGATCAGCGCGCCCTTGTCGATGCTGATCTTGTAGACGGCGGTCCCGGTCGTGTGCTTGACGAAGCTGGCATTCACCAGCGCCTGCCGCTTGACGATCCCCGCTACCGTCGCCGCCGCGAAGCTGCTGCTCGCCCCATTGAATGACGATGACCCGTCGATAGTATCGAGGAAGTACGTCGCCTGTGCCCGGCGCGTGTCCTGCCGCGATTCCTGCTGCGCATGCATCGACCAGCGCAGTGATGTGTTCTTCGGGTCAGCGTCCCGGTCGATATAGGCAACGTCTTTCGGGTCGGCGCTGCGCTTGCCGACAACCTGGTTCGTCGTGCCCGTTGCTGTGGGCATCTGATCGGCGAGATGATCGAGCGCGGCACCGAACTTGAACTCAATTTCGACGAGTCGGTTGGCGTCGAGCGCCGTTGCCGTGCCACTGACGCCCTCAAAGCGGAAGCTGTCGAAGCCCCTGACCTGACCGTTCGCATACTTCCGCGTGCAGGCGATCTTTTGCAACACGTTGGCATCGCCCGTGCCACTGGTTGACGGGGGATCAATCGCGGTCGATGCGGCGATTTCCACCCAGCTCTCGCCAAGGTAGCGATTGCGCGCGAGCAACCGCCAACTGCCGTTCCGCCCGGTCGCATGCGCCGTCGCATGCCGGACAGCATATTCATCCAGCACGTAGCGATAGCCGGCCGGGAGTAGGAACTCTTGATACATGGCCGACGTAACGGTGCTCGACCAGAGCGTCGAATGAGTATTATCTCCGGTATTGTCGCCATCGAACAGCGAGGTCGCGATACCCTGAAACTGGCCGGCGATGCGGCCCCTGATCAGCGAGGTGCGGTTGCCGGTGCCGCCGGGGGTTGCGTAGGATGTCGTGACGATGGCCGCGTTTGCAGCAATCGCGGCCAAGACGCCGGGAGCTTGATAGAGCAGGCCGGATGCGCCGAGATTGAGATCAGTCGCCACCACGTTGACATTGGCGATCGACCCACCGACCGCGTTGACGTTGGCAATCGCCCCGGCGACCGTGGTGACATTGGCGGCGATACCCGCCACCGTCGTGACATTGGCGGCGATCGTCGCCACCGCCACCACCGCGCCCGCAATCCCCGCCAAGGTGTTAACCGCAGCGATGTTCGCTGCAACCGTGCCGATGCTATTCGATCCGGCCAGATTGGCGCCCACCGCGTCGATCACGCCAATATTGTCCGCGATCAGGATGATGTCGGCATTCGATGCTGCCAACGTCTCCAGCGCCGTCGCCGAGATATTGAACACCGCAGGCTTCGCCCCACCGCCGATCGCGCCGAAGCCGAGCAGCTTGTCGGCCCGTGCCGCGGCCGCCGGCAGCGTCATGTCGGCGCCGTCGCCGACAGGCACGCGCATCGCCCGGCTCGCCTTGCTGTCGGTCACCATCGAGCGCATGCCTTGGCGCCGGTTGATCTGGTTGACCGTCGATAGATTATACGCGCCCTGGTTCTCGAAATAGCTGTCTTGCAGATAGTCCGGATTGGCGCGGATCAGGACCGTCGCTGCAGCGACCGGCGCAGTCGTGAAATTTACGGTGCCGCCGTTTGCTGGCGGGGCGGTCAGCGAAACGGTGTAGAGCGAGGGGGAGATCGTAACGCCATTTACGTCGACCGCGACCTCGGCCGCGCTGACCGCAGTGAAGGTGAAAGGAAACGCGGCGAGCGAGCCATTGGCCGTATAGGGGCCGCTTTGAATATCGGAACTGATCGACACGCCGGCGCCTCCGCTTCGCTAGCGGCTGGCGTAGGCTGTCCGGGCATCAGCTTGAATCGGGCGGATGGCGCCGCCCGCCTCCCAGCTACTTCTTCTTCTCGGCATGCCCCGTGGTCACGCCACGATACCAGTCGGCCACGGTCTCGGGGTGCTGCTCGCCATTGCCGAGGTCGACGAAGAACTGCGCCGCCGAGGCAGCCTGTCCCGGCACCAGGCCGGTCGTGTAGCCGACGGTTTCCAGCGTGTCCTTCGTAGCATGCTGCGTCGGCTCGCCGCGGGCGATATGGCCAAGATCCTTGCCCGTGGTGACGATGCTGTCGCCGGCGCGCTGCAACGGCGAGAGCTGGTAGCCGAACGTCTTGTTGCCGGCGATCGCATCCCATGTCGGTTCGACCACGTCGCGCACCCCCGGAATCGGCCCGAGCAGCTGCGACATCATCTTCTTCAGCGCCCAGGCGCCCCAGTCCTCGCCATCCTGCGGCCCCTGCCCCGCGAGGATCGCCGAGAGCACGGGCGGGACGGCGACCAGCCACCAGGCGCGCGCGAGCAGATGCGGCGTTGCGCGCAGGTCGCGCTCGCGCCCGGCCTGCATCACGTCGCGGCCGAGCGAGCGATTCCGCTGATAGACCACCGACATATAGCTGTAGAACATCGTCATCAGCTTGAGCGCCTGGCCCCACTTGCCGGTGCCGCGCTGGATCGCCGCGAGATCCTTCGGGCTGCCCGAACCCTGCGAAAGGCGAATGGCTTTGTCGCCGGCATAGATCGCCTCGCCCTCGGTCGCACCGCCGGCGATCGCCTTGTTATAGGCGCCGAGCCACGTCGGCACCGCGACGACGCGGTCCATGTAGCCGATGCCGTGAAAGGCGAAGCGCTTCGCCGCGCTCAGCGCGCTGGTCTTTCCGGCGAGCTGCGCAATGCCGGTGCGGATATCGCGGTCGAGTGTGTCCATGCGGTCGCGCAACTCGCCTGATCGCGAGAGCGCAAAATTGAACGTCTCAACCGGGCTGGCGCCCGTCCGGGCGATCGCCGCCGCCACCCACTTACCCCCGACATATTCGACGCTGTTCGAATATCCGGCAATCTGCGCCATGATCGTGCTGATGCGAAACCCCATGCCGACGATCGTCGCGTTCGACCGCGCCTTGTTCATCCACTTGCCCAGCCCCTCGTTGCCGGCCTTCTCGATCGCCCACTGGTTGGCGACGAACTTCAGCCAAGGCCGGAACTGCTTGCGGATCTCGGGCCCGAGCGACCTATCGACCGCCGCCTGCACCCGCTTGGACGAAAGGAACTTGTCGGCGTTGATGATCGCCTCGCGGTGCGTGATATCGTGGATCACCTCGCCAAGGTGGCGATTGATCACGCCCAGCTGCAGCAGGATCGGCCGGCGCACCTTTTCCAGACGATCCTTTGTGGCCGATGCCCGTGTCGTGGCGCGCGTGTACATCGTCTCGAACAGGTCGTTCGCCTTGCCGGCGTGGTGCTCCGCCTCAAGGCTGCGCGAGGTGTCGTACACCGCGGGGTAATAGCCCCCGCGCAGCGACCCGGCGCTTGTGTCGAAGCCGCGCGCGCGGACCTTGTCCGGTGCGACGCCATTGATGCGCCGTTCCATCGCGGCGATCTGCGGCCAGAGCGTCTCGATGATGTCCCAGGTCTTTTGAACGAAATGCCATTCCTCGGCCGAAAGCTCTCGGTTGAGCACGCGCATGATCGAATTTTCTGACCAGCCATAGCCGTCGGCGAGGCGCTGCAAATTACCCTCGTTTCCGACGTTGAGCGCCATCGCGACGAGATTCTGTCGCGTCAGCACGTAAGGCTCGCCCGTCTCGCGGTTCAGCAGCTCGGGCGTGTCGACCCGCTTGGCCCATTGGCGGATGGTCTCTTTCGGTACCGTCTCCATCGCCTTGCGCACGCGCTCATAATAGTCGCGCAGCATGGTGTTCTCGCGGTCCTGCGCGTCGGCGATCGGGCGAAAGACGATGCGATTGAACACGCCGTTCGCGTCGCCGTGGTCGAGCCAGTCGAAAATTTCCTCCATTTTCAGGAGCGACGCGTCCGCCGCCGCGACACCCGATTTGAAGCGATCGCCGAGGCTCGGGTCCATCAGGTTCGAAGGCGGGCGCTGATGGAGCCGCTCGGCATTGCCGACCGCTTCCTGCACCACCGCATCGAGATCGCGCTCCTCCTTCTGGTCGATGAGCTTTTGCTTGAACCGGCCGAGATGCATGACCTGCTCGACCGATGCGTCGAGCCCGCGCAATTCTTCCACCGAGATGCGCGAATAGTGCACCCCCTGCGACGTCATGCGCGGGAGCGGCATCACGTCGATGCCGTTAGCGCGCTGCTGGTTCGCCCAGTCGGCATAGACCTCCTGGGTATCGATCGACTTTTGCGAGCGCGGCCGGAAATCGAACGCCTCGAGCATGCCGTGCGCGCGGTCGAGATAGTCCTGGTCGATCGTCTTCATCGTCGCCTTGTTGGCGATCCGGCTCAGTCGCTCGACGATCTTGTCGACCTCGTCGGCCGCCTTGATCGCCTCGCTCAGCAGCGCGTGGTTGAAGAGCTGCGCCTGCTTGTGGCGGAAGGCGGCGTCGGCATCGCCCTTGATATAGGCTTCCTCGGCGAGCCGCGACGCCAGGTCCATGTTGCGGCGATATCGCTGCATCGCCGCGCGACTGGCAACGTCTGCGACGGTCCCTTCCGCAATCGTCCGCTCGGCGAACTGGCGCACCAGCTCGGCCGGCGTCGCCGCTTCCCCGACGCGCCGCCCGAGGATCCGCGCCTCGGTGGCAAGCACTTCGCCGCGGCGGGCATTGTTGACCGCGGCAATCGCCTCCTGCTCGATCGAACCATCGGTGAGCGGGTCGCCGTGGCGCTTGCGCATCACGGTCTCGGTCTCGTCGTCAATCGTCCGCTGGCGCACCGTGCGCTCGTCACCCGCAGCGCGCATCTCGCGCCGGCTCGCCTCGATCCCCATCAACGTGCGCACCAGCGTATCACCCGACGATGCCCCGGTCATCTCCGCCAGCGTGTCCCCGTCGATACCCTTCTCGGCATGGATGGGCGGCACCGTGCGCGGGAGCAGCGCCAGTGCGTCCTCGCCGAAATTCTGCACGATCCATTCGCGGCTCAGCTTGACCTTGACCCCCTGCCGCTCCGGCGCGTCGAGCCATGACCCCGTTTGCAACAGATGCAGCGCGGTGAATTCAGGCCGGGCGTTAACCTGGCCCGCGACCTGGTCGCGAACTGCGCCCTCCTGTTTCTTCCACTCCTGTGTGCGCCGGCGCCGGATCACGTCCATCGTCTTGGCGAGCAACGCATCCTTCGCCTCGGAGCGTGCCGCCGTCACGGTGCCGCGATAGGCGGCGAATTCCGCATCGGTCATGCCGGCCCTGGCGGCTTCGTCGAACAGCCCGCGCGCATCCTCGCGCCGCGCCTCGGCATCGATCGCGTCCTCGCTGGCAAGCATCCGGTCGAACACCTCGCGCACCGCCGGCGTGATGGGCGCGCTCAGCGCATCGACATGACGATAGATCCGCAGCAGCCAACTACGGAATGCATCGAACGCGGCGCGCAGCGCGCTCGACGGCGCCTTGCCCTCCATCGCGTAGCGCTCGAACCCGCGCGCGAATAGCTCGTGCGCCTCGGTCGGCACGAACCCATCCTCGCCGACGCCGTGCCCCTGTTCGGCGAACCAGCCTTTCACCGCATCCCAATCGGCGCGCACGTCCGCAGGGGCATCGGCGGATTCCGCGTTGCGCTTCAATTCCTCGAGCCAGCCGTGCCCGGTTTCGTGCAAAAGGGTCGATAGATCGGCATGCTGGAACAGCTCGATCACCGCGCCGCCATCGGTGAAGCTGATGCGCCCGCGGGCGTTGTCGCCCTCCTGCTGGTCGAGCTGGCGCTTGACGGCCGTGCCCAGCGACAGTATCTTTCGCCCCGGTTTCGCCGACCCACCTGCTGGAATTAGATCAGATGGTGGAGCCGAGCTTTGCTCGGCGGGCTGCGGCTTGAGGTCGGCGAAACCCTTACCCAGAAATACCTTCAACCCATCAGCCTGCGCCTGCGCGATTTCTTTTGCGATCCACTCGTCGCCGCTCGCACGTTCGGAACCGCTCTTGCCATAGACCGACAGCACGACCGCGCCGCCGCTCTCATGGGCGACCAGCGGGACGATGACAGGATCGCCGTTGCGATCGCGCGCCACCGTCGCGACGATCTGGGTTCCATCGCGCTTCGCCGAAGGAAATACCGCCAGCGGCTCTTCGATCAGCGCCGGCAGGTTGTGCAACACGTCGGCCGGCACCTGATGTTTCTTCCACGCCGTGGCCAGCTTGCTGGCCGACATGACGACAGACCCCTCGCCAAGGCCGACCGAGCGAAGCGCGGCCGAGACCTTGCCCACCTCAAGCTGGCGGCCTTTCGGCTCGCCGCGTAGCACCGCATCGACCGCGCTACGCCACTGCTCGGGCGCGCCCTGCCCCAGCCGCCGACCCGCCATCTCCTGCTCCGCCTGGTGCGCAGCGATCGCCGCCAGCACCTCGGGCCGGGTTGCCTTGTCAGGATCGACGCCACGATCCTCGAGCACGCGGCGCAGATCCTCCGCCGCGGCGCGGATATCGGCATCGCGCCCCGTGGGCACGGCGGAATCCGCATGCACAGGATGGCCGCGCAGCTCCCCATGGATCGCCTCGAGCAGATCGTTGACCGTGGGACGCTCGCCGGGCGGGAAATATCCCGCCTCCTGAGCGCGCACCGCCATCTCGTCAGGCGAGTTGGCGTTCTGCTGGCGCGTGCCGCCGAGCATGTCGCCCTGCCCGTCCTCGTGCGGCCGGATCAGCTTGCGTCGGCCTGGCCGGCCCTTGTGCCAGTCCCCCGCCCCCATCGAGGCGAGGTCGCCGCCGCGATCCTCGATGCCTCCCTGCTTCGCGATCCATTCGACCAGCGATGGCCCGGCCTTCGCCGCCGCGCTCCCGCGCTTCATCGCATTGATGACGAGGTCGGTGTCGCCCGCCGCCTGCACCCGCGCGAGCGATTCCGGCAGCACGCGGCGGAAGGCGATCGGGTTGGCCCGGTGATAACTCAGCGCCTCCGTGCCGAGCCGTTGCGCCCACGCCTCGCGATTGGCGGCGTAGAGCTGGGCATAGCGCTCCGCAGCCTCTGGGGCGAAGCCCGCCTGGCTCAATGCGTCGCGCACCTCGGCATGCACCGCACTGGCCGGTCCTGCCTCGCGCAGCGCGCGTGTCACCTCCCCTGCCACGCGCGCGCCGACATCGGCCAGCGCCTCGCCATGCGTTGCCTGTAGATGCTCGAGCTCGGCCGGCGACATACCGCCGGGCGAGAAGCGCGCATCCTGTTTCAGCGTCTCCCATTCCGGCGTGCCGGCGAGGCGGGCCGCGACGTCGCCGGTCGGCAGCACGACGTCGCCGTCAAGCGCGAGCGCCTGGTCGATCTGCTCCCGATAGTCGCGGAAGAACGGGTCCTCGTGGTAATTCTGATTGAGCGCACGGATCGCCTCGGCCGGAATATATACGTTTTCCGCCGCCGTCCCTTGCGCCTGGCCGTCGATGAACTGGCGGAACGCTTCCGGGTCGCGCTCGCGCAGCTTCGATGCCGCGGCGCGCTGCATAAACGTGTCCAGCACCTGCGCGCCAACTGCTGCCTGATTGGCATCGGCCAGCAGATGGGCGTCGCCGCGAAGCCGCGCGATGCCCTCGTGCGCACCGCGAATCGCACCGCCGAGAAAGACCCCGGTCAATCCGCCCGCAATGACCTGGTTGAACGCCTCGCCCGGATCGAACCCGGCGTCTGTGCCGACCGTGCCGCCGGCATATTGGATGCCCGATTGCCCCGCCTGTGTGGCCGCCTCGACGGCAAGGCCCTTCGCCGTCCGGGTGACGATGTTGCGCCCCACAGCGCCCCATGCCTTGCCGAGTCCGAACCGGTCGAGAAAGGCTGCGGTCAGCGCGAACGGCGAACCCGTGATAATGTCCGACGTGGTCGCCGCGTCGCGTCCATTGTTGACGGCGCGATCCTGCCCAGTCTGCCCGAGCATCGACGCCACCATGAGCGGAAAGGCAACGATCGCCGCGCCGACGCTGGGCACCGCCTGGACGGTCTGTTGCCCGCCATACGACACTATATTGCCGATCGTCGGCTTCGACTTCAGGTTCGCAAACGAGATCTCCCCGTCGATACGCGCGCCGGCGAGAGCCTCTTTCTGCTGCGCCTGACGCGCCGCGAATTTGGCATGATCCGTCAGGCCGAGCGTTGCCGACGCGGCGCCCTCAAGCCGATCGAGACCGGCCTCGAATCCGAAAATACCTTTGTTGAGAAAGTCGCCAAGCTTGCCGAAAAAGCCCGTTGGCGCCTGCATCCCGGCGAGTTGCTGCGCTGTCTCCGGGTCGAGCTGACGCGCACGCGCAAAGAACGCCTGAGCCGGAGCGGCAATCTCGGCGCGGCGCTGGGCTGCACCCTTGCCCCAAAAGGCCTGAAACTGATCGCTGATATCGCGCAGGGTTGCCGTATCGTCCTGCGCCGCCGCCGCGCGGGCAGGATCGGCGAACCAGCTCGACATATAGTCTGAGCCCTGCACGTCGCGGATCGCGCCAGTCCTGCGCGCATCCTGCTCGAACTTGGCGAGATCGCGCAGCACCGTGTCGGCCGGGAGCCCGGATTGCCGCGCCAGCACGTTCGCGCGCGCAGCAGCGTCGGCATTGGGCGGCGCGGTGATCAGCGCACCACCGGCGGCAGTCCGGTCTCGCTCGGCGAACACGTCCTCATAAGGATTGCTGGCAGGCGGGCGCCAGCCGATCGGGCGATCGCTCACCGGCGCTGCACCTGCTGATAGGCGTCGACGATTTCCTGTTCCGACGGCGTCCGGTGATAGCGCCGGGAAAATGCCGACGTGATCTGCTGGCGGTCGACATCCGGCACGCCGCTGGCCGGTGAGACCAGTTGATAGGCGCGCGCCGTTACGCCGCGCAGATGATCGCCCGACACGGTTACGGTGCGTACCGCGCGGTCATAGGATTGCTGGATCTCGTCGTCGGTCGGCTGGCGCTGGCCATGCAGCCGGGAGTTGATATCGGCCTGCACCATCGTGAAGACGCGCTGCATCATCACCCGCGACCGCTTGTTCGCGTCGGTGAGCTTGCCCAGGTCGCTGCCGTTGCCAGGGTTGACGCCAATGCTCGGCATTCCCCGGATCGGGTCGCGGATCAGCGACCAGATCTTGCCGTGGTCGACGTCCTCGCCCGGGCCAGTCCGCATCTTGCCCTGCGTCTCGGCCAGGCTGGCCAATTCGCCAGGCGTCACCTTGTTCTGGAACATCCGCAGATCGGTTTTCTTGAACCCTTCCGGATCGTAGATCGACATCATGTGGAGGTTGAAGGCGTCCTGTCCGTTCGCCTGCGCCTGGATCGCGCGCGCATTCTCCTGCGCCATCGTCATCAGCGACAGGCGCGTCGATGGTGACAGGCGCGCGACGATCGCGGGATCGAGCTGCGCCATGTTGGTGAAACCGAGGCCGTTCTTCTTGCCGCCGAGCGCCGTGATCTGGTCGAGCGCCGCGCGCTGCGCGTCCTCTTCGGTGCGCGCCTGCAGCTGCTCGTCGCGTCCAACGCGGCGCTCTATCTCGCCCTTGTAGCGCAGGGCTTGTTCCGGCGTGATCCGCCCGGCATTCTGGTCGGCGTCCACCGCGCCGAGCAACGCGTTCAGATCGTGGCGCTGCGGCGATTGCTGAACGTGGCCGATGATCTGCTGCGGATCGAGCGGCTTTCCGTCGCGGATGATCTCGATATGGACATGTGGGCCCGTCGTGCGGCCTGTCATGCCGACGGCGCCAACTTGCGTGTCGGGCGTCAGAGAATCGCCCGGCTTGACGTTCACTTTGCCGAGGTGGTCATATTTGACCACATCGCCGTTCGCCATGTGCATCACGACGATCGTCCCGCCGAGCGGGGAGTGGGTCACATCCTGCACGGTTCCCGCACCCATGGCATAGAGCGGCGCGCCAAGCGGGCCCGGCTTATCAACGCCCTTGTGGGTGCCGTAATCACGCGGCGCACCGAACTGGCCGCCAGGAACGGGCGTGCCGCCGGCGCCATGGTACGGATCGCCGTAGGAGAAGGTCGCGCTACTATCTCCGGCAGTCGCTGCGCCCATCTTGCCATTGACATAAGCGGTCGTGTCGCGCGCCTGCAGCGGGTCGTGGAGCAGGGCGTTGGCGGTCAAATTGTCGGCCGCCGTCATCTCGGCCTGGTGCTCTTTGTGATAGGCTACGGCGCCATCGACATTGTCGCCGACGATCAGGTTGCGCAGCACCTCGGTGTGCACGGTGCTGCGAAACTTGAACTGGTCGGCCGTCGTCACCGCCGCGGGCAGGCCGTCGCGGGCGTTCTGCGCGGCGATCTCGCCCAGCCCCGTGGCGATCGCCATATCGCGCACCTGTTGATCGGTCGCGGATGCAGCTTCTTCCCGGGCGAGCGCGACGCGCGAAACGGACTCGGCACCCTTGGCCTTCACCTCCTGCGCAGCGACATGCTGATCGAATTCGCCGAGTATGCCGGTGACCCGGCCATCCAGCACGGGCGTAAGCATGTGCCGCATGCGCGGCGTCGTCGCCTGCCCGAGATATTGGTCCCTCAGGTCGGCAAGTGCCTTTTCGGCATCGGGACGCGCGCCATTGGCGTTTAGTCCGCTCTGGGTAAGGAAGCCGCTCCTTATCTGCTGCGCGGCGCGAACGAAGCCGTTATCGAGCGCCGTCGCGCGGGTTTTCTCCTGCTCGAGCCGGCGCTCGTCCAACGCCTTGGCCAGCTCTTCCCCGCCCTGCCCTAGCTGGTGCAGCCCCGCGCCGAGCGCCTCGAAGCCCGTCCCGCTATAGTCGGCCGGGCGCATCTTCGCGTCGGTGACGGCAGCGATGCCGACCTGGTTCTGCTCGATCGGAACCTGCGGCATCTACGGACCAGACCAATGATTATTACCGGTGCCGGCACTGCTGCCGCCCCCGCCGAACCCGCCCATCTTTACCACCTGTGACGCACCACCGAGCGCGGTGCCGAGGCCGCCCATGATGCCCTGCAGCAACGCGCCCTTGGCCTTTGCGCGATCGGCTGCGGCCTGACTGGCATAGTTCCAGCCCTGAATGTCATAGCCGCGCGTGCGCTCGGCGCCGCCCTTGTAGATCTGTGCGACGTCCTCGGCACCGATCATCGCGGTATCGCGCTGCACGTCGACCGCCGAGCCGAAATTCAGGTCGACGCCGTTGGCCGCCATCGCCGCCTGCTGGGCGCCCTTGGTCTGGGCGAGCGTTCGATAGCGCCGCTGTGCCTCGAGGTTGGTGTTCTGGTTGCTGTCGTTTGCCTGTTGGGCCGATAGCTTGGCGTTCTGGTCGTTGACCTGCGCCTGGTAATTCGCCTGCTGCGACTGACCGATGCCGGCCATCACCTGGCCGGCGCTGGAAATGACGGTGGATGCGATCATCAGCGGCACGGCGAGCGGTCCACACATCAGCCGCGCCCCTTGTCGAATGCCACGAATTCGACCCCGCGCATGATGATCACCTCCGTGCCAATGGCAAACCCCCATGCCCGCAGCATACGAATAGCGCGGGCATTGCTCCTCCCGACTAGGCCCGAGAGGTGCGGTGTTGAATCGGCCATGCGCGCGACGATCGTCGGGCCCCAGCCGATCATCTCGCGCGGGTGACGATAGATCGCCTCGGTGCCGAGCATCCACGGCGCGCCGTCACCGCCCAGCGCGCTGTTGACGACCAGCCCGAACATCGCTTCGGCGCGGTCACCCACGAATGCCGTCCACGCCATCGTCGACGTCGTCAGCGCAAGGCGCAGCGCCTGCTTTGGGGTGTGTCCGAACCCGGCGCATTCGCGGATGTCGTCGGCCCGCATACGCCGCGCGATCGTGCCGATATGCCATGGCTGCGCCTGGCGCAGCGACACATCACCCGGCGACACTGGGGTCGAGATAAATCCCGGTCACCGTCATCGGCAGCGGATCGACCGACTGCACGACGCACCGCGCCCCGCCGTTGATCTCCGGGCGCAGCCACGTCTCGAACAGGCCGTTCTGCAAGGCATTCGGTTGCCCCGGCAGTTCTCCGACGCGCGAGCGCAGCGCCTCGAGACTGGCATCGTTCGGCCCGACGCGGAGCCCGCGGCTATCGATCACGCGCACCACAGCCTTTGCCTGTGTCTGCGGTTTGGCGACCGTCCACCCCGACCGTTCCTGAATCGCCAGCGGCAGGGTCTCGATCGTCGCAGTGTACGGCAGGCCGCAGGTTGCCTTGGTCGCGGCAAAGGACAGCGTCACCGTGCCACCGGTCACCACAAGGCCCGATACGACATTGCCGTCCACCAGCGCCGACACCGTCTTGCCCTCAAGGTGGTTCAGGTTCCGCAAAATCGTCGTCGGCGTATCGAACAGATAGGTGACCGCACTGTCGAGGAAGCAGGTGTCGTCGATCGCGCTCCACCGAGCCGCCGCCATGCGCTCGATCAGCAGCTTGCCGTTACGCCGCACGGTCAGATAGAGCCTATCCTCTGCCCCTTCCGAAATGACGCAGACGGATTCGACGAGGCCATCGGTCTCGCAGATCGTCCAGCCCCATACCTGCTGTTCCTGCTCCCAGGTGAAGCACAGCAGCTTGCCGTCGCTGCGCACCGCCCAGATCAGCGAGCGCGGCTCCTGCGCATAGGCCCAGCTGACAATCCCGAAGCCGCGGAACAGGTGCGGCGAATAGATCGTGATGTCGTTCGAATCGATGCTGTCGGTCTGGAACTGATAGCCGAGCGTCCGCACCCCGTTGCCGACGCTGGTCTGGTAAAAGCACACGCTGTCGATCACCAGCGGGTTGAGCCGCGAGGATCCACGCCCGTTCTGCCGGCGCACTACGAAATCGGTCGCCGAGATATAGCCGGCCTGGCCGCCATCGACCTTGAAAATGGAATCCGATGTCAGCGCCAGCAGGTTGTTGACTGAGACGAGCTGATTGACCGCGTTGACCCGACCCGCGACCAGCGCGAAGGTCAGCGAATCCGATGCCTTGATCGGCCGCGACACGTCCATGTTCTCGAACATGCCCGACCGCGAACCCCAGATCGCATTCGGGTGATTTGTGGTGCGCCCCCACAGCAGGCGCTGCTCGAAAAAGGTGACGGTGGAGGGATAGTCGCCGGCAGCGGCGAACGGGTTCTCGCCGACCGGCGGGCCGTCGGAATAGTCCGGGCCGATGTTATTGTCCTGGAACGTCAGCGCGGTCGTGTTGCCGATGTAGCCGAATGACTGGGTGTTGTCGGCCTTGTAGATCCGGTAGCGCGTCGCGCCGGTCACCGCCGCCCAGGTGATCGTCGTGTAATTGCGCTTGAGCGTCAGATCGTTCGTCGCGCTCGACGTCGCCGAGGCTCGGCTTTCCTGCCCGCTGACATCGTCGATCGCTGTCACTGCATAGGACGAGCTGATCGGGAAATAGGCGTTGCCGCTGTTGGCCGCGTCGGTGTTCGGCGTGGTGGCCGCCGCGGCGACCGATCCCGGCGCCGCCAGCGTGGGCCCGAACGACACGCTGGCGAAGGTCCAGTCGGTATGCCCGGCACGCGTCAGCTTGGTCGGCGCATGGTTGAGATGCGCCAGATACATGACGTTCGCCGATTGCTCGAAATCGACCTCGGTCAGTTCGGGCCCATTGAACGGCGAGCCGACGCGATAGATGCGCGCGCCGCTCATAGGAAATTGTCATATTCTTTGAAGTTGTGGGACAGCACGCCGGCCGAGACATAGGTGTGCGCTTCGGCCACCGTGATCTTCGCCACCCATGCCTTGCCATCGGGTCGACCGATCTCGCGCATTGGCATCCAGCCACCTGCAACAAAGAACCGGTGATCGGGGGTTGCGCGGATCTCGACGTCATCGACCTCGCCGCGCCACACCGGCTCAAACGCGAACTTGATATCCTCAATCGGATAATCGCCCCAGTCGAGCGTCGCCTCGTGCCGCGTGCGCAGCAGCGTGCCGATCGTCAGGAAGCGCGCCTGCACCTCTCGGCCGTCCGCCAGCAGGATCGGCGTGTCATCCGCGACGCAGTAGCGCCCACCACCACCGCCGCCGCCAACCGGCGGGGGCGTGGGATCGGGTGCAGGTGGCGGTACCGGCGGCGGTGGCGGCGGTGGCGGCGGGGTGCCGCTCCGCGTGATACCGCCGGTGTCACCCGTGAAGGCACTGAACCCAGTCGAATCGATATCGACGACGTAATGCCCGGCATCCGGCACACTGGTGACGCGACCGATGCGCCCGTTGATCTCGGCCATGCCGGTGACGCCGTCGAAATAGACCTGATCGCCGATGCTGTAGGCGTGGTAGGCTGCCGCGATCGTCGTCGTCACGCCGGGCGTGATTGCCGTGATAGTCAGCTTCTCCTCGATCACGAGCCCGCCATTGGCCGCTGGGCGCATATACCCCTGCCCCATCTCGAGCGCGTAGGTTTGCTCGAGCGAGAACTGAAACGGGATCAGGCGCACCCCCTGGTCGGCATAGACCTCCGCCACCAGGCGCGTTCCCGGCCGCTTGGTCACGCCACCATATTTGAGCACGATGACATTGTCGGCGCGCTTCAGGCCGCTCGCATAGGAAGCGACGTCGATACGCGCGACGAGCTCTTCGGAGATCACGCCCTTGCTGAAATTGGGCTGGCCGGTGCGCAGCACCATCAGCAATAGCCCGCGCCGGGCCAGCCACCCATGCGCGCCGCGCCGACCTCGTCGACGCTTTCCGTGTCGCGCTGGGGCTGGCGGTTCCGGTCCTCGGCGACCGCACGCTGAAAGGCGATCTCGGCCTGTTGGAGCATCTGCCCCTTCGTCGTCGGGCTGTCGCGCAGCGGCACCGCAAGGCGCGCCGCCAGGGCGAAGGCCAGTGCGTCGACGAACAGCCCCGTCATCGCCCCGTCATCGACCGTCGCGGCCGAATATTCGAGCACCGCGTCGGTCACGTTGGTGTAGAGCGTGCCGTTCTCGATCAGGAATTGCGACGCGGGACCGGTCCAGTCGCAGCTCGGCCAGGCCGAGAAGCCCGCCGGCGCCAGACGCAGCGGCTTAGCGACGTCGGTCGGCATGGCATAGGCCAGCGACCATTCGTTAGGCCGGTCATTGGTAGCGAGCTGCGCAAGGGTGGCGCGGCGGTTGGCGAACGACCAGTCGTGCCGCTCGAGCAGGATGCGCAGCACCTGCGGATAGTAGCGCGCGCACTCGCGCGCCTCGATCGTGTCTTCCGATATGTCGGCGATCGGAGGGGCGCGAAGCTCGCCCAGTGCCAGATTGCATGTCGTGATGCTGACGCCCATGTCCGACGGGATAGGCGGTCAGGCGGGCCGGTTGAATCGGCCCGCCTGTGTCACTTCACGCGGTAGCCGCGGCTGCGCCGTCACCGGCTCCTGCGGCACTCGCATCGGCCGTCGCGGCCTTACCGCCCTTCGCTGTCTTGCCCGCGTCGGCCGCCGGCGCCGTGGCCTGCTCGAGCGCAGCGTTTGCCTCGTCGAGCTGGCGACGAAGATCGGCCTGCTCGTTGACGAGCGAGGCCATTGCCTCGCCAACCGCCTTTGCAATCGCCGTGCCCAGCGCTTCCGGGTCGATGGTCGGCGAGAACGGATTCGCCGCCTGCATCTCGCGGATGCGCTGCTTGTTCAACTCGATCAGCTCGGCCGCCTTGGCGCGGCCCTCATCATCGAGCGGCTGAAGATTGCCGCTCGGATAGCCGTCATAGTCGACCTCGCGGCCGGCTTCGACGATCTCATTCCCGATCAGGGAGGTTTCGAGCACTAGATAGCGGGGCATGTTCATTCCCTATCGTTTACAAGGACGCCGGAGCAGACGCCTCAGAGGACGCTGAAGCCGGACTTGCCGTAGAGGTTCTTCACATCGGCGATGTTCTTGACGATCGCGGCGAAGTACGAGGCGGTCGCGATGGCGCCGACATTGACGTAGCGCAGACCGATGTATCGCTTGGGCAGGTATGGCGCGGCGCGGTCATAGTGCAGCGCGACGATCTGGCCGACCGTCAGGCTGGCGATCGGCAGCGCGTCGGTCTGGTTGATGACCTGCACGTTGCTGCTCAGCGCCGCGTCATCCGCCTGGATCAGCTGGTACTGCACGCTGGTGCCGACGGTCGGCGCGGTCAGGATGCTGATCGCGATCTCGAGCGGCTCGCCCTGCCCGACGTCGAACACCTGGTTGCCGCCAAGCGCCAGAGGCGCAAGGTCGACGGTGTTGGTCGAGAGGAACGAACCGGCGGTGTTGACCGCCTGGCCCGACATCACGCCGGCCGCACTGATCGCGCCGGAGAAGACGAGGAAGTTGTCGAGGATCATGGTCGTTACTCCTTGAGCGGACGCGCGGTCAGGCGACCGTCGATTCGGTGTTGAGCAGCTGGTCGACCTTGCGCACCGGAATGCCGAGGAAGCGGGTTTCGACCGTCGGCGCGCCGAACTGGGTCAGCGCTTCCTGCACACTCAGCGCCGCGCTGCTCTTGTTGAGAGCGGCGATGCGCAGCATCGAGGTGATCGTGCGGTTCGCGTAGAAGGCTGCGCGACCCATCGACAGGTTCGGGATGCGGTCGATCGCGCGGCTCATCAGGTTGATGATGTTGGTCGCTGCAGCCGTCGCCTGCGTGCCCGACTGGCCGACGAGGTCGGTGGTGTCGATGTTGCAGATGCGCACGACGTAGCGCCAATCCTTCACCGCCACGCCGTTCTTCCACTGATAGAGCGCGCGCAGCGCCTGGTAGAAGTTGCCGTTGGCGTCGGGGACGCTCTCCTCGCCCAGATCCTGCTGCATCAGGCCGGCCATCGAGCCCTTGGGGAACGGGCAGAACACGGTGTTCTCGCCCCACACCACCAGATAGATCGAGGTGTTGACCGACCCGGCGCCGCCAGCCTTCATGATGTTGGTGCCGTTGCCGGCGGTCGACAGCGAATAGCGCGTCTGCAGCCCGAGGAACTGGCGCGGATCGGTCGCCGGATTGCCGTAGAACATGGCACCGGCCATCGTCTGGTTCATGGCCTCGATGAACGCGGAGTCCTCGCTCAGGCGGAACTCGTCGGTGTTGCCGTTCAGCTTGGCGAGCTCGACGTCGATATGCGAGCGCGCCTCGAGGATGCCGCACGCCTCGTCGATCTGCGCGGTCAGCGACTTGCTGGTCGGCACACCCTGGTTGATCATGCGGTAGAACACCGCCGGCAGGCCGGTGCGGATCGTCAGGCGGTGACCGGTAGGCAGATTGCCTTCCTTGAACACTGCGTCCTCGAGGATCTCGTTCGACTGCGACAGCAACTCGGCCACGGCCGGCACCTTGCCGTCGGGATCGAGACGCTTGGCCCAATCGGCGAGCGTGAGAGCGCCAGTTGCCAGGGTGACCATGTTCTAAGCTCCTATTTCGAACCGTTGTTGCCGTAGAGAACCTGCGCATGCGACCGCGGCGCGCCGCCGGATTCGACGCGGACGAAATTGCTGTCCTCGCCGATCGCCTTGCCGACCTTGGTGAAGGCGCGGATCATTTCGGGGTGGTTGCCGAGACCGCTCTCGTCGAGCAGCACGCGGAACGGCGAGCCCTTGACGAACCCGAGCTTGTCGAGCGCGGAAGCCGCCGTCTTGATCGTGCCGTCCCAGTGCTGACCGCCGATCTCCGGATCGGCCTTGGCAGTGTCGAGCCACGCTTTGCGATCCTGCTGAACCTGCGCGAGGATCGCCTGGTTCGCTTGGTCGGCAATGCGCTGCGCGAATTTCGCCGCCACCGGCATCAGCTTGTTGGCCTGGTCGTTGGACAGGCCGAGTTCCTTGAAGATCGGCGTGGCTTCCTCGAGGTCGGCCGGGTTGATCGTCATGCCCTCGGGCGCGGTCAGATCGTAAGCGGCCGGGACTTCCGCGGCCTTTGCCGCCTCGGCCTCTGCCGCCAGCTCCTCCGGCGTTTTGGTGGCGACATCGCCGTCCGCGGCGCCATCGCCGTCCAGCTTGCCGCCGAGAGCAGTCGCGTCACCACCCTCGGCGGCGCCGTCACCGCCGTCACCGGCCCCCAGCGCCGTGGCATCAGCCGCAGGCGCTGCGGTATCGGCGGGAGCGGGAGAAGGCGTGGGCGACGGTGCCGGCGTGCCGCCGCTATCATGACCGTCAGGCGCACGCATCAGACGACCTACCTGCCGCTCCGCAGCGGTCGGGCGAATGAACGCCGTCCCGCTAAGCAAGCTCGGCTTCGTCATCGAGTTCGGCATGGGGGTGGCGTCGTGCAACGGGTTTCTCCTTGGGGGTGGATTGAGCGACTTCGCGAAGAAGTTGAATCAGCGTCAGCACGGGAATGCCCCCAGCCAGCTGGGCCGGCTGCGCCTCATCGAGATCGCGAAGGATCTCCAACCCCAGGCTCCTGCGCCCCTCGAAAAAGAGGTTGCGTCCGTCGGTCCCGTTGGCCGTGGCTTCGAAAATGCCGGCGCGTTGAATCAGGTCAAAGAGAAATCGCTGAAAGGCCGGCAGCTTCAGCAACGCGAGCTTGTCGTCGCGCTCGATCATTCCGCCATCACCTCGCCGGCCAGCGCGATGAAATCCGGCCGATCGGCGAAGGGCGCGTCCCACATCGCGGGCTCGACCCACAGGACGCGGTTGTTCGGGAACGCGCCGAGCGACCCGTCCTCCATTTCCATCAGGTGCAGATGCTTGTGCTGTTCCCCCAGGTCCGCGAGCGACGAGTCGGTGAAGTCGATCGAGAAGCGATACCGTGCACCGCGCCGATCCGGGAGGATCTGCGCTCGCATGCGGCGGTTGAACTCGAAAGCGTGCACGCCGAAGGTCGACGAGAACGAGTCCCATGGCTGGATATAGGTCATGTCGACCGGCTCGCCCTTCACGCGCGGCGCGTCGGGTTCGCGCCAGCAGAAGGCCGAGATTGGCGCGAGGAATCCGGCGCCGGCGCCGTAGCCGGTCAGCACGCATTGCAATTCCAGCGACCTGCCCTGCACCACGCGCAGGCCATGGATGACACAAGGCAGATACTCGCCATATCCGTCGAGCAAATTGCGCGTCCATTCCTTGCGGATGAACCCGGCAAAGAACCGGTCAAATGATCCGATGATAAACATTCAGCGCCCGCCCCTCATGCCGGCGCCGCAAGCCCGGCGAGCGGCCCGATGCCGCCACCATTCTGCGCCGCCTCGCTCATCAACCGTGCCGCATCGGCGCCCTGCTGCGCCGCCGGGGCCATCGCTGCCATCTTCGCCATCTGCTGGTCATGCGCGCGCTGGTCGCGCATCCCCTGCGCATCCTTGAGCGAGCGGATGATCTTGGGCGGCGCGCCCGCGCGATCGGCGTAATCATCGACCGTCGCGTCGATGTCGAGCCGGTCGCCGGCCTCGGGAAACTGCGCGGCGAGGTTGCCGATGAACGACACCGTCCGCTCGATCTGGCCGAGCCCGACCATGCGCTGCATCTGGGCGAGGATCGACACGAAATCGACCTTGACCGGCGCGCCCTGCAATTGCTCCGGCGCCGGCGGGAACATCCGCTTGCGCGACATGATCGCGAACGTGCGGTCGATCGCCACCTCGAGCTTCTCGCTGTTCACGCGCTCGATGACGGGCCCGAGCTGCGTCAGCTTCTCTTCGTTGCGGCTGGCGATCTCTTCGATGTTGCGGGGCTGGATGCCCTGCATGTTGGTGATCGCCATGAACAGGTCGGCATAGGTCAGCCGGTCGACCGCCTCGGCGCAGCGCTCGACGTCCCCCATGATCGCCTGGATGGCCTGGTGCGGCACCTCATACGGCACAATGACATGTGAGGCATCGACCTGGCTGGCGCTCACGACATTGCCCGCCTCGCCGGTCAGCTTGACCGAGGCCGGCACGATCTTTTCCGGATTAACCAGGCGCGCCGTCGCCTGCGTCTTGCGCCGCGTCTGCAACTGCAACTCGCGCATGTCGGGCAGCGAATCGAACCCCGGCGACGTGCCATAGGTATCGCCACCGATCGTGTCCCAGCGCGGCGCCCAGAAGGGCTGTTCGTCAAATCCCTCGACGCGCAGCATCGCCTCCTTGCCGCTGTCCTGTTCGTCCCAATAGACCGAGCGCCACGGCTTGCCCGCCGCCGTCATCAGCCCGGGCACCTGCTCGTCGTTCGGCTCGATGCCGTGCATCACCTGCACCTGCTGATCGTAGCGCGCGCTGTCGTACAAGGTGCGCACGCGGGCGCTGACCTTGTCACCGAAATTCTGCACCGCCTGGTGCACCGTCATCGGGACGCGGCGATAAAGCGTGTCGGCGACCGATGCGTTCGACAGCCCGATCCAGTATTCGCCGGCCGTCAGCGCGTGGCACACCGCGCCCCTGTCCGGATGATCGACCATGACGCACGCCTCGGTGCCGAACATGCCCATCTCGGCATATCCACCCTTCACCGCGGCGTAGAAGTTGGTGCCAGACAGAAAGGCGTACATTCGCCGCTCGACCTCGGCGAGCCACGCCTTCGCCGCGCTATCGCCTGCAAGATCCTGATCGTACGGCGTGAGCCGGAACCACGGGCGCGACGGCGACGAAAGGCCCGACGTCATGCCGCCGGTCAGCGTGCGGAAGCTCAAGATGCCGTGGCTGTTGTAGATAGCCTTGTTGGAGCGCTTGAAATTCCTGTTCTGCTCGCTGTTGAGGAAGCGCGACCGCGACGGCTGCGCATATCGCGCGATCTCTCGCCACTCCTCCTCATAGGGCTGGCGCAGCGCTTTCAGCCCCGTCACGCGCCGGATGCAGCGCTCCTTGAGCGTCAGCGCCACCGCCATCAGGCGACGGCCCAGGCGATCATCGCCATGGCGACGACGAACAGGACGATCGCGGCGAGGATGATGTGGGTGAAGATGCGGGCCATCAGCCGCCCAGCACGCTGGTAGTGTTCGGCGCCGTGCCGAGCCCGGCCTGGCCGGTATAGGCGGTCGCCATCAGCGCGCGGCGCCGGCGGATATCGTCATCAACGCGGCCCGCGGCCGACCCGCCATCAGGAAGCTGCAGCGCCTGGCGCTCGGGCAGCGGCTTTTGCTCGGGGGCCTTGGGCATGCACATGCCCACCGCGATAGGGCCGACGTGCGAGGCGTTGAATCGGGCGGCGGCAACAGAAAAGGGCGCACCCTTGCGAGGCGCGGCCCTTGGCTATTCCCACGATTGCGGAGGCAATGACGTGCCCGCTACCCCTCCCTCCGCGTGAACCTTTCGGCATCGAGGGCCTTATCACCAGCCGCACCACCGGCTGTTGGAAAGCGAAGGACGGGCAGCGCTTTACTCGGTCGGGGCTTGGTCGGCCGGGGTGGCGTCCGCCGTCTCGCCGAGATCCTGCTCCTCCGGGCCCATGGCGAGCGTCAGCACATCGGGACCGTGAGAGAAGTAGATCTGCTGGACGTTGGGCCCGTCATGGCCGCGGCCGGAGATCACCATGGTCTCGTCGCGCTCGCCCTGCTTGATGATCACCGGCAGCTTGTAATTTCCGTTCACGCTGATCTGGACTGAAACGGTCATGCTCTACTCCTATCGTTCGCGGGATTTTTGCGAAGGACGAGGAGTAGGAGCGGCGCGCGAGACGTTGAATCAGCACGTTTAAGCGGCGTCATCCCAGCCGAACATGCGGTTGATCTCCTGCTCATCAATGTCGCCGGCGGATCTCGCGCGCGCCTTGGCCACGATGCGACGCCATAAGCGCTCAAGGCGCCGGATCTCGTGGTCCGGCCAGGCATGCTCGACGCCCAGCTTGCGCTCGCGAGCCTTCGCCTCCCGCCAGATCCGGGAATACACGCGACGCTCAGCCGATGTTGTCAGCGGACGCCAGTGCTTCGCACAGAGATATTGATCGCTGCGAAACGCTCGGCCCGCGCGGTCGACCGTGCACCGACAGCCGTCGATCGCACATGGGTTGCGGTGATAATGTTTCGCGCATCGCCCCTCGCTCCTTGCGACCCATTGCCGCGCACCAGCACCGCAGCAGGCGCAATGGACGAAATCACCGCCGCCGCTGATCAATCCCCGAGCTCCGCATACAGATCACCGTCGCTCGACCCGCTCTTGACGCGCCACGTGTCCATGAACGCCGGCAGCTTGCGCGGCTGCACCGGCTCAGCGAAGGTGCAGGCCAACGCGTCGGCATCGTCCGGCGACGCCAGGCCGCGCGACTTCATGTGCTTCTTCTCTTCCAGCAACACGGCCTGGTCGGCGTTGAAGCCGTATTCCGGCCCGATCAGATCGTCCTCGATCGCCTGCTCGTCCGGAATCGCGCCATTGCCCAGCCAGTGGCGCATGTTGGTCCACATCTCCGCCCGCTTGTTGGCGACGGATACGCGCGCGTCTCCCTGCCAATTCGCCTCGCGTACTTTGGTGGAACCGAACCACACCTCGGCGATGAAGGTGTCGGGCATCAGCTGGCGCAGCCGGTCGATCACCGCCGCGCCGATATTGCCGGCATCGACAAAGATCGCATCGGGCTTCCAGCGCTCGGCCTCGACCGCGATGTCGCCGGCGAGCGTCATCGCATCGACCCCGTGCCAGCGCTTCCACGGGCGCGACCGCGCATCGCGCGAGCAGCGAATCGCCAGCGTCGAGTGATCATCACCATAGCGTGCGCAGTCGACACCGAAGATGACGGGATCGCTCGGCAACCCTTGCGGGATCTCGCGGCGTCGCGCGTCGGCGACGGCGGCCGACGAGATGAACTGCATCGACGACGCGTTCGGGAACTGGCCGAGCACGCGCACGCGCACGATGTCGCTGTCGACCCCGTAGGTGGCGACCAGCTCGTCGAGATAGGCCTTGTTCGTGCCCTCCACGGTGCGGCTGTCGATCTGCGCCGTGTTCCACAGCGCGCGGTGCCTGGCGAAGCATTCCCGGAATCCGCCAGTGTTCTGGGTCGGATTGCCGAAGGCTATCCAGATGATCTCGGTATCGGCATCGGTGAGCGCGCCGAGCGCGACCTCCCACACCTTGGCTGCGATGCCCGACGCCTCGTCGAAGATCAGCACCAGGCGCTTGCCCTCATTGTGCAGGCCCTGAAACGCTTCGGTGTTGTTCGCCGACCAGGTTTCGAGATCCATGCGCCAGTGCGCCGCAGCATCCGGTTCCGTCGAAATCAGCGCCGTCGCGGTCGGCTTGAACCAATGCGAGGTCATCGACAGCCGCGACCATTTCGCGATCTCCGGCCCCGTCTTGGTGCGCAGCTGGGTCTCGGTGTTGGCGGTCACCATCACGCGCGTGTTCTCGAACGTGTCGAGCGCCCACTTCACGATCATCGCGATCAGCGCCGACTTGCCGATGCCGTGCCCGCTGGCACGCGCGATACGGCATGGCATATGCCGCGTCGCGGGATTCTGCAGATGTGCCCCGATCGTTGCCAGGACTTCGCGCTGCCACGTGCGTGGGCCGGTGACGTTCGCCAACGGCCCCTCGCCCCACGGATAAGCGTAGAGCGCATGGCCGAGCGGATCGTGCTGCAGCGCGTCCATATCGGCGATCAGCTCGGCTTCGTACTCGGGATCAGGGTCCGCCATCTAATTCCTCACTGACCGTCCTGTGCGCGCTGCCGGCGCTGCCTAAGCTCCGCCAGCCGCGCCGCGCGACCTTCGGTCACGCTCACATCGACCTTGTCGCGGAACGCCTGCACGCCGATGTGCCGGCCGATCAATTCGAGCTGCCGGCCGCGCGACGCGAGCTTTACCTTACGCACGATCGCATATTGCGGATTGCCGTCGGCATCCTCGCCGACCTTCTCCGTCACGGATTCGATGCCGACGACCAACCCCTGGCGCCAGATCAGCGGCCACTCTGCGATCGGGCGCAAATCACCATTCTCGGCATAGATGTCCTTCAGGTCGGCATGAGCCTCGTCGGCCAGCCGTTTCAACAGCCAGTCGGCATCGACCTGGACACGCTTCGCCCGCTCCGCCAGCGCCACCTGAATGGCCGCGGCGACCTTGGGATTTCTCAGGAGCTTGTGGCCTTCGCTGGCGCACACTGCGTCGCTGCCGCGGAACCCCGCCGATCGGTAAGCGCGGGTCGCATTCAGGTCGATCAGATATTCATCGACGAAGCGCTGCCGCTTCGGCGTGAGGCCGCCAGCGGATCGCGTTACCTTCGCCATCGGCTTCTTCGCGCGCGTCACGGCCGCACGTCCTTCAGCGCCTCAACCGACTGCAGCGGGTAATGCTCGCAACCGCGCGTCCGCCGCGCGCCGCAGCGCCCGCAGATACGGCTGTCGGCATAGACGATGACCTTGCGCTCCTCGCGATAGGTCGCGGGCTTGGGCGGCGTCGCAGCACCCCGCCTAGGCAACGACCGCCAGTGCGGCGTCGTGCAACGCGGCGCCGCTGTCGTGGCGCCGGTGGCGACGATCGTGAACTGGCGCCCGCGCTGGTAATAGACGGTGACGATCAGCCCGAGCCGCTCGAGGATCCGGCACACGCCGGCCTGCGTCGAGCCCGAGCTGTTGCGACTGCCCAGCACTGCATCGATATCGTCCCGGTGGACATAGAGCCCGGCATTGGCGCGCGCCTCGATGTAGCGGAATGCCGCCACATGGTTCGCGCGCAACGTGTCCGGCACTGGCACCAGTGGGATAGTGTTTTCCCCGCCCCCGCTTGTCATCACCCCACCCCACGCCTGCACACGATCACACCGCCCCCGGCACCGCCCGCGCGCAGCGCCGTCGCCGCCGCGCGCGCCGCCTCGGCATCGTCGGCGCGGCCGATCCGGTCATATGTCAGCGCCGATTGCTCGAAGAACCGCACCTGCGCATCGACCGGCGCCGCTTCGCCGCTGCTCGCGCCGTCGAACCGCACGCCGGCTTTCGCCGAGCGCAGCACCTGCGCCGCCTCCCGCACCAGCCAGTTTTCCCACGTCTTCGGCCAGTCGCGCTTGGCGGCAACCGCCCGCCCCTCCGATAGCCAGTGGTTGCGAAACCCCTGGGCGACGAGCGCATAGGCCCCGGCAGGCCACTGGGCGACGACCGACTGGACCGCCAACGACAGCGTGTCGATCGCCGGCGGTTCCCAGTTGGCGGCGAGCCGCGATCCGGGTTTGCGCTTGCCGGTCCGCTTCGGCCTGGCCGGCGGTCGCTGATCGGCTTTCCCGATTTTTCTATCATCATCCTCGCGCCGACCCCTCGCAGGGGTCGATGAAGCTTCAGCTTCATCGGGGGTCGGGGGGGTTAATTCTTTGAAGGGGTCTGGGGAAACTTTCTTATCAGGGGGGGTGGCCGTGACCGTCGCAGGGACAGTCGCGGGAATGTCACGTGACTGTCCCGCGACATTCCGCCGCTGGCGTTGCTTGCGCTCCCGATCGTTCTTCCGCCGCGCGGCGATCTCGCCGTCCTTCGCCTCAAGCGCGCGCACGGCCAGCAGGATCGCCTCGAGAGGCGCTCCCGCGTCGGCCATGGCCTGCATGAGGTCGGAGACGGTCATGCGGCGCACCACCCGCCATCGCACCCGGTTTCCGTCTCGCTTGGTCCGGTGAAGTCCGCCATGTCGAATCCGCCGCGCTTCGAATGCGACCACCGGACGATCGCCCGGATGCCTGTCGCGCCGCGCTTGCGCTCTGGTCGGTACATCGTGCGGGGTGAACCCTTTTTCGTATTGCCGAGTTTGGCCTCGTGCCCTTCGATCAGCGCGATGCGATCCTCGGTCAGGCGTTTGATGTCCTCCTTGCCGGCGTTCACACATGGGAAGCATTCGTCGGAGCGATGCGGTAGCACGGCCACGCCAGCGCGCTGCAATAGCGCGTCGCGCTCGGCGTGTGAGTGAGCATAGAGCGGATGCCAAACACGGCGCCCGCCGCTCTGCGCAGATGACGCAATATATTCCGGGGTGTCGGCGCGCTTCGATGATTCCGCCCGCCGCTTGCCGATCATAACTGTGGCACGCGCCGAGGGATCGACCAGCTCCATCCATGCCTGCGCCGGCAACACCTTCAGGTGCTCGGTGCAGAACTGCATCCCATGTCGTGGCCACCCCCGTTCGCGCTCGACAAGGGCGAGCATCCCAACGCTGGATGTGCGCGCCGTCTCGAAACCCTGGGCTCGGGCCCATGCCTCATACTGCTCGACACGTGCCGCCCAATCTCGATGCGCCCAACCAGTATCCGAATAGAGCGTGACGCATCGATGTCGCTGCGGGAGACCTGCCTCAACAGCCCACTGCAGCATGGCGAGACTGTCGTTGCCGAAACTGCTGCTCAACACGAAATTTGGCGCAGGTCGGTCGAGGAACGCCTCGAGAAGGCTAGATTGCTTCACGCCGCCCCCTCGCCCGCTTCCGCCCCACGCTCAGCGGCGGTCAGCAAGTGCACCGCGCGTCGCCGCCGCGACCAGCGCAACTCGCGGTTCTTCACGGCCGGGATCAGCTTGTAATGGTCCCACTCGGTGCAGAGCGTCCGCTGGCAGCGATGATCCAGGTTCATTCCCGCCGGCACGCGCGGTTCGGGTATGATGCCCACCGCCCAGGCCACCGCGACGTGCAGGCGCACCCCGCCGATACCGGGAATCCAGATCGACCCATAAGGCCCGCTCTTTGGCCGCTTGCCGCCCTTGGAACGCGCGCCGGTCCATATCCGGCACGGCTTCGCCAGCCCGCCCCGTGCGCCGAACAGAACCCGCTCGCGCGCGGCGACCTTCGCCATGATCTCTATGCGCAGGCAGGCGGGCAGCACCACCGCCCTAGATCCCGAACGACAGTTGCAGGCCGAGCGCGGCCGCGTAGGTTTCGAGCAGCGCCGCCGCCTCGTCGCGGTGATGCTTTTCCATCCGCCGCAAGCGGACGATGGCACGCATCGTCTTCGGGTCGTAGCCGGTGGATTTCGCCTCCGCGTAAACGTCGCGGATATCGTCGGCCATGCCCTTCTTTTCGTCCTCGAGCCGCTCGATGCGCTCGATGAACAGGCGGAGTTGTTCGGCGGCGATCACGTCGCTCATTGTTCAATTCCTTCCATCTGAAACCCAACCCGGCTCACAGCGCAGCACTCGCCACGCCGCCGAGCGTGAACGCCGGGTCCGCACGACGCAGATCGGGTTTGCCCACCAGCCCTGCCCCCGCCGCGACGCGGGCCTGCTGTTCCTCGAACGAAAGGCGCGGCGCACCTGGCGCGCGATGCCGCGCCGCCTTGGCCTTTTGCCGCAGATCTGCCTCGATCAGCGAACGGGCGCCCGCCGCACCGTACATCTTGCGCAGCCGGCGATATTCGTCGCGCCGCTCTTCCGGGCACCAGCCGAGGTGGCGTTCCGTATGGGCGCGGCCCGCCGCCGCCCTATTGGCCTTGTTGCGCGCTTGCGCCGCCGGGTCGGCATCATAGGCGGCGCGCAGCCGTTTGCCCTGCTCGGTCAGGTACGCCTGCCAGGTCGGATCGTCCCCCCGCTCGGCGTGCCGCCGCAACGCCATCTGACGCCGGCGCTCGCGGCCCGCCGGGCTGCGAATCGTTGCGCAGATCTTCTCCCGGTTGCGGGCGCGATTGGCGGGATCGTTGAAGATCCGCGCCGCCGTGCAGGGTCGGCACGTCCCCGAGACGTTCTTCGGGCCCAGCGTCGTGCCGCATGGGCAGCTCCGCGCCGTCGTCATGCCGCCGCCCACCGTGCCACGCGCTGCGCCCAGCCCGGTACCACCGCGAGCGGTACCGGCAGCAGCAGCACGCGCCCGCCGCGCAATTGATCCGCCGCGCCACCGGCCCTCGCCGTCGACGCGCCTCGAACATCGTCCATGCTTCACTCCCCGCCGGCACCGCGCCGGCCCTGGATCACCTTCGAACTGGTCGCGACGCGATGGTCGCGCGTAAGTCTGCCTCGAGCGCGGCGAGATCGGCCTGCTGCTCGACCACCATCGGCAGGAGCAAAGCGGCCTCGTCGGCATCGAGCCCGCCCGGCGCCGCGGCGATGAGCTCGGCGACGAAGCGCGATTGCTTGCCCGCCATGGCCAGAGCGTCCGGAGCCTCGCCGTAAACTAGCGGCACGACGTGGAAGCCGTCGTCGCGCAGGATGCGGTTCGCGATATGCGGCCCGTCGGAGTGCAACGAGCGGCGCAGTTCGTGCACCGTCATCTGGTGGCCGGGATCGTCGGCGTTGCGGCGGTTGACGATCGTGCTGGCCGAACAGCCCAGCGCGTCGCCGGCATCGCCGTCCGACCACCGCCGCCGCTGCTGCATGTCGACGATCGCCGCCGCCGTTACGCGCTTCGTATCGGAGTGTGTGAAGAAGCCGGACTTGCTCACCACCGTGCGAACCCTCCCGTGCGAGAGGCGACGTCATGAGCAAAGACGGGATCGGCGCGGCGCGACCGCGCGTGGCAGGGCGGAATGCGTGGCGACTGTTCGAGCGGCAGGACAGCGCCGCCGCCGACAAGGGCGCCGCCGAGCTGCGCCGGCCGATGATGGTCGACCGGGATAGCGCACAGCGGCCCGAAATTGTCCTCGAGCATGAGCGCGAGATAATCCTCGCTGATCATGCCGCCACCTGCCCGCTTGAACCGCACGTCGGACAGCCGCCGGCGCTTTGGGGCGCGTCGCTTGACACGCCGCGCCCCGCCGCCACCGTCGGGCGCGGCACCCCCGACGAAAGGAAGACTCGTGAAACCAGATCCAGCGCTCGACACAGCCATCGCCGCACTCCATGCGGTCTCGAACCTGGTCGGCGTGCTGCTCGACCTTGCCCGCGACGCGGGGGCGCCGGCCGATCTGCTCCGCCATGCCCTGGATCAACTGGATGCGGCCAACGAAGCTGTGATCGTTCAGCCCGAAAGCTCGATGCTGCTCGGCGCGCATCTGGCGACGCTGCGCGCGCGTCTGAATGCCAATATGCGCTGAACGCCGCGCTGGCTTCTGCGAACGCCTTGTCCATCTATGCTGCCTCCTGCTGCTCTGCGAGCGCGCGCATCGGGCAATCCGTCCGTGTGCAGGATCGGATCTGGGGCGATTCGGCGCGCAGGTCGCAGGCCGAGCAGAGCGCGACGCGTGAGATCAGACTCTCGACATTCGGGATCTGGCCGTCCGCTAACCCTATCCGTCGGGCCGCTTCGATTTGCCACAATGACAACGGCACGGCCCCGCCGGTGCTCGCATCAATCGCGCGCGCGGTTTCCAAGTCCGGCCAGCGCGTGCCGCCCGCGTAGCGGCTCACCGCCGCTTGTGATTTTCCTATGGCGACCGCCAGCACCGACTGCTTGTTTGCGTCGGCGTTGAGGTATGCCGCCAATGTCGAGTGATATTCGCTCATGGATACATCATATACCGCTACGGTATTATCGAGCGCAAGCCCTTATTCCATAGCGGCTGTTCTTTCGCGGCGCGCGCTGCCGCAAAAGATGCCCATGCGACACCCGTTGAGTCTGTCCGAGCATCGCAAGGCCAAGAAGCTGTCGCAAGCTACTCTGGCGGAGATGCTTGGCGTGGAACAGCCTACCGTTCAGCGGTGGGAGGCTGGCACACGGCAACCAGATCTCGGGCAAATCGGCGCGCTCGCTGACGCGCTTGGCGTGGAGCCGGGCGCCCTGTTTCGATCACCCACCGCGCTGTCGCTCGGCCCGAAGCTGTGGGTCAAAGGCAGCGTTCAGGCCGGAGTGTGGAGCCAGGCGTACGAATGGGCGGAGGATGAATGGAAATCGTTTACCGGTCGCGCCGACATAACCTCGCCGATTGACTGGCGCTTCGGGCTCGAGGTCTGGGGCGACAGCATGAACGAAGTTTACCCGCACGGTACGATCGTCGAGTGCGTCTCCGTCTTCGGCGGCGCCGAGATCGCGCCGGGCAAGCGCGTGGTTGTAATCCGCCAGCGCGAGGATCTCGAATATGAGGCGACCGTAAAGGAGCTGGTCGAGCAAGACGGCCAATTGTGGCTGCGCCCGCGATCGACCAACCCGACCTTCCGTGCCTTCGCCCTGGACGTCAACGAGCCCGGCATCATCGAGACCCGCATCGCCGCTGTCGTTGTGGCGTCGGTCCGCCTCGAATGATACGCTAGAGTGATGCAGATCCCGACGACACGCGAATCCGCGATGAAGCTGCTGTTCATCGGCATCGCCGTCTCCGCGATGCTTCATATCCTCAGAGAGCCGCTGGCCGATTGGTGCCGTGCGAGCTTCTGGGAGCCGTTCGATTCATGGGCCTACGACTTCTTCGATCAGCGCTTCGCGTTGGCGGCGGCGGTGCTGGTGACGATCTATGCGGCGTACCGTCTCGTCGTCGCGGTTCCAGCGAAGGCAGAACGTAAAATACCATAGCGGTATTTTATTGTTGACGTAAAAATACCAGAGCGGTATTAAATCTCCCACGGCCATGTTGGCCGGGGAGACAGTCATGCTCGCGTACGTCGATACACGCCCGCGTCATCGTAACAGCCACCGTGCCGACCAGGAGCGGCGTTGCCCCAGCCATCTGCAATGGCTGCGCGGCCGACGCTGCTGCGTCGAGGGCGCGGGATGCTCGGGCCGTATGGTGGCCGCGCATGTCGACCATGCGGGCGGCAAGGGCATGGCGATCAAGGTCGCCGACTGGAAGGCCGTGCCGCTCTGCGACGGCCACCATGCCGAGCTGCACCGCGGTGCCCGCACGTTCGAGGCGCGCCATGGCATCGACCTGATCGGTGCAGCCGCCGCCTTCGCGCGCCGTTCCCCGCACCGCGCGAGCTTCGCATGATCACGGTTATCATCATCGTGCTGGCAGCCGCAGTCTATTGGGCTTTCTGCTGTCAAGCGCTCTCGCCCGAGGACCGGCCATGAAGCGCCGCGATCCCGATCGCGGCCCCGCGCTCTACCCGCATGAGGAAGCCGAGCGCCGCGCCGAGTTGTTCCTCGAACGCTGGCGCCCGATCGTCGAGAATTTCGAGGCGGCCTTCACCGCCGTCACCCTGCCCCTCGCCACGATCTTCGCCCTGTGGATGCTGTGCAGCTTCGTGGTGGCGATCGTCACCGGTCGGGTGGCGGCATGACCGCGACCGCGCAGCGCCGCCTCTCGGCCTCCCAGCTCGCCGATATGGTGCGCCGCGGCCCGCGCCTGGCGCCGTCCGATCCGCGCCTATGGGTCGGCACCACCGTGATCGGCTCGAGCTGGACGCGCGAACAGCTCGCCGTGCTCGAGGAAGAAGGCCGCGACCCCCACCGCATCCCGCGTTTCCCGGTGCTGATGCAGCGCCCCAGCCCGCACGGCTGGACCATGCCGCCGGAGCAATTCCTGCGCGACATGCCCGAGCTCGCGCGCACCCGCGACCGGCTCAGCGTGCTGATCGTCACGCCGTCGGGCGACAAGGTTTGGAGGAAGGTGCGGTGAACAGGGTGCTCGACACCCTCACCCCCGGCAAGGTTGCCTGGCTCGAAAAGCTTGAGCGCCGGGGCATCGCCGCGCGCGGGCGCGGGCCGGTCGGCCGCAACTGCATGGTCAACGGCTGGACCGAATGGGCGGTCACCATGCCGGGTGGTGACGAGGTGCGCGACTGGTTCGCCCTCACGCCCGACGAGCGCGAGGATCTGGCGACGCTCGGCATCCAACCGGAGGAACGCCTCACCCCCGCGGGCCGCGAGCGGCTCGCGCAATATCGCAAGCAACAGGAGAATTCATGACCACCGAGGATCGCATCCGCGACCTGATCGCGAAGGAGCTCAGCTGCTCGCCCGACCAGGTGAAGCTCGACGCGCGCTTCGACGAGGACCTGCAGGCCGACGCCATCGACATCATCGGCCTGACCCTCGCCCTCGAGGACGAATTCGGCGTCGTCATCACCGATGACGAGATGGAGCGGATGACGACCGTCCGCGCCGCCGGCCTGCTCGTCGACCAGCACCTCGCCGCCGAAGCTGCCCCCGCCGCATGAAGTTCCCCCAGCCGCCTCGATCGCCCGCGCCCCTCCCCGCCGGCGATGGCTTCCCCGCTCCCCGTCTGTCGAGGCCGGACGGCGAGCAACCGGATTCCGCTATGTCCGATGAATACGTCTTCGCGACGCCACTCATGAAAACCATCGATCAGGGCGTGCATGTGCAGGAGCCGGAAGGATCGCTGATCCCCGTTTCGCCTGGCAAGTTCGGCGCTGTCAGCGTCGGGGCTGGCCAAATCTCAGGTGGCGGCAGCGCGGTGTTCGTCGCGATCCACGACCGCGACGGCCGGACCCTGCTCGCAACACTCGGTCCCGCCGCCTTCAACACGATGGCCATGCTGATGAACGTGTCGGCGCGGTCGATCAAAGAAAGCGACTTCGCGCAGCCTGAGACGAAGCAATGAAGGGCGCCGACCAATGCCCGCGCTGTGCATCCCGCAAATGGGGCGACGTCGAGCAGGCGGTTACGGGCTTCTATGCCGTTTCCCTGCGCGTGTGCGGCAACTGCGCCACCGCGTGGGAACCGATCGACCCCGCCGCGATCTTCGATGCCGATGATCCACTCGCGTCGTTCAGCGAGCCGTGCGGCAACTGCGCGTTCCGCCCCGGCTCGCCCGAGCAGGCTAACACCGCCGAATGGAAAAAGACGATCGCGGCGTTGAAGGCGGGCGGCAATTTCTATTGCCATAAGGGCGTGCCCGTCACGCCGGGCAGCGAGCATGGTTTCGACTATCCCGAGGGTGGCAAGAACCCGCGCAAGCTCCGTCTTTGCCGCGGCTTCCTCAACACGCTCAACAAGCGGTTCGGTCGATTCGAGGTCGCAGATACGCCTTGCCCGCCGACCGAGGATGCGGAGCCGTGGATTGACCTCGTCTCCATGACGGAGAGCGTGGCATGACCACGCTGTTCGAACGCATGTCGACCCCGCGCAGCACGATCGCCGCCAAGGTCGACTATGTCCTCGGCGAGGCGCGCGCCACCGACACGGGCGGACACCATTGCCACTGGCCGGGCTGCGACGCGCAGGTTCCACCGGCAATGTGGGGCTGCAAACGCCACTGGTACATGCTCCCCGCCGAGCTGCGCCGGAAGATCTGGCGCACGTTCAAGCCCGGCCAGGAGAAATCCAAGACGCCGAGCCCCGCCTACATCGAGGCCGCGCGCGAGGTCCGCGCATGGATCGACGCCCAGACCGCTGCCCCCGACGCACAGGAGAGATTGCTGTGAAGGCGCTCACGATCTGGCAACCATGGGCCACCCTCATCATGGTCGGCGCAAAGCCGTTCGAATTCAGGGGCTACCCTGCCCCGCGGTTCGTCACGGGCTGCACGATCGTCATCCACGCCGGGTCGCGGCCGATCCGCACCAGCGAGGTCGAGGACTTGATCGAGCGGCTGGACGATACCGAGGACGCGTGGACCACCGGCCTGTTCGCCGACAAGGCGCGGCCCGTGCTCGAGCGCGCCCTGGCGCAATCGCGCTACAAGGCCCCGAAGCTCGGCCCGGTCGATCTGTTCGGCGAGCGCAAGGCACCGTGCGAGGCGCTGGGTTTCGATCCGCTACCCCTCGGCGCAGGTGTCGGCACCGTCCGTGTCGGGACGCCCGTGCGCGGCGACGAATGCGCCAAGACATTCGGCGTGACGATCAACGACAGCGACCGGGACGAACACGCGAACTGGGGCTGGCCGATGCTGGAAATCGAGCCATGGCCCGAACCGCTGCCGATGAAGGGCGCGCAGGGCTTCTGGACCTGGCCGACGCCTGAGGCGGCCGGGCTGTGACGCCCACCGCCCACTGGATCGACGAGGCACGCGTCCGCACCGCGTTGCGCCACCGCAAGGCGCTGCTGTTGCAGATTCTCGCGGCGATGCGGCCATGAGCGCGCCGGTTCGCATCCAGCTCTCCCGCCGCAAAGGTTGGCGAATGCCAGCTAACACGGTGAGCGTCGCCCGTCCGACCAAGTGGGGCAATCCCCACCATGTCGTTCTCAATGGCATGCATTGGGACGGTGAAACAGTCGACGACGATGGCGAGCCGATCGAGCAAGGCCCTTGGCTGTGCAAATGGCAACCAGACCGGATTGCCGGCTTCTGGTTTCCGACACGCGAACTCGCGCTCGCCAAGTCGGTCGAGCTGTACCGCTTTCGCATGACCGAGCCCTGCTTCGTCTCGCCGCTAAAGGAGCAGTTGCACGAACTGCGAGGTAAGAATCTCGCCTGCTGGTGCTCGCTCGATCGACCCTGCCACGGCGACGTGCTGCTCGAGCTGGCAAACCCCGCGCCGCCGACATGACCGCCACCGTCACCCTGCTGCGCCCGCGCACCGGATGCCCCGGCTGTGGCGGCGAACACGCCCACTTCGAACTGGGGAGATTCCGATGGAACTTCTGTTGCCACTGTCAGGTGAAATGGCGGGCGCCGCGCGCGACGCCACCGCCGGCCGACGAGGCGAGCGAGCTGCGCGAGGCGGTAAACGCTTTTCCGGATCTGCAGCGAGCTTTCGCCTTTGCGGTTGTCCCCGTCCCCGCACGACGGAGCGCCCGCCGGTGACCGACCTTTTCGGAGATCCCGTCTGATGAAGATCGCCCGCCGCATCGACGAGGCGCGCCACATCGTGCGCCGCTGGTGGTGGATCGCCAGCGGCGAGAAACAGCGCATCCTCGACGAGCACGCCCATTTCCGCCGCTGGGGCGCCGAGCAATTCAACCGCACCCGCGCCGCCGACCACGCCGTCTAAATGCTCAAGGTCGAGCATCGCGGCGCCAGCATCGACGTGCTGCGGGCCGTGGCCGACAGGATCGACTGCGAGCCAGGCTGCGAGCGCGTGGGCCGGATGGACCCGTCAACCGGCGTCACGGAATGCCCGATGTTGGATCGCGGCGAATGTCCATTCGACGACGCTTGCCAGCTGCGCGACCTCGCCGCCGCCCTCGAAACGCACGCCGCCACCACCTGGCGGCCGAACCCTTCACCCACCGCCGAAAGGACGAATACCATGGAAACCCTGCCCCAGACCGAAGCCCGCTGCGCCGCCGGCGCCACCGCCCCGCGGGTCACGCTCGCGGACCTCGAGGCGAACATCGCTGCGGAATATTCGTTCATCGCCAGCGACGCACTCGCGGGCATCCGTCCGAACGTCCCCGGGCACCCTGCCCTCGACGTGCTGACCATCTGCCTTATTGTCACGCGCAACGGCTTCACCATCATCGGCAAGGCCGCGCCCGCCAGCCCCGAGAATTTCGACATAGCCAAGGGCAAGGCGAACGCACGCGAGGACGCGCTGCGCCAGCTCTGGCCGCTGATGGGCTACGCGCTGCGCGAGCGCCAGGCGTCCCCGCCGCGCGGTGTCACCGAACCGCTCAATTACGCGGTCGACTGATGCGCTGCAATTCGGCAAACCTGCTCAAGCAGGCGGCACAGGCAATCCCGGCGAAGCGTGACCACGGCGCCTATGCGTTCATGCTCGGCGAGATGGCCGACCATATTCGCATGGTGCGCGCCGGCACTGCCACGCTCGACGAGTTTGCCGACCTCTACATGATCAGGCCGGAGGGCACCTCCCCTCCGGCCACCGTCCAGGAGCCGGCAAAATGAGCCACCGCTGCGCCATTCCCTTCTGCGTTCACCCTGCGAAGGATGGGCAGTTGATGTGCTGGCCGCACTGGCGACGCGTGCCTCGCGCACTGAACAAGGCGATCTTCGCCACCTGCGGGAGCGACCCAGCGGCTTATGGCGAGAACGTCGCCGAGGCGGTTCGCATCGTCCAGGAGAAGGAAGAGGCAGACGCATGCTCCTGATCGCCTTCCCCTTCTATCTCGTCGGCGCGGCGATCAGCCGGGATTGGAACCCCGGTTACTGGTCGCCGCGCGTCCGCGTCGCATGTGTCATCCTCGCCCTCGTTGTGGGTGGCGCTGGCGAGATTTCCGCGAGGTGCTCGTGAGCAACACGCTCGACCGCCCCCGCACTACCCTCGTGCGCTGGATCGCCACGGTTCACTATCGCACCGCCGGTGGCCTGGTCGATGTGCAACACGACCTTGAAGAGATCGAGGAACTACAAAACCTCGTCGAGCAGGGCCCACACTGGGACACGATAGAGCGGATCGACATCGTCCGCGCCGACGGCTGCGAGCGCCAGCTCACCGTCGAGGAGGCGGCGCAGCTATGAGCACATGGTTCACCGCCCAGCGGCAAGATTTCATTCGCGCGCAGCTCGCCGCCTTTGGCCAGATTCGCCGCTCGGATATTACATCGCGGTTCGAGGTGACGTTGCAAATCGCCAGTGCCGATATCGCTGCATACGTCGCCGATCACCCGGACGCGATCATCTACGATGGCCGCGCCAAGTGCTATGTGCTCGACAGCAGCGACGAGGCGACAAAATGAGTTTCGTCGAAATCACCGACGCGCTTGAGCGCAGCGCGCGCAACGGCACGAAAGTGCACCTCGGCGCGGATCTCGCGCGGGCATTGATTGAATCGGGCGCATGGTCGATCCTGCAAGCCTTACGACAAGAGGAGCTCGTCGCGTCATGGGCCGAACCCGCAACCGAACATCCGGCGCCGGCGCCAACGACAACATCGATCGCGAGCAGCTCGGCCCGTTCTGGTTGTGGCACCGCACCGACCGCGACGACTGGAACATCTGCTGGTACGTTGACGGCGCAGATGGGCGCGGCCGTCGAACGAGCCGAAAGAGCACGGGCATTGGTGGCGGCGACGCCGACCGGCCGCCGCAGGCGGCGATCGATGCCTTAGCCGAACATTATACCGCCTGGCGCAAGCCCGCCCCCGTGGCGGTCACTGCTGCGGGCGTCGAGGGCCTGATCGCCGATTGGTTGCTGCACGTCGAGAAGGTCGACGAGGATCCTGACCGCGCCAAATACGCCGCGCGCCCGTGGCTCACCTTCTTCGAGATCGAGCGCCGCGCCGGCCGCATCACCGCCGGCCCCTATGTTTCCGACATCAACCGCGCCCTGGTGCAACGCTATATCGACTGGCGCAAACCACAGCCCGGGGCGCGCCACGGTAGCACGGTCAGTGGCGCGACGATCAGCCGGGAACTCGCCGCGCTGCGCGCGACGCTGCGCCACGCGTGGGAAAATGAGGTCATCCCCTCGGCGCCATTCATTCCTGACCTGTCCGACAAGGAGAAGGCGCCGCCCAAGGAACTGGTGTTCGAACCCGAGCACGTGGCGCGCATCCTCGAGGCGGCGATTCGCCTGCCCGAGCGCTGGCACGTCCACCTGTTCGTGATGATCATGCTGTCGACCCACGGCCGCGGCGAAGCGGTGCTCGAGCTGGACGCCGACAGCCAGATTCGCGACGGACTGATCTACTTCAACGCGCCCGGCCGCGCCCAGACCAAGAAGCGGCGCTCCATCGTGCCGATCGCGCCGACGCTCGCGCCCTGGCTGGACGGCATCAAGGGCAAGGTCATCATGTACCGCACCACCGACAAGGAGGGGGCCGTCATCACCAAGCCGACGGAATCGGTGACGACGGCGTTTCGCGCCTGCCTGATCGAGGCGGGTCTATGCGAGCAGGCGATCGGCCCCGACAGCAAACCCGCCTGGCTGGACGAAGCGAGGACCAAGCCGAAGATGCGCGCGATCGGGAGCCCCAACACGCTGCGCCACACGATCGCGACCGAGCTGCACAAGCGCGGAATCGCCGAGGCGCAGATCGACAGCGCCGCCGGCCACAGCGGCGAAGGCACCAACAAGAAGAATTACCGCCACCTGCGCCCGGGCTATCTCAAGGATTTGATCGAGGGCGTGGAGGACTATTGGCGAGAGGTCGGCCAGCACACGACCGCGCATTTGCGATACCAGCGCGATACCAACGTCGTTGATTTCGCGGCGCGGCGCGCAGCGGGAAAATAAAATGTTTAGTTATTCCCGACGGTTAGGATTGGTGGAGCCGAGGGGGATCGAACCCCTGACCTCTGCAATGCCATTGCAGCGCTCTCCCAGCTGAGCTACGGCCCCATCCGTCCGGGAAGGCGCCCCTAGCGAGGCGGCGCCGGCTTGGCAAGCGATGCTGAGCACCGCTTGCCAAATATCTTCACATCAATGCTCGTCTTCGTCGTTGCTGGTCTCGACGCCGAGATCGTCATCGCCGCCCAGATCGACCTCGTCATCGGGTGACGGCTCTTCATTCTCGCCGATGTCCAGATCGACGTCGTCGCCGGCGAGATCCTCGTCGTCCTTCTTGACCTCATCGGGTTTCGGCGCGTCGAACGGCAAAGGCTGCTTCGACTTGAGAATCGGCTCGGGCGCCCAGGCCTGACCGCACTCGATGCAGGTCACCGGATCGTCCTTGCCCAGATCGTAAAAGCGCGTCGCGCATTTCGGACACGTACGCTTCGTGCCCCATTCCGGCTTAATCATGCCGTTTCGTGCCTTTCGAGAGTGGATGTTTCGCGGGTCTAAATCGCAAAGTGGGGCGCGCCTTGCCATAGCGCAAGCGCACTGTCAAAGCGCCCGCATCATGCCCCACCCCGCTGCCGCCCCGTTCGAAATCGCTCCCGCGACACGCCTGTCGGGCCGCGTCACGGTGCCCGGCGACAAGTCGATCAGCCACCGTGCGCTGATGCTGTCGGCGCTCGCGGTCGGGGAAAGCCGGGTCGAGGGCTTGCTCGAGGGCGAAGACGTTCTCGCCACCGCTGCCGCGATGCGGGCGATGGGCGCATCGATCGCGCGCGACGACGCCGGCACGTGGCATGTCCACGGCGTTGGTGTCGGCGGGCTGCTCCAGCCCGAAGCAGCGCTCGACATGGGCAATTCCGGCACCTCGACGCGGCTGCTGATGGGTCTCGTCGCCAGCCACCCGATCACCGCCACCTTTATCGGCGACGCTTCGCTGTCGCGGCGGCCGATGGGCCGCGTGATCGAGCCACTCGGCCGCATGGGTGCCGACATCACCGCCAGCCCCGGCGGCCGCCTCCCGCTGATGCTGCGCGGCCTGACGCCGGCGATCCCGATCGAATATACACTGCCCGTCGCCTCCGCCCAGGTGAAGTCGGCAATCCTTCTGGCGGGGCTCAACACGCCCGGCATCACTCGCGTGATCGAACCCGTCGCGACGCGTGACCATAGCGAGCGTATGCTCGCGGGGTTCGGCGCGGCCCTGACGGTCGAACAGACCAACCACGGGCGCCTCATCTCGATCACTGGCGAGGCCGAACTCAAGCCGCAGCATATCGTCGTCCCCGGCGACCCTTCGTCCGCCGCCTTCTGGGCGGTCGCGGCGTCGATCGTGCCGGGATCCGACCTCGTCATCGCCAATGTCGGCATGAACCCGACGCGCACCGGCCTGTTCGCCGCGCTCACCATGATGGGAGCCGACATCACCGAGCTCGACCCGCGCATCGTCGGCGGCGAACCCGTCGCCGACCTGCGCGTCCGCCACGCCGCGCTGCGCGCGATCGAGGTGCCGCACGATCTCGCGCCGAGCATGATCGACGAATATCCCATCCTGTTCGTCGCCGCCGCGCTCGCCCAGGGCCGCACGGTCGCGCGCGGCGCGCATGAACTGCGCGTCAAGGAATCGGACCGCATCGCGACGATGGCGACCGCGCTGACGGCGATCGGCGTGCCGGTCGAGGAATTCGAAGACGGCCTGGCGATCACCGGAAGCGGCGGCGATCTCCTGCCCGGCGGCGGTCAGGTCGCCTCGCAGCTCGACCACCGTATCGCCATGAGCATGGCGATCGCCGGGCTGGTCTGCCGCACGGCGTTGACGATCGACGACATCGCGCCGATCGCCACCAGCTATCCGGCCTTTCTTGAAACTCTCGCGGCACTACGGAATTGATGCAGGCATGATCATCGCTGTCGACGGACCCGCCGCGTCGGGCAAAGGCACCATCGCCAAGGCGTTGGCGAAACATTACGGCTTGCCGCATCTCGACACCGGCCTGCTGTATCGCGCGGTGGGCGAGAATGTGCGGCGGCTCGAACTCAATCCCGAGATCGAGGCCGATGCGGTGGCGGCATGCGACTTTGACGACAGCCTGCTGCTCGATTCCAGCCTGCGCAGCGACGAGGTCGGCAAGCTTGCCTCGATCGTCTCGGCGCATCCGCTGGTGCGCGCCGCACTGCTGCATCGCCAGAAGCGCTTTGCACGCCTGCCCGGCGGCGCGGTGCTCGACGGGCGCGACATCGGCACGGTGATCGCGCCCGATGCCGACGCCAAGCTGTTCGTCCGCGCAACCCCGACGATCCGCGCCAAGCGCCGTCATGCCGAGCTGCGCGCGCGCGGCTCGACCGTCAGCCTCGACCGGGTGCTCGCCGATATCCGCGCCCGCGACCAGCGCGATTCGATGCGCGCCACGGCACCGATGGTCCCCGCCGCCGACGCCGCGCTGCTCGACACCAGCTTCCTGTCGATCGAGGCATCGATCCAGCGCGCCATCGCGATCGTCGAGGCGCGGCGCCGGCACTAGCCGTAGCCGGCGCCCGAAAACGCTTGCCAACCTTGCCTTTCGGCCGCGATGGCGCTAAAGGCGCGCGGTCCAGCGAGCGGTGCTCGTGGAGGAAGGCGCGGAAGGCTTGCCCTCTCGCGCCCTTTTCGCATTTTCACAACGCGTTCCTCCATGCTGCCGATCGAGGGATGCCGTGGCCGGCATACGGCCTCCACGGCGTTCAAGGCCAAGACCGCCGGAGACAACCGGCTGGCCGGAAACATGATGCAGGAACCTGATCCTTATGGCCTCAACGGCTAACCCCACGCGCGATGATTTCGCGAAACTGCTCGAACTGACCCTTGGTGACGCTGACGGCTTCGAAGGCCGCGTCGTAAAGGGCACCGTCACCGGCATCGAAAACGACATGGCCGTGATCGACGTCGGTCTGAAGTCCGAAGGCCGCGTGCCGCTGCGCGAATTCGCCGCGCCCGGCCAGAAGGCCGATCTCAAGGTCGGTGACGAAGTCGAGGTCTATGTCGACCGCGTCGAGAATGTGCATGGCGAAGCGATGCTGTCGCGCGACCGCGCCCGCCGCGAAGCCGCCTGGGACAAGCTCGAAACCGAATTCGCCAAGACCGCCCGCGTCGAGGGTGTCATCTTCGGCCGCGTCAAGGGCGGCTTCACCGTCGACCTCAACGGCGCCGTGGCGTTCCTGCCCGGCTCGCAGGTCGATATCCGCCCGGTGCGCGATGTCACCCCGCTGATGGACATCCCCCAGCCCTTCCAGATCCTCAAGATGGACCGCAAGCGCGGCAACATCGTCGTTTCGCGCCGCGCGATCCTCGAAGAGACCCGCGCCGAGCAGCGTTCGGGCCTCATCCTGAGCCTCGCCGAGGGCCAGATCATCGACGGCGTGGTCAAGAACATCACCGATTATGGTGCGTTCGTCGACCTCGGCGGCATCGACGGCCTGCTTCACGTCACAGATCTCAGCTACAAGCGCGTCGGTCACCCGAGCGAAGTGCTCAACATCGGCGACACGGTCCGCGTCCAGATCATCCGCATCAACAAGGACACGCAGCGTATCTCGCTCGGCATGAAGCAGCTCGAGAGCGATCCGTGGGAAGGCGCTGCCGCCAAGTACCCGGTCGGTGCGAAGCTGTCGGGCCGCGTCACGAACATCACCGAATATGGTGCGTTCGTCGAGCTCGAGGCCGGCATCGAGGGCCTCGTTCACGTCTCCGAAATGAGCTGGACCAAGAAGAACGTCCATCCGGGCAAGATCGTCTCGACCTCGCAGGAAGTCGAAGTCGTCGTGCTCGAGGTCGATCCCGACAAGCGCCGCATCTCGCTCGGCCTCAAGCAGGCCCATGCCAATCCGTGGGAAGCCTTTGCCGAGGCACACCCGGTCGGTTCGACCGTCGAGGGCGAAGTCAAGAACGCCACCGAGTTCGGTCTGTTCATCGGCCTCGACAACGATGTCGACGGCATGGTCCACATGTCCGACATCGCCTGGGGCATCTCGGGCGAGGACGCGCTCAACCTGCATCGCAAGGGCGAGACGGTTAAGGCCGTGGTGCTCGACATCGACGCCGAGAAGGAGCGCATCTCGCTCGGCATGAAGCAGCTCGAGCGCGGCGGCCCGTCGGCCGGCGTGGCGGCTGCGGGCAGCAGCGGCGGCGCAGCCGGCCTCAACAAGAACGCGGTCGTCACCGTCACCGTGCTCGAGGTTCGCGAAGCGGGTCTCGAAGTGCAGGTCGGCGACGATGGCGCGACCGGCTTCATCAAGCGTACCGATCTCGGCCGCGACCGCGACGAGCAGCGTCCGGAGCGTTTCCAGGTTGGCCAGAAGTTCGACGCGATGGTGACCGGTTTCGACCGTTCGAAGAAGCCGACCTTCTCGATCAAGGCGATGCAGATCTCCGAAGAGAAGCAGGCCGTCGCGCAGTATGGTTCGTCCGACTCGGGTGCGTCGCTCGGCGACATCCTTGGCGAGGCGCTCAAGGCGCGCGAAACCAAGAAGTAAGGCGATCATTCGGGTGACGGCGGCGACGCCGTCACCCGAATTGGTTACCCAGAATGAGGTTCTTAACCTGAATTGATTTCGATTCGGTGCTATCCTGTGGCAAGCCCTCTTGTAGGAAATGACCGATACGGGCATTTCTCGGGTCGTGAAGATGGGGCGACTGGTGTCTGACAAGTGACAACACTGCAGACCAAAGAGTGGAGTCGAAGATAAGATGATCCGATCAGAGCTTGTTCAGAAGATTGCCGACGAGAATCCCGATCTCGCGCTGCGCGACGTCGAGGCGATCATCACCACCTTTTTCGACGAGATTTCGCGCCGGCTGTCGAGCGGCGGTCGCGTCGAGTTGCGCGGCTTCGGCGCCTTCTCCACCCGGGCCCGCGACGCCCGCACCGGCCGCAACCCGCGCACCGGCGAGGTGGTCGATGTCGATGCCAAGCGCGTCCCCTATTTCAAGCCCGGCAAGGAAATGCGTCTTCGGCTCAACGTCTGACGTCTCGTTGCGCTTGACGCGCGGCGCGGGTTACGCTTCTCGTCACGTCGTGCGGACGTGGCGAAACCGGTAGACGCAGGAGACTTAAAATCTCTCTCCCGCAAGGGAATGCGGGTTCGAGTCCCGCCGTCCGCACCAGCACTCGTCGGCAATTCTACGGTGACGAGAAAACCGGCTTCGCGCTGACGAAAGCGCTCTGACATGAACGATGTGGCTGATCGGGACACGACTGCGGCACCGGCTTCCGCGCCGGCGCTGAAAGAAATATTCAACGCTGTCCGCATCCGGCATATCGCCGCTGAGACCGCCGCGATATTTGCCGGCTTCGATAGCGAGACTTTCGTCAATCTCTGCCTCGACGGAATCGACGGGCACTCGCTGATGGCGCGGCTCCGTCGCGTGGCCGAAACCTTTCATGCCACCCTGCCCCGCGACTTCCGCACCGCGCTCGACATCCTTCGTCGCCTCGCGCCCCGGCTCGACAGCGCTTTCGTCACCATGGTGCTGCCCGACTATGTCGCGCTCTATGGCAAGGACGACTTCGACACATCGATGGCGGCATTGAAATACTTTACCGTTTTCGGCTCGTCGGAATTCGCCGTACGCCATTTTCTTCGACGTGAGCCGGCGCGCAGCCTTGCGCTCATGGAACGCTGGGCGCGCGACGACAACGACCATGTGCGTCGCCTCGCCAGCGAAGGCAGTCGCCCGCGCCTGCCCTGGTCGTTCAAGCTCGATGCGGTCATCGCCGAGCCGGCGCTTACATGGACCATCGTCGATAGCCTGAAAGCCGATCCCAGCCGCTACGTGCGAAAATCCGTCGCCAATCACCTCAACGACATCGCGAAGGATCATCCGGACTGGGTGCTCCAGCGTATCGAAGGCTGGCCGCTCGATGATCCCGCGACGGGCTGGATAGCGCGCCATGCGCTGCGCACGCTGGTCAAGCGCGGCAATCAACGCGCCCTGGCCATCCTCGGCGCGGAGAGCGCACCACAGGTAGATGTCGGTGGCTTCACCGTGACGCCACGGTCGATCGAACTGGGCGAGAGCATCACGCTTACGATCGATCTTCAATCGACCGCGCCGACGGACCAGCGCCTCGTGGTCGACTATGCCATCCACTATATCAAAAGCTCCGGCGCACCTTCGCCAAAGGTGTTCAAGCTGAGAACGATCGATCTCGCGCCGGCCGAGCTGCGCACGCTCACCCATCGACAGGTGGTCCGCGATTTCACCACGCGAAAGCACTTTCCCGGCCGCCACCGGATCGACCTGTTGCTCAACGGGCGGGTCGTCGCTGAAGCGGATTTCCACCTGCAGCCGGTTGCGAAGACGCCGTAACGCGAGCCGATCGGGCTGCGCTTTGGCGCCTCGCCGCCACGAGCGAGCAGGCCCCGCTGTGACCTGTGCGACTGGCCTTACGCGTCCGTAACGGGGGCGACACCCCATATCTAGCGGCCAGGCGGTGAAACTGACCCCGCCGCTGGTCTCGAGCGATTTATATCCTCGCTTCATCCCGGGACCGTAACGGTTCGTCGCGCTTGCTTTGCTTTTGTTAACCCGCGCCAACATAGGCCCGCGCTCATCCCGGCCGTTGGGACACAACCGAAACAATAACAGGTTTCCGGCGGCAAGACGTGGGGCAAGTCGGAGCGCACCGGTGATTTTGGCGCGACGATGAGCCTCTGCGCATTGTCCGAGGTTTTTGGTGCTACCCCATCGTCGTTTTGTGTTTACGCTCGTTGCTACCGCAGCCGCGATTCCCACGCTTGCTGCTTCCGCTCCGGCCCAGCAGCTGATCGCTCCCGCGATCGCGCAGACCCCGGAAACGCCGTCTACCCAGACCGCGCCGACGCCCGCCGTCGAAACCGCAACCCTTTCCACTCCGACCGACGAGGTCGTCGCTGCCACTGCGCAGCCCGACGAAGCCGAGTTGCGTCCCGCTATCGCGCCGGCCGAACAGACCGCCGCGATCGAATGCATCGCCAAGGTCGTTCGTCATGAGGCCGCCAACCAGTCGGCCCGTGGCCAGCTGGCCGTCGCGCAGCTGATCATCAACCGCACCCGCGCCGGCAGCCGCTTCGGCCACACGCCCTGCGCGGTGGTCAATCAGCCGGGTCAGTTCTTCGACACCAACAGCTATAACCCGGATCGCACCAGCGGTGCCTGGACCCGCGCTGTCGAGGTGTCGCGCGATGCGGTTCAGCATCGCAGCCCGGAGGTCACGCCCGGCGCGCTGTTCTATCACGCCGCCTATCAGGCGCCGCCGCGCTTCTTCCGCACGCGTCAGCGCGTCGCGGTGCTCGGCGATCACATCTTCTACCGCTGAGTCATTCTTTCGGCGGCGGCGCGGCAACCGGCTCCTGGCCGGGGAAGCGCGCCGCCTCGAGCTTCTTCCATACGATATGAACACCCTTGCGGGCAGCACCCAGACCGGTGCGGTCCGTAAAGGCGCGCCAGCGATCGGCGATGTTGACGAAGCGCTCGACCGCGGGGCTCGGTGTCATCTCCGCGCCCCATTCGGCGATCGTCACCGCATTGGTCAGCAGCAACCCGAGCGATGCGATGGCGATGATCGCGGTCGTCCAGCGCAACGCGCGCCCGTCGGGCGGCGGGGCGTCGGGCAGATCGACGGGAAAATCGTGCAACATCGGTCGTCCCTCAAAAGCGATAATAGATGAAGGGCGCGACCCCTTCGAAACGCATCGCGTCGATCAGCAGCATGACGACGATCAGCGCTGCCCCCGCCTGCCACGCCGGCAGCGCGCGGAAACGCATCGCGGTCTCCCCCAGCCAGCGTTGCGGCGCGGCATGGATGGCAAGGCCGAAGACGATCAGCAGCATGATCAGCGGCGTCGCGGTCACCGCTATCGGCCCGCGCCACGGCGTCAGCATGCCGCCGAGATAGGTCATCGCGTCGCCGAAACTGGCTGCGCGGAAGAAGATCCACGCCAGCAGCACGACATGGAAGGTGATCAGCAGCCTGGCCCAGTCGGGCAACGGCTTGCGCTCCTTCGGCGCATGGCTGGTCCAGTAACGCTCGATCGCCAGCACGCCACCATGGATGCCGCCCCAGATGACGAAGGTCCAGTTGGCGCCGTGCCATAGCCCGCCGAGCAGCATCGTCAGCATCAGGTTGCGATAGGTCTTCGCCTCACCGCCGCGACTGCCGCCCAACGCCTCGATATAGAGATAGTCGCGCAGCCACTGCGACAGGCTCATATGCCAGCGCCGCCAGAAATCCTGCAGCGACAGCGCGCGATAGGGCTGGTTGAAATTGCGCGGAAAGCGATAGCCAAACAGCGCCGCCAGCCCGATCGCCATGTCGGAATAGGCCGAGAAATCGCAGTAGATCTGCACCGCATAGCCATAGGCCGCGATCAGCAGGTCGAACGACGAATGCGCGGTCGGGTCGGCGAACACCGGATCGACGAAGTTCACCGCCAGTTCCGAGGCGACCACCGCCTTCTTGAACAGGCCCCACATGATCAGCAGCAACGCCATCGACACCATCGAGCGGTCGAGCTTCGGCTTGTGCTGGAACTGCGGCACCAGATCGGCGGCGCGCACGATCGGCCCCGCGACGAGATGCGGGAAGAACGACATCAGCAACAGGATGTCGAGCAGCCGCGCCGCCGGCACGCGCCCGCGATAGACGTCGATGACGTAGGAAATGCCCTGAAAGGTGAAGAACGAGATCCCGATCGGCAGCACGACCTGAAGGACGGGAATATCGCGCGCAAAGCCCAGCATCGTCAGCGTCGCGGCAAGCTGCGTGGTGAAGAAGTCGAAATATTTGAAGAATCCGAGCACCAGCAGGTTGAGCGCCACGCCGCCCAGCAGCAACGCCTTGCGGCGCGCAGCAAAGGTGGGATCGTCAAGGGCGCGCGCGATCGCCCAGTTGCCCAGCGCCGAGAAGATCAGCAGAGGCACGAAACGCCAGTCCCATGCGCCGTAGAAATACCAGCTCGCCACGAGCAGCAGCAGCTTGCGCCACTCGTTCGACGGCGCCGACCACACGACCGCGAAGACGACGAGAAAGAACAACCCGAAGGTCAGCGTCGGAAAAAGCATCAGCGGCCCCCGCCCCGCACCGTCATGTCAGCGCGGGCTCGCCAGTGCGGCATCGAGATCGGCCTGCAGCCGCCGCGCGATCTCGCGCCCGCCCGGCGTCTTGAAATGCACATAGTCGCCGCGCATCAGCGGCTCGGCGCGCTGCACCCAGTCGCGCGCGGCACATGGGCCGCCCATGCTGGCCTGCCAGTCCCAGAAGGTCACGCCCATGTCCGCCGCCACCCGGCGCTGGATCCGGCGCACATCCGCTAGCGCCGGCGGCGCAAACAGCGGCGCCTTGGCAGCGGGGGCCGCGACGTCGCCGGGCAAGGGCTGGACCATCGCGTCGCTCGGCAGCGGCGCGGCAAGGAATGCCGGCGCGGCTTCGCACTCGAGCGGCAGACCCGGCGCATTGCCGCGAAGCGCGGCATTGCGGGTCAGTGAATCGGGCGCTCCGAACATCAGCATCGGCACGCCGCCCGACAGCCGCCGCAAGCGCGCGACCTGGCTCCGCAACGTCGCCTCATAGGCGACCGCGTCGAAACGCGGCGAGAACCCCTCATTGGTGCCGAACGCCAGCACGATCAGGTCGGGGGCATAAGCCGTCATCTCCTCGGCGATCACGACGTCGTCGGCGCGCGCGAAATGCACCAGCTGCGATCCGACCACGCCGACATTGGACAGCACCACCCCGCCCCTGCCGCTGCGAAACGTCGCCCAGGAGGTCAGCGTCAGCCCGGGGATTTCGGCCGTGACGTCGATCGCGCCGTGCATCGTCGCGCTGTCGACGCTGCGGCACATCGGGCGCATCTCGGGCGCGGTGAAATCGATCCGGCTGGTCTCGGCTCCGTCGAAGCGCAGCGTCACGCCGCCGGCATTGGGGCCACCGATCGCGCACAGCACGAAGCGGTCGAACATCGTCGCACTGTTGTCGGCGCGCAGCGCCATGCTCGCATCGGGGCGATTGGCGATCATGCTGAAGCCGGCAACGCCGAGCATCGGCCGCGGCGCCGTCGCATTCTTCCCGAATGTCGCGCCGATCGTCCAACCGGCCGACATCGTCGCGGTCACGCCGCGCGTTAGATAACCGTCATAGGGCCGCCCCGGCGCGAGCACGCCGCGTCCGCCGGCACCGTAGCGCGCCTGCAACAGGTCGCGCCAGGCGCCGGTCACGGCATCGCCGGCGGTGTGACTGTCACCGATCTGGAGAATATGCACCGCCGGTCCCTGGCCCCGGCGCGCAGCGGCCAGCTTGCTGAATATCGGGGCCAGCCGCTCGCCGTCGCAAACCGGTCCGACACAGCGTGCCGCCAGGGCCGGCATCGGGACCAGCGCGGCAAACGCAGCTATCATCAGCGGGATATGTTTCATGCGGGCTTCTTCTTGGTCGGCTGCACCGGTGGGGCAACGCCGGCCATGGTGCGCACCGTGCCGACATAATTGCGGATCCGCGCCGCGAGATCGCGCGTAATCCATATATAGCCGGTCATCGACATGTGAATGCCATCGCCGACGCGGATCAGCGTCCGCTTGCCGTCGCGCGGATCATCGAGATAGGGCGTGAACTGGCCATGCGCGTCCGACGACACCGGGCGGCTGTCGAGAAACGGCACGCCGAGCCGGTCCATCTGCGCATGATAGAAATCGTTGATCGCGGTGACGTCGCGGTCGAGGCCCGGATCGCGCATGCGTGGCAGGCCGACCCAATAGACCAGCGCCTTGTGCGCCCGCAAAATCCCGACATAGCGTTCGATCCGGCCGCCCAGCTGCTGCTGCCACAACGGGCCCATGAACGGTGCATAATGCCCCTCCGGCGTGATGATGCCCTGCGCGTCGTTGGCGCCGAAGGAAATCACCGCAATGTCGAGGCTGTTCGACCCAATCTGCTCGGCGAGATGCTTTTCGAGATTGAGACTCTTGTAGCGCGTGAAGCCGGTCGCCTCCTGGCCGTAATCGGTGACCTCATAACCCGCCTTGCTCGGCAACTGGCTGAGCAGGCCGGACCACACCCCCTTGCCGAAACTGTCGCCGAACACGCCGATGCGCACCCGGCCGCCGACCGCCGCCGTACTGGTCAGTTGCTGGCGCAACTGGAAGGAAGGCGCGCATCGCTCGGCAAAGCTTGCCTCGGCGTTCGCCGGCATCGCCGCGACCACCGGGACGGGATGCGCGGGAACCGCCGCCGCGGCGGCCGACGAGGAACCGCTGTCGCCATGAAATGCGAACCCGATCGCCGTGCCGACGAACACGCCGATCAGCAGGACGGCGGCGCGATCCAGCCCAAGCATCAGCGGCGCATGGGTGCGCGCAAACTGGCCCAGAAAGACGCCGCATTCGCGAAGAAACTCAAAAACTCGCATACAGCCCCGCCATGCGCCGCAATGTGCGCGATCGAAAAACAACCCTGTCTGAATGCCCCCGCAATCCAACTGTATGCGGCACCGAATCGGCTGTCCATATGACCGGCGGGCTCGCGAAAAATTCTTTTTTGCGCGCTGGCTGGCAGGTGGCGCGCCTCGACGGTCGATGGCAGGATGGCGCCATGGCCCTGCCCTCCCCTTTCTTCACGACATGGCGTGCGACGAAGGCAGCCGGCGCGCTGATGATCGCCATGTTCGCGCTGACGAACTGCGACCGACGCCCCGACGAGGGGCCCGTGGTGGTCAGCGCGATCGGCGGCGCGATAGGCTTTTCCGATCCGGCGCGCGGCCCGCTTCCCGATCGCGATCGGCTGCTGCTCGGCGCCACCGCGCAGGGGCTGGTGGGCTTCGACGAGAGCGGCCAGGTCGTACCCGGACTGGCGCAAAGCTGGATCGTGTTCGATCACGGCATGAGCTACCTGTTTCGCCTGCGCGACGCCGAGTGGGACGATGGCGACAAGGTCACTGCCGACGAAGTCGTTGCGGCGCTGCGGCGGCAGATCGCACCGGGCTCGCGCAACGCGTTGCTGCCCTATCTCAGCGCGATCGACCAGATCGTCGTGCGCACCCCCGAGGTGCTCGAGATTGAGCTCAAACGCCCGCGGCCGGACTTGCTCAAGCTGTTCGCCCAGCCCGAACTTGCGCTCTTTCGGGTCCGCAAGCCCGGCGGCAGCGGGCCGTTCCGTGTGGCGGCCGGCCACCGCAGCGACCATCTCCTGCTGCGCCCGGCCTTTGATCCGCACCGCTCGCCCGACGACGATGTCGCCGAGCCGGGGCCGCAGGACAATGTCGAACTGATCGGCGAACGCGCCGCGCGTGCCATTGCGCGCTTCGCGATGCGCCAGTCTGATCTCGTGTCGGGCGGCACCGCCGCCGACTGGCCGTTGGTCAACGTCGCCGGGATCGCCCCGGCCAACCGCCGCATCGATCCCGCCGTCGGGCTGTTCGGCTGGGCGATCGTCGACCGCAGCGGTTTTCTTGCCGCGCCGGCCAACCGTGCCGCCATCGCCCGGACGATCGACCGCCAGGCGATTGCCGGCGCGTTCCTCAGCACCTGGCCGGTCACAACGCAGATCCTGCCCGAAGCGCTCGATTCGGCCGCCCCCCCGGCCCAGCCGGGATGGGCGGGCGCTGCGACGCCGGCCGCGCCCGATCCCGTCG
>NZ_JARYTI010000185.1 GCF_029911635.1 Sphingomonas sp. AR_OL41
GCCAGGGGCCGGCGCGTTCGTCCCGCCCGTGGCGAAAGCGGGCTGGCGGACGCCAGCCACGCCCGGCAACAAATTGAAAAACTGGTGCTGCCGGTGAGGATTGAACTCACGACCTCAGCCTTACCAATTGGTCCTCAATACTTCTCTATTCTTGTAAAACCTACGATTTCAGCCATTTTTACTTGACGAACCTACGCCAAAAAGCGACC
>NZ_JARYTI010000186.1 GCF_029911635.1 Sphingomonas sp. AR_OL41
GTCTCTTAGGCGCGCTCTTCCTGCGGGCGCCCGGTGCGCCGGCGCGGAGCATGCTGCCGTAGCTCAGTGGTAGAGCGCATCCTTGGTAAGGCTGAGGTCGTGAGTTCAATCCTCACCGGCAGCACCATTTTCCCGATATAAATCAATGATTTAACTAACCCCTCGGGGACCGCGCCTGTCTGGATTTTGCCCCAGTAAGCACCCAGTAA
>NZ_JARYTI010000187.1 GCF_029911635.1 Sphingomonas sp. AR_OL41
CGATTGAGGTAATCGGCCGGCTGACGTCGATCATGGCTCTCGCCACGCGCCAGCCTGTTTCCGAAAAACAGTACTATAACGTTGGAGCGGGCGAAGGGATTCGAACCCTCGACCCCAACCTTGGCAAGGTTGTGCTCTACCCCTGAGCTACGCCCGCTCTGGCGCCGTGGCCCGGAAACGTACCGGGCGGGGTAAGGGGGCGGCCTCTA
>NZ_JARYTI010000188.1 GCF_029911635.1 Sphingomonas sp. AR_OL41
GTCTCTTAGGCGCGCTCTTCCTGCGGGCGCCCGGTGCGCCGGCGCGGAGCATGCTGCCGTAGCTCAGTGGTAGAGCGCATCCTTGGTAAGGCTGAGGTCGTGAGTTCAATCCTCACCGGCAGCACCAGTTTTTCAATTTGTTGCCGGGCGTGGCTGGCGTCCGCCAGCCCGCTTTCGCCACGGGCGGGACGAACGCGCCGGCCCCTGGC
>NZ_JARYTI010000025.1 GCF_029911635.1 Sphingomonas sp. AR_OL41
GCTGCAACCTCGACGCGCTCGACCGGCGCCGGACGTTCGACCCGCTCCGGGCGTTCGGCACGTTCGGGCCGCTCGACGCGCTCCGGGCGCTCGGCCCGGGCCGGCCGCTCGTTGCGATCGGCGCGCGGCTCATTGCGATCCTGCTCGTAGCGGTTGTTGTTGCCCGCGTTGCCGCCGGCATTGTTGTTGCCGTTATTACCATTGTGGCCATTGCGCTCGGGGCGATCCTGGCGGTCGCCGCGTGCCTGGCGATCGGGCTGCCGGTCCTGGCGCTGCGGGCGATCCTGCCGCTCGTAACCGCCATTGCCGTTGTTGCCGCCCTCACCATTGCCGTTGCCATTATACTGGCGCGGGCGCTCGTCGTCCTGCTGGTCGTCGCGGTTGCCCTGGTAATTGCCGCCCTGGTTACCCTGGTTACCCTGATTCCCCTGGTTGCCCTGATAGGGAATGCCCTGGCCCTGGCGCTCGACGCGGGCGACGGGCTCGCCGTCATCGTCATAGTCCTGCTCGTCCTCTTCGAACGACTGGCCGGACTGACGACGCGTTTCCTCGAAGCGCGAACGCGTCTCGGCGAGCACGCGGAAATAATGGTCCGCGAACTGCAGGTAATATTCGGTGTTCACCCGATCACCCTGCATCTGCGAATCGCGGGCGAGGTTCTTGTATTTCTCGAGCAACTGCGCCGCATTGCCACGCGCGCGACTGTCGATGCGGTTGCCATTGTCCTGGCGACCCGAATTACCCTGCGGGCGCTGCTGCTGCTGCCCGCCACGACCGCGACGGCGGCCGGCTTGACGATTGTTGATCAACTGTTGCTGTCCTCGTCCCTTAAAACCAACGCGGTCTCATGCTCCGAAAAAATAGGAGGCGTGCTCCCCGGGGGCCGCTCACCGACCATCGGTCGAGCGATCCTGCCACGGTCGCCGGACTGCAGCGACGTCATGACCGAAGAGACGGGCAACCGCCCGATTCCAACAACTTGATGTTGAGATCGCGTGCCCCTGTCCGGCTCATAGCCGGTGGCGCGACATTCGCCAAGCGGAATATTGTATCCGCATCGGATCGGCTCATGCCGCGACCAGCGCGCGCGGACGCCCGCCAAGGTCGTGTCGCAGCGCGACAGTCAGCCCCTGTGCCGTTAGCAGCGCCGTCACCGCCTCGGCCTGGGTCGCGCCGATTTCGACGATCGCGACGCCGCGGGGGGCGAGCAAAGCGGGGAGCTGCGGCGCGATGATGCGATAGGCATCGAGGCCGTCGCGGCCGGCGAACAGCGCGGCGGCGGGTTCATGCGCGCGGACCTCGTCGGGGAGAAGCTCTGAAGTGCCGATATAGGGCGGGTTGCCGAGCACCAGATCGAAACGCTCCGCCACCCCCGCCGCCCAGTCGCCGCGGCGAATGGCCACCCGGTCCGTCATCCCGAGCCGCATCGCATTGTCGCGCGCGCAGGCAAGCGCTGCGTCCGAGGCGTCAATCCCCAGCCCGGTCGCCGCCGGCCATTGGTCGAGCGCAGCGAGCAACAAGGTACCCGGCCCGGTGCCGAGATCGAGGATACGCGCCGGTGCGCGATCACCGAAACGGTCGACCGCGGCCTCGATCAGCGTCTCGCTGTCGGCGCGTGGGATGAGAACGCCGGGGCCGACCGCAAGGTCGATCGTCCAGAAGGCGCGCGTGCCGGTGATATAGGCGATCGGCTCATGCGCGGCGCGGCGCGCGACCAGCGCGGCGAAACCGTCGGGAATCGGGTCGTCGAGATGGCGCAGCAGCAATGCCTCGCGGCTCACCCCGAGCGCATGCGCCATCAGCAGTTCGGCATCGAGCCGCGCGGTTTCGGAAAAAGCGAAACGTGCGGCGGCGGCGACGATTGCGGACCTTACTCGCCCCCCGTTCGCGGGAGGCGCGTGATCAGGCATCGAGGCTCGCCAGCCGTTCGGCCTCGTCCTCGGAGATCAGCGCGCCAAGCAGCTCGTCCATCTCGCCTTCGAGAATCTCAGGCAGGCGGTGCAGCGTCAGGTTGATGCGGTGATCGGTCACCCGGCCTTGCGGGAAATTATAGGTGCGGATGCGCTCCGAGCGGTCGCCCGAGCCGACCATCGACTTGCGCGCGCCGGCGCGCGCGGCATGCAATCGCTCGCGTTCCGCCTCATAGAGCCGCGTGCGCAGCACCTTGAGCGCCTTGGCCTTGTTCTTGTGCTGCGATTTCTCGTCCTGCTGGATCACCACCAGCCCGGTCGGGATATGCACGATGCGCACCGCGCTATCGGTCGTGTTGACCGACTGGCCACCCGGCCCCGACGAGCGATAGATGTCGATCCGCAGGTCCTTCGCCTCGTCGATCTGGACATCGACCTCCTCGGCCTCGGGCAGCACCGCGACCGTCGCCGCCGATGTGTGGATTCGCCCGCCGCTTTCGGTGACGGGGACGCGCTGGACGCGGTGCACCCCGCTTTCGAACTTCAGCTTCGCAAACACACCCTTGCCCTCGACCGAGGCGACGACTTCCTTATAGCCGCCCATCTCGGCCGCGCTGGCCGAGATCAGCTCGACCCGCCAACCCTGCCGGTCGGCATAGCGCTGGTACATGCGCAGCAGGTCGCCGGCGAACAGGGCCGCCTCGTCGCCGCCGGTGCCGGCGCGGATTTCGAGCATCGCGGCGCGCTCGTCGGCGGCGTCGCGCGGCAGCAGCGCCAGCGCCAGCGTGCGATCGGCCGCCTCGAGCCGGGTCTGGTTTTCGTGCAGTTCTTCGGCCGCCATCTGGCGCAGTTCGGCATCGCCATCCTGCGACATGTGCTGGAGCGACGTCGCCTCGGCGCGCAACCGCCGCACCTCGCCCGCCGCGCGCGCGACGGGTTCGAGCTCGGCATATTCCTTCGACACCGCGACGAAGCGCTCCGACGCGAGTTCGCCGGTGGCCATCAGCGCCTGCAACTCGTCGCGCCGCGCCTCGATCTGCGCGATCCGATCAGCGGAGATGCGCGTCATCTTGTGGCCAATGCCTCGGCCAGCGCGTCGAACGCGATTTCCGACTGCGTCCCGTCGGCCAGTGCCTTGACCGTCGCCATCCCCTTGGCGAGTTCATCGTCGCCGATGATCACCGCGAAACGCGCACCCTGGGCGTCGGCCTTGGCGAGGCGGCGCTTCATATTGCCCTTGAACGCCATATCGACCGCGCGACCCGCGCGACGCAGATCGGCAAGCACACCGAGCGCACGTGCCGCAGCCGCATCGCCCATCGGCACGATCACCGCGTCGATCTTCTCGGCCGCCGGATCGTCGAGCAACATCGCCAGCCGCTCCATGCCCGCCGCCCAGCCCACGCCCGGCGTCTCGTTGCCGCCGAGCGAACCGATCAGCCCGTCATAGCGCCCACCGGCAAGGACCGTCCCCTGCGAGCCCAGCCGTTCGGTGACGAACTCGAACGCGGTGTGGCGATAATAATCGAGCCCGCGCACCAGCCGCGCATTGCGCGTCCAGGCGACGCCGGCAGCATCGAGCCCCGCCGTCACCGCGTCGAAAAAGGCGCGCGCCTCGGGCGTGAGATAGGCGTCGATATCGGGCGCGGCGTCGGCGATCGGCCGGTCGCGCGGGTCCTTGCTGTCGAGGATGCGCAGCGGGTTCTTGTCGAGCCGCGTCACGCTGTCGTCCGACAACTCACCCCGATGCGCCTCGAAATGCGCGACCAGCGCGGCGCGCCACGCGTCGCGCGTCTCGGCGTCACCCAGCGTGTTGAGCTGCAACGTCACGCCGTCCGAAATGCCGAGTTCGCGCAGCAACTGGTCGGCAAGCACCAGCAACTCGACGTCCGCCGCCGGTTCGGCCGCGCCGATAATCTCGGCGTCGATCTGGTGGAACTGGCGGAAACGGCCCTTTTGCGGGCGCTCATAGCGAAACACCGGCCCCGAGGTCGCCAGTTTCAGCGGCGCATATTGCTGCCAGCCCTCGGTCAGATAGGCGCGGCAGATGCCGGCGGTGAATTCCGGTCGCAGCGTCAGCGAATCACCGCCACGATCGGGGAAGGTGTACATTTCCTTCGACACCACGTCGGTCGTCTCGCCGATCGAGCGCGCGAACACCTGGGTATCCTCGAACACCGGGATATCGACGCGCTGAAAGGCGTAGAGCCGGCGGACATGCTCGAACGCCTCGAGCACGCGCGCAAAGCGACGCTGTTCGTCGCCGAAAATATCCTGTGTGCCGCGGATGCGGCGGGGGGTCTCTATGCGCGCCATATTGGCGGCGCTCTCTAGTAGAGCGCGCGGCCAAGCGCTAGCACCGCGTGAAATTCCCTCTCCCGCCCGGTAGAAACGCGACAAGGAAACACCTTATGGCCCTCAATCTCGGCAAGAGGATCGCGCCGCCGCGCTTCGTGATGTTCGTGGTCGTGTTCATCATCGGGCTGTTCGTGGCGATTCCGCCGCTCGGCTGGGGGCGCGGCGCGATGGCCGCCTTCGACGTGGCAAGCGCGCTGTTCCTGATCGCGATCTGGCCACTGCATCGCAAGGGCACCGCCGCGCAGATGCGCAAGTCCGCCGCCGACAACGACGCCAACCGCACGCTGCTGCTCGGCATCACCGGGCTGACGATGCTGATCATCCTCGTCGCGGTGGCCAAGGAATTGCAGAGCAAGAGCGACGCCAAGGTGATCGCGCTGGTCATCGCCACGCTCGTCCTTGCCTGGCTGTTTTCCAACATCGTCTACGCGCTGCATTATGCGCATCTGTTCTATTCGGACTGCGATGGCGACGGCAACGACACCGGCGGACTGGAATTCCCCAAATGCGCCGAGCCAGATTATTGGGATTTCATCTATTTCAGCTTCACGCTCGGCATGACCTTCCAGACCAGCGACGTGGAAATCTCGTCGCGGCGCATGCGGCTGAACTCGCTCGGCCAGTGTCTCGCCGCCTTCGTGTTCAATCTCGGCGTGCTTGCCTTCACCATCAACACCCTTGGCAGTGGTGGCTGACCATGGGGAAAAAGGACCATTTCGGGCGTGTGGACGAGCCTGTGACACTTGCCTACATCACGTCGCTTACTCTTCTTTCGAAAGCGCCCGCATGAACCTTCGTCTGCTTGCCGCCCTGCTATTGTCGTCCGCCGCCATCACCCCCGTGCTCGCCGAGAATTCGCGGCCGCAACCCGTTCCTTATGTCGATACCATCCCGGCGGCGCGCGACGTGCCCTATCCCGGCATGATGACGCTCGACATCGATGCGACCGATACCGAGCGCGGCATCTTCACCGTCAAGGAGACGCTGACCGTCGCGGGCGGCGGCCATATGGTGCTGCTGTTCCCGAAATGGCTGCCCGGCGCGCATAGCCCGCGCGGCGAGCTCGACAAGCTGGCCGGGGTGCGGATCAGCAGCGGCGGCAAGCGCATCGCGTGGACCCGCGATCCGGTCGATGTGTTCGCCTATCATATCGACGTGCCGCAGGGCGCAAAGGCGCTCGACATCGACCTGCAGTTCATCTCGGCAACCAAGGGTGACCAGGGCTCGATCGTGATGAGCCCGGCGATGCTGCGGCTCCAGCCCAATTCGATGAGCCTTTACCCGGCCGGCTATTTCACCCGCCAGATCCCGGTGAAGATGACGGTGAAATATCCCGAAGGCTTCAAGGCGGCGAGCGGCCTTCCGTCAAAGGCGGTCGGCTCGACCTACAGCTACGACCTGACGAGCTATGAGACATTGGTCGATTCGCCGATCCTCGCCGGGCGCTATTACAAGGCGTTCGAGCTCACCCCGCGCGTGACGCTCGACACCTTTGCCGACACCCCAGAGCAGCTCGCTGCCAAGCCCGAGCAGATCGCCGCGCACACACGCCTCGTCGAGCAGGCGGTCAAGGCGTTCGGCGCGCAGCATTACGACCATTATCATTTCCTGCTGTCGATCAGCGACCAGATGGGCGGGATCGGGCTGGAGCATCATCGCAGCTCGGAGGACGGCACCCGCCCCGGCTATTTCACCGAATGGGACAGCAACACGGGCTCGCGCAACCTGCTGCCGCACGAATTCACCCATAGCTGGGACGGCAAGTTCCGTCGCGGCGCCGATCTTTGGACGCCGGACTATCGCACCCCGATGCGCGGCTCGCTGCTATGGGTCTATGAGGGGCAGACGCAATTCTGGGGCTATGTCCTCCAGGCGCGTTCGGGCCTCGTCTCGAAGCAGGATACGCTCGACCAGATCGCCGCGACCGCCGCCTACTACGACACCAATCCCGCGCGGCAGTGGCGCGACCTGGTCGACACGACCAACGATCCGGTGATCTCGTCGCGCCGCCCCAAGGGCTGGACCAGCTGGCAGCGCAGCGAGGATTATTATTCCGAAGGCCAGCTCGTCTGGCTCGAGGTCGATTCGCTGCTGCGCGAGCAATCCAAGGGCACCAAGTCGATCGACGATTTCGCCCAGGCCTTTTTCGGGATCAACGACGGCGACTGGGGCGAGGTGACCTACACGCTCGACGACGTCGCTGCGACGCTCAACACGATCCAGCCCTATGACTGGAAGGGGCTGCTCACCCGGCGCCTGACCGAACATGGCGAGGGCGCCCCGCTCTCGGGTCTGACGCGCAACGGCTATCGCCTCGTCTATACCGACACCCCGGCGCCGACCTTCAAGCAGGGTGAGAAGACCCGCAAGACCGCCGATTTCACCTATTCGGTCGGCTTCGTCGTCAATCCCACCGGCGAACTCACCAGCGTGCTGTGGCAGGGCCCCGCCTTTGCGCAGGGCCTGACGATCGGCGACACCATTATCGGCGTCAACGGCATGACCTGGTCGGACGAACGGATGAGGACCGCGATCATCCAGGCGAAGGACAGCAAGGAGCCGATCCGCCTGCTGGTCAAGGCCGGCGAGCGGCTGCGCGATATCGCCATCGACTATCATGGCGGGCCGCGCTATCCGCACCTCGAAAAGATCGGCAGCGGCGAGACGGGTCTCGACCGATTGCTGGCGGCAAAGTGAGGGGAGCCACCCACCACCGCGTGTCCTGATCCTGTCGCAGCCCCCGGCCGCGACAGGCCGGGGCGCCCGGCAGCGAGCAGAGCCACACCCATGAACATCGACATGATCCCCGTCGGCGACAATCCGCCCGAGAGCCTCAACGTCATTATCGAAGTGCCGGTCGGCGGCGAGCCGGTGAAATATGAGTTCGACAAGAAGTCGGGCGCGCTGTTCGTCGACCGCATCCTCCACACCCCGATGCGTTACCCGGCGAATTACGGCTTCGTGCCGCACACCCTGTCGCCCGACGGCGACCCGCTCGACGCGCTGGTCATCGCGCGCTCGCCGTTCATTCCGGGCAGCGTCGTGCGCGTTCGCCCGATCGGCGTGCTCAAGCTCGAGGACGAGGCCGGTGGCGACGAGAAGCTGATCACCGTGCCGGTCGACACGACCTTCCCTTATTACACCGATGTCGGCGAGCGCGGCGATCTGCCGTCGATCGTGCTCGCCCAGATCGAGCACTTCTTCACCCACTATAAGGATCTCGAGCCCGAAAAGTGGGTGCGGATCGGCAGCTGGGGCGATGCCGAGGAAGCGCGCACGATCGTCATGGACGCGATCGCCGCCGCCAAGGCCGCGAAGAAGAAGGCCAAGAAAAAGAAGGACTGAGACGAGGTCTCACCGGGGCGACCGCTGCGATCCCATCCCTCCCGTTCACCGGGCGGGTTGGGGCGCGTCGTTCCGCAGCTACATTCCGATCACCGCCATTGCCGCCGATTCAACCGACGGCGCCGCCACCTTATCCTCGCCGGCATGACAGCGCGCACGATTTGTGAGACCCGCCGTCGCGCTGAAAAAGCGCGGCGCTGGCCCGGGCGCGCGCTGCGCAAGGGGGCGATGCCGGCCGACGGGCGCGTGGTGATGGATCGCGCACGCCTTTTCGCCCGCCTCGCGCCAATCAAGGCCATGAACAGTTCAGGCTATTCGCATAATGTGCTCAATAACGCCCAGTCCTCGCAATCGCCGCCAGCGCCCGCGACATTGACCGCCCGAGGCGCGCGGTGTTGGATTTTACGCTTTTTTCGTCGCCTCGTCACCGCAACGCGGCGATCCAACACCCCGAAAGCGCGACCCCGTCCCCTCGCAAAATGGCCCCTTTACTTGCAGCGCATAACGCGCACGACTTGCGCAATAGTTGCGCGTGGCACGCCAGCCGGTGCGAATACCCCTTGATTCAAATCTCCCGATCTCATGGTAGAACCGCAGCCACGGTCATCCCGGGCCGCCGATCTTTGCCATCGTCCGATCGCTATTTCTTCGCGCGCTTCTTCCTGACCGGCGCGCGCAGCCCGGCCGCGACGCCAAGGCTCGCCCATTCACGCAGCGCATCGGCATCGTCATAGACATCGTCGGGCGCGCGACGATAGTTCATCGAATCGACGCGACCGTCCTTGAAGGTCATGGTGAAGCGCGGGCAACCAGCCGCGTCCCAGGTCGCGTCGCTTTCGGCATCGGCCTTGAACCACAGCAGGTCGTCGGCAACGATCGCGAAGATCGTGCTGTCGAGATAAAGCGTCGCGCCGCCCATCATCTTGCGCATCGTCACCGTGCCGAGCGGCGCCATCGCTTCCTCGACCCAGTCGATCAGGCCCTGGTCGAACGCCATCAGTGACCCGCCGTCAGCTTGAGCCCGGCGATGCACGCCACCACGCCGAGAATCAGCAGCAGCCGTGGTAGACTTGCCGGCTCCTGATACCAGGCGATGCCGACGATCACCGTACCGAGCGCCCCGATCCCGCCCCACACCGCATAGGCGGTGCCCATCGGGATCGAACGCGAGGCGACCTCGAGCAGCCCCATCGACAGCGCAACCGAGGCTAGGAAGCCGAGCGTCCAGGGCAGATTGCGGAAACCATCGACGTTACGCAGACAGGTCGTGAAACCGATCTCGAACAAGCCGCCGATCACCAGCCAGACCCACGCCATCAGCCGCGCCCCGCCAGCGCGGTCAGCGCCGCGCCCGAGACGCGGTTGACGGTCCATTCGTCCATCGCCTCGGCACCCATCGCGCGGTAGAACTGGATCGCGCGCTCGTTCCAGTCGAGCACCGCCCATTCGAAGCGCGTGCAGCCACGATCGACCGCGATCCCGGCGAGATGGCGCAGCAGTGCGCTGCCGACCCCCGAGCCGCGCGCCTCGGGCGTGACGTACAGGTCTTCGAGATACAGCCCCTTCCACCCCGTCCAGGTGGAGAAATTGTGGAAGAACAGCGCCATCCCCAGCGCGGTGCCGTCACGCTCGGCGATCACCGCCTCGGCGACCGGGCGTTCGCCGAACATCGCCTCATGGAGCAGGTCTTCGGTCGCCACGACCTTGTCGGATTCGCGCTCGAACGCCGCCAGCTCGCGCACGAAATGGAGGATCGTCGCCACGTCGCCCGGCATGGCAGCCCTGATCGTCACGCTCATATCGCTGCCTCCGTATCTGAAATATGCGCCGGCCGGTGCCGCGCGGCGATGATGCACCCGCTGATGATGAAGGCCGCACCGGCCATGGTATAAGGCGAGAGGCGCTCGCCGAACACCAGCCAGCCGAGCGAAGCCGCCCAGATCAGCGACGTGTATTCGGTCGGCGCGAGGTAACTCGCCTCGCCGCGCGCATAAGCCCAGGACAGCAGCAGCAGCGACGCCGTCGCCAGCGCCGCTGCGCCGACAAGCGCCGGTGCGTGGTGCGCCTCGGGGAACACTGCGAGCCACGGCGCGGCGAGCGCCAGCAGTACGGCGACGATGATGCTCTGGAAGAAGGCGATCTCGATCGGCCCGGCGACCTGCGCCTGTTGTCGCATCAGGATGATGTTCCACGCATAGCACACCGCCGACACCAGCACCGCTATGGCGCCGAGAAAGGCGCTATGCCCGAGATGGGCCTGCGCCTGGCCGAGCAGGATGACGCCGACACCGACCAGCGCGAGCAGCGACGCGACGATCGCGGCGCGGCTGATCCTTTCCTTGAGCAGGATCGCGGCGAGGAACAACGCGATCAGCGGCGCGATGAAGGCGAGCGAGATCGCCTGCGCCATCGGCACCCGCGCGAGTCCCCAGAAGAAGGTCACCGCCATCACCGCCGACACCGCGCCGCGCACCAGATGCACGCGCAACACACCGCTGGCCGGCAAGGCAGTACGCGTGACGAGGAACAGCACCCCACTGATCGCCGCACCGGCAACGCTGCGCCACAGCAGCGCGTTATAGGCGCCGATCGCGAGGCTCAACCCCTTCATCACCGCGTCCATGCACGAGAAGACGGCGATGCCCAGCGTCGCAACGGCGAAGGCGATAAGGGCGTTCGGGCTTTTCATCGCTGCCCGATAGCGCGGCGCCCGGCCTGCGTCACCGGGCACGATCATGCCGGACGCGCCGGCGCGGCGGTCAGCTGATCGTGGGCGGCACCCCACCACCGGCGCGAACCGGGGCGGGCATATATTCCGGAATGTCGCTGCGCAGCGTGGTCGGCGGCGGCGGCGGCGTCACGACATCGGCAGGATCGGGTGCGACATCCGGCGCCGGCGCGGCGTCGGGCGCAGGTGCGGCATCGGGCGCAGGAGCGGTCTTCGCCGCGGTGGTGCCCGCCACGGTTGCGCTCGATGCGTCGGGCGCGCCCGGACCCGGTATCAACAGCCCGATCATCAGCCCGATGACGATAACGATTGGCAAAGCCCATTTCATGGCAACGACATGCCACGAAACGGTTAGCGTCGAGCTAACGCTGCGCCCCGGTCGTCAAAACCGATGGCGCGGGCCCTTCCGTCACTCCGCCGCGACGGCCTCGCGCGCTGCATCGGCCGCATCGATCTCGGCCGCCTTGGCCTCGACCAGCTTGACGATATGCTCGATCATGTCCTCGCTTTGCACATGATGGTCGGTAACCCCTGACAAATAGACCATGTGCTTGCCATTGCCGCCGCCCGTCAGGCCGATATCGGTCTCGCGCGCCTCGCCGGGGCCGTTGACGACGCAGCCGAGCACCGACAGCGACATCGGGGTACGGATATGCTGCAAGCGCTCTTCCAGCGCCTGGACGGTGCGGATCACGTCGAAGCCCTGCCGCGCGCAGCTCGGGCACGACACCACGCGCACACCGCGATTACGGATACCGAGCGCCTTCAAGATCTCGAAGCCGACGCGGACCTCTTCCTCGGGCTCGGCCGACAGCGAGACGCGGATCGTATCGCCGATGCCGTACCACAGCAGCGAACCGATCCCGATCGCCGACTTGACCGTGCCGCCGACGAAGCCGCCGGCCTCGGTAATGCCGAGATGCAGCGGGCAATCGACGACTTCGGCGAGTTGCTGATAGGCGGCGACCGCGAGGAACAGGTCGGATGCCTTCACCGCGACCTTATATTCGTGGAAATCATGGTCCTGCAGGATCTTGATATGGTCGAGCGCGCTTTCGACCAGTGCCTCGGGACACGGCTCGCCATATTTTTCGAGCAGGTCCTTTTCGAGACTGCCGGCATTGACGCCGATGCGGATCGCGCAGCCATTGGCCTTGGCGGCGTTGATCACTTCCTTCACGCGCGCTTCCGAACCGATATTGCCCGGGTTGATGCGCAGGCACGCCGCGCCGGCATCGGCCGCCTCGAGCGCGCGCTTATAGTGGAAATGGATGTCCGCAACGATCGGCACGCGGCTGGCGCGGACGATCTGCTTGAGCGCGGCCGTGCTTTCCACATCGGGGCACGACACGCGAATGATGTCGACGCCGGCATCCTCGCAACGGCGGATCTGGTCGATCGTCGCGCGTGGATCGGACGTCGGCGTGTTGGTCATCGTCTGCACGGTGACCGGCGCATCGCCGCCGACGGGGACGTTGCCGACCATGATCTGGCGGCTGGTACGGCGCGTGATATCGCGCCAGGGACGGACGGACATGGGAGTGTTTCCTTACGCTTCGTCGGCCTTATAGCGCGGCTCGACCCCGTCGCGATAGCGCCGACTGCCACGAATGCGTTCGCCGCCGACGAGATCGACGGTAAAGTCGCCGCTGCGCTCGGTCGCGATGCGCCGGATCGCGGCGCGGCGCACCAGATGGCTGCGGTGGACGCGCACGAACGCGGCGCCCAACTCGGCCTCGACCGCGGCCAGCGTCGCGCGGTGGAGCAAGGTGCGCGCGCCCCAGCCGAGCTCGACATAATTGCCGGCGGCGGAGACCCGGTCGACCTCGTCCACGGGCACATGATGCGTCACCGCGCCGTCGCTCACCGCGAGCGTGCGCAGCTTTTCCACTGGCGGCGTCGCGACGCGGGCGAGCAGCCACTGCGCCAGCAGCGCGAACCCGGCAAACTGCAGGAAGCTGCCGAGATCCTTGCGATATTCGTAGAGCAACGGGTTCTCGATCCCGCCCATGAAGCGATAATGCTGCCCTTCCGCGGCATAGGCCGGAATGCGGATCGCGACCATCAGGCCGATATGCCATAGCGACGCCGGCACGCTCGCCGCCGCGACGATCAGCGCGATCGCCCAATAGGGCAATGTCGCGCGCCGCAGGCGCATGACCAGCCACCAGATCAGCGGCAGTTCGGTCAGCCAGGCGATGATGCTGCTCACCTCCCACAGCCAGACATGCGCGGTGGTGACCGTAACGCCGGCCGCCGCGAAATCGCTGATCATCGAGGTGACATTGGCAAACATGATGACGACGAGAATCAACCCGAAGCCCAGGGCGAGCCGCCGCGCGAGCCGCCGCTGCGTCCCGTTCATCCCGCGCCACCCGCCGCTCGTCCCCTGCGCCTTCACCATCGTCCCGTCGAAACCGCCGCCTACCCCTCTCCGATACCGGGGAGAATGACCGCCCGCTAGCCATTCGCCATCGCACCATCGGCAATATGAAAGGCACAGCATGCAACGCCATTACGGGATGGACTGGCTCAGGATCGGCGCGTTCGCGCTGCTGATCCTCTATCATGTCGGCATGGTCTTCGTGCCATGGGGTTTCCACATCAAAACTGCGCAGCCGGCGATGTGGGTCGAGATACCGATGCTGCTCACCAACCCCTGGCGCTTGACGCTGCTGTTCGTCGTTTCGGGTTTCGCCAGCCGCGCGCTGCTGTCGGCATCGTCGGGGCTCGGCGGGTTCCTGAAGAACCGCAATGCGCGGTTGCTGCTGCCGCTCGCCTTCGGCGTGGTGGCGATCGTGCCGCCGCAAACCTGGGTCGAGTTGACCACGCAGCATGGCTATGCGCAGGGCTTCGGCTGGTTCTGGCTGCATGACTATTTCCGCTTCGGCAGGCTCGCGACGATCATCATGCCGACCTGGAACCATCTTTGGTTCGTCGTCTATCTGTGGGTCTACACGCTGGCGCTGTGCCTTCTCGCACTGCTCCCCGGCACAAACCGGCTGCAAGGCGCCTTCGACAGGCTGTTCGGCGGAACCCGCGCGCTGTGGCTGCCGCTTGCCTTTCTGCTCGTCACGCAATGGTGGCTGTTCCACCGCGAGGACGACACGCATGATCTGTTCAACGACGGACTCGCCCATCTGCAATATTTCCCCGCCTTCCTGTTCGGTTTCGGGCTGGCCGGGTCGCGACGCACGATGGCCGGATTGTCGCGGCACTGGAAACTGTCCGCGACGATCGCGCTGGCGAGCTACGCGACGATCGCGGGGCTGCTGATCGCCTGGCCCGATTTCAGCTTCCCGAGCCACGCTGTCGCAACCGTCTTTCGACTCGCGCGCGAGCTCGAAAGCTGGGCCGCAATCGCCGCGCTGATCGGGCTGGCGGAACGCTTCCTCGATCGCGACAACCGCTGGCGCGCGACGCTCGCCGAGGCGACCTTTCCCTTCTACATCATCCATCAGACGATCATCATTGTGGTCGAATATTGGCTACGTCCGCTGCACATCGACGCGCTGGCCGAGTTCGCCATCCTCGTTCCCGCGACGGTGGCGGGCTGCTGGGCCTTTTATCTCATCGGTCGCCGGATCGGGGCGCTTCGGCCGTTCATCGGCTTGAAGCGGCACCCGCGCGCGGCTAGCGACGCCCGGCATGATCGAAAAGCCGACCTCGACGCTGGCGGTCCCTGGTGGCGCCGGGCGGATCGACCACGACCCGACATCGCCTGACCGCGACGGTGGCGCCGAACCCTTCCGCGCCGCCGCGCGTTGGGCGCAGTGATGTCCCGACATTACGGCATGGATTGGCTCAGGATCGGCGCCTTCGCGTTGCTGATTCTCTACCATATCGGCATGGTCTTCGTGCCGTGGGACTTTCACGTGAAGACCGCCCGACCCAATGCCTGGGTCGAGATTCCGCTGCTGCTGACCAACCCGTGGCGCCTGACGCTGCTGTTCGTGGTATCCGGCTATGCGAGCCGCGCGCTGTTCGCCCGGTCGGGCGGCGTGCGCGCCTTCCTCGCCAACCGCAATATGCGGCTGCTCGTGCCGCTGGCCTTTGGCGTTACCGTCATCGTCCCGCCCCAGACCTGGGTCGAGCTGACCACCCAGCATGGCTATAATGGCGGCTTCCTCTACTTCTGGACGCACGACTATTTCAGCTTTGTCACGCGCGACGGCGTGCCGATGCCGGACTGGAACCATCTGTGGTTCGTCGGCTATCTCTGGGCCTATACCATCGCCCTCGCCGCGCTGATCCTGGTCCCCGGCACGGCGCGGCTGCAGCGGCCGTTCGATTGGCTTTTTCACAGCCGGCGCGCCGTGCTGCTGCCGCTCGGCTTCCTGCTGGTGACGCAGTATCTGCTGTTCCAACGCATCGCCGACACCCAGGATTTGATCGACGATCCGCTCGCCCATCTGCAGTATTTTCCCGCCTTCCTGTTCGGCTTCGGCCTCGCTGGCTCGCCCGGTGTGTTGGCCGGTCTGGCGCGCCACTGGAAGTTGTCGGCGGCCATCGCCGTGGCGAGTTTCGCCATACTTGTCACCTTGACCTGGGCGGCGATCGCCGGGCAGCCGCTCACGCTCGGCGATGCCAGCCTGTCATGGGACAATCTCACCCGCCTGTCGCGGGTGGCGCGGGTCGTCGATGTGTGGGCTGCGATCGCCGCGCTGATCGGTATCGCCGAGCGCTTCCTCAATCGCGACGGCGCTTGGCGCACGATCTTGGCCGAGGCGGTTTTCCCCTTCTACATCATCCACCAGACGATCATCGTGTTGGGCGAATATTGGCTGTTGCCGCTGAAACTGAACCCGTTCGCCGAGTTCGCCATCCTTCTGCCGACGACGATCGCCGGATGCTGGATCTTCTATCTGGTTGGACGTCGGATCGGCTGGCTGCGACCGCTGATCGGGTTGAAGCGCACGGCGCACGCGCCTACCCCTCCGCGTTATGACTAACATGCAAAACTGGACGCTGGTGATCCACGGCGGCGCGGGGGTGATCGAGCGGGACACGACATCGCCTGAGACCGACGCTGGCGTTCGCGCCGCGCTCGGCCTCGCGCTCGATGCCGGCAGCCTGATCCTCGCCGCCGGCGGCACGGCACTCGATGCGGTCGAAGCGGCGGTGGCGGTGCTCGAGGACGACCCCCATTTCAACGCCGGGCGCGGATCTGCCTTCACCTTCGAAGGGAGCAACGAGCTCGACGCCGCGATCATGGACGGCGCAACGCGCGCCGCCGGCGCGGTCGCCGGCGTCACCGCGACCCGTCATCCCGTCACCCTGGCGCGCACCGTGATGGAGCAGAGCGCGCACGTCCTGCTCGGCGGTGCCGGTGCCGATACCTTTTCGCGTGAACACGGTCTCGAACAGGCCGATGCCGCCTGGTTCGCCATCCCCGAACGGCGACGCCAGCTCGACGAGCTCAAGGCCGGCGGCGGCAAGTTCGACGTTGACATGAAATATGGCACGGTCGGCGCGGTCGCGCGCGACGTGCATGGCCATGTCGCCGCCGCCACCTCGACCGGCGGCGTGACGGGCAAACGCTGGGGCCGGATCGGCGATTCGCCGCTGATCGGCGCCGGCACCTATGCCGACGACCGCGCCTGTGCGGTATCGTGCACCGGCGCGGGGGAGTATTTCATCCGCCTCGGCGTTGCGCACGAGATTGCCGCGCGCGTGCGCCTCGCCGGCGAGGGCGTCCAGGCTGCGGTCGAAGCGGTGATGGGCGAAGTTGCGGCGCTGGGCGGCATCGGCGGGGTGATCGTCGCCGGCGCCGACGGCACCCCGGCGTGGCATTTCACCACCCCCGGCATGTATCGCGGCCGGGCCGATGCCGATGGCACGCGCGTGGTGGCGATCTACGGCGACGAGTAGCGCCCGCGCGCGACATGGTTAACGCTTCGGCAACCGCTTTCGCGGATATCCCGTAACGCCGGGCACCGCGTTCGGCGACGGGGAACTGCCATGACGACCACCATCCGCCCGCACGAGATCGCTACCCTGCTCGATCGCGCGCCTGCCGGCATCAAGCTGTTGTCGCTCGACTGCTTCGATACCTTGCTGTGGCGCACCACCCAGCTACCGCAGGACGTGTTCGCTGGATTTGGCGACGACGGCGGGGGAATCGAGGGCCGTGTCGCCGCCGAAAAGACCGCGCGCCATCGCCGCAAACATCGTGATGGCTCGGCCGAGGTCTCGCTGGAGGAGATCCACGCCGCGCGCACCGGACAGGCCGACCCGGCCGGCGTTGCGCGCGAACTCGAGCTCGAAGCGCGTCATTGCTACGCCTTCGCGCCGACCGTCGCCCTGATCGCCGCCGCCAAGGCCGCCGGGCTTAAGGTGATCGTCGTCAGCGACACCTATTTGTCCGAACCCCAACTCCGCGCGCTGATTGCCCGCGCTGCCGGCGATGACGTCGCCGCACAGATCGACCGCATCTTCGCCTCATCCGAATATGGCGTTTCCAAGTGCGATGGCCTGTTCAAGCCCGTCCTTGCCGCACTGGGCGTGCATCCATCGGCCATTCTCCATGTCGGCGACAATCCTCATGCCGATGGCGACGCGGCCGATGCCGCCGGCCTTCACGCCGTCCATATCGAACAGTTCGATGCACCCACCAGCAAGCGGCTGCGGCTGGAAGCCGCCGCGTCGGTCATGGTCGATCCCGCGACCCGCGTGTCGAAGCCGGCGATCCAGCCGCACCGCGCCGCGCTCGCCCTGCGCCCCAACGACGATGCCGCCTGGTCGCTCGGCCATGATGTCTTCGGCCCCATCTTCGACGCGTTCGCACGTTGGATCGGCGACGAAGCCGCTGCGCTCGCGACCGCCACGGGTCGCACGGTCAAGCCACTGTTCCTGTTGCGTGACGGCTTCCTGCCGCATCGCGTTTTCGAGACGCTTGGCGGTGACGGCGCCGCAGTCGCGATCAGTCGCTTCACCGCACGTCGCGCAAGCTTTACCAACGTCGGCGCGATCCACGACTATCTCGACAGCGAGGCGACCGACCGGCTCGACGCGCTCGCCCCGCAGCTCGGCCTGGCCGAGGCCGAGGCCCGTAAGATCGGGACGACGAGCCGCGATTTTCGGCGCAATGTTCTACAACCCGCCACCGTCGACCGCATCGTCGCGCGCAGCGCCGCCTTCGCCAAACGCCTGGTCGCGCATGTCACGCGCGAGGCACGGGTCGAACGCGGCGACATCGTGATGCTGATCGATCTCGGCTATCACGGCACCGTGCAGAGGCTGATCACGCCGTTGCTGGAGGAAGCGCTCGGCGTGACGGTCGAGGGGCGCTACCTGCTCTCGCGCGACGGCTGTCCGCACATCCCCGCCAAGCGCGGCATGATCGATTCGCGTCATTACGATCACCGCACCATCACCGCCTTCTGCCGCCAAATCGCCATCGTCGAACAGGTCGCGACCTCGGGCGTCGGCTCGGTGATCGACTATCATGACAATGGCCGCCCGGTTCGCCGCGCCAACCGTGTCTCGCCGGCCCAGGCCCAGGTCCGCGACCGAATCCAGGCCGGTGTGCTTGCCTTTGCAGAGACCGCGCCGGCCGCGGTCCACCGCGTCCCCCCGTCGGATGATGGCGAGGCACGTCGTCGCATGACCACTGCGATCCTCGCCCGGCTGCTGTTCCTGCCCCAGGCCGAGGAGATCGCGCTGTTCGGCACCTTCGAGCACGACGTCAACCTCGGCACCGACGACCTGGTCGGCCTGGTTGATGACGACAGTGCCGGTGCCGGGCTCAGGAGGCGTGGCCTGCCCTATCTCCGTTCGGTCGACCGGATGTTCCTGCCCGGCGAACTGCAGCGCCATGGCCTGCCGCTCAGTCTCGCGCTGTTCGCCGGCAATTGCCTGGAGCTCGACCTGCGCAGCGGCGACTTCAACGTCGCGGCCTTGCCCGTGCCGGTGCTGATGGTCGACGCGACCCGCCAGATGACCGGCAGCTTCGACGCCTATGCCACCCATGAAGGCTATCACGCGCTGACCATCCCGGTCGGCGACGCGCAGTTCAGCGTCGGCGTTCAGCTCGGGCTGGTCGCCAGCGTGATCCAGTTCGACGAGATCGCTTTCTACCGCGTCAGAGATTTCCAGCGTGTCGGCGGCGTGCCGCCGCGCCCGATCGCGGCCGTGCCCGTCTTCGACGCGATGACGCGCATCGCCGACGAGCTGTGGCAATGCCATGAAAATAGCCTCGTCTTCGTATCGCCGCCGGCGATGCAAAAGCCCGAGCCGTTGCTGCTGTCGCTGGTGTTCCGGCCGGTCGTGACGCGTCCCGCGGTCGCGCTGCGCGCCGTAGCCTAAGCGCCTGGGGCGCCTTATAGCCGCCCGATGAGTCGCATTGTAACCGCCGCCACGATCGGTGCCTTCGTCGCCACGATCGGCCTGTCCGCCCCCGCGTCGGCCTATTGGGAATATGGCCATGAGACGGTCGGCGAAATCGCCATGGCCAATGTTACACCGGCGACGCGTCTTGCGGTCCGCCGCCTGCTGGCGACCTCGGCATCGCTCGACACACCCGAATGCCCCGCCACGACGATCGAGCGCGCCAGCACCTGGGCCGATTGTGTCAAGAAACTGAAGACCGCCGATGGCAAGCCGCGCTTCGGCTATGCCTATGGCTGGCACTTCCAAGACGTGAATGTCTGCCAGCCCTTCGCGCTGGCCGAACCCTGCAAGGACGGCAATTGCGTGTCGGCGCAGATCGAGCGCGACGTCGCCACGTTGCGCGACCGCCATGCGCCGCGCAAGGACAAGGTCCAGGCGCTGGTGTTCCTGATCCACTTCGTCGGCGACCTGCACCAGCCACTCCACGCCGGCGAGAAGGCCGACAAGGGCGGCAACGATATCGGCGCGAGCTATGGCGCCTACGCCCCGCCGCGCTTCAACCTCCATTCGGTGTGGGACGGCCCGCTTGCCGAACGTGCCATCACTACCGGCCCGTCGCTGGTCCGCCGCTACCCGGCGGCGACCCGCGCACGCATCGCCGCCGGCAGCGTGACCGACTGGAGCCGCGAGAGCTGGCAGGTGGCGCGCGATGTCGTCTATGCCACGGCATTGCACGGCGATCCGTGCGGGCCCAACCCGGCGCGCGTCGCGCTGGACGATGCGACGATCGCCAGCCTCGTGCCGGCGGCCCGCCTTCAGGTCGAGCGCGGCGGGCTGCGCCTGGCGAAGTTGCTGGACAAGGCGTTTAGCCGAATCGGGTGATGCAGCCGACACCGGCGGCGACCAGCAACGCGTACGGCCCTTATTGCGCGGGTGGCGATTTCTGGGCCCGATCAGCCCGGATAGGAACGGAAACGTAACAGAATACTGTTGCAACCCGGTGACAGTGCTGAACAAATTTGTCACCGAGTTGCGTGGCCAGTTTGCAATTACCGGCAATGATTTGCACAAGGCGATCGGGCAGGGGGCGCCGAGGGTGCCAGCTTGGCGAGATGTATTCGCCTGGCACGTGTAAATTTTGAGGACTCCCCCCAATGACACCATCGCTACACCGTTCCCGCCGGACGCAGCTGCGCGCCAGCGCGGCACCGCTCGGGTTCGCCCTCGCGCTGATCGCGACACCAGCCTTCGCGCAGGATCAAGCCACCCCCGCGCCGGCCGCGCCGGCTGACCAGGCCGCCGACGCCACCCCCGATATCGTCGTGACCGGTACGTTGTTCCGCCGCACCGACAAGGAGACGCCGTCGCCCGTCACCGTGCTGACTGCGGAGAATCTGCAAAAGTCCGGCATCACCAATATCGCCGATGCGATCCACTCGATTTCGTCGGACAATTCGGGTTCGGTTCCGACCGCTTTCGCCAACGGCTTCGGCTCGGGCGCGGCCGGCGTTTCGCTGCGCGGCCTGACCGTCAATTCCACGCTGGTGCTGATCGACGGCATCCGCACCACCAACTATCCTTACGCCGATGATGGCCAGCGCTCCTTCGTCGATCTCAACTCCATTCCGAAGAGCACGATCGAGCGGATCGAAGTGCTCAAGGACGGTGCGTCGTCGACCTATGGCGCCGATGCGATCGGCGGCGTGGTCAACATCATCCAGCGCAAGGAAATCCGTGGCATCGAGGGCACCGTCGAGGGCGGCATCTCGCAGCGCGGCGATGGCGGCGAGCAGCGCGCGACGCTGACCGCAGGCTATGGCAGCCTCAAGGAGCAGGGCTTCAACGTCTACATCAATGGCGAATATGAGCATGACGGCCTGATCAGCGTTGCCGATCGCGGCTTTCCCTACAACAGCACCGACCTGAGCTCGATCGGCGGCTTCGACAACAATGTCGGCGCGTTCGGTGCGTTCGGCGGTCGCGTCGGCACGATCAGTGCGGTCGTTCGCCCTGCGACGCAGACCACCCCGGGCAATCCGTTCAGCGGTGTCGCCCTGCCCAACACGCTCAGCCAGGTGCTCAACCCGGCCGGTTGCGCCGCCGGCACGATCGCCAAGTTCGACCCGGTCACGCTGGAAAATGGCGGCAATGGCGGTGCCTATTGCGAGCAGAACCAGGCGACCTACGGCACGATCGCGCCCGAGCAGACGCGTTATGGCTTCACCGGTCACGCAACGGTGCAGGTCGGCGACAACGCACAGGCCTATCTGACCGGCACCTATTATCACAGCAAGGTGTTCTCGACGACCAGCCCGTCGACGATCCGCCAGCGCAACCCGATCAACTCGACCAACGTCGTGTTGCCGGCGCTGCTCAGCAACGGCACGCTCAACCCGCAGAACCCCTATGCGGCACAAGGTCTCGCCGCGCAGATCAGCTACTCGTTCGGTGACATTCCCGCGTCGGCCGAAACCGACAACAATCTCTACCGCGTCGCGGGCGGCATCTCGGGCAAGTTCGGCGACGGCTGGGGTTATTCGTTCGATGCGACCTATGCGCGCAGCGACCTGACCGGCATCAACAAGGGCTATATCAACATTGCCGGCCTGACCAACGCGATCAACACCGGCAGCTACAACTTCATCAACCCGTCGCTCAACAGCCAGGCCGTGCGCGATTCGATCTCGCCCGACGTGATCACCAAGGCGAAGTCCGAGCTGTATATGGCGCAGGCTGTCCTCACCAAAGACCTGTTCCAGCTGCCCGGCGGTCCGTTGCAGGTTGCGGTCGGTGGCTCGATTCGCCGTGAGAAGCTCAACAACCCCAATGCCAATGTAAACAACGCTTTCCTCGGCCTCAACGCGGTTACCGCCTCGGGTGCGCGGACGGTGACGGCCGGCTTCTTCGAAGTGAACGCGCCGATCTTCGACCAGCTCGAGATCAACGGTTCGGGCCGCTACGATCACTATTCGGACGGCTATAGCCGCTTCTCGCCGAAGGTCGGATTCAAGCTCACGCCGATCAGGCAGTTCGCGCTGCGGGGAACCTATTCGCAGGGCTTCCGCGCACCGAGCTTTGCCGAATCGCAGAATGGCGCGGTGATCGGCTACACCTCGGCAACGCCACCGGCGGCGGTGGTCGCGGCGCACAACGGCAATGCCTATGTCCAGTCCTACTCGATCGGGTTCAACTCGGCATCGAACCCCAACCTGAAGCCGGAGAAGTCGCGCAGCTTCACGCTGGGCGGCATCTTCCAGCCGACGCCGTGGCTCAGTGCGACGATCGACTATTACAACATCCGCAAAACCGACGTGATTTCGGGCGGTCCGCTCGCGGGCCAGGCGATTGCCAACTATTATGCTGGAACGGCTCTGCCGGCCGGCTATTCGGTGACGCTGGACGATCCCGATCCGCAGTTCCCGACTGCGATCCGCAAGATTCTCATCGTCAACTCGCCTTATGCGAACGCTGCGGCGCTCCGTACGGCAGGCCTCGATGCGTCGGTTCAGGCCGACTTCCATCTTTCGGAGAGCACCCGCTTCACGTCACGTCTCGAAGGCACTGAAATCCTCTATTATGATTTCAAGCCATCGTCGGCGGATCCCTATGATCACTATGTCGGCACCCAGGCGCCATATGTGCTCTCGTCGGGTGCGGGGACGCCCAAGTGGCGCGCCAACTGGCAGAACAGCCTGCAGACCGGGCCCTTCACGCTGACCGGTACCGCTTATTACGTCAGCGGCTACCGCTCGGTGGCCGAAGACCAGAGCGGCCACGGCGCCACAAGCTGCGCCGACTCGCTCTATGGCGCGGGCAATACCTTCTGCACCACCAAGGGCTTCTTCGACCTCGACCTGGTCGGCGAGGTCAAGGTCAACAGCAAGTTCACCTTCTACGTGAACGTGATCAACCTGTTCGACGCCAGCGCGCCGCTCAACCCGGCCAACTATGCCGGCAACAACTACAACCCGACCTGGACCCAGTCCGGGATCGTCGGGCGCTTCTTCCGCGCGGGCGCGAACTTCAAGTTCTGACCCGTGGCCTGAAGGCCTGAAAGGATCGGGGCGGCTTCCGCGAGGAAGCCGCCCCTTTTCTTATGCCGCGACCGCAAGGCTCAGCTTGCCGTCGCCCTCTTCGACCCGGATCGTCGAGCCGTCGCGGACATCGCCGCGCAAGATCATGTCGGCGAGCGGATCCTGCAGGTAACGCTGCACCGCGCGCTTGAGCGGCCGGGCGCCATAGACCGGATCGTAGCCGACCCGCCCGAGCCAGTTGCGCGCGCCCTCGGTCAGGTCGAGCACCACCTTGCGATCGGCCAGCAGTTTGCCGACGCGCGCGACCTGCAGGTCGACGATCGGCGCCATCTCGCTCTGGCCCAGCCGGTGGAACAGGATGATCTCGTCGAGCCGGTTGAGGAATTCGGGGCGGAAATGCCCGCGCACGATCTCCATCACCTGCGGTTCGACCACGCTGACCGGCTCGCCATCGGGCTGGTTGGCGAGATACTGGCTGCCGAGATTCGAGGTCAGGATGATCAGCGTGTTGGTGAAGTCGACCGTGCGGCCCTGCCCGTCGGTCAGCCGCCCGTCATCGAGCACCTGCAGCAGTATGTTGAACACGTCGCCATGCGCCTTCTCGACCTCGTCGAACAGCACGACCTGATAGGGGCGCCGCCGCACCGCCTCGGTCAGCACGCCGCCCTCCTCATAACCGACATAGCCCGGCGGGGCACCGATCAGCCGCGAGACGCTGTGCTTTTCCATAAACTCGCTCATGTCGATCCGCACCATCGCGGCGGGATCATCGAACAGGAATTCGGCCAGCGCCTTGGTCAGCTCGGTCTTGCCGACGCCCGTCGGGCCGAGGAACAGGAAGCTGCCGAGCGGCCGGTTGGGGTCCTGCAAGCCGGCGCGCGCGCGGCGCACCGCGGTCGAGACGGCATGCACCGCATCGGCCTGGCCGATCACCCGCTTGCCGATCGTCTCTTCCATCTTGAGCAGCTTGTCGCGCTCGCCCGCCAGCATCCGCTCGACCGGAATGCCGGTCCAGCGGCTGACCACACCGGCAATGTCGTCGGCGGTGACTTCCTCGCGCAGCATCGCGCCCTTGGTCTGGCCCTGCGCCTCTTCCAGCTTGCGCGTCAGCTCGGGGATGCGGCCATAGGAAAGCTCGCCCGCCTTGGCGAGATCGCCGGCGCGCTGCGCCTGTTCGAGTTCGAGCCGCGCCGCGTCGAGCTGTTCCTTCAAGCGCGCCTCGGCCGAGATCTTGTCCTTCTCGGCCTGCCAACGCGTCGTCAGCTCGGCCGATTGCTGCTCGAGATTGGCCAGCTCGCCATCGAGATTGCCCAACCGCTCGACCGAGGCGGCGTCGGTCTCGCGCTTCAGCGCCTCGCGCTCGATCTTGAGCTGCATGATCCGCCGGTCGAGGATCTCGATTTCCTCAGGCTTGGATTCGACCTCCATGCGGATGCGGCTCGCCGCCTCGTCCATCAGGTCGATCGCCTTGTCGGGCAGGAAGCGATCAGTGATGTAGCGGTTCGACAGCGTCGACGCCGCGACGATCGCGCCATCGGTAATGCGCACGCCGTGGTGGAGTTCGTAACGGTCCTTCAGCCCGCGCAGGATCGAGATCGTATCCTCGACCGTCGGCTCGCCGACGAACACCGGCTGGAAACGCCGCTGCAAGGCCGGGTCCTTCTCGACATGCTTGCGATATTCGTCGAGCGTCGTCGCGCCGATGCAGTGCAGTTCGCCGCGCGCCAGCGCCGGCTTGATCATGTTCGAGGCATCCATTGCGCCGTCGCCCTTGCCCGCGCCGATCAGCGTGTGCATCTCGTCAATGAACAGGATGATGTCGCCCTCGGCGGCCTTGACCTCGTCGAGCACACCCTTGAGCCGCTCCTCGAACTCGCCGCGATATTTCGCGCCGGCGATCAGGCTGCCCATGTCGAGCGACATCAGCTTGCGGTCCTTGAGCGTGTCGGGCACGTCGCCATTGGCGATGCGCAACGCCAGCCCCTCGGCGATCGCGGTCTTGCCGACGCCGGGCTCGCCGATCAGCACAGGGTTGTTCTTGGTGCGCCGCGCGAGGATCTGGATCGTGCGGCGGATTTCCTCGTCACGGCCGATGACCGGATCGAGCTTGCCGTCGCGCGCCGCCTGGGTGAGGTCGCGGGCGAATTTCTTGAGCGCGTCGTAACGGTCTTCGGCGCCGGCGGTGTCGGCGCTGCGGCCCTGGCGCAGCTGGTTGATCGCGGCGTTGAGTGCCTCGGCCTTCACGCCCGCGGCAGCCAGCGCCTTGCCGGCGGCGGTCGTGGTCGCCAGCGACAGCGCGACGAGCAGCCGCTCGACCGTGACGAAGCTGTCGCCGGCCTTTTGCGCGATCTGCTCGGCCTGGTCGAGCACGCGGACGATATCATTGTCGAGCCCGGGCTGCTGCTGCGCGCCGCCGCCCGACACTGCGGGGATCCTGGCGAGCGCGGCGTCGGTTTCGGCCACCGCGCGCTTGGCATCGCCACCCGCCGCCTGGATCAGCCCGGCGGCCATGCCCTGCTCGTCCTCGAGCAGCGCTTTCAACAGATGTTCGGGCGAGATCCGCTGATGGCTCATGCGGATGGCGACGGTCAGCGCCGACTGGAGAAAGCCCTTGGCGCGGTCGGTGAATTTCTCGAGGTTCATGAGCGTCCCTGTCCTTGGTCTCAGCGCAGATAGTGTTGTAATTTGGCAACACAAGGGGCGCGATCATGGGTAGTCGCAATGCGTCAATATACCTAATGATGATGGCGACGCGTCGTGCGGTGCGTTCCATGAAGGGGACGCGCACCTCGTAGATTGCCGGGTCGCGCTTTCCGGGCCGCGCGGATAAGAGGGTCGGCATAAAAGCAAATAAACGGGGATGAGATGCGGAAGATTCTGCGGCGCGTTGGCATTTTCGTCGTGGCTCTGTTGATGCTGGTCGCGATCTTCCTCGCCACCTGGGACCCGCTCACCGCCCGCGCCGCGACGCCACCGCCCGCGCACCATTATGACGTGACCATCGCGCGCGACACGTTCGGCGTGCCACATATCTTCGGCAAGACCGATCCCGATGTCGCCTATGGCATTGCCTATGCCCATGCCGAGGATGATTTCGCGACCTTGCAGGAGGGGCTGGCGATGGCGCGCGGGCGGCTCGGCGCGATGACCGGGGCGGACGGCGCGAAGAGCGATTTCGCGCTGCATCTCGTCGGTGCGCGCGCCACCGCGCAGCGCGATTACATGAAGCAGCCGGCCGATGTGCGTGCCTTGCTCGACGGCTATGCCTCCGGGCTCAACCGCTTTGCCGAGCGCCACCCCGAGGAGATCCGGCTGGCGAAGCTCTTCCCGGTCAATGGCGAGGATATCGCGACCGGCTTCGTGCTGCGCTCACCCTTCTTCTTCGGGCTCGACGCGACGCTCGCCGCCTTGGTCGGCGACGAGGCGCTGCCGCGCGAGAATGCCGGGCCGCAACCCGATGCGCCCGACGTCACGCCGGTCGGGCCCAATGGCCAGGAGAATGGCTCGAACGCCTTCGTCGTCGCGCCGCGCCGTTCGGCCGATGGCCATACGCGGCTGGTCTCCAACTCGCACCAGCCATGGCGCGGCGGCGTCGCCTGGTATGAGCTGGTGGTGCATTCGCAGGCCGGGTGGAACTTCGCCGGCGCAACCTTCACCGGCGCGCCCTATCCGCTGCTGGGGCACAATCTGACGCTCGGCTGGACCAACACCGTCAACCGGCCCGATCTGATTGACGTCTATAAGCTCGCGCTTGGTGCAGATGGCGCCAGCTACCGCTTCGACGGCGCGATGCGCCCGCTCGAAAAGACCACCGTGTGGCTGCACGTCAAGCTGTGGGGGCCGTTTGTCCTGCCCGTGCCCAAGACGCTGTATCGCGCGGTGCAGGGGCCGGTGATCGTCAACAAGAGCGGCGCCTATGCGATCCGCTATGGCGGCGCCGACCAGCTCAAAATGGTCGAGGAATATTACCGCCTCAACCGCGCCCGTACTTTCACCGAATGGCAACAGGCGCTGGCGATCCAGGGCGTGCCCGCGACCAATTTCCTCTATGGCGATGCCAAGGGCAACATCGCCTATTTCTACAATGCGTCCTTCCCCAACCGGAAACCGGGCTTCGACTATGCCAGGGTGCTGCCCGGCGACACGTCGCGCGACTTCGCCCCCGGTACCGTGGCCTGGGCGCGGGTGCCGCGGAACGTCAATCCGGCGTCGGGTTTCCTGATCAACGCCAACAACACGCCCTATCAGGCGGCCGGCACCGGATCGGAGATACCGCCGCAGGACCCGCTACTCGGCGTCGAGACCGACACCACCAATCGCGGCACGCGCGCGCTCGAACTGATGGGTGCCAACCCGCGGATCAGCGCCGAGGATCTAACCCGCATCAAGTTCGACACCGGCGTCAGCAAGCAGGGCTGGGGCGGCAAATGGTTCGCCGATCTCGCCGCCGCGCCGCCCAAGGGCAACGAGCAGGTCGCTCATGCCCAGCAGCTGCTCACACAGTGGAACTGGAATTTCGACGGCCACAATCCGGCCCAGTCGCTGGCGGTGATCCTGATGCGCGCCGGGCAGAAATGGCATTACCGGCGCAATGCAGAGCTCGACCCGCAGGACGAACTCGCCAAGGCCGCCGCCTATCTCACCGATCATTTCGGGCGGCTCGATCCGCCGCTCGGCGAGGTGCTGCGGCTGCGGCAGGGCAAGGTCGATCTGCCGATGGACGGCGCGCCCGAGGTGCTACGCGCGGCATCGACCTGGGACGAGGCACCCGATGGGAGGCTCGTCGTCAACCATGGCGACAGCTTCATCATGTTCGTCGACTGGGACAAGGCCGGCCATGTCAGTTCGCGTTCGATCCAGCCGTTCGGCGCGGCGATGACGCGACCTGACTCGAAACATTATACCGATCAGGCGCGCTTGTTCGTGGCGCACAAGCTCAAGCCGGTGTGGTTCTATCCCAGCCAGCTCAAGCAGCATGTCGAACGTGTCTATCGGCCGTGATTGCGCCGGCACGGGCCCGCGCTATAACATGATGCAACACGTCAAGATTGGGGAAAGTCGATGAATCGCAAGCTGTTCGTGCAGTCTGCCGCGCTGCTGTCCGGGGTCGCGCTGGCGGTGCTCGCCGTGCCGGCCTCGGGCCGCCCCGCCACGCCGGCACCGGTGACCCAGCCCGCCGCTTCGGTCGCTTCGCTGGTTGCGCAGGTCGCTATCCCCTACCAGCAATTCACCCTGCCCAACGGGCTGCGCGTCATCGTCCATACCGATCGCAAGGCGCCGATCGTGGCGGTCAGCGTGTGGTACAATGTCGGCTCGAAGATGGAACCGGCGGGCAAGACCGGCTTCGCACACCTGTTCGAGCATCTCATGTTCAACGGCAGCCAGAACGCGCCGGGCGACTATTTCACCTATCTCAAGCAGCTCGGCGCGACCGACTATAACGGCACGACCTATTTCGACCGCACCAACTATTTCGAGACCGTGCCGACGCCGGGGCTCGGCGCGGCGCTGTTTCTCGAGGCCGATCGCATGGGCCATCTGCTCCCGGCGATGACCCAGGCGCTCGTCGACGAACAGCGCGGCGTGGTGCAGAACGAGAAGCGCCAGGGCGACAACGAACCTTATGGCCTGGTCGAATACAAGCAGGTCGAAGCGCTGTTCCCGGCCACGCATCCTTATGGCCACACCACGATCGGCTCGATGAGCGACCTCGACGCCGCCAGCCTGACCGACGTGAAGGCCTGGTTCACCGATCATTATGGCCCCAACAATGCGGTCCTCGTGCTCGCCGGCGATATCGATGTCGCGACCGCGCGTCCGCTGGTCGAGAAATATTTCGGCGGCATCGCACGTGGGCCGCAGGTGCATCTCCCCGTAGCCCCGGTGCCGACGCTGGCCGCGCCCAAGGTCGAGACGATCACCGATCGCGTCGCCACCACCCGGCTCTACCGCATGTGGGCGGTGCCGGGCCTCAACGACCAGGAGTCGGTCGCGCTCGACGTGGCGGCCTCGGCGCTCGGCGGCCTGTCGAGCGCGCGGCTCTATCAGGCGCTGGTCAAGAAGGAGAAGCTCGCGGTGTCGGCGCGGGCCAGCAATGACAGCTTCTCGCAACTCGGCATCTTCGAGATCACCGTCGATGTGAAGCCGGGTGTCGATCCGGCGCTGGTCAACAAGCGGATCGACGAAATTCTCGCCGATTTCCTGAAGACGGGCCCGACGGCGGACGAAGTCCAGCGCATCGCGACAAGCGCGGCCGTGCGGCGCATCGCCGGGTTGGAGTCTGTGGGCGGCTTTGGCGGCAAGGCGGTCGCGCTGGCGCAGGGCGCATTGTTCTCCAACGACCCCGATCATTACAAGAAAGAGCTCGCCATCCTCGCCGCCGAGACCCCGGCGCGCGTCACCGCAGCCGCCAACAAATGGCTGTCGCGCCCGGTCTATGCGCTGACCGTCGCGCCGGGCGCCCGCGCCGCCTATGCCCAGGCGGCTGCCCCGGCCAAGGCGCCAGCCGCCGCCGCTGCCGCCGCGCCCGATGCGCCGCCGGTCAAGCTCGATGTCGGCAAGGTCGAAGCGCTGTCCTTCCCGAAGGTCGAGCGCACGCGCCTGTCGAACGGCATCGAGCTGGTCTACGCCCAGCGTGCCGCCGTGCCGATGACGCGCGCGGTGATCAGCTTCGATGCCGGCGGCGCCGCCGATCCGGCGACCCGTCTCGGCACGCAGATCTTCACGCTGTCGATGATGCGGGAAGGCACGCCGACGCTGGATTCGAACGCGCTCGGCGCGGCGGGCGAACGGCTGGGCATGGCCATGCGCACCGGTGCCAGTGCAGATCGCACCTCGGTCGTTCTGTCAGTGCCCAGTGTGAACCTCGGCCCGGCGCTCGACATCTTCGCCGACGTCACGCGCCGGCCGACGCTGCCGGTGGCGGAACTGGATCGGGTCCGGGGCCAGTTGCTTGCCGCGATCGCGCAGGAAAAGACCAACCCCAATGCGCTGGCCGGCCGCGCCGTCCCGCCGCTGCTTTACGGTCCCAACTCGCCCTATACCAAACTTGCCGCCGGCACCGGCGACCCCGCCGCCGTCAAGACGATGACGCGCGACGAATTGCTCGCCTTCGCACAGGCATGGATCCGCCCCGACAAGGCAAAAATCTTCGTCGTCAGCGATCGTCCGCTTGCCGAGATCAAGGCCGCGATGCAGGCGCATTTCGGAGACTGGACCGCGACCGGCGCGGCCGGGGTGAAGGATTTCGCCGCCCCCCCGGTCCAGGCGACACCGAAGATCGTGCTGATCGACCGGCCGGATTCGCCGCAGTCGATCATCATCGCGGCGGCGCTGACCGGCCTCAAGGGCACCGACGACCTGCTCCCCTACAGCACCGCCAATGTCGTGCTCGGCGGTGATTTCCTGTCGCGCATCAACATGGATCTGCGCGAGGCGCGGCACTGGTCCTATGGTGCCGGTGGAGGCTTTGCTGCCCTGGAATTTGCCGCACCCTATCAGATCAGCGCGCCGGTGCAGGCCGACAAGACCGGCCCGGCAATCGCGTCGCTGCAGGACGACCTCAAGCACTTCCTGACCGATCAGGGCATCACGGCGGACGAGTTCGATCGCACCATCGCCGGCGCGACGCGCCAGCTTTCCGGCAGCTTCGAGACCGGCAATGCGGTGCTCGGTGCGATGCAGACCAACGATCTCCTCCGGCGCCCCGACGATTACTACCAGACGCTCGCCGCCCGCCTCGGCCGTTTCACCCGTGCCGAACTCGACGCGGCGGCGCGGCGGGTGATCGATCCGTCGAAACTGGTGTGGATCGTCGTCGGCGACGCGAACAAGGTGCGGCCGCAGCTTGACAGCCTCGGCCTGCCGGTTGAGGTGGTAGCCGCCGAATCCGTTGCGGATCGGCACTGATTTTCAGGAGAGAGCGATGTCAGGTGTCGATGGAACCTATGAGACCGTTGTGAAGTCGCCGATGGGCGACCAGAAGGCGACGCTCACGGTCGCGAGCGACGGCAACAGCTGGACCGGTCAGCAGATCGGCGCGATGGGCACCGCCGACATCACCAACGGCACGGTCGACGGCAACACGATCAGCTGGAGCATGTCGATCACCGTGCCGATGCCGATGACGCTCGATTGCAGCGCGACGATCGATGGCGACACGCTGACCGGCTCGGTCAAGGCCGGCGCTTTTGGCAGCTTCCCGATGACGGGTACGCGCGCCTGAGACCCATCACCCGGTGATGAAAGCGGCCCGCCTCCCAACGGGGAGTGCGGGCCGTTTCTTTTTCGGCACCCTGGACTTGTTCCGGGGTCCGTGCTGCCGCACACCTGTCGCCGTCACAATTGCGCCGAGGCAAGCTCGGCATGACGAAACGGGGAACAGACGATGCACTATCGCGCCATGCTTGCCGCGTCCGCCATGCTGTTGGCACCGGCTCTCGCTCATGCCCAATCCGCCGCGGACAAGGCCGCCGACGAGCGCCCCGCCACCGTCACCACCGCGACGCCCGGCTGGAACTATGAGCGTCGCGCGGTCGACATTGCGATGCGCGACGGGGTCAAGCTCCACACCGTCATCCTGATCCCCAAGGGCGCGCACGATGCGCCGGTGATCTTCACCCGCACACCCTATAATGCCGAGGGGCTGACCGCGAACCAGCATAGCGGCGACCTCGGCTCGATCCTCGACGGCTATGACAATGCCTATGACGTGATCACCGAGGGCGGCTACATCCGCGTCGTGCAGGACGTGCGCGGCAAATATGGCTCGGGCGGCATCTACATGATGAACCCGCCGCGCGCCGGCACCGCGCTCAACCCGACGAAAACCGACGACTCCACCGATACGTACGACACGATCGACTGGCTGGTGAAGCACCTGCCCGAATCCAACGGCAAGGTCGGCATCATGGGCATCTCCTATGACGGCTTTCTGCCGCTGATGGCGACGATCAACCCGCACCCGGCCTTGAAGGTCTCGGTGCCGATGAACCCGATGGTCGATGGCTGGCGCGGCGACGACTGGTTCCACAACGGCGCGTTCCGCCAGATGAACATGCCCTATGTCTGGGAACAGGTCGCGACGCGCGACAATTCCAGCGTCTGGACGTCGAACTACGCCGACGATTACGACCAGTATATGAATGCCGGCTCGGCCGGCGAGCTCGGCCGCCAGCACGGCCTCGAACAGGTCGGCACATGGCGCAAGGTTGTCGCCCACCCGGCCTATGACAGCTTCTGGTCGGAACAGGCGATGGACCGCGTGCTCGCGAAGGAGCCGCTCAAGGTGCCGATGATGCTCGTCGCGTCGCAATGGGACCAGGAGGATATTTACGGCGCGACCGCGGTCTATGCCGCGCTCAAGCCCAAGGACAGCGCCGGCGACATGGTCTTCCTGTCGATGGGGCCGTGGTATCACGGTCAGGAAATCGCCAATGGCAGCAATCTCGGCGCGATCAAATGGGATCAGGACACCGCCAAATGGTGGCGCCACCATGTCCTCGCGCCGTTCCTCGCCCATTATCTGAAAGGTGCCACGATGGACGTGGCACCGGTCACTGTGTTCGAGAGCGGCACCAACGAATGGCGCCGGCTGCCGGGCTGGCCCGAGGCGCGCAGCGGCACGCCGCTCTACCTCAAGCCCGGCGGCACGGTCGGTTTCGACGCGGTCGCTGGCGCGGCGCAGACCGCCGATTATGATTCAGACCCGGCCAAGCCGGTGACCTTCGTCTCGCGCCCCGTCGCGCCGATCGGCTATGACGGCGATCACTGGACGGCATGGCTGACCAGCGACCAGCGCCCTGTGTCGAGCCGCCCCGACGTGCTGACCTTCACCGGCGAGGTGCTGACCGCGCCGGTCAAGATCGCCGGCGCGCCCGTGGTGCACCTCACCGCCGCGACCAGCGGCACCGACAGCGACTGGGTGGTCAAGCTGATCGACGTCTATCCCGACCAGGTCCCCGGCGACCGCGCGATGGGCGGCTATCAGTTCGCCGTGGCGATGGACATCTTCCGCGGCCGCTACCGCGAAAGCCTCGCCGAGGCCAAGCCACTCACTGCCGGCGTGCCGCTCAAATATCAGTTCGCGCTGCCCGCGTCGGACCATGTCTTCCTGCCCGGCCACCGCATCATGGTGCAGGTCCAGTCGAGCTGGTTCCCGCTCTACGACCGCAACCCGCAGACCTTCGCACCCAACATCTTCTTCGCCAAACCGGCGGATTATGTGAAGGCGACGCAACAGGTTACGGTTGCAGGGCCGGATGAAAGCTATATCGACCTGCCCGTGGTCAGGTGAGTCTCGCCGAATAACATCCAATGGGCTCCCCGGCGAAGGCCGGGGCCCAGTTGGGAAACGCCGACAAGAGAGCGCTGCGCTCAGTTACGACAGCCTTCCCGACTGGGCCCCGGCCTTCGCCGGGGAGCAAGGCTTTTTTTGATCTCCGGTTCAGAGGAACCAGCAAGATGCGTGAACCCATCGACCGCCGGACCATCCTCCGCTCCGGGGCGGCGGCCGGCGCCGTGCTCGCACTCCCCACCACAGCATTCGCCGCGACCCCGGCGCGCGACCCGAAGCTCGCCGCGCTCTTCGATACGCTGTTCCTCGAAGGCGTGCGCCAACGCCCCGAAAGTGCGACTCTGCTCGGCCTCGACACCGGCAAAAATGCCGATCTGCGCAACAAGCTCAGCAACGCTAGCGAGACCGGCCGCGCCGCCGCGCGCGCGCTTACCGCCAGCCAGATCAAACGCCTGCTCGCTGTCGATCGCAAGACGCTCTCGCCCGCCGACCGGCTCGACTATGACGTCATACTCTATGCCCGGCGCGCGACGGCGGCGGCGGATCGTTTCGACTATGCCGGCGCGCCCTATGTCATCAGCCAGCAGAACGGCGCCTATCAGTCGACCCCCGACTTTCTCGACACCAAGCACCCGCTCAACAGCGCGGGCGATGCCGAAGCGTGGCTGTCCCGCCTCGCCGCCTTTGCCGGCCAGCTTGACGCCAACACCACGCGCTTCACCCGCGACGCGGCGGCGAACGTCCTGCCAGCCGATTTCCTGCTCGACCTGACGCTGACCCAGCTCGCAAAGCTAAAGGTGCCGGCCGCGGACGCGCGCCTGATCCAGTCCTTCGCCACCCGTGCGCGCGCCAAGGGCCTGCCCGACAGCTTCGCGACCCGGGCCGCCGCGCTCCACGACGCGCAGGTCCTCCCCGCGCTGACCCGCCAGTTTGATGCGGTGACGGCGGCACGCGCCAATGCCACGCATGATGCCGGCGTGTGGAAACTCGAGGACGGCGACGCCTTTTACCGCATGGCGCTGCGCAACGCGACGACGACGCGGCTGACCCCGCAGGAGGTACACAAATTCGGTCTCGACCAGGCCGCTGCGATCGCCGCGCGGATGGACGGCATCATGCGCAAGCAGGGCATGACCTCGGGCAGCGTCGGCGACCGGCTGAAGGCGATCCACGACCTTCCCGGCCAGGTCTTCCCCAATAGCGATGCCGGCAAGGCCGAGGCGATCGCCTATTGCAACGCACGGCTGGTCGCGATCCGCGAGCGCCTGCCGCGCGTGTTCAAGCGCATCCCGCCCTACAAGTTCGAGGTGCGCCGCGTGCCGCCGGAAACCGAGGCCGGCGCCGCCTCGGCCTTTTCGCAGGGCCCGTCGCTTGACGGATCACGCCCCGGTTACGTCTATTTCAACCTCCAGGATTCGGGCGAATGGCCCAAATTCATGCTGCCGACCGTAATCTATCACGAGGGGCTGCCGGGCCATCAGTTCGAGGGCGGGCTCGCACTGTCGAACAATGATCTGCCGCTGATCCGCAAGGCGAGCGGCTTTTCGGGCTATGCCGAGGGCTGGGCGCTCTATGCCGAGCAGCTCGCCGACGAGATCGGCATGTATGACGACGATCCGCTCGGCCAGCTAGGTTATCTCAAGGAGCAGCTGTTTCGCGCGCACCGCTGCATCATCGACACCGGGCTGCACCATTATCGCTGGAGCCGCGAACAGGCGATCGACCTGTTCGTCACCGCACAGGGCGAAACCCCCGGCTTCGCGACGCGCGAGATCGACCGCTACTGCGTCAATCCCGGCCAGGCGTGCAGCTACAAGCTCGGCCACTCGACCTTCGTCGCGATCCGCGACAAGGCGCAGAAGCTGCTCGGCAAGAAGTACGACATCAAGGACTATCACGACGCCGTGCTGGCCGGCGGTCGGTTGCCGCTGGAGATCCTGCAGGCGCAGGGCGATGCGTGGATCGCGCGGCGCCTGCGGGGGTAGAGGCGCTTTACCCTATTCCATGACCGACAGCAGATCGTCGATCGATGCCGTGGCAAACGCCGTGAAGCTGTCGGCCACGGCATAGGGAAGCAGCATCGTCCGCCCCGCGACCAGCGCGCCGCAGCTATAGACGACATTGGGGACATAGCCGTCGCGCTCGTGCGGGGCCGGCGCGAGCACCGGGCGCGGGGTGCGGGCGAGCAGCTTGGTCGGGTCGTCCTTGTCGAGCAGGCATGCGCCGATGCAATAGTTGCGCACTGTGCCGACGCCGTGCGTCATTACCAGCCAGCCCTCGTCGATCTCGGTCGGCGAGCCGCAATTGCCCATCTGGACGAATTCCCACGGGTAGCGCGGCCTGATGATCTTCTCGCCGCCTTCCCAGTGCAGCACATCGTCCGACAGGTGCAGCCAGATATTCTCATTGTCCTGCCGGCCGAGCATCGCATAGCGCCCGCCGACCTTGCGCGGGAACAGCGCCATGCCCTTGCCGCTCGCGGCGCTGCCGGTCAGCGCGCGCATGTCGAACGAGCGGAAATCGGTCCCGCTGAGCAGTTCCGATCGCACCGCCGCACCACTGAACGCGGTATAGGTGCCGTGATAGACGACGCTGCCGTCATCCTCGACGAAGCGCACCAGCCGCATGTCCTCGATGCCCTGCTTCTGGCTCGGCAGCAGCGGATACAGCACGGTCTCGGAGATCGACTTGCTGCCGCCGCAGTGCAGATTCACCGTGGCGCCGCCGCGGTCGGTTGGCGCATCGACGATCGGCGCGACCGAACTCTCGCCGGCTGGGTCGACCAGCAGGTCGCCGCCCGGCGTCCAGGTGCCGGTGCGAAAGGTGACCGACGAGACATGCCCCTCGCCGATCCCGCGCAGCGACATGACGAAGCGCAGCGCACCCGCCGCCAGCCCCGACTGGTCGGGATGCAGCACGATGCTCGGGTTGAACAGCGCGGCCGCCTCATAGGCATATTCCTCGCTGAGATAGGCGCCGATCAGCCGGCGCTGGTCGGGCTTGATGGCCGCGACGTTCGAAAGGCCCCCGGCGATCTGGTCGAAGCGCCGCATCAGCATGGCGTCGACATCGCGGTGATGCTCGTCGAGCGATTCGCTGACGCCGATGAATTGACGCGCCAGTTCGGCATCGTCGAGCGTCAGGATGCGGTCGACGATCTGCTGGTTGCGCGAGGCACCGGTATCGAATCCGGCCGGATAACCCAGTTCGAACGGGCGCACGACGGTACGCGACGGGTCGGGCCGCAGCACCTGTTTGTAGAAATCCAGCTTCGCTCGGTCGACCACGCTGTGTCCCTTCATCGTCTTGCCATCGGTGATGCGCGTAACGCTGCCCGTTCGTTTTAGAGCCACATGTCTATCGCCGCCTTTGCGGTTTCCACCAAGGTCGAGCCTCTGCGCTCGCACCGTGCCGTTACCCGCGCCGGCCCCGGCCCTGGCCCGAGGTCCGGGTTTCTACGCATGATGCGCGCCGTCCGGGCCGCCTAGGTTCGGGCTATTGGGAGAGTGCAGGCATGGCCGATCACGATACTGCGTCACGCGCCGCACGGCGCCGTCGGTCCTCTTTATCGTCGGTCGCCGCATGACCGACAGCTTGACCCTCGCCTTTCACGGCGCGGCCCGCACCGTGACCGGCTCGTGCATGGAATTCTGCCACGCCGGCAAGCGCGTGCTGGTCGATTGCGGGCTGTTCCAGGGCTCGCGCACGCTCGAGACGCTCAACCGCGCGCCTTTCGCCTTCGACGCGGCCAAGGTCGATGCCGTCATCCTCACCCATGCGCACATCGACCATAGCGGGTTGCTGCCGCGGCTCGTCGCCGAGGGCTTTGCCGGCGACATCTGGTGCACCGAACAGACCGCCGCCTTGCTCGAATTCATGCTCGCCGATGCCGGCCGTATCCAGGAAGGCGACGCCGTCCGGCGCAATCGCCGCAAGGACCGCGCCGACCAGCCCGAGATCGAACCGATCTATACCGAGCAGGACGCCATCGCCGCGTGGAAGCAGACCAGGGCGGTCGCGCTGGAGACGTGGTTCGAGCCCGTGCCGGGGTTCCGCGCGCGGCTGTGGAATGCCGGGCACATCCTCGGCTCGGCCTCGGTCGAGATGATCGTCGACGACACGCATCTGCTGTGCTCGGGCGATATCGGCCCCGAGAACAAGGCCTTTTATCCCGATCCGGAAAGCCCGGCCGGCTTTGACCATGTCATCTGCGAATCGACCTATGGCGATCGCACGCGCGAGGACCTCACCCTCGCCGATCGCCGCACCTTGCTGGAGACCGAGGTCAGGCAAGCATTGGCGCGCGGCGGCAATCTGATCATCCCCGTCTTCGCGCTCGAGCGGACGCAGGAACTGCTGCTCGATCTCGCCGCGCTGCTCGACGCCAAGCGCATCCCGGCGGTGCCGGTGTTCGTCGATTCGCCGCTCGCCAACCAGGCGACGCGCGTCTTTGCGCACTATGCGGACACGCTCGAGGACATGGCGGGCGGCAACATCTTCCGCAACAGCGCCTTCCACTTCGTCGACGCGACCGCCGAATCGATCCGCCTCAACAGCGTGTCGGGCGCGATCATCATGGCGGCGTCGGGCATGTGCGAGGCCGGGCGCATCCGCCACCATTTGATCCACAATCTCTACAAGCGCGAGGCGACGATCCTGTTCGTCGGGTTCCAGGCGGAAGGCTCGCTCGGTCGCGTGATCCTCGAAGGTGCCGAGCGCGTGCGCATCTGGGGCGAGGACATCGTGGTGCGCGCGACGATCCGCCGCATTGAAAGCTACTCGGCGCATGCCGACCAGCAGGGCCTGCTCGCCTGGATCGCCGCGCGGCGCCCGATTACCGGCAGCCTGTTCCTGTCGCATGGCGAGGCCGGTGCGATCGAGGCGCTGCGCGGGCTGGCGACGTCGCAGGGCCTGGCGTCCGCGATCCTCGTCCCCGAGATCGGCGAGGTCTATCGCCTGCAGCCTGCGACCCGCGCCGCGCGGATCAAGACCGCCGACCCGCAACTGCAGCAGGTCGTCGGGCGCGACTGGCAGAACAGCTATGCCGATTTCGCCACCGGCCTGAAACGCGAGCTGTCGCGGATCGAGGATGCCCGGGCGCGCGAAAAGGCCGTGGCCGAGATGCGCGCCATACTCGCCAGCTATATCGATGCCCGCGCCGAGCAGAAGGCGCGGCGCCATCATCCATGAGAGGCGGCCGGCGGTGACCCGGATGAAGATCAGGCGCGTCGCGATCGACACCCACCCCGAGAACACGGCGTTCCTGCTGCGCTCGTCCGACGGTTACGGCCCCGAGCAATTTCTCGCGCTGCGCAAGATCGAGATCGCCGGCGACGACCGCGCCATCCTCGCGACGCTGGCGATCAGCGACGATCCGGCGATCGTCGGCGCGGGCGAGATCGGCCTTGGCGAGCAGGCTTTTCGCCGGCTCGACCTGCCCGAGGGCGCGAGCGTCGGCATCGCACAGGCCAGGCCGCCGCGCAGCCTCGAGGCAGTGCGTCGCAAGATCGGCGGCGACGTGCTCAGCGACAGCGAGATCGGCGCGATCATCGTCGATATCGCCGCCTGGCGTTATTCGCCGATGGAGATCGGCGCCTTCCTCGTCGCCTGTGCCGGTTTCATGACGACGCAGGAGACGCTCGCGCTGACCCGCGCGATGGCCGATGTCGGCAGCCGGCTCGACTGGCACGCGCCGCTGGTGGTCGACAAGCACTGCATCGGCGGGGTGCCCGGCAATCGCACCTCGATGATCGTCGTGCCGATCGTCGCCGCGCACGGCCTGATCATGCCCAAGACCTCGTCGCGCGCGATCACCTCGCCCTCGGGCACCGCCGATACGATGGAGGTGCTCGCCAATGTCGACCTGAGCGCCGATCGCATCCGCGCGATCGTTGCGCGGGAAAAGGCGGTGCTCGCCTGGGGCGGGCGGATGAACCTGTCGCCCGCCGACGACGTGCTGATCTCGGTCGAGCGCCCGCTGAGCATCGACACGCCCGAACAGATGGTCGCCTCGATCCTGTCCAAGAAACTCGCCGCCGGCTCGACGCATATGGTCATCGACATTCCCGTCGGCCCCAGCGCCAAGGTCCACACCCAGGGTGAAGCGGTGCGGCTGCGCAAACTGTTCGAATATGTCGCGCACAAGGTCGGGCTGACGATCGACGTGATCCTGACCGACGGCACCCAGCCGGTCGGCCGCGGGATCGGCCCGGTGCTGGAGGCGCGCGACGTCATGGCGGTGCTGCGCAACGATGCCGACGCCCCCGCCGACCTGCGCGAGCGCGCGCTGATGCTCGCCGGCCGCGTGCTCGATTTCGATCCCGATCTCAGAGGCGGGCGCGGTTATGCCCGCGCGCTCGATCTGCTCGCCTCGGGCAAGGCGCTCGCCGCGATGCAACGCATCGTCGCCGCGCAGGGCGCGCAGCCCGACGCCCACCGCCCGGGCGCGCTGCGTCACGAGATTCTTGCCGATCTCGATGGCTCGGTCGTTGCGATCGACTGCCACCTGATCGCGCGCATCGCGCGGCTCGCCGGCGCGCCGATGGACAAGGGTGCGGGGATCGACCTGCTGCGCAAGATCGGGGATCCGGTGCGTCGCGGCGATCCGCTCTACCGCATCCATGCCGAATCCGACGCCGGGCTGGCCTTCGCCACCGATCTCGCCGCCGAGAATAATGGCTACCGGCTGCTGGCATGACCGCGACGCTCCACGCCTTTGCCGAAGCCTTGCCCGCGGCGCAGCGCCTCGCCGATCTGCTCGGCATCCCCTGCCGACCGATCGAGGTCCGTCGCTTTCCCGACGGCGAATCGCTCGTCACCGCCGCCCCGACCACACCGACCGCGATTCTCTACCGCTCGCTCGACCATCCCAATGACAGGCTGGTCGAGCTGCTGCTCGCGGTGTCGGCGCTGCGTGATCGCGGCGCGGCGCGCATCATACTCGTCGCGCCCTATCTCGGTTACATGCGCCAGGACGCCGCCTTCCACCCCGGCGAGGCGGTCAGCCAGCGCGTCATCGGCAGGCTGCTCGCCGGCTGTGTCGATGCGCTCGTCACGGTCGATCCGCATCTCCACCGCGTGCACACGCTGGCCGAGGTGGTGCCCGGCATCACCGCCGTCACCGTGTCGGCGGCGGCGACGCTCGCCGAGACACTGCGCGGCGATCTCCCACACGACGCAATCCTCGTCGGCCCCGATGCCGAATCGCGCCCCTGGGTCGAATCGGTCGCCGCGCCGCTCGGCCTCGCGGTGCTGGTCGGTACCAAGCATCGTCTCGGCGACCGTCAGGTCGAGCTGGCGATCGACGGAATCGAATGCGTCTGCGGCCGCCATGTCGTGCTGGTCGACGATGTGATCTCGAGCGGCGCGACGCTGCTGCGCTGCGCCGCGCTGCTCCAGGCGGCGGGCGCGGCGTCGATCGAGGCCTGCGCCACCCATTGTCTCGCCCGCCCCGACGATCTTCACGCGCTGGTCGAAGGCGGCATCGCGCGTGTCCGTTCGACCGATACGGTCGCCGGGCCGACCGCCAGCATCGCGATCGCGCCGGCGCTCGCAGCGGCGCTGACCGAACTCGGCGCGCTGACGGCGGCGTCGCCGCCGGCCCGCTTGACCAATATCAATGCCGCGCAGACCGGGATATCGTGAACCCGGCAAGCGCATTCAGACGCGAGGAGAGAGATGGTGTCACAGACGGAGATGGTGATTGACGCCCCGGGCACGACCGATGTCGACGTGCTTATCGTCGGCGCGGGGATTTCGGGGATCGGCTCGGCCTGGCACCTCCAGCAGCAATGCCCCGGGCGCAGCTATGCCATCATCGAGGCGAAGGATACGTTCGGCGGCACGTGGGAAACGCACAAATATCCCGGCGTGCGCTCCGATTCCGATCTCTATACCTTCGGCTATCGCTTCAAGCCGTGGGTCGGCGCGCCGGTCGCGAGCGGCGAGGAGATCCTCAAATATATCGGCGAGGTGATCGACGAGAACGGCATCGCGCCGCATATCCATTACGGCCACCGCATCACCGCCTGCCACTGGTCGAGCGCAACCAACCGCTGGACGGTCGAGGCACGGCGTGGCGCCGACGGCGCGACCGTCACCTTCACCTGCAATTTCCTGTGGATGTGCCAGGGCTATTACGATCACGAAAAGCCCTACATCCCCGACTGGCCGGGCCTGTCGGACTATCGCGGCACCTTCGTCCATGCCCAGCTATGGGACCCGGCGACCGATTATGCCGGCAAGCGCGTGCTGGTAATCGGCTCGGGCGCGACCGCCGCCACCGTCGTGCCGGCCTTTGCCGACAAGGCCGCGCACGTCACCATGCTGCAGCGCTCGCCGACCTATTTCTATTGCGCGCCCAACCGCAACGAACTGGCCGACCGGCTGCGCCAGATCGGCATCGACGAACCAACGATCCATAGGGTCGTGCGCGAGCAGATCATGTTCGACCAGGACGCGATGACGCGCCGCTGCATCGAAGAACCCGATGCGGTGTTCGAGGATCTCAAAACGCTGATCCGCGCCTATGGCGGTGAGGATTTCGTCTTCGAGCCCCATTTCACGCCGCGCTACCGGCCATGGCAGCAGCGGCTCGCCTTCTGCCCCGAAGGCGACATCTTCCAGGCGGCGCGCGCGGGCAAGGTCTCCGTCGTCACCGACGAGATCGAGCGCTTCACCGAAAAGGGCGTGCTGACCAGATCGGGCGAGGAGATCGAGGCCGACCTGATTGTTGCCGCCACCGGCTTCCGCTTGTCGGTGATGGGCGAGATCCCGTTCGCCGTCGACGGCCGCGCGGTCGACTGGCACGATACCGTCAACTATCGCGGCATGATGTTCACCGGCGTGCCCAATCTCGTCTGGGTGATGGGCTATTTCCGCGCCAGCTGGACGTTGCGCGTCGACATGCTCGGCGATTTCGTCTGCCGGTTGCTCAACCACATGGCAGCGCGCGGCGCGCACCGCGTGGAGGTCGCGCTGCTGCCCGAGGATGCCGAGATGCCGCTGCTGCCGTGGATCGACGAGAACACCTTCAACCCCGGTTATCTGCGCCGCGGGCTCGATCGCATGCCGCAGCGCGGCGACAAGCCCGAATGGATGCACAACCAGGATTATTGGCGCGAAAAGGGCGAGATCCCCGCGATCGACCTCGATGGCGCCGAGTTTGTCTATGACGGCAAGCGCGCCGCTGCGGGACGCGAGGCGGCGGTCGCCGCCTGATCCGCCATCGCCCGGGCGCGGCGCCGTGCATCACGCCGTTGCGCGGGACCCGGCGGATCGCGTGTAGACATAGTGCTTGAAGACATAGCCCCACGGCACCGCCACGATCGGGAAGAGGATGCCGATGAAGACCATCGTTTGATATTCTTCCGGCGCGCCGGAGAGCCGACCCTGCGACCACAGCGGATAGGCAACCAGGATCAACCACAGCGCCTTGTAGAAGATCTCCAGCAGCACGACTGGCAGCATCTTGAGCGGATGGACGATGCCCAGCCCCGCCAGCGTGGCGAAGGCCGCCCAGACCGCCCACGCCATCGCGTCATCGGCTCCCCACGCGCCGCGATGCGTCAGGATATGCGTCCACACCGTGTTGCCCAGCATGAAGAACATCAGGGTGTAGAGCAGGCGCAATGCGTAGATATTGATCCGGCGGACACCGTCATGGCGCTCGTCACGGTGAAAGATGGCCAACGGATTGAAGGTCATGGGTAGCTCCGACAAAAGGGGGGCCGACGGGCTATCCGACGTCCTTCAGGATCGCCTCGACCGACGCCAGGCGCTGGCCAATCTGGGCTGTCGCGGACTCGATCGCGGCAAGTCTGGTGGCCGTCTCGGACTGCCCGAGCGCACATTGCTCGGCGAGCTTGCGATAGGCTTCGTCGCCCGCCAGCCGCGCCCGCGCCGAGGCGATTGCGGCGTAATATTTCATGCCGAAGATGGCGAGAATGGCAGCGAGCGGGACGAAGATGCTGAGAAAATAGACGTGTTCGGACATGGGGCGTTCCTTTTCAGGCTTTGTCGGTGAGCGTAGCGGCCGCGCAGGCGATCGTTTCCGGCGTGAGCGCGAGCGCGAAGGCGGTGAGCTCGAAATAATTGAGCGCCTTGCCGTCGGACGATAGTTCGAGCGCGCTGGTCACCAGACCCGCCGCCTCGAGCTTTTGCAGGTGGAGGTGGAGGAGCGGCCGGCTGATCCCCAGCTCGCGCGCCAGCTGGCTGATATAGTTGCGGCCACGGGCTTGCAGTGCGGCGATGATCCGCAGCCGCGGCGCGCTGGCCAGCGCTGCCAGCATCTCCAGCAGGCGGTCGCCGTTCAAAGGCGGATCAGAAGCTCCAATCATATGTCAGAAATATCTGACGCATGTCAGGAAGGCAATCGAAAACTTTCGCCCATTGTGGAGCAGGGCATGCGGTGGCATCCCGGGTCGGGCCTCAGCGGCTGGCGACGCCTGACGCCGGACGGCTCAGAAAGCGCGATCCGTCGCGCCAAAAGCGCCACGGTGTGTCGACCGCCTTGCTGATCCCGATTCGCGGTCCGGCGCCAACCGCGCCGTCGCGCGTGCCATGCGCCAGCGCAAAGGGCGGCGCATCGAGCGATCGTCCATCGAGCCCGATATCGATGCCAAGCGCCTGGCACAGCCGGCCAGGTCCGGCGCACAGCCGGCGGGGTTCGCTGGTGCCGCGCCGCTCGATCATCCGCGCAAGACCAGCGGTCGGCTCGAGCGCGCGGATCAGCACGCCGCTCGCGGGCACGCAGACGAAGTTGAGGCACCAGTGCAGGCCGTAGCTGCGATAGACATAGGCATTGCCAGGCGGGCCGAACATGCTGGCATTGCGCGCCGTCCGTCCGCCAAAGCAATGCGACGCCGGGTCGCTCGCGTCATATGCTTCGGTCTCGACGATCGTGCCGCCGACCCCGTCGACCAGCAGCGTCGTCCCGATCAGCGCGCGCGCCACCGTCACCACGTCGCGCGCGAAGAAATCCCGTGACAGCAGACCTCCTGCATCGTCGCGCACCATCGTAGCCGTCATGTTCCGCTCCATGTTCCGGACCAACCGCCGCGACAGTCGCGGTGGCGAGATAGGCGGTCGCCGGCCCGCATCAACGTCCCGGCCGGCGAAATCGCCCCGGCGGCGGCGCGACGTGCCGATCGCCGCCGCCGGCGACGATCCCGCCCAGCGGCGTTCGATTCAATCTTTGCGTACCGGCCTTACCGTGCCGGTTGCTCGCGCCCGCCGCGCGCGCCGAAGCTCATTCTCATCGTCCGCTTGCACCGAACGCCCGTGAAAACCGGCGCCCGCGACGTCGCTCTGCATCAAGTCGCGCTGCGAAAAACGAGCAAGTAACCGCAAAATTCAGCACGAATAAGAGATGTCATCATCCGCGACCGCCGCCCCTTCGCCTCGGCATCTCGGTAATGAATCGTGGCATCGCTTTGTTGGAAACACGCGCTTTTACATGGCAAATAGGGGTTGTAAACGCGCGCCTGTGCGCAAAATGCTACGCTAGCTCGCCCCGCAAAACCCGGGCTGTATTTGGCAGCCGACCGCCGTTCGACTTGGCCGATAGTTGATGCGGACGTCGCGAGCGTTCGCTCTTCTATCGCGCCAGCCGCGTCACATGCCCCATCTTGCGCCCCGCGCGCATTTCCTTGCCGTAGAGGTGCAGATGCGCCCCCGGTTCGGCGAGAATCTCGTGCCAGCGCGCGGCTTGCTCGCCGATCAGATTGTCCATCGTCACCGCCGGCGCGCTCAGCCCGGTGTCGCCGAGCGGCAGGCCGCAGATCGCGCGGATATGATTCTCGAACTGCGAGGTCACCGCGCCCTCGATCGTCCAGTGCCCGCTATTGTGGACGCGCGGCGCCATCTCGTTGAACACCGGCCCGTCGTCGCCGGCGAAGAACTCGCACGCCAGCACGCCGACATAATCGAGCGTGTCGGCGATCCGCCCGGTCAGCGCGGCGGCCTCGGTCCAGCATGCCGCGATCGGCGCCGGCGCGGGCACGGTCGAGCGCGCCAGCACGCCATCGACATGTTCGTTCCACGGCGGGGGATAGCTGACCATTTCGCCGTTGGCGCCGCGCGCGAGGATGATCGAGAATTCATGGCTGAAGGTCACGAAGCCTTCGAGGATCGCCGGCCGGCCGCCGATCGCCTCCCATGCCGCATCCGCATTGGCGGCATCGGCAATGCGCACCTGGCCCTTCCCGTCATAGCCGAGCCGCAGCGTCTTGAGGATCGCCGGCGCGCCGATCTCGCCCAGCGCATCGCGCAGCTCGCCGATGCTCGTCACCTTGCGCCACGGCGCGGTGCGCCCGCCGAGCTTGCCGACGAACGCCTTCTCGCTCGCTCGGTCCTGCGCGATGGCGAGCGCCGCGGGGGCGGGGTGGACCGGCACCTTGGTCGACAGGTAATCGATCGGATCGAGGTCGATATTCTCGAACTCATAGGTCACCACGTCGGCCGCGCTGACCATTTCGTCGAGCACGATGCGGCTGTGATAATCGGCGCGCGTGAAGCTCGACGCGGTTTGCGCCGCGACGCTTTCGGCATCGGGTGCCAGCACGCGGGTATGGTAGCCGAGCTCGGCCGCCGCGCTCGCCAGCATCCGGCCGAGCTGTCCGCCGCCAAGGATGCCGATCGTCGAACCGGGGGGCAGCGGCGTCATTGCGGGTCGACCGGGACCGCCTCGGTCTGCGCCGCGCGCCACGCCTTGAGCCGCTCGGCGAGCAACGCATCTCCCAGACTCAGGATCGCGGCGGCGAGCAGGCCGGCATTCTTGGCACCGGGCTTGCCGATCGCCAGCGTGCCGACCGGAATGCCGGCGGGCATCTGCACGATCGACATCAGGCTATCCATGCCCTTCATCGCCTTGCTCTCGACCGGCACGCCGAGCACCGGCAGATGCGTCATCGACGCCGTCATGCCCGGCAGATGCGCCGCACCGCCGGCCCCGGCGATGATCACCTTGATCCCGCGCATCTCGGCATGGCTGGCATATTCGTAGAGTCGCGCCGGGGTGCGATGCGCAGAGACGACCTTGGTCTCGCACGGCACGCCGAGCTCCGCCAATATATCGGCGCTGTGGTGCATCGTCTCCCAGTCGGAGGTGCTGCCCATGATGATGCCGACCAGTGGTTGCGTCATGTTCGAGGGCGTTAGCGGGCACGGGCGAGGAGGGCAACTGGCGTGGCGCCGATGCGGCGTGTAGAGACGCGTTCATGACGCAAGAAGTTGAAAATGCCGCCGTGCAGGACAATTCGGGCCACCGCGCGCTGCTGCGGATCGCGGCGCTCGGCATGGCCGTTGCCGGGTCGGGCTACGCCATTGCCCGCGCCGTCGCGCCGCGCATCGCCGCGCGGCGGCGCGACAAGGGATTGAGCTTCGGTACGGCGCGCGTCCATGGCGCGGTGCTCCATTTCGCCCGCGCCGGACGCGGCCCCGCACTGATCCTCATCCATGACGTTCCGCAGGACTGGAGCGCCTGGCGCCCGATCATCGATCGCCTCGCGACGCGCTTCACCGTCATCGCACCCGATCTGCGCGGCATCGGGGGCTCGACCGCGGGCTCGCCCAAGTTCGATGCTGCGACGATGGCGGGCGATGTCCAGCATCTTGCCCATGCGCTCAAGCTCGATCGTGTCCATGTCGTCGGTCACGGCATTGGCGCACAAGTGGCGCACGCATTTGCGCGGCAGTTCCCCAAGGCGACGCGCGGCGTGACACTGCTCGACAGCGCGGTGCCCGGCATCGACGGCTGGGACGAGAGCCTTGCGGGCCCCGCCGCTTGGCCGGTCGGTTTCCTGCAAACCCCGGAGCTTCCTGAAACGCTGCTCGCCGGCCGCCACGCGCCGCTGCTCGAATATCTGCTCAGCGCCGGCAATTTCGACGCGACGATGATCGCCGAAAGCCTCAAGGCCTATGCCACGCCCGAGCAGCTCCACGCCGCCTGCGCAATGTACCGCGCCTTCCCGGCCAATGCCCGTTTCGGCTTCGAGCAACAGGCGCCGATCGACGTGCCGCTGTTGCTCGCCACCGGCGACGCGTCGCCGCTCGCGGCGCTCGCCCCGCGCATCGCCACCGCGCTGCGCGCGAGCGGCTTCGCCCATGTCACCGAAGCGACGATTGCCGGCGCCGGCCATTATGTCGTCGCCGACCAGCCCGACGCCGTCGCCGCGCTGATCGAGCGGCACGCCGCGTAGCTTAACGCCAAAAAAGGGGGCGGCCGCAACAGCGACCGCCCCCATGGCTTCACTCGGCCGCGACCGGTTCGACCTCGTCGGCCGCGTCATTGGCCACCGGCCCGGCCAGCGCCAGCCCCTTGTCGGCCAGCACCAGCCCCATCAGCGCGTTGACCAGCGAGCCCTCGCCGGTTGCGCCGCCACCACCATTGATCTGGACGCGCGGGACGATATCGACCCCCGACGTCTCCAGCGCCTCGGCGATCCGCTCGACCACCTGGCGGGTCAGCTGGAACTGCGCGCCGCCCGAGGCCGCAACCTGTTTGGCGATCGTCTCGGCAGTGGCGGTACCGACCTTGCTGACGCGTTCGGCATCCGCCGAGGCCAGCGCGACGATCTTGGCCGCCTCGCCTTCGCCCAGCAGCCGGATGCGGTCGCCCTCGGCGCGGGCCGCGGTGCGGGTCTGCTCGGCCTCCTGCGTCGCGCGCCGCGCGGCGGCCTTGCCCTGGTTCTCCTGCACCGTGATCGACAGCTCGGATTCGGTGATCGCGGTCTGCTGATGCGCGCGCGCCTCGGCCTCTCTCAGGCTCTTCTCGCCTTCCGCCGCGACCTTCTGCTTGTCGTAGGTGGCGACCTTCTCTTCGGCGATCTGGCGCTGGCGCAGCTGGTTGAGCACCTGCTCGATCTGGTCGTTGCCCACCGCCGCGCGCGGCGTGCCGATCAGCACCTCCTGCATTTCGAGATTATAGTTGCTGAACTTGGCGCGCATCTCGTCGCCGGCCTGCTCCTGGATGTCGCTGCGGTCCTGCAGCAGCTGGATCAGCGTCTTCTTCTGCGCGACGTTCTTGAAATAGGCCGAGACCATCGGGTCGAGCGTCTGCTCGACCAGCTTCTTGATGTCGCCGAAGCGCTGGATGACGAGCGGTGCCTTGCGATAGTCGATATGCACCACGACCGAGAGCGGCAGCGTCGGCTCGAACGCGTCCTTGGTGATCAGCGATACCTCGGACAGATTCTCGTCGAGCTTGTGCTGACCGGTCGTGTCCTGGTCCCATTTCAGGATGAAGTTGGTCGTCGGCACGATGATGATCTTGCCGGCATAGGTGTTGAAGGCATATTTGCCCGGCAGCAACGGCTCGCGCCACACGCCGCGCGTGCCGCGTTCGACCAGCTCGCCGTGGCGATATTCCTCGCCGGTCGTGTCGGCGCCACTGTCGCCGGTGTACGAGATCACCACGCCGACATGGCCGACCTCGATGATCGTCTTGGCGACCATTTCGACCGTCGCGAACAACCGGTTGATGAAATAGCTGCCCTCAACCAGCACCTGCAGCTGCCGCCCGCGGCGTCCGCCGGCGGCGAGGAACTTCTCCGGGTCCTGGAAGCTGTTGTGGAACGTGGCCATATCGTCCTGGTCGGTGCCGACCTGCGGCGCGATGATGTGGTCGGCGGTCAGCGCCGGACCGTCATGCACCGTGACCACGCCGATCATGTCGTCGGCATTCTTGATCACCACCGCCATGAAGCCGTTACGCTGGTCGATGACGTCCTTCATCTCGGCGAACAGCTGCGCGTCCTCGCCTTCGAGCATCAGCCCGTACATGCGGTCGCCCGTGATGACGACGAACTGGGCGAGGTTGAGCGCATAGGTACCCTCGCGCAGGATCGCGCGCTGCGGGCCCTTCTGCCCGCCTTCGGTGAGAAAGCGTCGCGCGTCGAGAAACTCGGCGGTGCGAACATTGCTGGCGAGCGTCTGCGTCGGCTCGAGCGGAAGTCCGTCGCGCGCAAAGACATAACCGACCTGCCCTTGCGGGATGGTCACCAGCGACTGGATGTGCAGCCGATACTGGAACGGGAAGAAGAAGTGGTAGCCGCCGCGCAGTACATCGGGCTGGAAGCCGGCTTCCTTGTTGAGCGCGATCAGCCCGCCGGCGATCGAGCCGTTGCGGCTCCACAATTTCTCGACGATCGCCACGCGGTTGTTACCGACATAGCGTACGCAGCGTGATGCCAGAAAGAGGACGACAAAGATGACTGCCACCACCGCAATGGTGCCGGCCGTATAGATAGTTGCCATCGGAAAGTTGGTCCTTGAAAAGAAGACCGGTTTGCCCCCGGGTCTTCGCAATCACGTCTTGCGTGATCGTCGGACAATTTACGCTTGCGCGAAATGACGGTCGAGCGGAATCGGCGTGCGTCTCACGCAATCGCGCGTAACGGACTCAATCGGTTGAACCGATCGACAGCGGTTGCGCGCCACCGGGATAGCGCGCGGCGATATAGCCCGCGACCGTCCGCGCATCGCCCTCGTCGAGCCTGCCGCGCTCCTCGGCCAGCGCGGCCACGGCGGCGGCGATACACTCGCAACTCTCCGCAGCAAGATCGATCAGCTCGGGCCGCCGCGCCGGCACGGCCGACGCAAAGGCGGCGGCAAAGGCGTCGGTCGCGGTGCCGAGATCGCGCGCGAGCGAACGGAAGCGCTCGTCATGATGGTCCCACGCCAGCCGGTCGAGCGCGGCGATCGCCTGGTCGAGCCGCGCCGATCGCGCCTGTGCCGACAGCCCGCGCAGCGTCCGCATCGCGTCCGCCACGCGGCGCTGCGACACCGCAGCGATCGCGCCGGGGTCACGCGCCAGGCGATGCGCGCGCCGCCGCCGCAACAGCGGGTCGAGCATCCGCGCCCCGATCGCGCTGACCCCGATCAGCGCGGCATAGGCGGGCAGGAAATAGCCGCCGGTCAGCATCATCCGCGCCACCACGTCGCCCAGCGAGCCCGGCCGTGGCATCACGAGTAGCCCCGCCGCGAGGCAGGCGAGCAGATAGGCCGGCACGCAGAAATGCAGCAGGATGCCGGCAACGATCCGCCACGGCAGCACCGCGCGGCTCGTATCGTGGATCGCCGGTGTCGTTCGCCCCGTCACGCCCTTCTCCCGACGCGACCCAAAGGCCGCGCTCAGCGCTCGCTTAGATAGTAACGATCGGTCGCGTTCAAATCTGCGTCGAGCTGATAGACGATCGGCTGGCCGGTCGGAATCTCCAGCGTGGTGATCGCGTCGTCCGGGATGTTCGACAGATGCTTGACCAGCGCGCGCAGCGAATTGCCATGCGCCGAGATCAGCACGCGCTCGCCGGCGCGCAGCGCGGGCGCGATACGCGCCTCCCAATAAGGCAGCACGCGCGCTATCGTGTCCTTCAGGCTCTCGGTCGAGGGAATGGCAATGCCGGCATAGCGGCGGTCCTGCGACAGGTCATAGGCGCTGCCCGCCTCCATCGGCGGCGGCGGAATGTCGAAGCTGCGGCGCCAGATATGGACCTGCGCGTCGCCATATTCCGCCGCGGTCTCGGCCTTGTCGAGCCCGGTCAGCCCGCCATAATGGCGCTCGTTGAGATGCCAGTCCTTCTCGACCGGCAGCCACAGCCGGTGCATTTCCTCCAGCGCGAGATTGAGCGTCTTGATCGCCCGCGTTTGCAGCGAGGTGAAGCACTGGTCGAAATCGAGGCCTTTCGCGGCCATCAGCTGCCCAGCCGCCCGCGCCTCGCCGGCGCCCTTCTCGGTGACGTCGACATCCCACCAGCCGGTGAAGCGGTTCTCAAGGTTCCAGGCCGACTGGCCGTGGCGGATCAGGACGAGGGTGGGCATGCGATTTTCCTTGCCGTCACCCCAGCGAAAGCTGGGGTCGCGTTGTAACGGGAGACCTCAGCGTTCGCTGGGGTGACGCGAACTAGATCCCGTCGATCACTTCCGCAATCGTCTCGAGACAGGCATGCGCCAGCGCCTTGGACCGCTCGGGCGACCAGCCGAACTCGGCATCGGCATTGGCGTCATGGTCCTTGAACGGCATTTCCAGCGTCATCGCCACCGCGCCGAAGCGCTCGGCGAGCTGGTTGGTCGACATGGAGAGGTTGGCCTTGCCGGGTGCCGACTTGTCATAGCCCTTTTCGGTCTGGAAGTCGGGCGTACGCGCCGCCAGGCGCCGGCCGAAATCGTAGAACTTCTCGCCCAGCGCATCGGTCCAGCCGGGAATCCCCTCGAAGCCGGCAAGGAAATTGGCCGGGATCGCCTCGTCGCCATGCACGTCCATCGCCAGCGCGGCGCCGGTCGCGTCCATCGCGTTCCGCACGCACAACACTTCGGGGCTCTTCTCCGCGCTCGGCATGTGCCATTCGCGGTTGAGGTTGATGCCCGCCGAATTGGTGCGCAGATGGCCGCGAAAGCTGCCATCGGGGTTCATGTTGGGCACGACATGGAAGGTGCACTTCTCGCGCAGCGCCTTCGTCGTCGCATCGTCGCCATCGGTCAGCCGCTCGAGCGCGCCTTCCATCCACCATTCGGCCATGCTCTCGCCGGGGTGCTGGCGGGCATAGAGCCATACCGGCTTGGGCCCGGTGCCGATCGTGAAGCAATCGATCGCGCGCCCGTCGAGCGAGGTGCCGAGCTGGCGATGCGTCACGCCCGGCTGGAGCGCGGTTGCGGCGACCAGCGCGTCGTGGCGCTCCATCGTGTATGGCGCGAAATAGGCGAACCACACCAGTTCGGTGTCGACCGTCCAGGTCCATTCCAGCACGCCATCGGCATAACTCGTGTCGGTCATCCGCCATTCGGTGCGGTCGGTCGAGACGCGCGTCTTGTAGCCCGGCCAGCCGAACGGATAGGCCGAGCCGCCGGCGTTGACGATGCGCAGCGTCAGCGTCCGGCCCCTCGCCCCGGCGACGCGGAAATGGAACCATTGGTAGAAATCGGACAGATGGTCCGTGACGATTTCCAGGTCGATACGGTCGCCTTCGATGCCGAGGACGCGAATGTTGCCGCTATCGAAGGCGGCGTTGATCTCGATGCTCATTTGACCGTGATAGTGCGGCCGGATTCGCCGGGGAAGTCCTTGAAGATCGCTGCGGCCAATTTCGCCGCCTCGACATTGGCCTGCGCGTCGGGCGAGGCACTGTCGGCGGCGGTCTGGGCATGGCCTTCCCAGATCACCGTGCCGTCGGTGCGCCGGCGGATCTGCACCGACAGATCGGTCAGTACGATCTCGCGGTAGCGCGGCTTGCCGATCGGGAAGGACACGGAGCCGCCGATGCCGACGCCGCCGCCATAGCCGCCCGTCGAGGTGCCCCCACCAATGCCGATCGTCACCGGTGGTCGGCGCGGCGGACCGGGGCGCGTCGTACGCGTCACGCCGACCACCGCGAGATACTGGCTAGCCGTACCGGCCGCCGGTGCGGCATAGCCGTAACGGTTCAGCTCGTTCGCGACGGCGCCGGTATAGACCTGCGATTCGAGGCTCGTCGCCCAGCCGGTCGTCGCCGCCTCGGCGCTCAGCGTGCCTGTTTCGAGCGGCGCGCCGAGATGGAAACGCGACACCTCGACCGGGGTTCGCGTCGGCGTGGTCGCGCAGCCGCCCAGCGACATCGCCGCACCCGCCACCAACACCATCGATAGAGCACGCATCGCAACGATCCTTCCGAACACTTGTTTCGCCTGCATAACGCTCGACCGGGCCCTTCGGGTTCCCGCGTTCCGCGCCTTGACTCGGCAAGCCGTCGACTATAGGCGAGCGCCTCTTTTCCGACACCAAGAATCAGAAGCGAACGAGATCATGAAGATCCGCAATTCACTGAAGTCGCTCAAGGACCGGCATCGCGACAACCGCGTGATTCGCCGCCGTGGCCGCACCTATGTGATCAACAAGACCAACCGCCGGTTCAAGGCCCGCCAGGGCTGATCCGTGTCCGCACGCCGCGCCGTCATCTTCGATGTCGGCCGTGTGCTGATCGATTGGGAAATCCGTTTCCTTTATGAGCGCCTCATCCCCGAGGGTGAGGCGCTCGACGCGTTCGTGCGCGATGTCGTCACGCCCGAATGGCATTTCCAGCACGACATGGGCCGGCCCTTTGCCGAGACCTCGGCGGAGCTGATCGCGCGATATCCCGAGCATGCCGATCTGATCGTGCAGTTCGGCCCGCGCTTCAACGAGACCAACCGCGCCGCCGTCCCCGGCATGCCCGAACTGCTGGCCGATCTCGATTCGGCCGGCGTGCCGCTGTTCGCCATCACCAATTTCTCCGGCGAATTCTTCCCGCCGTTCCGCGTCAAATATCCGGAAATGTTCGATCGTTTCCGCGACATCGTCGTGTCGGGCGACGAGAAGCTGATCAAGCCCGACGCCGCGATCTACCATCTCGCGCTCGATCGCTTCGGCCTGCGCGCCGAGGAATCGGTGTTCGTCGACGACAATGCCGACAACATCGCCGGCGCCGCGGCACTGGGGATGCACGCCATCCTGTTCACGGATGAGCCGGCGCTCAGGGCCGAACTGAAGACGCTGGACCTCCTTTCCTGACCTCCGAACTTCGTGTACACTGTGTCCACGAGGAGTTGCGTCATGGAAATGTCAGTCCGCGAAGCCCGCGCCCAGTTCGCCTCCGCGCTCGCTGCGGCGGAGCGTGGCGAGCGTGTCACCATCACCAAAAATGGCAAGGCGGTCGCCGAGCTTGGCCCACCGACAAAACGTAGCGGCTTCGACTGGGAGCGGGCCGAGCGCTGGCGCAAAGAACATGGTTACGATCGCTATAGCGGCCCGCCGCTCGACGAAAAATGGCTTGAGGAATTCAACGACCCCGCTTGGACGCGTGAGATTTTCGGTGCGGAATATTTCGATGACGAGCCGGGCAATACGTCGTCGTGAGGGTGCTGCTCGACACGCACTTCCTGATCTGGCTGATTACCGGTCCCGCACATCTTACCCAGAAAGAAAACGCGATCATTTCCGATCCGGCGGCGCATCTGTTGGTTTCTGCAGTGTCGATCTGGGAATTGCGGCTCAAATGGGATCGACGCAATCCCGACGGAACACGCAAAAGCTCAGTTTCGCCCGATGACGGAATCGATTACGCGCGTGATAACGGTATTGAACTCATATCGTTAGGTGTCGGCGATGTCGCGACGGCGTTAGTCGCTCCAATGCCGCATTTCGATCCGTTCGACGAGATGCTGCTCGTTCACGCCCAGCAACTCGGCGCCCGCTTGTTGACGCGCGATCGCAAGCTTGCCGGTCACCCGCTCGCGCTTCAGCTGTAACCCTTCAGCTCGTCGCCGACGATGCGCACGACGTGCAACACATTGGTCGATCCCGGCGTCTTGAACGGCACCCCGGCGATGAGGATGACGCGGTCGCCGGCCTTGGCGATGTTGTGACGCAGCGCCATGCGTTTGGCCTTGGCGACCATGTCCTCAAACGAATTCACGTCGCGGGTGTGCACGGCGTGCGTGCCCCACAACAGGCCGATGCGCCGCGCGGTCTCGATCCGCGGCGTCAGCACCATCAACGGCACCGAGGGGCGCTCGCGCGCCACGCGGCGTGCGGTCGAGCCCGAGCTGGTGAAGCAGATAATCGCCGCCGCATCGACCGTCGCGGCGATGTTCTTCGCCGCCTCGGCCAATGCGTCGGCGGTGGTCGGGTCGGAGCTGACGACGGTAAAGTGGATGCGGGCCCCATAGGTCGGGTCGCGCTCGACCGCTTCGCCGATCGAATTCATCATGGCGACGGATTCGATCGGCCAGGCCCCGGCGGCACTTTCCGCCGACAACATGATCGCGTCGGCACCGTCATAAACAGCGGTCGCCACGTCGGAGACCTCGGCCCGCGTCGGCGACGGCGAAACGATCATCGATTCGAGCATCTGCGTCGCCACCACCACCGGCCGACCGAGCCGGCGCGACACCTCGACGATGCGCTTCTGCAGCGGCGGCACCGATTCGGGCGGCAGCTCGACGCCGAGATCGCCGCGCGCCACCATCACGCCGTCGCACGCCTCGACGATTTCCTCGAGCCGTTCGATCGCCGCCGGCTTCTCGATCTTGGCGAGCAGCGCGGCCCGGCCGCCGATCAGCTTGCGTGCCTCAGCGAGATCCTCGGGCCGCTGGACGAACGACAGCGCGATCCAGTCGACGCCCTGGTCGACCGCGAAGGCGAGGTCGCTGCGGTCCTTCGGCGTCAGCGCCGCCATCGGCAGCACGACGTCGGGCACGTTCAGTCCCTTGCTGTTCGACAGCGCACCGCCGACCACCACCAGGGTGGTGATGCTGTCCATGTCATGCTCGGTGACGCGCAGCACCAGCTTGCCGTCGTCGAGCAGCAACCGCGCGCCCGGCTCGATCGCCTCGAAGATCTCGCGATGCGGCAGTTCGACGCGCGTCGCGTCGCCCGGCGTCTTGTCGCGGTCGAGGATGAAGGTCGCGCCCGTCTCGAGCACGGTCTTGCCGCCGGTGAACTTGCCGACGCGCAGCTTGGGGCCCTGGAGATCGGCAAGGATCGTCGTCGGACGGCCATATTTCTTTTCGAGGCTGCGAATCGCCGCGATCACCGCGACCTTCGATTCCTGGTCGCCATGGCTCATATTGACGCGGAACGCGTCGGCGCCCGCCTCGTAGAGCATCGCGATCATCTCGACGCTGTTGCTCGCGGGGCCCAGCGTGGCGAGGATGCGGACTTTCCTCGAGCGCGGGCTGATGGCCTTGGTCATGCGGTCCTCTCGCTTGTACCGAGCCGGTCCTAGCCCCTATCTGCCGGCAATCAACCTTGGAGCATAGAAATGTCATCGCTCGACGCACTCGACGACCATGTCGCCGCAAACGCCTTCCGCCGACTGGTCACCCATCTGCGCCACCGCGAGGATGCGCAGAATATCGATCTGATGGGTCTCGCCGGCTTTTGCCGCAACTGCCTTGCCGACTGGGTCGAAGAGGCGTCGGACGGCGCGCTCGACAAGGCGTCCGCGCGAGAGCTCGTCTATGGCGAACCTTATGCTGCGTTCAAGGCGCGCCAGCCCGAGGCGACGCCAGAACAGCTCGACGCGATGCGGATCAGCGTTGCGAAGAATGGGTGAGCGGGACTAAGGGCCGCGCTCCCGATTCAAATTCAGCTTCAAGGATTCGCCCATGAGCGACGTGATCGCCGCCGAACAACTCCGCCTGTTCATCGAACGCATCGAGCGGCTCGAGGAAGAGAAGAAGGGCATGGCCGACGACATTCGTGACGTCTATGCCGAAGCCAAGTCGACCGGCTATGACGTCAAGACGATGCGCACCATCGTCCGCTTGCGGCGGATGGAAAAGCATCACCGCGACGAGGCCGAGGCCCTGCTCGAGACGTACAAGGCGGCGCTCGGCCTGGCCTGATGCTAGGTGGCGCCCTTGCTGCCGTGGCGTTGGTCGCCGCAGCACCGGCGCCGCGCGTTCTCGATCCCGAAGGTCTGGGTCGTGTGCGGATCGGCATGACAGTCGCAGCGGCGGAACGTGCGCTGGGCGCGCGCTTGCGGCTGAACGATTCGGACAGCGCGAGCGAGGCATGCGTCTACGCCCAGCGGCGCGATCGTCGCGACAAGGGTGTGGCCTACATGGTCGAGGGTGGTCGTGTATCGCGCATCGACATCAGCGAATCCGGGATTCGTACGGCGCGCGGTATCGGGATCGGATCGACCATCGCCCAGATTCGCAAGGCCTATGGCCGCGCGATCATGAGCCACCCCAATACCTATACGGACCAGCCGGAGTTCGAACTGAGTCTTCCGGGTCACCGCTTCGGCCTGGTTTTCCTCACCGAGCACGGCAGCGTGACTGCCATGCGCGGTGGCAGCTATCCTGCGGTGGGTTATGTTGAAGGCTGTCTCTGATCGGCCAAGTTGAAGCGCGAGCGAACCGGCGCTAGACCGCGCCACGTTTCACCACTTTGCGAAAGAGAAGTCGCCGCCCATGGCAGGCCATTCCAAATTCAAGAACATCATGCACCGCAAGGGCGCGCAGGACAAAAAGCGCTCGGGCATGTTCTCCAAGCTCAGCCGCGAAATCACCGTCGCGGCCAAGATGGGGTTGCCCGATCCGGACATGAACCCGCGGCTGCGCGCGGCGGTCAACACCGCCAAGGCGGCGTCGATGCCGAAGGACAATATCCAGCGCTCGATCGACAAGGCGACGCGCGGCGATGCCGAGAATTACGAGGAAATCCGCTATGAAGGGTTCGGCCCCGGCGGCGTCTCGCTGATCATCGAGGCACTGACCGACAATCGCAACCGCACCGCCACCAATGTCCGCACCGCGGTGTCGAAGAATGGTGGCAATCTCGGTGCGAGCGGCTCGGTCAGCCATGCCTTCGACCGCATGGGCCTGATCACCTACCCGGTCAGCGTCGGCGACGCCGAGAAGGTGTTCGAGGCGGCGCTCGAAGCGGGGGCCGAGGACGTCCAGTCGAGCGAGGACGGCCACGAAATCTGGACCGCGCAGGGCGACCTGCACGAAGTGACCAAGGCGCTCGCCCCGGTGCTCGGCGAGGCCGAAGGCGCCAAGCTCGCCTGGCGCCCGCAGATCATGGTCGATGTCGGCGAATCCGATGCCGCACTGCTGTTCAAGCTGATCGACACGCTCGACGACGACGACGACGTACAGACCGTATGGGGCAATTACGAAGTCTCCGACGCAGTAATGGAGAAGCTGGGTTGACCCTTGTCCCCTCTCCCTTTGGGAGAGGGAGGGGCCCATGCGCAGCATGGGAGGGTGAGGGCAGGCCGCTCTGTCCGCCCGCGCCTGCTTTCGAGTCTGTGCAGAAGGAAGATACTGGTTCGCGCGGAGGCGCGGAGGCGCGGAGGCGTCGCGGCCGGCGCGGTCGTCTCGCACCAGCGAGACCCCATCATTCTGCGGCAGTCACTAGCGCTCAGTTCCGCGTTCGCGGGTGCGCCCTCCGCATACGCAACACCTCCGCGCCTCCGCGCCTCCGCGCGAACCAATCCTTCTTCTTGTTCTTCCCGAAAGCAACATGATCATCCTCGGCCTCGACCCCGGCCTCGCCACCACCGGCTGGGGCCTGATCCGCGCCGAGGGCAACCGGTTGTCGCACCTCGCCAATGGCCGGCTCAAGACCGACAGCGCCATCCCGCTCGCCCGCCGGCTCGCCCATCTCGACATGATGCTCGGCGCGCTGCTCGCCGACCATGCGCCCGATGCGGCAGCTGTCGAGGAAGTGTTCGTCAACGCCAACCCGCAATCAACCCTCAAGCTCGGCCAGGCACGCGGCGTCGTGCTGTGCTCGGTCGCGCGCGCCGGGATCGAGCCCGGCGAATATGCCGCCCGGCTGGTCAAGAAGGCCGTGGTCGGCACCGGCAATGCCGAAAAGGCGCAGGTCCACGCGATGGTCGCGCGGCTGCTGCCGGGTGTGAAGATCGACGGCCCCGACGCCGCCGATGCGCTCGCCGTGGCGATCTGCCACGCGCACCATCTGGCCAGCGCACGGCGCATTTCTTGATCCTCCTAATTCCTCCCCGGAACGGGGAGGGGGACCGCGAAGCGGTGGAGGGGCTGGTCGGGCAAGCGCAAGCGACAAATACCGACCGTCCGTTCGCCGTTTGAAAGTGGCAAACACACCGTCTCGTGATCAAGGCTCGGACTTGCACGACCAGCCCCTCCACCATTTGCTGAAGAAGCAAATGGTCCCCCTCCCCGTACCGGGGAGGAACTGCTAGCACGGGCAAATGATCGCGCATCTCAAGGGCCGCCTGGAATCGACCGGCATCGACCATGCCGTGATAGACGTGGGCGGCGTGGGGTATCTCGTCGGCGCCTCGGCCAAGACGCTGGCGGCGATCGGCCCCGTCGGCGAGGCCGCGACCTTGTTCACCGAGATGCTCGTCGCCGAGGATTTCATCCGTCTCGTAGGCTTCGCCCGGCCCGACGAGCGCGACTGGTTCCGCCTGCTCACCGCCGTGCAGGGCGTCGGCGCGCGCGTCGCGCTGGCGATCCTCTCGGTGCTCGAACCGACTGAACTTGCCCACGCCATCGCCGCGCAGGACAAGGCGATGATCGGCCGCGCCAACGGTGTCGGCCCCAAACTCGCCGAACGCATCGTGCGCGAGCTGAAAGACAAGGCCGGTGGCGTGGTGCCCGGATCGCTCACCCCGGTCGCCGCGGCGAGCAGCGCCGCCTCGGACGCCGTCTCGGCGCTGCTCAACCTCGGTTTCCGCCCGGCCGAGGCCAATGCCGCCGTCGGCGCCGCCGAGGAGGAACTGGGCGCAGGCGCGAGCCTCGATGCGCTGGTACGGCTGGCGTTGCGGAAGGCGGCGAAATGAAATTTCTTGCGATCTTCGCCGCTGCCTTTGTGCTCGCCGCTTGGCCCGCCGCCGCGCAATGCCCCTATGAAGGGCATCGGGCCTATATATTCTTCGGGCAGCGTCCTGCGCACGTTCCGGCGGGTCTACTCGTCGTCAAGGTTGATCCGACAGATGTGGATCGCACCGGCCGGGTGAAGATTATCGAGCCCGATGATGGTCTTCGTGGCGTGGCGACGATCCGCGTCGATGGCGGAGAGGCAGCCGAATGTGGCGGTTGGGGGCGTCAGGATGAGCCAGCCTATATGATCGGATACCTAAGTCGCGATACTACCGGGGAAATCTTTTTCAGGGCGATCGCATTGCCGCTCAAGGTTCCCGCGCTCGGCACGACCCCCGACAATAATTCGTTCATCGTCGATCCCGAATATGTGCGCTTGGCGCGCCTTCATCCGCGGCCGAAATGACCGACACCGACCGCCTCATCACCCCCGCGCGTCGCAGCGAAGACGTCGATGCCGCGCTGCGCCCCAAGAGCCTCGACGATTTCGTCGGGCAGAAGGCGGCGCGGGAGAATCTGCGCGTGTTCATCGCGGCGGCCAAAGCGCGCGGCGATGCGCTCGACCATGTGCTGTTCTTCGGCCCGCCCGGGCTCGGCAAGACCACGCTGGCGCAGATCGTCGCGCGCGAGATGGGGGTGGGGTTCCGCGCTACGTCAGGGCCGGTGATCGCCAAGTCGGGCGATCTCGCCGCGCTGCTGACCAATCTCGAGGATGGCGATGTGCTGTTCATCGACGAGATCCACCGCCTCCAGCCGGCGGTCGAGGAAGTGCTCTACCCGGCGATGGAGGATCGCGCGCTCGATCTGATGATCGGCGAGGGACCTTCAGCACGCTCGGTGCGGATCGACCTGCCGCGCTTCACGCTGATCGGCGCGACCACGCGCCAGGGGCTGCTGACCACGCCGCTGCGTGATCGCTTCGGCATCCCGGTAAGGCTGCACTTCTATACCGTCGATGAACTCGAACGCGTCGTCTCGCGCGCCGCCTCGCTGCTCGATCTCGCCATCTCGCCCGATGGCGCGCAGGAGATCGCCCGCCGCGCGCGCGGCACCCCGCGCATCGCCGGGCGGTTGCTGCGCCGCGTGCGCGATTTCGCCCATGCCGCCGGGCATGAACTGGTCGATGCCGCCGCCGCCGATGCCGCGCTCAACCGGCTTGAGGTCGACGGGCTCGGGCTCGACGCGATGGATCGCCGTTACCTGACGATGATCGCCGACATCTATCGCGGCGGGCCGGTCGGGGTGGAGACGCTCGCCGCCGGCCTGAGCGAACCGCGCGACACGGTCGAGGAAGTGATCGAGCCCTATCTCATCCAGCTCGGCCTTATCGCGCGCACCGCGCGCGGCCGCTGCCTCAATGCCGGCGGGTGGAAGCATCTCGGGCTGAACCCGCCCGCTTCTACGCCGGACGGGCTGTTCGACTGAGGGGCGGACGCGTTGATTCAATCGCGGTGTCTCTGCCGCCAGACTGCCACCATGTCCCATCATCGTCCCGTGCATGATCGTCGCGTTGCCGCTCGCCCGCCCGCCCGGCGCGTCGCGCCCGTTGCAGGTGCCTGCTCGACCTGCTCGCATCCTGCTTGCGACCTGCTCGGTCACCTGCTCGCCCACCTGTTAAGTTGGAACAATGGCGGGCGTCGATTTCAGGTCAAGACCATGATTGATCGTCGAAAAGACCCGCACCTGTCGGCCGGGAAGCTTGTCGGAAAAAAGCTTTGCAGGTCGAGCAGGTGGGAGCAGGTGAATTCGCACCGGCGATCATTGCTCTCGCCCCTCCCGCGGCACGCGCCGGACGCGCATTTCTTTGTCACCCCCTACCCTCACGGCGTAGCGATGCTGCGCAACATCTGTTAGCCCCGCCTCATGCCGTCCGCCGCCTCTTCCGCCCGCGAGATACTCGTCCGCCTGCACGACGTGATGGCGTCGCGCACGACGGCGCAGGCCAAGCTCAACGCGGTGGTCGGGATCGTCGGTGAGGCGATGCACAGCGAGGTGTGCTCAATCTACCTGCTGCGCGACGGCGAGCTCGAACTCTATGCGACGCGCGGCCTGGCGCAGGAGGCGGTCCACGTCACCAAGCTGGCGCTCGGCGAAGGGCTGGTCGGCACGATTGCCAAGGAGGGCGACGTGCTCAATCTGGATGAGGCGACCAGCCATCCCGACTTCGCCTACAAGCCCGAAACCGGCGAGGAGAAGTTCCACAGCTTCGCCGGCGTGCCGATCATCCGCCGCGAGCGTGTCATCGGCGTGCTCGCCGTGCAGCATGTCGAGTCGTACAAATATGGCGATGTCGAGATCGAGGCGCTGCAGACCGTGGCGATGGTGCTCAGCGAGCTGATCGCCAATGCCGAGCTCGCCGATGGCAGCGGCACCAGCGCGGCGCGTCCGCAATCGACCGCCGCGATGCGCATCGCCGGGCTCAAGCTCGTCGACGGCATGGGCAGCGGCTATGCCGTCTATCACCAGCCGCGCATCACCATCGAGCATACCGTGGCCGAGGATACCGAGGCCGAGCGCCAGCGGCTCTACGCCGCCTTCGCCAAGATGCGCGAACAGATCGACCGCATGGCGCAGCAAGCCGAATTCGGCGTCGGCGGCGAGCACGACGAGGTGCTCGAGATGTACAAGATGTTCGCCTATGATGAGGGCTGGTCGCGGCGCATCAACGAGGCGATCGACTCTGGCCTCACCGCCGAGGCCGCGATCGAGCGCGTCCAGCAACGCACCCGCACCCGGATGCGCCAGATCGACGATCCGCTGCTCGCCGACCGGATGCACGACCTCGAGGATCTGTCGAACCGCCTGCTGCGCATCGTCTCCGGCCAGATGGGCACGGCGGCGCAGCTCGGCCTGCGCCAGGACACCATCCTCATCGCGCGCAATCTCGGCCCGGCCGAGCTGCTCGAATATGATCGCCGACGCCTGAAGGGCGTGGTGCTCGAGGAAGGCTCGCTCACCGCGCACGTCACGATCGTCGCGCGCGCCATGGGCGTGCCGGTGCTCGGCCGCGTCAAGGGCGTACGCCGCCAGATCGCCGAGGGTGACCTGCTGCTGCTCGACACCGGCGAGGGCAATGTCTTCGTCCGGCCCTCGACGGCGATGGCCGAGGCGTTCGAGGCGCGCGCCGCCGTTCGCCAGAAGCGCCGCGCCGCCTATGCCGCGCTCAAGAGCGCGGTGCCGATCACCCGCGACGGCCACCGCGTCACGGTGATGGTCAATGCCGGGCTGCGCGACGATGTCGCCGCGCTCGACGTCGCGGGCGCCGACGGCATCGGGCTGTTCCGCACCGAATTCCAGTTCCTCGTCTCGGCAACCTTGCCCGCGCGCGAGCGCCAGCAGCGGCTCTACAAGGATGTGCTCGATGCCGCCGGCGATCGCCCGGTGGTGTTCCGCACGGTCGATATCGGCGGCGACAAGGCTTTGCCCTATCTGTCGCAGGACGAGAATGACGAGAATCCGGCGATGGGCTGGCGTGCATTGCGGCTTGCGCTCGATCGCGCCGGTCTGATGAAGGTTCAGGCCCGCGCCCTGCTCGAGGCTGCGGCGGGGCGGACGCTCAACGTGATGTTCCCGATGGTCTCCGAAGCGTGGGAGTTCGATGAGGCGCGCGCGCTGTTCGAGGCGCAGCGCCACTATCTCGTCGAGCGCGGGCGCAAGATGCCGGCCGAGATCCGTTATGGCGCGATGCTCGAGGTCCCGGCACTGGCCGAGCAGCTCGACCTGCTGCTGCCGCATGTCGATTTCCTCTCGGTCGGCACCAACGACCTGACGCAGTTCCTGTTCGCCGCCGACCGCGCCAACCCCAAGCTCGCCGAGCGCTACGACTGGCTCAGCCCGTCGATCCTGCGCTTCCTCGCGCGCGTCGTCGCGCCGTGCCGAGCGGCCAATGTGCAACTCGGCGTGTGCGGCGAAATGGGTGGGCGTCCGCTCGAGGCGATGGGGCTGATCGGGCTGGGAATCGACCGTCTGTCGATCACCCCGGCGGCGGTCGGGCCGATCAAGGCGATGGTCCGCTCGCTCGATCGTGGCGCGCTGATGCCATGGATGCAGGAGCTTCTCGCCCACCCGCCACGCGACATGCGCGCCGCGCTGGCGGGCTGGGCGGCCGAAACCGGTGTCGAACTGGCATGATCGCGCGGCGGAGCGAGCATTGCGACCGTTGACACCGGGGCAGCGCTTTGTGAGACGGTGGCGCGACGCAGGGAAGAACGGGCCGCAAGCAACCTGCCGGAGATATGCATGACCGATCCTTCCGCCGGCGAAGAAGCGACGCTGTTCCCCAAGACTGCTGGCGAGAAGCTGCGCGAGGCGCGCGAGGCGCAGGGACTGTCGCTCGCCGAGATTGCGGCTCGCACGCGCATCCCGCTCCGCCAGCTCGAGGCGATCGAGAATTCGGAGTTCGCCCAGCTGCCGTCGATCACCTACGCCGTCGGCTTCGCCAAGGCCTATGCGCGTGCGGTCGGTCTCGACGAGGTGACGATCGCGCGCGAGGTGCGCGGCATCAACGAAACGACGGTGCGCCGCACCGAATATGAAGCCTATGAGATCAACGACCCTTCGCGCGTACCGAGCCGTGGCGTCGCCATGTTCGGGGCGATTATCGCTCTGTTGGTGCTGATCGGCGCGGGGCTGTGGTTTGGTACCAACCTGTTCCGCGGCCAGGAGAACAGCCCGCCGCCACTGGTCGTGCCGAGCGACGCACCGCCGCCCGTCGCCGCAGCGCCGACGGCGCCGGTCACCGGCCAGGTCACGCTGACCGCCAATGACGAAGTCTGGCTGCGCGTCTACGAGGCCGACGGTTCGCCCAAGGGCAAGACGCTGTTCGAGAACACGCTCAAGCCGGGCGATCATTTCGAGGTGCCCGCCACCGCACAGAACCCGATGATCAATGTCGGCCGGCCCGACAAGCTGCAGGTCACGGTCAATGGCAGCGTGGTACCCGCTTTGGGTAGCGGCAAGGTCGCGATCAAGGACGTGCCGATCAGCGCCGCGGCGCTGCTTGCCCGGGCTACCCCCGCACCTGATGCGACGCCAACGCCAGCCGTCAGCGCAACGTCCGACCGGCCGGCGCCGCGCCCGACGCCGCGTCACACCACGACGCCCAGGCCCGTGCCGACCAGCGTCCCGGCGCTCAACATCGCCGCGCCCGCTGCGCCGGCGCCGGCCAAGCCGGTGGCCACCGCAACACCAACGCCTTGAGGGTTACGCTACAATGACACTATACCGGGCGATCAACCGACACCGGGGGGTGTATGATGCGTAATGTAGTGACCAGGGCATTGTTGCTCGCCGGGCTGAGCCTGATGCCGATCGCGGCACAGGCGCAGACCGCGATCGAGGGCCGCGTCGACCGGCTCGAAAGCGAGATGCGGGCGGTGCAGCGCAAGGTCTTCCCGGGCGGCAGCGGGCAATATGTTCTGCCCGACAACGCACCGCGTGTGTCCGACACGGTCGTTCCCGGCGCGCCGTCGAGCAGTCCCGTGACCGACCTCAACGCGCGCGTCGATGCGCTTGAAATGCGCCTCTCCACCGTTACCGGCCAGGTCGAGACCACCAGCCACCGCCTTCAGGTGCTCGAGGATGCCTTCAACGCCTATAAGCGGATCACCGATGCGCGGCTGAAGGCGCTCGAGGATGGCGTGACCGCGACCGCCGGCACCGGGCTGGCCGAGCCGGTCACCAGGCCAACACCGAAGCCCGGCGCCGCGCCGAGCCCCGCCAAGCCATCGACGACCGGGCCGACCAAGCCCGCAACCCCGGCGGTGCGCGATCCGGGCCGCGGCGCGCGCATCGCGGCGATCGAGAAACCCGCCACCGGCGACCCGGCCGAGGACGGCTATCTCTACGGCTTCCGGCTCTACCAGGCGAAGCTCTATCCCGAGGCGCAGGCGCAGTTCGAGGAGATCGTCAGCAAATATCCGCGACACAAGCGCGCCAGCTACGCGCAGAACCTGATCGGCCGCGCCTATCTCGACGACGGCAAACCGGCCGCGGCAGCGCTCGCCTTCTACAAGAGCTACAAGAAGTTCCCCGACGGCGACCGCGCACCCGACAGCCTGATGAACCTCGCCGAGGCGCTGAAGGCGCTCAACAAGCCCGCGGCGGACATCTGCCAGGTCTATGACGAGGCGCTCAAGTACGGACCGAAGCTGACCGCGAAGATCAAGGCGGACCTCACCGAGGGCCGCGCACGCGCGAAGTGCAAATGACGCGGACGGTGCCCGGTCGCGGTTGATCGGGTGCGCACGCGCGCGCTCCCGGTCGACGAGATCGCCCGATTTCGCCGCGATCTCGACCGCGCGCTCGGTCAGCCGCTCGCCCCGAACGCGAGGCTCGCGCTGGCCGTTTCGGGCGGCGCCGACAGCATGGCGCTGCTCGCGCTCGCCGCAACCGCCCTGCCCGGCCAGGTGATCGCCGCGACGGTCGACCACGGTCTGC
>NZ_JARYTI010000026.1 GCF_029911635.1 Sphingomonas sp. AR_OL41
TTGCGACGCGAACTTCATCGAGGCCAGCGGTCATAGGCCGCGCTGATAGGCCGGACATATGACCGCACCGTTCCCAGGCGATGAATCGACTGCTGACAGCTCTTGCTACGCGGGCCGTTCCACATATGCGGGTTGATGGCGTCAGGCTCTGGGCCGGGCCAAGGATGTGCCTCAAAGAGCGGGGTGGTCATCGTTCTAGACTGAGCCGCCCCAATCTTCCGCTATCTGACAGGTGATGCTCAGAATCTGCACCGGGGTCCTTTGCTTCCGTCAGGTCGGTTAGCGCCGCCAATTGCCCGAAGCGCTTGCGCGTCCGAATCGTCGTCGCTCTCGCCGACGTCCCTGAAACGCCTGCCGGCGAGCTCGTGCGAAAATAATTGAGAAACGTGTCAATCACTGCTGGCGTCCACGCCTCGAAATCGGTGGACACCCGGTGGACGCCCGGCCGAAAAACAGAAAGGGCCGCTTTCGCGGCCCGTCTGCAACACATTGTTTTCTCTAAGAAAACTGGAGCGGGCGAAGGGATTCGAACCCTCGACCCCAACCTTGGCAAGGTTGTGCTCTACCCCTGAGCTACGCCCGCTCTGGCGCCGTGGCCCGGAAACGTACCGGGCGGGGTAAGGGGGCGGCCTCTAGCATCGCCCCCCGGGGGCTGCAAGCCGTTATCGTGCGCTTTGTCGCCGATGCCAAAAAGCCTTGGCTTGGCGGCCCGAGCGACCACATAAGGCGGTATACACGCGCAAAGGAATGACCGTTGGCTACCCTGGGAATGACCACCGCCGAACGCGAAGCCGTCGAGACCTTCCGTCGCGACGTGGTCGAGCCGTCGATGAACAGCCTCGTGCTGATCGATTTCTGGGCGGAATGGTGCGGGCCGTGCAAGGCGCTGACCCCGGTGCTGGAAAAGGTCGCCGCCGATTATGCCGACAAGGGCGTGGTCCTGGCGAAGGTCGATACCGACAAGAACCAGTTCATCGCCGCGCAGTTCCAGATCAAGTCGATCCCGACGGTCTATGCGATGTTCCAGGGCCAGCTCGTCGCCGACCTGACGACCGCGCGCACCGAGACGCAGCTCAAGGCGATGCTCGACCAGATCCTGCGCCAGCTGCCGATCGAGAGTGAGGCAGCGAGCGCCGAGGCCGAGCTCGAGCCGTTGATCGCGATGGGCGAACAGGTGCTCGGCGAAGGCGATGCCGAGCGCGCGCTGGGCATCTTCCAGCAGCTCGCCGAGATGGCGCCGACACACCCCGCGGTCGAATCGGGGCTGGTGCGCGCGCTGGTCGCGACCGGGCGACTCGACGAAGCCGAAGCAGCGCTCGCCGCCCTGCCCGAGGAATCGGCCAAGGCACCGGCGATCGAGCGCGCCCGCGCCGCGCTGGCGCTGGCGCGCGATGCCAAGCCGGTCGACGACCTGTCGGGCCTCGCCGCCGAAGTGGCCGCGCATCCCGACGATCACGCCAGGCGTTTCGAACTGGCCGGTGGCCAGATGGCGGCCGGCGACCGCGACGCCGCGGCCGATTCGCTGCTCGCGATCATCGCCGCCGACCGCGACTGGAACGAGGGTGCCGCGCGCACCCAGTTGCTCAAGCTGTTCGAGGTGGTCGGACTGGAAGATCCGTGGGTTTCGGCGCAGCGCCGCAAGCTCTCGGCGATCCTGTTCGGATGACGACCATCGCGAAGACCACGCGCCTGTCGGTCTTTCCGCTGGCCGGCGCGCTGCTCTTCCCGGGCATGCACCTGCCGCTGCACATCTTCGAGCCGCGCTACCGCGCGCTGGTCAGCGATGCGATGGCGCGCGACCGCCGCATCGGCATGATCCAGCCGCGCCCCGGCGCGCCGAGCGATCGGCCGGCGCTGTTCGACATCGGCTGCGTCGGCAAGATCGCCGAAGTCGAGGCGCTCGACGATGGGCGCTACAATCTCATCCTGCAGGGCGTGTCGCTGTTCCGCGTCGTGCGCGAGCTCGATGTCACCACCGCATTCCGCCAGGTCGAAGCCGAGCTGCTCGCGCAGGACGCCGATCCGACCCTGTCGCTGTCGCGCCGTGCCGCGCTCGAGATGGAATCGCGCCGCTTCGCCGATGCCCAAGGCTATGCCGTCGACTGGGAGGCCGTCACGCGACTCGACGACGAGGCCTTGGTCAACGGCATCGCCCAGATCGCGCCGTTCGACGTCGCCGCCAAACAGGCGCTGCTCGAAGCCGGCGAGATCGAGGAACGCGCCGAACTGATCATCCAGCTGATGCAGTTCTTCGGCCGCCACGACGGCGATGATTCGGTGACGTTGCAGTGAGCAAGCGTACAGCGGCGAAGCGCAAAGGACGCGCTGGTGGCGCCGCGATGATGGTCTGGATGTTCTTCGCCAACCTGTTCGACCCGAAACAGGTCGCCGCGATCGAGCATATCGGCACGCAGCGACGTATCGGACCGGACGCGCTGCGCATTGCCGCGACTTCCGCCGCGCCGGCCAGCGAGACCGAGAGCCGATGAGCGGTGCCGACGATCTCAGCGGCGGCTGGGACGGCATCTACAACTACCCGCGCGGCATGCGCCCAAATGCGTTCACCGCCACGCTGCGCGATTCGGGTGGGTTGTTGGCGGGAGAAGCGAGTGAACCCAGCCAGGACCCGCAGGACCACGGCGCCATACTGCACGCGTTGCTGGAGGGATCACGCGAGGGCAGCGCGGTTCGCTTTGTCAAAACCTACGACGCGCCGTCGCGGGCGCATTATGCGGTAATCTATAGCGGCACGGTCAACGGCGAAGGTACCGAGATCAGCGGACGATGGGATATTCCCGGCGTGTGGTCCGGCACCTTCATCATGGTGCGCCACGTCGGCGCGGAGAACGTCGCCGAGACCCGCGTCGAAGAGACCGTCCGCTAGACCCTCAGCCCCTGCAGCAGCCGCGGCACGTCGCCGCTTTCGCCACGTGCTTCGGCCATGAAGCGCTGCTTGAGCGGCGGCAGTTTCTCGACCGCCGACAGGCCGAAGCGGCGCACCGCATTGGCGGTGCGGCCGGGGATCCCGAACAGCCGGGTCAGCCCATCGGTCGCCGCGGCGACCATGAAGGTGTCGAGGCTGCGCCAGCGCTCGTAGCGCGCCAACAACTGCGCATCGCCGAGATCGAGGCCGAGCCGTTTACCGTCGACCAAAACCTCGACCAGCGTCGCCACGTCGCGAAACCCGACATTGACCCCCTGCCCGGCGATCGGGTGGATGCCGTGCGCAGCGTCGCCGACCAGCGCGAGGCGTTCGGCGGTGATCGTCGCTGCGTGATGGAAACCGAGCGGATAGCTCGAGCGTGGGCCCAATGGCCCGAGCTCGCCGAGAAAGCCGCCCATGCGCTTGCTCGCCTCGTCGAGCAGCCCGCGTTCGGACAGCTTGAGCATCCCGTCGGCCTGGTTGCGTCTGACCGACCAGACGATCGCCGAGCGATGCCCCTGCGCGTCGTCGTTGAGCGGCAGGATCGCGAACGGGCCCTGCGGGTAGAAGATCTCGAAGGCGACGTTCTCATGGGAATGTTCGTGGTGCAGCGAGGTGACGATCGCGGCGTGATCATAGGTCCAGCGCGCGACACGCAGGCCCGCCGCGTCGCGCGTCGGCGAGTTGCGTCCCTCTGCCGCGATGAGCAGCGAAGCACGCACCACCGCCCCGCTGTCGAGCGTCGCGACGACGCCGTGCGGTCCGCGATCGACCGACACCGCACGCGTCTTCATGCGCAGGTCGACATGCGGCGCAGCGTGCGCGGCGGCATGGAGCGCGCCGCGCAGATAGCGGTTCTCGAACATGTGCCCGAGTGCACCCTCGCCCGCCTCGGGCACGAAATCGAGCTTGCCGGGCTCCAGCCCGTCGCTGACGCGGATGCCCTGGATCGGGCAGCCGCGATCGCGAATCCGGTCGATCACCCCGATCGCATCGAGCATGCGCCACGGCGCACTCGCGATCGCCGAGGCACGCCCGTCGAAACCCGCGGCGAGAATCACCTCGGGGTCGGCGATATCGACGACGATCGACGTAAGACCATGCGCGTCGAGCGCCACGGCGAGCGCGCTCCCGACCAAACCGCCACCGAGAATGAGCACATCTGCCTGATCCATGCTGTCGTCCTAAGGGGTTTTGGCGCGCGGCGGAAGCTGCACCTTGTGGCTGCACTCCCCGACCGCCCTCGCCCGGCGTATGCGTGCGACAAGCGGCACCTGCTTGACGTCGGACTCGCGAAGGACGATGATTCCACGGTACAGACAGCGAACATCGAAGGACGAGATATGGCGAGCCGCGCGCGGCCGGCATTGTGGCGCGAGACGGTGAAAGCCGGGGCGGCGCGCAGCGGAGCGTTGATCATCGCGGTAGCGATGCTGACCGCCTGCGCGCTGATGGCGATCGCACTCGCGACCTATCATTCCGGCGACCCCTCGTTCGACACCGCCGCGGGCGGCCCGGCGCTCAACTGGTTGGGGACGCCCGGCGCATGGTTCGCCGATTTCGCCTTCATGGCGCTGGGCCTGCCGGTCGCGCTGCTGCTGCCGATCGTCGCGATCTTCGCGACGCGCATCTGGCGCGGCGTGTATATCGGGCGGTGGCAGCTGATGCTGTTCCTTGCGCTTGTCGGCGCGGCCTTGATGGCGACGACCTTTGCACTGTTTTCGAGCGGCACCGTCCTCGCGCTGCCGGCGGGTTGGGGCGGGCTTGTCGGCATGGCCGGCGCCTGGGCGCTGCATGCCGCGATCGACCTGATCGGCAACCCACAGGCCATCCTGTGGACCGCGCGCGGCGTGGCGCTGCTGACCGGCATGGCCGGCGTCGCGATCTGGGCGTGGGGCGTGACGATAGATGGCGGCCTGCCACGCTGGCGCCCGGCGCTGCCGCGTCCATCGCGCGCCAATCGTCCCGATGCCGAGCAGGAAGTGCTTCCGCCCGAGCCGCAGCGCAAGGCACAACCCGTACCGCGCGCCGTTGCAATGCCCGATGCGCGGCCCGGCCCGGTGATCGCCGAGCGCAACCTGTCGCCCTCGGTCGCCAAGCCCAAGGCGACGCAGACCTCTTTCGACCTGGGCGACAACAGCCAGTTGCCGCCGCTCAACCTGCTCAAGCCCGGCCCGCCCTCGACCGGCGCGAACATCGACAAGGCCGCGCTCGAGCGCAATGCGCGGTTGCTCGAATCGGTGCTCGACGACTTCCACGTCAAGGGATCGATCATCAACGTCCGGCCCGGCCCGGTGGTGACGATGTACGAACTCGAGCCCGCCGCCGGCATCAAGGCGAGTCGCGTCGTCTCGCTGTCCGACGATATCGCGCGCAACATGTCGGCGGTGTCGGCGCGCGTCGCGACGATCCCGGGGCGGACGGTGATCGGCATCGAGCTGCCCAATGCGCGGCGCGAGATGGTCAATCTGCACGAATTGATCGGATCGCAATCGTTCGACGACCAGAGCGCCTCGCTGCCGCTGGTGCTGGGCAAGAACATCGCCGGCGACCCGGTGATCTCGGATCTCGCGCCGATGCCGCATCTGCTGATCGCCGGCACGACCGGGTCGGGCAAGTCGGTCGGCCTCAACTGCATGATCCTGTCGCTGCTCTACCGGCTCAAGCCCGATCAGTGCAAAATGATCATGATCGACCCCAAGATGCTCGAACTGAGCATGTATGAGGACATCCCGCATCTGCTCGCGCCGGTCGTCACCGATCCGGCCAAGGCAGTGCGCGCGCTCAAATGGGCGGTCGAGCAGATGGAGGATCGCTACCGACAAATGTCGTCGGTCGGCGTGCGCAGCCTCGCCAGCTTCAACGAGAAGGTCCGCGCGGCACGCGCCAAGGGCCAGCCGATGGGCCGCAAGGTGCAGACCGGTTACCATCCGAGCAGCGGCCAGCCGGTCTATGAGGAGGAGCAGCTCGACTATCAGCCGTTGCCGCAGATCGTCATCGTCGTCGACGAGCTCGCCGACCTGATGATGACCGCCGGCAAGGAGGTCGAGTTCCTCATCCAGCGCCTCGCGCAAAAGGCGCGCGCCGCGGGCATCCACCTCATCCTCGCGACGCAGCGGCCGTCGGTCGATGTCATCACCGGGGTGATCAAGGCCAATCTGCCGACGCGGATCAGCTTCCACGTCACCTCCAAGATCGATTCGCGCACCATCCTCGGCGAGCAGGGCGCCGAACAGCTGCTCGGCAAGGGCGACATGCTCTACATGCCCGGCGGCAAGGGTGTGGTGCGCGTGCACGGCCCGTTCGTCAGCGATGACGAGGTGCGCGCCGTCGCCGACCATTGGCGGGCGCAGGGCCAGCCCGACTATATCCAGTCGGTCACCGAGGAGCCCGAGGACAGTTTCGCGCTCGACGGCGCACCGACCGGCGAGGATTCGGCCGAGGACCAGCAATATCGCGCGGCGATCCAGCTCGTCGTCGAGAGCCAGAAGGCCTCGACCTCGTGGCTGCAGCGCCAGCTGCGCGTCGGCTACAACAGCGCGGCGCGGCTGATCGAGCGCATGGAGAAGGACGGGATCGTCGGTCGACCCGATCATGTGGGCCGTCGCGAAGTACTGCGCGATCGCGACGGAAACCCGCTATAGCGCAGGCGGTTCAGGGGGGGTTCAATCCCCGACCGGCAGGGCCGGCGTTCTGAATTCGGGAGAATATTGTGTTTCCTCGCTTCCTTTCCGCGCTGGCGCTGCTCGCCGCGCCGGCTGCGATCGCCGCGCCGGCACCGGTGTCGGGCGACCTTGCGCTGGTCCAGCAGCATCTCCAGTCGGTCGAGACGATGACCGCCGCGTTCAGCCAGACCGATCGCGCCGGCAAGGTGCTGACCGGTACGTTGACGCTGAAAAAGCCCGGCAAGATCCGCTTCCAGTATCAGCAGGGCGTACCGATCCTGATCGTCGGCGACGGCAAGGCGCTGACCTTCATCGATTACTCGGTGAAGCAGGTGCAGCGCTGGCCGATCGGCAATTCGCCGCTCGGCATCCTGCTCGATCCGTCGCGCGACATCAGCAAGGTGGCGCGTGTCGTGCCCGGCGGTGACGCGCGGATCGTGTCAATCGATGCCGCCGACCCGCGCCATCCCGAATATGGCCGCATCAACATGATCTTCGTGCGCGATGCATCGGCCCCGTCGGGCCTGATGCTGCAAGGCTGGATCACGCTCGACTCGCAGAACAACCGCACCACCGTCCGGCTGTCGAATCAGCGCTTCAACGCGCCGGTCAGCGACGGAGCGTTCCGCTTCAACGATCCACGGCCCAATTCGCACAAGAATTGATTCCCCGTTCATACAGGCGACAGGTTCACCCGCGTAAGAGCGGAATTGCGGATGGAGCCCGCCGGGATTTTCCCCCTGTTGCCCGGCAATGCTCCTTCCCGCCTGCGTGACGAACGCTAGGTCGGCCCTCGCTCCATGCCCCCGGAGCGAGGGCCTTTCCATGTCCGACGCGCCGGGCTGGCATATGGCGACCGGCGTGGCTACATCGCCGCCATGCCGGTACCAGGAACCCAGACGCTGAAGATCGTTTCGTGGAACATCAACTCGGTGCGCTTCCGGATCGAGATCGTCGCGCGTTTCCTGCGCGAGGTGCAGCCCGACATCCTGTGCCTGCAGGAGACCAAGGTGATCGATGGCGATTTTCCCGCCGCGCCGTTCCGCGCGCTGGGCTATCCGCACATCGTGCTGCACGGCCAGCGGATGCATCACGGTGTGGCGATCATCAGTCGCGTGCCAATCGTCGAGGACGATCGCTTCGACTGGCAGGCCAATCGCGAGGCGCGCCATGTCGGCGTACGACTCCCCAACGGCATGCGGCTCGAGAATGTCTATGTGCCCGCCGGGGGCGACGTGCCCGACCGCGAGGTGAACCCGAAATTCGGCCAGAAGCTCGATTTCGTCGAACGCATGACGCGCTGGTCCGAGTCGCTCGACGTCCCGACGATGCTGGTCGGCGACTTCAACATCGCGCCGCTCGAATCCGACGTGTGGAGCCACAAGCAACTGCTCGGCGTCGTCAGCCACACGCCGGTCGAGGTGGCCGCGCTCGACGGGCTGAAAGCCTCGAACAGCTGGATCGATCTCGGCCGCCACTTCGTGCCCGCGCCGCAACGGCTGTTCACGTGGTGGAGCTACCGCGCGACGGATCGACTCGCTTCGGACCGCGGACGGCGGCTCGATCATATGTGGGCGACCTCCGATGTCGCGGCCACCGCGCTGGGCCATTCGGTGTTCGAGGATTGCCGCGACTGGCTCAAGCCATCGGACCATGTCCCGATCATGACCGAGCTCGCGCTGTGACCATGGCCGGCGATGCGCACAAGACCGCGCTGGCGATTGACGCGCTGCGTCGCGGCTGGCCGGTCGCGATCGCCGGCAGCGACGGCAGGCTGGCGCTGTTGCCGATCGAGACCGCCGATCCGGTGCGACTCGCCGCGTTCGACGCGACGGGCACCGCGCCGGTGTTGATCTCGGCCGGGCGCGCCGCGACGCTGAAGCTCGCCAATCAGCGCGAAGCCACAACGCCCGATGCCCCGGTGCTGATCGAACGCACCGACTGGCTCGACTTCGCCACGGCGACGGCGCTGTCCGATCCGCAATTCGATCTCGGGACGCCGATGAAGGGGCCGTTCCACGCCATCCATCTCGATGCGTGCGAGGCCGGCGGGGCCGCGCTGCGGCTGGCGCGACTCGCCGGCATGCTGCCGGCCTTCTTTGCCCAACCAGGCAGTGATGCGGCGCTGGTACTGACCCCGGCAGATATCGACGAACATGAGGACGCCGTCCGGCTGAGCATCGCGACGCGCGCGCATCTGCCGGTCGACGGCGCCGAGGATGCAGAGATCGTCGCCTTTCGCACGCCGGAGATGCCCGGCGAGCATGTCGCGCTGCTGATCGGATCGCCCAATGGTCAGCCGCCGCTGGTCCGGCTGCACAGCGAGTGCCTGACGGGCGACGTGCTGGGCAGCCTGAAATGCGATTGCGGGCCGCAGCTCCATGCCGCGATCCACGCGATCGAGGCGAGCGGCTGGGGCATCCTGCTCTATCTGCGCCAGGAGGGGCGCGGCATCGGGCTGGTCAACAAGCTGCGCGCCTATGCGTTGCAGGACCAGGGGTTCGACACGGTCGACGCCAATACACGGCTGGGCTTCGCGGTCGATTCGCGCAACTTTGCGGTGGCGGCCCGGATGCTGAGCCTGCTCGGCCAGCACCGGGTGCGCCTGCTGACCAACAATCCGCAAAAGGTCACCCAGCTCGAAGCAGCGGGCATCAACGTGGTCGAGCGGGTGCCGCATATTCTGCCGGCCAACCCGCATAACGAGCGCTATCTCGCGACCAAGCGCGACCGCACCGGGCACCAGTTCTAACGGGCGTTGATCGTCGTGCGACCGGTGTGCCGGATCGTGGCGACAGGCCGGCGGAGCATTCCCTGTTAACTCGCTGTTTTCTCACTGATCGCGCGCCACGGGGCGCCGCCAGCTCCCTGATGTCGCGCGGCAACAGCAAAGGGCGCTCCCTGTTATGCGATCGGTCACTCGCTGTTACCTCCCTGTTTCTCCCTGTTACGGGCGAAAATTTCGTCACGCGCGGCGGGGTGGTGCCGGCGTCGGGAGGATGATGGCAGGCGACGGGGGTGGTTGAATCAGGCGCTGCGGGAAAGCAGCGCGGCGACCTCGTCGAAGCTCGTCGCGATATCGTGGACGCCGATGGCGCGCAGGCGATCGGCATGGTCGGGCCCGCAATGGCTGCCGCCGACGAAACCGATGACGTGCCCGCCCGAGGCGACGGCGCCCGTCGCACCGACGGGCGAATCCTCGATGATCGCGGCGCGCCGGATATCGACGCCGATCGCCTGTGCGGCATGGAGATAGAGGTCGGGCGCGGGCTTGCCGCGTTCGACATGCTCGCGGCCGGAGAAGATCATGTCGCCGAACGCCTCACGAATCCCCAGATGCTCGAGGTGGCGTTCGATCCATTCGGTCGAACTCGACGAGGCGATCGCGCGCGGCAGCGACGGTGGCAGCGCCAGCACGAACGCCACCGCCCCGGCGACCGGATCGAGCCCCTCGGCAAGCGCGCGGCGATCCTCGGCGTGGCGCTCGACATGGAAGTCGTCGGGGATCGCACGGCCGATCCAGCGCTCGATCGCCGCGAGAAAGTCATGCCCCGCAAGGCCCATGAACTGCGCCATCGATTCTTCCGGCGTGGTCGGGTGGCCCCTTGACGTCAGATAGGCGGCGATCTGCCGATTGCCGGCATATTCGCTCTCCAGCAGGACGCCGTCGAAATCGAAGATCAGCCCGTCGAATCTCATGCGCGGGCCCCGAACAGCGCCGTGCCGACGCGGACGTGCGTGGCGCCGAGCGTCACCGCCGTCTCATAATCGCCCGACATGCCCATGCTGAGACCCGTGAGGCCATTATCCAGCCCCAGCCTGGCGAGCAGCGCAAACCACGGTGCCGCTTCGAGATCGGCCGGCGGCACGGTCATCAGCCCCGCCACGGGAAGATCGGCCGTCCGTGTCGCTTCCAGCAGCGCCGGCAAATCATCGACCGAGCAACCGCCCTTTTGCGGCTCATCGGCGAGGTTGACCTGGACGAAGCAGGCCGGACGCCGATCGGTGCGGTCCATCGCCCGCGCCAGCGCGGTGACGAGGCTGGAACGGTCGACCGAATGAATGGCGTCGAACAGCGCCACGGCTTCCTCAGCCTTGTTCGATTGAAGCTGGCCGACGAGATGCAGCGCGATGTCGCCATGCGCCTCGCGCAAGGCGGGCCATTTGCCCTGCGCCTCCTGCACGCGATTCTCGCCGAACACGCGTTGCCCGGCGGCGATCAGCGGCGCGATCGCTTCGGCGTCGTGCATCTTGGAGATGGCGATCAGCGTCGTGCTCCCGGCAGGCCGACGCGCGAGGCGTTCGGCTTTGACGATATTGTCGTGGACGGCGGCAAGGCGTGTGCGGGGGTCGTCGGCGGGCATGGGCGGCGCTATAGGCAGCGACGTGCCCCGCCGCCAGCCCATGCGCCGTGTCGACGCGATCCCGACGATCTGGTTGATGACCGACGAGCGCCTAGGCGAATCGCTGTGGCCCGCCTTGGCGGCGCTTCCGCGCGGCGCGGGCATTGTCTTTCGTCACCATGCGACCGACACCCAGATCCGACGCGCGTTGTTCGCGCGGGTTCGCGCGATCGCGCGTCGGCGTGGGCTGGTGTTGATCCGCGCCGGGGTAACCCGGCTGGCGGGCGAACAGGGCGTGCATAACGCCAGGGGCCAGGGATTGCGCAGCGCGTCGGTTCATTCGCTGCGCGAGGCCCTCGCCGCGCGGCGACACGGCGCCGATCTGGTCTTCGTTTCGCCGCTGCACGCGACGCGCTCGCATCCGGGCGCGGCGTCGCTTGGGGTGATGCGGGCGGCGGTGATCGCGCGCCACGTCGCACTGCCGGCGATCGCGCTCGGCGGCATGAATGCGCGTCGCTTCAGGCGTCTAAGCGGCCTGGGCTTTTATGGTTGGGCGGGAATCGACGCGTGGGCGGTGCCGAATCAACGTCAGAAGTGGAATGCTGTCCCGACATAGACCGATTTGCTGTCGCGACGATCGTCGGACAGCTTCTGCAAGCGGTCACGCTCGCTCTTGTAGCGGACGCCCGCCGTCACATCGAGGCTGTGCGTCAGCCGGTACGAGCCGGCGAGATCGACCGAATAGACCGGCCCCTGCTCGATCAGGCGCGGCGTGCCCGCGAGCGGCCGATCGGCCCCTGCGCGCAGCTGACCGCTGAAGCGCTTGCCGGCATAGCTGACGCCGACATCTACCGCTTCACGGCTGCCCGGCGCACCGGCGAGATCGATCTTAGTCACGTCACCCGACAGCGCGAAGCGACGGAATCCGACAGCGACACCCAGGCTATAGGCAACGGGCGCGAGGCTGACCGTCGAAGCTTCCGTGGATGCAGCTGCGGTGCGGTCCGCCGCCACCAGCGGTCGTGACGAACGCGAACGCACGGCAAGCGTCACGGCGCGATTGCTCACGCGGCGCGAATCGGACGGTGTGAAGGTGAAGCCGCCGGTATCGAGCCCACCCCGTGCATAAATCGCCGCCAGCCGCGGATCCGCGGCGGCAGGGGTAAAGGTGCCGAAACCATGGAAGGGTACGGGCGATTCGATCTTCACCGAACGGGCCGCGGTCTTTTCCGGTGCGCCGATCGCGGGTGCTACGGCAATGCCGGCGGCGACGAGCACCCCCAACGCAATTCCCGACAACAACCGACCTGAACGCACTTCCTCGACCCCTTGCTGGTGTCTGCTCACACCTATGTCATAGGGCGGTTATCACGATTCAACGTGCGCTTGCCACCAAGAAGACTCATTTTTCGGCATGTGTTGCATCAGGCACACATCTTCGCCCATGACCGCCGCGCTTGCGGCGCGCGCGGGACGATCTATAGAGGCTCGACACTCATGAAAACCACCAGGAAGCCGCCGATGAACCGCCTGTTGCGCACCGCGATCGTGGTTTCGCTCATTCCCCTCGCCGCCTGCGCACACCACCGTGGCAGCGCGCAAGCCGATCTTGCCGCGTCGAAGGTCACCACGATCGGCGTGAATTCCTATCTGTGGCGCGCCAGCCTCGACACATTGGGCTTCATGCCGCTGGTGCAGACCGACTCGAACGGCGGCGTGATCGTTACCGACTGGTATGTGAATCCGTCGGCGCCGACCGAGCGACTCAAGGTGACGGTGACGATCCTCGACCAGGATCTGCGCGCCGATGCGCTGCGCGTCGCGGCGCTGCGCGAAGTCAACCAGGGCGGCCAGTGGGTCGCGGCACCGGTCCAGGCAGCGACCGTGCAGAAGCTGGAAGACATCATCCTGACCAAGGCGCGCGACCTGCGCCGCGCCGCCGTCAGCAACTAGAGAATTTCCCCTCATGGCGTCACGCTTCAATGCGCTGAAGGCTGACGCGGCATGGCAGGCGGTGTGGGACGAGCGCCGCACCTTTGCCGCGCGCGAAGATTCCCCCAAGCCGCGCTGTTATGTCCTCGAGATGTTTCCGTACCCCTCGGGGCGGATCCATATGGGCCATGTCCGCAACTACACCATGGGCGACGTGCTGGCGCGCTATCGCCGGATGACCGGGCATGAAGTGCTCCATCCGATGGGGTGGGACGCATTCGGTATGCCGGCCGAGAATGCCGCGATGGAAAAGGGCGTCCACCCCGGCGGCTGGACCCGCGCCAACATCGCGACGATGAAGGCGCAGCTCAAGCGGCTCGGCTTCGCGCTCGACTGGACACGCGAACTGGCGACCTGCGAACCCGAATATTACGGGCACGAACAGGCGCTGTTCCTCGAACTGTTCAAGCACGGGCTGGTGTATCGCAAGGAAAGCTCGGTCAACTGGGACCCGGTCGACATGACCGTGCTGGCGAACGAACAGGTGATCGACGGGCGCGGCTGGCGCTCGGGCGCGCTGGTCGAGCGGCGCAAGCTGAGCCAGTGGTTCCTCAAGATCACCGATTTCGCCGAGGAGTTGCTCGCCGGGCTGGACGGGCTCGAGCACTGGCCCGACAAGGTCAAGCTGATGCAGGAGAACTGGATCGGCAAGAGCCAGGGCCTGACCTTCCGCTTCGCGCTGTCGGATGGCGGTGACGTCACCGTGTTCACGACGCGGCCCGACACGATTTTCGGCGCAAGCTTCGTCGCCGTCGCCGCCGACCATCCGATCGCGCAGGCGCTGGCGGCCGAAAAGCCCGAGGTCGCCGCCTTCATCGCGCGGTGCCGCCAGGGCGGGACAACCGCGGCGGAGATCGAAACGCAGGAGAAGCTGGGCTTCGACACCGGCATCACCGCGACACATCCGTTTGATTCGTCGATCCAGTTGCCGGTCTACATCGCCAATTTCGTGCTGATGGACTATGGTACCGGCGCGGTGTTCGGCGTGCCGGCGCACGACCAGCGCGACCTCGACTTTGCGCGCAAATACGACCTGCCGGTGCGGCGCGTGGTATCCGACGGCGAGCATGTCGACCCGCTGTTCAGCGGCGACGAGGCCTATACCGGCCCGGGCACGCTGGTGAATTCGCACTTTCTCGATGGTATGGACATCGAGGACGCCAAGCGCACCGTGATCCGTCGCGCCGAGGACGACGGCTGGGGCACCGGATCAACCGTGTTCCGGTTGCGCGACTGGGGCGTATCGCGCCAGCGTTACTGGGGCACGCCGATCCCGATCATCCATTGCGACGCATGCGGCGCGGTGCCGGTGCCGCGCGACCAGTTGCCGGTGGTGCTGCCCGAGGATGTCAGCTTCGACATTCCCGGCAACCCGCTCGACCGGCATCCGACGTGGAAGGACGTGGCCTGTCCCAGCTGCGGCGGCGCGGCCCGGCGTGAGACCGACACGCTCGACACCTTCGTCGATTCGTCGTGGTATTTCATACGCTTCGCCAGCCAGCCGGGTAATGCACCGTTCGACCGGGCGGTTGCCGAAAAGTGGCTGCCGGTACAGCAATATATTGGCGGCGTGGAGCATGCGATTTTGCATCTGCTCTATGCGCGGTTCTGGACGCGGGCGCTCCGGCATATCGGCATGATCGACATATCCGAGCCGTTCGCCGGGCTGTTCACCCAGGGCATGGTGACTCATGCCAGCTACTACACCAGGTCGGAAGACTCTGAGCGACCTAACTATTTTTCCCCGGAGGCAATTTCGCGCCGTGGCGATGGCTCGGCATATGTCACTGCCACCGGCGAGACCGTCACAGTCGGCCGCGTCGAGAAGATGTCCAAGTCGAAGAAGAACACCGTCGATCCCCAGCCGATCGTCGACCAATATGGCGCCGACGCGACACGCTGGTTCATGCTCTCCGACAGCCCGCCCGAGCGCGACCTGCCATGGAGCGAGGCCGGTATCGAGGGCTCGTGGCGATTCATCCAGCGGCTGTGGCGGCTGTTCGACGGGATCGAAGAGGGACTGGGTCAGGACATCGCGCTCGACCGCAAGGTGCATCAGACGATTGCCGGCATCGCGATCGATATCGAGGCGCTGTCGTTCAACAAGGCCGTCGCCAAGCTGTTCGAACTGGTCAACGCGATCGAGCGCGCCGACCCCTCGGCATCGCGCACCGCCGCGATCCGTACGCTGATGCTGCTGGTCGCTCCGATGGCACCGCACCTCGCCGAAGAGGCCTGGGCCGCGACGGGTGGCGAAGGCCTGATCGCCGATGCCGCCTGGCCAGCTGTCGATCCCGCGTTGCTGGTCGAGGACGAGGTGACGATCGCGATCCAGGTCAACGGCAAGCTGCGCGACACGCTGGTGATGGCCAAGGGCCTGCCGCGCGAGGAGATCGAGGCGGCCGCGCTGGCGTCCGACAAGGTCGTCCGTATTCTCGAGGGCAGGACACCGCGCAAGGTGATCGTGGTGCCCGACCGGCTCGTGAATCTGGTGGCATGAAACGTCTCATCGCCCCGCTCGCCGCACCCATGATGCTGGCGCTCTCGCTGACCGGTTGCGGCCTGCGCCCGCTATATGCCGGCGGCGCAGCCGGCCCGGTCGCTTCGACGCTTGCGCATGTCGAGGTTGCCCCGATCGAGGGCAAGGCCGGCTGGCTGGTCGCCAATGCGCTGCGCGACCGCCTGTCGGCGAGCGGCACGCCGCAATATCGGCTCGAAATCAAGCTCGACGACCAGATTTCCGGGCTCGGCGTCAGCCGCGACAACAGCGTCACGCGCGAGCGCCGCACATTGCGCGCGCGCTATCAGTTGATCGATCTGGCGCATGGCACGACGGTGCTCGATGCTACGGCGGGGTCGGATTCGGGCATCGACGTCGTCGGCTCCGAATATGCCACGATCGCGGCGGAAAATACCGCGCTCGAGCGGCTTTCCGGCATCATCGCCGACCAGATCGTCTCGCGCCTCGCACTCTATGCGGACCGGACGCCGCCCGCCGCGCGGTGAAGGCCAACGCCAACCAGATCCGCGCGGCAATCGACGCGGCCAATCCCGACATCCGGCTCTATTTGCTGCACGGGCCCGACGAATCGGGCGCACAGGAATATGCCGCGCGCCTCGCGCGCGTGATGGGCCCCGATGCCGAGCGCGTCGATCTCGAACCCGCGACGCTGCGCAGCGACCCGGCACGGCTCGCCGACGAGGCGGCGTCGCTATCGCTGTTCGGTGGCAAGCGCCACATCCGCATCACGGGTATCGGCGAAGAGAGTCTGGAGGCGATCGACCTGCTGCTCGCTGCGGAACGGTCGGGCAACCCGGTGGTGGCGATCGCCCCCAACATCAAGAGCAGCGCGCGCGTCGTGAAACTGGCGCTGGCCTCGCCGCACGCGATGGCGCTGGCCTGTTACCTGCCTGAGGGCGGCGACGCCGAGCGGCTGGTCACCGCGATCGCGCGCGAGCATGGCTTGCGCACGACCGGCGACAGCGCGGCGCGCATCGCGCATGCCAGCGCCGGTGACCGCGCGGTGATGACGCGTGAGATCGAAAAGCTCGCTTTGTATCTCGACGCGGCGCCCGAGCGCCCCCGCCCGCTCGACGACGAGGCGGTCGACCTGCTCGGCGCCGATCTCGGCGACAGCGAAATGGGTCGCGCAATTGACGCGGCGATCGACGGACAGCCCGATGCGCTGGCCGACGAGCTGGCGCGGCTGGAGGAAGCGGGCATGTCGCCAATTCCGGTGCTGCGTCAGCTCGTCCGTCGGCTGATGACGCTGGCAGAGCTTCGCGGCGAAATCGATGCTGGTGCGAACCCCACGCAAGTCATTGAAAAAGTGTTCTTTCGCGAGCGTCCCGCGATGGGCCGCGCGCTACGCACCTGGCAGGCCACGCGGATTGTCGACGCCATCAGCCGCGCACGCGAAGCCGAGCGGGCGATCATGGCGCCAGGCAATGCCGGTACCGTGCTGGCGCATGCCGCGATCCTGACGATTGCGCGGATGGCTGCCCGTCAGCGGTGACGCGTCGCGCTAGATCCGCTCGCCGCTGAGGCGCTGGCAAATCATGTCGAGTTGGTCGAGGGTCGAATAGCTCAAGGTCAGCGTGCCGCCCTTCGGGCCATGGCTGATACGCACCGACAGCCCGAGCAAATCGCCGAGCTGATGCTCGAGCGCGGCGAGGTCGGCATCACGCCCCCCGTCACCCCCACGGCGTCGCGGATCGGGCTTGGCGTTGCGCGCCAGCCGCTCGGTATCGCGCACCGACAGCCCGCGCGATACGACCTGGTCGGCGAGCTGCTCGACCTCGGGTGCGCCGATCAGGGCACGGCCATGCCCCATGGTCAGGAGACCTTCGCTGACCTTTTCCTGCACCGATTTGGGAAGTTCGAGCAGACGAAGCAGGTTGGCGATGTGGCTGCGCGACTTGTGGACGAGCTTGCCGAGCGCTTCCTGCGTGTGGCCGAAATCCTCGATCAGGCGGTGATAGGCTTCGGCCTCTTCGATCGCATTGAGGTCCTGGCGCTGGATATTCTCGACCAGCGCCACTTCGAGCGTGGCGGCGTCGTCAAAATCGCGCACGATGACCGGAACTTCGTGCAATCGGGCGCGCTGCGCCGCGCGCCAGCGGCGTTCGCCGGCGACGATCTGGTAGCCCTTGCCATGTGGCCGCACGACGATCGGCTGGATCATGCCGCGCGCGGCGATCGACGCGGCCAGCTCATCGAGCGCAGCATCGTTGAAATGGCGGCGTGGCTGGCCAGGATGCGGCGTCAGCGAGCCGACCGGCAATGTCCGCACGCCGGGCGACATCTCGGCGCCACCGATCGGTTCTTCACGGGCAACGTCGCCCATCAGCGCGGTGAGGCCACGGCCGAGGCCGGAGCGTGGCTTGGGTCGGGGCAGCGGCGTGGTGTCGGGCGTCGTCGGTTCGGTCATGCGGCCTTCGCAGGTTCCTTGGGCCGTGCCAGCCGGCCGATAAGCTCGCGGGCGAGCGCGATATAGGCTTCGGACCCGGAGCAGCGATAATCGTAGATCAGCGCGGGCACGCCGTGGCTCGGCGCTTCCGACAGGCGGACATTGCGGGGGATCACCGTATCGAACACCACGCGGCCGAGCACGGCGCGCACATCGGCCGAAACCTGCTCGGTGAGGCGATTGCGACGATCATGCATCGTCAGTGCGACGCCGAGGATCGAAAGACCCGGGTTGAAGCGTTCGCGGATCAGTTCGACGGTGCTGAGCAGCTGGCTAAGCCCCTCCAGCGCGAAGAACTCGCATTGTAGCGGCACGAGCAGCGAGTTGGAGGCGACCATCGCGTTGAGCGTCAACAGGCCCAGCGAAGGTGGACAATCGATCAGCACGATATCCCACGCGTCCTCGATCTGGGCGAGCGCCTTCTGGAGGCGATGGGTTCGTTCTTCGAAGGCGACCAGCTCGATCTCGGCGCCCGACAGGTCGACTGTTGCCGGCACGATGGAGAGCTTGGGGACGCAGGTCGGCAGAACCGCTTCGGCAATCGGCACATCGCCGACCAGCACGTCATAGCTCGATTTGGTGCGCTGCGCGCGCGAGATGCCCAGCCCCGTCGAGGCATTGCCCTGCGGATCGAGGTCGATCAGCAGGGTGCGTTGCCCGGTCGCGGCGAGCGCGGTGCCGAGATTGATCGCTGTCGTCGTCTTGCCGACGCCGCCCTTTTGATTCGCTACCGCGATGACATTCATCGACGCGTTACCTCTTTGGCGATGACGATCAGCGATTCCGGATCGGTGACGCTGCGTTCCACGTGAAACGCACCATGCCATGACTGTTGCGCGCTGGCTATCTCTTCGCGCGCGCTGCGGCCCTTTGGTAGCAGCCAGAGCGTGTTCCACGTGGAACAGTGCGCTCCGGCAGCTAGAAGGTCCGTCAGCGCTGCCACAGCGCGAGCGGAAATGACCGCCGCCTGTGCCTCGACCCGTTCGATCTTCGCCGTAACGACCTGCGTCCGCTCGGCGACACCGAGGGCCATGCAGCACTGGATCAAGAAGTCGGCGCGGCGCTTGCGCGGCTCGACGAGAAGCACCGGCCGGTCGGTCAGCGCGGCGACGACGAGTCCGGGGAACCCCGCCCCCGTGCCGATATCGAGCCAGAGCCCCTGGTAAGCCGCGCCCCGCGCGAGCAACTGTGCGGAATCGACGATATGCCGTGACCAGAGTGCGTCGAGCGTCGATGGCGCGATCAGGTTCTGGACGGCGGCCTCTCCTCGCACGAGCGATGCCAACAGTGTCATCGAGGCAACGCCCGCCTCACCGAATCGTTCAGCGATCCACCCTTTGGCCTCGTCCTCGGTCATGCCGCGCGACGTTTCACGTGGAACAGAATTGCGGTCAGCGCCGCCGGGGTGAGGCCACGGATCCGTGACGCTGCCCCGAGGGTCGATGGCGCAGCGGCACGCAGGCGCTCGACCATCTCGCTCGACAGGCCCGGGATCGCCGAGAAGTCGAGCGTCGCGGGCAGTGCAAAGGCGTCATTGATCCGAAGGCCACTGATCTCGGCGTCCTGCCGTTCGAGATAGGGGGCGTAGCGTGCGTCCTCGACCACCTCGGCGAGCAATGCGCTATCCACCTCAACGGGAATCTCACCGAGGAGCTGCGTGACGGTGACCCCGGCGATCCGCAGCCATTCCGCGCCGCTGCGGCGCTCACTCGCACCAACGCCGATCACGCCGCGCTCCGCCAGATCGCGTCCGAGGATCGGCTGATCCAGTAATGCGGTGAGCTGGCGACGCTGCGCCGTGCGCGACGCCAGCCGATCAAGGCGTGCCTTGTCGAGGCAACCGGCCTCGGCCGCCAAGGGACTCAGCCGTGTTTCGGCATTGTCGGCACGAAGCCTGAGGCGATATTCGGCGCGCGCCGTGAGCATGCGATAGGGCTCGGTGATGCCCTGCAACACGAGATCGTCGATCATCACGCCGAGATAGCTGCTCGCTCGATCGAGGATGATCGGCGGCTTATCCAGCGCGGCGGCAGCGGCATTGAGGCCGGCGAGCAGCCCCTGCCCCGCCGCTTCCTCATAGCCCGTGGTGCCATTGATCTGGCCGCAGCAATAGAGCCCCCGCATCGCGCGCACCTCGAGCGTCGGGTCGAGCGCGCGCGGATCGATATGATCATATTCGACCGCATAGCCGGGAATGGCAATCTCGGTCGCTTCGAGGCCGGGGATCGAGCGGATCATCGCGGCCTGGACATCGGCCGGCAGCGAGGTCGAAATGCCATTGGGATAGATCAGTGCGTCGTCGAGGCCCTCGGGCTCGAGGAAAATCTGGTGGCCGTCGCGGTCACCGAAACGGTGAATCTTGTCTTCGATCGAGGGGCAATAGCGCGGCCCCTGCCCCTGGATATCGCCTCCGAACAGGGGCGAGCGATCGAGCGATGCGCGGATGATGGCATGGGTCACCTCGGTCGTGCGGGTGATGGCGCAGAACAGCTGCTGCAGCACGCGACCCGGACTGAGCGGCGACATGGTCCAGGCGTCGCGGTCGCTGGCCTGTTCGTCGAGCAGGGCCCAATCTATCGTGCGGCCATCGAGGCGGGGCGGCGTTCCGGTCTTGAGCCGCGCCATCGGCAGCGCGGCATCATAGAGCTGCCGTGCGAGGGCGGTGGCAGCGCGCTCGCCGATGCGGCCGCCGAGCTCGCGCTCCTCGCCGCGAAACAAGCGGCCGCCGAGGAAGGTCCCCGTCGCCAGCACGACGGCGCGTGCATCGATCGTTCGTCCATCTGCCAATACGACGCCTGTCACCCGATGGTTGACGATGCTGAGGGCGGCGACTTCCCCCGCGACGATATCGAGCCCAGGCTGTTCCGACAGCATCGTCTGGATCGCCAGCGCATAGCGCTTGCGGTCGGCCTGGACGCGCGGTCCCTGCACTGCGGTGCCCTTGCTGCGGTTGAGCATCCGATAATGGATGCCGGCGGCATCGGTCGCGCGCGCGATCAGGCCGCCGAACGCGTCAACCTCGCGAACGAGGTGTCCCTTGCCGACTCCACCGATCGCCGGGTTGCACGACATGGCGCCGATCTTCGTCGGATCGAAGCTGACCAGCGCGACGCGCGCGCCGACCCGCGCTGCGGCCGCAGCGGCTTCGGTCCCGGCGTGTCCACCGCCGACCACGATGACGTCGTAGTTCATGGGCCTGCCGCTATGCGCGACGGTGCCCGCTGTCAAAACTGTTCCACGTGGAACATTGCTATTTGCCGATGCAGAAGCGCGCGAACAACGTGTCGAGCATCGCCTCGACATCGCTGCGCCCGGTGAGGCGATGCAAGGCGCGCATCGCGAGGCGCAGATGCTCGGCTAGCAAGAGGATGTCGGAAGCGCCGGCAACATGATCGAGCCACTGCTGCGCCTCGGCGATCAGGCCACGCTGGCGCTGGTTCAACGCGACGCTGTCAGCCGGTGGCAGCAACGTCGCCGCGCGCTCCGCAATCAAAGCCCATAACAACGCCATCCCGGAGCCGTTCGCTGCCGACACGGCAAGATCGCGTCCCGCCGGCATGGTGGTCCGGTCGGCAAGGTCGGCGCGACCGTGGAGCCAGATCGCGCCCGTGGGCGGCGTATCGTCACCCATCCACAACAGGATGTCGGCGCTGCGGATCGCCTCCCCTGCGCGCCTTATGCCGATTTGTTCGATCGGATCATCGGTCGCCGGCGCAAGGCCCGCGGTGTCGGTGACGACATAGGCGATGCCATCGCGCGCGACGGGTATTTCGATACGGTCGCGCGTGGTGCCCGAGATCGGCGAGACGATCGCCGCGTCGCGCTCGGTCAGCGCGTTAAGCAAGGTCGACTTCCCGCTATTGGGTGGGCCGGCGATGACCACGTGCAAACCATCGCGCAGTCGTTCGATCGGCGGCGCCGCCAGCATGATCGCCATTTCGGCAGCAAGCGCGGCGGCGCGATCGGTGACCACCGTAACCTGCGCGATTGGCACATCTTCTTCGTCAGAGAAATCGATCGCCGCCTCGACCGACGCGGCCAACTGTACGACGCCATCGGTCCAGGCCTCGGCGATCTGTCGCAGGCCCCCTTCCACCAGGGTCAGTGCGGCGCGGCGCTGGGTTTCGGTTTCGGCGGACAGCAAATCCCCCAGCCCTTCCGCCTCGGTCAGGTCGATCCGCCCGGCAAGCAGCGCACGCCGGGTAAACTCTCCGGGTTCAGCCGGGCGCAAACCCGGCATCGCCGCAAGCGCCGCCTCAACCGCGCGGATCACCGCGCGGCCGCCATGAAGATGCAGTTCGACGATATCCTCGCCGGTCGCGCTGTTCGGACCGGGGAAGGCAAGCAGCAGCGCACGATCGAGGACACCGCCCTGCGCATCGCGCAGCGTGCGCAACGCGGCGCTACGCGGTGCGGGTATCGGTCCGGCCAGCGCTTCGCCGACGGCAAACGCCGCGCTGCCGCTGATCCGCATAACGGCGATCGCCGCGGGCGGCGCCCCGCTCGACACCGCAAAGATCGTGTCCAAGCCTATTTTCCGGACGATTCGAACATCTTGCGCCACATGCCGAAGCCCGCCTCGCTCATCGGCGCCCAGCTTTTCATCATATTCTCGACCAGTTCGGGCGGCGCGACGCCGTCCATCGCACCCGTAATCGAGGCGATATATTTTTCATGGACCGGGGTAAGGTCGGGTAACCCCATGAAACGACGCGCCTCTTCGGGCGTGCAATCCACTTCGACATTGATCTTCATCGCGCGTCTCTCCGCTTGAGCGGGCCTGCGCCGCTGCTACACTGTCGGCATGTATGCGCGAGACGAGGCCCTGATCGCAACGCCCATCGGTGGCGTGCGCGTTATCGCGAATGGCGACCGCATTATAGCGATACGCATCGAACCCGGAACCCAGGGCGATATCGCCCCCACTTCCGAGCCATTGCGCCTCGCGGCCGAGCAACTCCGGCAATGGTTCGCCGGTGAGCGCCAGCAGTTCGACCTGCCGCTGGCACCAGCCGCGACGCCACGCGGAAAGGCACTGCGCGACGGCATGATCGGCATCGGCTATGGCGACACGCTGAGCTACGGCGCGCTGTCGCGGCAGCTCGCATCGAGCGCGCGGGCGATGGGCCAGGCTTGCGCACGCAATCCGTTCCCGATCGTCGTGCCATGCCACCGCGTGCTCAACGCCGATGGCTCGCTCGGCGCCTATTCGGGCGGCGACGGCCCGATAACCAAACAATGGCTGCTTGATCACGAGCAGCGCCACCGCTCAAGGAGTGCGACATGACCGCGACCATCAGCATCGACACGCTCGATCATGCCGGGAGCTTCGACGCCTATCTCGCCGAGCCAACCGATACGCCACGCGCCGCGATTATCGTCATCCAAGAGATATTCGGCGTGAATGCCGGCATGCGGCGGCGCTGCGATTTGTGGGCCGAAGCCGGCTACCTCGCCTTCGCTCCCGACCTGTTCTGGCGGATCGAACCGGGCGTCGAGCTTGATCCCGACATTCGCGACCAGTTCCAGCGTGCGCTCGCGCTGATGGGCCAGTTCGATCAGGACAAGGGTATCGCCGATATCGAGGCGACGATCCGCGCGGCGCGGCACAAGCTCGGCGATGGCGGCAAGGTCGGCGTGGTCGGCTATTGCCTAGGCGGTCGACTCGCCTTCATGTGCGCGACGCGCACCGACACAGATGCCAGTGTCGGTTATTATGGTGTCGGTATCGACGGGCTACTCGGCGAGAAGCATGCCATCGCCCACCCCGTGCTGCTGCACGTGCCGGCGGAAGACCATTTCGTCGACAAGACGGCGCAGCAACGCATGCACGAAGGGTTGGACGATCATCCCAAGGTGACGCTGATCGATTATCCCGGGCTCGACCACGGCTTCGCCACCGAGTTCGGCCAGCGTCGCAATGAGGCGGGCGCCACGGCCGCCGATCAACGCACGGCGACCTTCTTCGCGACCAATCTCGGTTAGTCGATAACAGTCGGGGTCAGGCCAGGAGGTGGCCGACCCCAATCTCATGGTCGACCCAGCCATGATAGATCATCGAGCCGGCGACATAGAGGATCACGACAAGGCCGATATAGGCGATCCAGTGATAGCGCTCGATGATCCGGGCGAGGTAGTTGGCGGCGACCGCCATCAGCGTCACCGAAAGTGCCAGGCCGAACAGCAGCACCGCAGGATGCTCGCGCGCCGCGCCGGCCACGGCCAGGACATTGTCGAGGCTCATCGACAGATTGGTGATCGCGACCTGAAACGCCGCCTGGGCGAAGGTCTTGCGCGGCTTGCCCTCGATCTCCGGGGTGGCCGGGTCGTCGGTTGCCGCCGCCGGACGCTTGCCGGCAATCTCGCGATAGAGCTTCCACGCCACCCATAGCAGCAACAGGCCGCCCGCGAGCAGCAAGCCGACGACATGGAGGAGCTGCGTCGCGATCAGCGCAAAGCCGATCAGGCAGACCATCGCCATCAGCACGCCAAGCGCGAGGACTTTCTTGCGCTGATCGGCGGGAAGCCCGGCGGAGAGCGTGCCCAGCACCAGCGCATTGTCGCCCGAAAAGATCAGGTCGATCAGGATCACCTGGCCCAACGCAGCTATGCCCGCGGCGGTAAACACGTCGCTCAGGTCGAACACGCGATATCCTCCGCGAAATAGCCGATCACCGGCATCGGATCGTAAAAGCTATGCAGCAAGGCCGACCACCGCGCATAGGCCGGTGATTGGCGGAAGCCGTCGCGATGATGCGCGACGCTATCCCATTCGACAAGCAGGAGATAATCGCCATCCGGTGCGATTGGTCGGCGTAACGCGATCGAACGGAAACCAGGCGCTGCGGCGATCAGCGCCTTGGCCTCGGCGAACGCCGCCTCGAACTGCTCGCCCTCGCCTGCCCTGACGGGCAGTTCGGCGAGCTCCAGCACCATGGCCTACTGGTTCATCGAGTCGAAGAAGTCCTCGTTGGTCTTCGAGTCCTTCATCTTGTCGAGCAGAAATTCCATCGCATCGATGGTGCCCATCTGCATGAGGATGCGGCGTAGCACCCACATCTTGGACAGCTTGGCCTTGTCGACCAACAGCTCTTCCTTGCGCGTGCCCGACTTGCCGACGTCGAGCGCCGGGAAGATGCGCTTGTCGGCAACCTTGCGATCGAGGACGATTTCCGAGTTACCGGTGCCCTTGAATTCCTCGAAGATCACTTCGTCCATACGGCTGCCGGTATCGATCAGCGCGGTGGCGATGATCGAGAGCGAGCCGCCTTCCTCGATGTTGCGCGCCGCGCCGAAGAAGCGCTTCGGACGCTGCAACGCGTTGGCGTCGACGCCGCCGGTCAGCACCTTGCCCGAGCTCGGCACCACCGTGTTGTAGGCGCGGCCGAGACGCGTGATCGAATCGAGCAGGATCACGACGTCCTTCTTGTGCTCGACCAGGCGCTTGGCCTTTTCGATCACCATCTCGGCAACTTGCACGTGGCGCTGCGCGGGTTCATCGAAGGTCGAGGAGATCACCTCGCCCTTCACCGAACGCTGCATGTCGGTCACTTCCTCGGGCCGCTCGTCGATCAGCAGGACGATCAGGAACACCTCGGGGTGATTGTCGGTGATCGCGCGGGCGATGTTCTGCAACAGCACGGTCTTGCCGACGCGCGGCGGCGCGACGATCAGCGCGCGCTGGCCCTTGCCCTGCGGGCTGATGATGTCGATCACGCGCGCCGACTTGTCCTTGATCGTCGGATCTTGCGGATCGAGCGTCAGCTTCTCTTCGGGATAAAGCGGCGTGAGATTGTCGAAATTGACGCGGTGACGGACGGCATCGGGATCGTCGAAATTGACGCTGGTGAGGCGGACGAGCGCGAAATAGCGCTCGCCATCCTTTGGCCCGCGAATCTCGCCTTCGACCGTGTCGCCGGTCCGCAGCCCGAATTTACGCACCTGGTTGGGCGAAATGTAGATATCGTCAGGGCCCGCGAGATAATTCGCCTCGGGGCTGCGCAGGAAACCGAAACCATCGGGCAAGACCTCGATCGTGCCGAGACCCATGATTTGCTCGCCATTCTCGGCTTGGACCTTGAGAATCGCGAACATCAGATCCTGCTTGCGCAGGGTGGATGCACCCTCAACGCCCAACTCCTCGGCCATGCTGACCAGCTCGGCCGGAGTCTTTTTCTTGAGGTCTTTGAGATGCATTTCGGGCGTTCCCGGGTGTGATGGTGGTGATGCTTTGCGTCTGTCGGCGGTGATTTCGCGACGATGCGGGAGGAAGGTAACGCAACAGGGCACGGGGCCGCGCATCGCGCTATAGCGGCGAGGTAGGTTGCCACCCGAACTTAGTCAAGCGCTTCAGAAGGGGCGGACGATGACCAGGATGATGACCAGCGTGGCGAGGATCGCGGGAATCTCGTTGAGCATGCGCAGTTGCTTGCCGGTCAAGGCGGGCGGCTTACCCGCCGCAAGCTTCTTCGAATAACCCACCGCCCAGCCATGATAGCCGGTGAGAACGAGCACGAGCGCAAGCTTGGCGTGCAGCCAGCCAAGGCCAGCCTCGCCCGTGAGCAGGCCGAGATTGACCGCGAGCAACAGGCCGAACAACCATACCATCGTCATCGCCGGGGTCAGGATGATGCGACGGATCTTCGCCTCGCGATCGACCCACGCTTCAGCTTCGGGCGAACCCGGCACGGCCTCCTGATGATAGACCAGATAACGCGGCAGCATGAACAGCCCCGCCATCCAGAAGATGACGAAGATCACATGTCCTGCCTTCACCCAGGGATAAGCGTTGCCGAGAAAACCCATCACCCCTTCCTCACACGGGCCAGCAATGCCTCGACATGCGCGATCGGCGTATCCTGCAGAATGCCATGGCCGAGGTTGAAGATATGCGGACGACCCGCAAAGGCCGCAATGACGCGGTCGATCGCCTGGTCGAGCGTCGTGCCGCCGGCAATCAGCGCGAGCGGATCGAGATTACCCTGCACCGGGATACCCGCCGGCAGATTTGCCGCCGCCCATTCGGGATCGATCGTCTCGTCCAGTCCGATCGCATCGGCACCGGTCCCGCGCGCATAAGCGGGCAGTTTCTCGCCCGCCCCCTTGGGAAAGCCGATCACGGGCACGCCAGGATGGCGCTCGTGAATTGCGGCGACGATCGTCGCATTGGGCGCGATCACCCAGCGCTCGAACTGCGCCGGCGACAGGCTCCCGGACCAGCTGTCGAACAGCTGCACCGCCTCGACGCCGGCGAGGATCTGGCGCGAAAGATAGTCGATCGTGCAGGTCGTGATCGCCGCGATGATCTCTTCAAAGGCCAGCGGATCGGCATAGGCGAAGCGGCGCGTCTCGCCTTGGTCCTTGCTGCCATGCCCCGCGACCATATAGGTCGCGACGGTCCAGGGGCTGCCGGCGAAACCGAGAAAGGTGGTCTGCGGCGGCAAGGCCGCCGCGACCCGCGCAACCGTCGCATAGACCGGATCAAGCAGCGTCAGGTCGGGCTGGAGGCTCGCCAGGGCATGATCGACCAGCGGCGGGACCAGCGCAGGCCCTTCGCCAACACCGAAGCTCAGTGCCTGTCCCAGCGCATTGGGGACCATGAGGATGTCGGAGAACAGGATCGCACCATCGAATCCGAAGCGGCGGATCGGTTGCAGCGTCACTTCGGCCGCCGCCTCGCTGTCATTGACCAGCGCGAGGAAGCCGCCCTTTTCGGCCCGCAAGGCGCGATATTCCGGGAGATAACGCCCCGCCTGGCGCATCAACCACACCGGCGGGATCGTCTGCCGTTCCCCCTTGAGTACCGCGAGAAGCGGCTTCGCGTTCGTCATCCGGATCGCTCTTCCTACTGAATCAAAGAAGAATATAAAAAGGTTGTTGGTGCTGTTGGTGCGTGGATTACGGGGTTTACGTGTTCATCCCGTAATTGCCAACAGAGCGCGCCATGTGCCGCGGCATGAGTCATCGAGTCGTCCCCGTCATCCACAGCCTGTGTACCGATCACGGCGCTGTGTGCGGGGGTGTGGATAGATCGTCACTTTTCCCCCGCATCGCCTCGCTTGGCGACCCGGCGGAGTTGCGCTAGCGGATATCCCGATGTTGTCCACAGATCCGTCCTGCTGATGCGGTTGCACCTCCACCTCCTCTCGGATTCGACCGGTGAGACGCTGGAGAACATCGCCAAGGCGGCGTTGGCGCAATATGACGACGTCGAAACGATCCGTCACTTCTGGCCGATGGTGCGGACCGAGGCGCATCTCGAACGCATCCTCGGCGAGATCGCGCAGAACCCCGGGCTCGTGATCTTCACGCTGGTGAACAGCCAGGCGCGCGCCACGCTCGAACAGCGCTGTCGTGCACTCGGCCTGCCCGCGGTGGCCCCGCTCGACGGGGTCAACGACGCTTTGTCGGGCTTGCTCGGACAGCAGGCCAAGGCGCGGCCGGGGCGTCAGCACATGCTCGATGCCGCCTATTTCGCGCGCGTCGATGCGATCCAGTTCACCATCGCGCATGACGACGGCATCGGCGCCGAGGATTGGGAAGAGGCGGACATCGTGCTCGCCGGCGTTTCGCGCTCTTCCAAGACGCCGACCTCGATCTATCTCGCCAACCGCGGCTACAAGACCGCCAATATTCCGATCGTCGTCGAAAGCCCGCCGCCGGAAACGCTGTTCAGCCTCAAGAATCCGCTCGTCGTCGGGCTGACGACCAGCGCCGATCGTCTGATCCAGGTCCGGCGCAACCGGCTATTGTCGCTCAACCAGGCGCCCGAGACGGCCTATGTCGATCAGGAAGCCGTCACGCGCGAGGTGGCCATGGCGCGGCGCATGTTCGCCGACAATGACTGGCCGGTGATCGATGTTACCCGTCGCTCGATCGAGGAGACTGCGGCGGCGATTATCGCGCTCGCCGTCGAGCGCAAGGGCACGGCGTGAGGCTGGTACTGGCATCGCAAAGTGAGTCGCGCCGCGCGATGCTCACCGCCGCGGGCGTCCCGTTCAGCGCGACGCCCGCCGGTGTTGACGAGGACGCCGCCAAGGTCGGGCTGCGCGCGAGCGGCATGGCACCGCGCGATTTTGCCGACGCGCTCGCCGAATTGAAGGCGTTGCGCGTCTCGCAGCGCATGCCCGAAGCGCTCGCACTGGGCAGTGACTCGCTGATGGTGCTGGACGACGGGACGATCCTCGACAAGCCTGCCAGCCGGGACGAGGCGGCGACGCATCTCCGCGCCATGTCGGGTGGGCGCCATGCGATCATCAGCGCGGCGGTGATGGCCGAACAGGGCCGATCGGTGTGGCGTCATGTCGATCGCGCGATGCTGCATGTGCGACCGCTGACCGACGCATTCATCGAGCACTATCTCGATGCCGAATGGCCGGCGATCGCCGGCTGCGCCGGCTGTTTCCGGATCGAAGCAATGGGCGCGCAGCTGTTTGCACGGATCGAGGGCAGCCAGTTCACCGTATTGGGCATGCCGCTGCTCCCGGTGCTCGATTATCTGCGGGTGCGCGGGGTATTGACGTCATGACACAGAGCTATGCCGAGGTGATCGGCGACCCGATTGCGCACAGCAAATCGCCGATGATCCATAAATTCTGGCTTCGGGCGCTGGGGATCGATGGCGACTATCGCGCCACGCATGTCCTTGCCGAAGATCTCGGGGCTTATTTTGCCGCGCGTCGCGCCGATCCGGCATGGCGCGGCTGCAACATCACCATCCCGCACAAACAGACCGCGCTCGATTTCGTCGAGGATCGCGGCGATGTGCGCGCGACGATCGGGGCGATCAATCTGGCGCTGGTCGCCGAGGATGGCGCGCTGATCGGCACCAACACCGATGCCGGCGGTTTCTACGCGCCGATCGCCGATCTCGATCTGGCCGGTGCGTCTGTCGCGGTGATCGGCGCTGGCGGTGCCGCGCGCGCGGTGCTGTTCGCTCTGTCGCGGATTGGCGTCGGACCCGTGACAATATTCAACCGCAATGTCCTGAAGGCAGCGGCTCTGCTCGGCGTCTTCGGACTCAAGGGGCGTGCGCTGCCGCTCGGCGCGCCGCTGCCCGTGGCGAAGCTGTTGGTTAACACCAGCGCGCTCGGCATGGCCGGACAGCCGCCGCTCGATCTCGACCTGTCGCCCTTGCCCGAAGACGCGCTGGTCTATGACATCGTCTATGCGCCGCTCGAGACGCCGCTGCTGGCGGCGGCGCGGGCGCGTGACCTCGATACGGTCGACGGGCTGGAGATGTTGATCGGCCAGGCCGCTCTGGCGTTCGAACTGCTGTTCGGCGCGGCACCGCTACGCGATCGCGACGACGAACTCCGCGCCCTGCTTCTCGCATGACGGGAAAGCCGCTGATCCTCGGCCTCACCGGATCGATCGGCATGGGCAAGTCGACCGTCGCCGCGATGTTCGCCGATCGCGGAGTCCCCGTGTTCGATGCCGACGCCGCGGTGCATCGGCTGCAGGGCGCGGGCGGTCGGCTGGTCGCCGCGATCGAGCGCCTGCATCCCGGCACGACCGGACCTGACGGCGTCGATCGTGCGATGCTCTCCGCGGCCGTGCTCGGCAACCCCGCGGCGTTGCGGGCGCTCGAAACGCTGGTGCATCCCGCCGTTGGCGAAGACCGTGCCGGGTTCCTGCGCGATCACGCCGATGCGCCGCTCATCGTGTTCGACATCCCGCTGCTTTTCGAAACCGGCGGCGAGCGGCATGTCGACAAGACCGTCGTCGTATCGGCGGCGCCCGACGTGCAGCGTGCCCGCGTGCTTGCGCGACCCGGGATGAGCGACGCCAAGCTGGCGGCGATCCTCGCGCGGCAGTTGCCCGATGCCGAAAAGCGCGCCCGTGCCGACTTCGTCATCGCCACCGACATTCCGCTCGATGAGACGCGCGCGCAGGTCGACGCGCTGATCACTTGCCTATCGCCGAGCGAATGCCGATAAACGACTCATGCGTGAGATCGTGTTCGACACCGAGACTACCGGGTTCAGCTTCGAAAGCGGCGACCGGATGGTCGAGATCGGCTGTCTCGAACTGTTCAACCGGGTAGAGACCGGACGCACCTTCCACGCCTATTTTCATCCCGAGCGCGCGATGCCCGCCGAGGCGCAACGGGTGCACGGCCTGAGCGACGCCTTTCTCGCCGACAAGCCGCTGTTCGGTACGCAGGCCGATGCACTGCTGGAATTTCTCGGCGACGCCCCGCTCGTCGCGCACAATGCCAGTTTCGACTTCGGCTTTCTCAACGGCGAATTGCAGCGCTGTGGGCGCGGCAAGGTCGACATGGCCCGGATGGTCGACACCATCGTGCTGGCGCGCACCCGGCACCCCGGCGCCAAGCACAGCCTCGATGCGCTGTGCAGCCGCTATGGCATCGATCGCAGCCACCGCGTGCTCCACGGCGCCTTGCTCGACGCGCAGCTGCTCGCCCAGGTCTATGTCGAGCTTACCGGCGGGCGGCAGATCGGGCTTGGCCTCGTCAGTGAGAGCATTGAGGAAGCGATTGATTTGACGCCTGTCGCGCCTGCACAGATCCGCCCGCCGCGGCACTTTGCGGCGAGTGAGGCCGAACTGGCGCGCCATGCGTTGTTTTTAAGTGGAATCACCAAGCCCTTATGGGGGGCCGAGGCGTCCGGGTGACGCCGTTGCGGGACGAGGGTCAACAGGCTCCGTACCGGTTTCAAGATGGAGACTGCTCATGGATATTCGGGTTTCGGGCCACCAGGTCGCAACGGGCGATGCGCTCAAGAACCATGTCGAGGAGCGGCTTCAAGGCATCGCCACCAAATATTTCGCGCGCGCGATCTCTGCCACGGTGACCTTCGGCAAGGGACCGCACGACGCCGGCTTTACCTGCGACATCATTTCCCATGTCATGCACGGCCTTGTGCTCAAGGCGAACAATAGCGGCATGGAAGCGCATGGCGCGTTCGATGGCGCCGCCGACAAGATCGAGAAGCAGCTGCGCCGTTACATGCGACGTCTCAAGGATCGTCACTCGGCCGGGGCGGCCAATGGCGACGGCGCCTTGAATGGCGGACCGATCGACGACAATGCCGGTTATACCGTGTTTCGCGAAAGCGAAGCCGAGGAGGCCGAGGATTTCCCCCCGATCATCGCCGAAACCCGGGTCGATGTGCCCGATGCAACGGTGTCCGACGCGGTGATGATGCTCGATCTGCGCAACACCAATGCGCTGATGTTCCGCAACAGCGGCTCGGGTGCCTATAATATGGTCTACCGTCGCGGTGACGGGACGATCGGCTGGGTCGAGCCCCAGCGCGCCAGCTGAGCATCGGCGCAGCAGCTTCCCCCGGTCCGCAATTGCCGCTATGGGCGCGCGCCGGGCGGGGGCGCGCCCGCCAAGGACCATCATGATCGATTTTAGTGATCTGTTGCTTTCGCAGACCGTCATCGAGCGGCTCGCGGTGGCGACCAAGAAAGCGCTGTTTCAACAGCTCGGCACGATCGCCGGCGCGGCCTATGGTCTTTCGCCGGCGGCGGTGACGGAGTGCCTCGCCAGCCGCGAGAAGCTTGGCTCGACTGGCTTCGGCGGCGGCGTGGCGACCCCGCACGGCAAGCTGGCGGGGCTCGATCGCGTGGCGGGGGTCTTTGCGCGTCTGCCGCAGCCGATCGACTTTCAGGCGGTCGATGACGTCCCGGTCGATATCGTGTTCATGCTGCTCTCGCCGCCCGAGGCGGGCGCGGACCATCTCAAGGCGTTGGCGCGGGTATCGCGGCTGCTGCGCGACCGTTCGATGGTCGCCAAGTTGCGCGGCGCGGGTTCGCAGGATGCGCTTTTTGCCCTTCTCACCGCCGACGACGCGCGTGACGCCGCCTGACATCGCCGATCGCGGTGAAAGCGCGCATTTCCGTGCGCTCGAGTCACTCTACGCCGCGGCGCCAATCAACCAGCTGTTCGATTCCACGCTCGAAATTCCCGAAGCGGGCATCGCGAGAATCCGCTTCACGATCGACCCGCGCTTTTTTCACGCGGCGGGCGCGGCGCACGGGACGAGCTATTTCAAGATGCTCGATGACGCCGCCTTTTACGCCGCCAACAGCCTCGTCACCGACCGCTTCCTGCTGACCACCGCGTTCAACCTGCTGCTGACCAAGCCGTTGCGCGAAGGGCCGGTAGTCGCCGAAGGGCGATGGATCAGCGGCCAGCGGCGCGTCTATGTTGCCGAGGCGCGGTTGATCGATGCATCGGGCGAGGAGGCGGCGCGTGGCACCGGTACCTTCATGCGCTCGCGCATTCCGCTTGCCGGACTGCCCGGCTACCGGCCGCCGGCGTGAGTTCGCGGCTGCCGAGCGGTGTCCTCGTCTCGGCGCTGTTGCGGCGTGTCAACGACGCCGGTGGCATCGCCACGATGCTGGCGCGCGGCGATGCCCAGGCCGGCGCAATTCTGGTGCTCACGCTCGACCATGGTGCGACGCCGCGCTTGCTCGAACGTGGCATCGGACCCGACGGCAAAACCGCGCTGATGCCGGCGGGACCCGGCGCCGGCGCCGACGCGGGCGAGATCACGGCCTATTGGCGTCGCCGCCGCGAGCGCGACCCGGATTTGTGGGTGATTGAGCTGGACATCGCGGGCGCGGAACGATTCGCCGCAGAAACGATCCTCGCCGATTGACCAGCGGACGGCGCGCGCGAAAGAGGGTGATCGTTGTTGAAGCGCGTTGCGCCGCACCGGGTGCGATCCGGATCGGTTACGCAGTCGGGGGGCTGTTCGGGGGATCACATCGCTGATCGTCGTCGCGCACCAACCGCCTTTTAGTGCCCTTGATGTTCCTTTCGTTGCGCCTCGCCACTGCCGTCCTCGCCTTCGGCCTGTTCACCGCGCCGGCCATGGCGCAGGTTGAAGCTACGACGACGCCCGAGGTGCAGACCGAGGTTGCGCCCGTGCTCGACGATCAACCTGCCACCGCGAGCTATGCGAGCCTTGCCGATGCGGTTGCGGCACACAGGCTCGAGGCGGAGCTCGACGACGAAACGACCTGCATGGCCGGCGCGGTCTATTTCGAATCGCGCGGCGAGCCGCTCAGCGGCCAGCTCGCGGTTGCGAACGTGATTCTCAATCGCACCCGCTCGGGGCGCTTTCCCAAGACGATCTGCTCGGTGGTGACGCAGCCCGGCCAATTCTCGTTCGTTCGCGGTGGGCGCGTGCCCGACATCGCCGATTGCGCTTATTATCGTACCGCGATCGCCGTGGCCCGTGTGGCTATGGCCGGGGCGTGGGAAAGCGCCGCTGCCGACGCGCTGTTCTTTCATGCCCGCCGGGTGTCGCCCGGCTGGCACCGCATCCAGATCGCTGCGATCGGCAATCAGGTCTTTTATCGCTGAACATGCCGGGCGGGTTTGACCTGTTCGCTTAATGTTCTAAGGTCCGGCGATGCTGCAGCCGCCCGAATCCTGTCGCGATCCGGAATCAGCCTTGTGCGCCGCCGACGTCGCGCGGGGCGTAACGCGCATGCTGCTGCGGCACGATCTGGTCGCGATGACCGAAGTACCACTGGACGGCGGGCGCCGCGCCGATCTGATGGCGATCGATGCGCGCGGCCGGATCGTCATCGTCGAGATCAAGGTCTCGCGCGCCGATCTGCTCGGCGATGCCAAATGGACCGACTATCTCGGCTGTTGCGATCATTTCTACTGGGCGATCCCGGCCGGTTTCGACGCGCGTCCGCTCGACGGCGAATCCTTCTTACCCGGTCGCACCGGGGTTATCGTCGCCGATCGCTATGACGCGGCGATTATCCGCGATGCGCTTTGCGAGCCGCTTTCCGCCGCCACGCGCAAGCGCGCGACGCTCGCCTTTGCGCGCCGCGCCGGTCGCCGGCTGATTGGCGTGACCGACCCGGAGGCCGGCACGATCCTTTAGAAATGCGGGCCGGAAACGGCGCGCTTGGGTTTCTTCGGGGTCTCGTCGATCACCTTGGCCAGTGCCGGAGTGCGCGTATCCTGATGGGCGTAATCGCGCGCCGACAGGCCGGCGATGCGGTCGGACTGGTCGGGGTCGGCGCCGGCCGCGAGCAGCACGCGCACCATCGCCAGATCGCGACGCTGCACCGCGCGGATCAAGGGGGTTTCGCCGCTGCCATTGCCGAGGTTGACGTTGGCGCCACCCTTGACGAGCATGTCGATCAACCCGGTGTTGCCGCTATTCGATGCCAGGACCAGGGGCGTGTTACCCTGGCCGTCCTTGGCATTGGGATCGGCGCCGCGGGCCAGCAAATATCGCACATAGGTGTCGTCACCGCGCTTGACGACGATGTGCAGCGCAGTCTCGCCATTCGCGCGATCATGCGCGTTGATGATCACCGTGCCGGGTTTGTTGAGCAGCTTCTCGACCTCGTCGCCCTTCGACTCGCGAATCGCCTGGAGGAACTGATAGCTGTCCGACTGGCCGAGCTGCGCCGCGACGGGTGCGGCAACCGTGATCATGGCGGCGACCATAAGGCCGCCATAACGTCGAAAGGTTTGGGAATTCATCGCGCGACCGGATCCCTGTATTGCGTCATGCGTCAACTTGCGCCCGAAGCAATATCAGATCATGGCTGGCCGCGCCATGAACGAGATTGTTCGCGCGATAGCGCTGGTGCTGATCGCACTCCTCCCCGCCGCATGCTCACCCGGAACGGCCCCCGTCCGTCCACCGCTCGAGGGCGCGAAGATCGGCGGCCCTTTCACGCTGATCGATCAGAACGGGCGGACCGTCACCGAGCGAAGCTTCGCCGGCAAATACCGCATCGTCTATTTCGGCTATACCTATTGTCCCGACGTTTGCCCGACGGATGCGCAGCATATCGGCGCCGGGTTGCGTCTGATCGAACAGGCAGATCCGGCGATCGCCGCGAAGATCGTGCCGATCTTCATCACCGTCGATCCGGCGCGCGACACGCCGGCGGTGCTCAAGGCGTTCACTGCCGCTTTCCACCCGCGCATGGTCGGTTTGACGGGCAGTCCCGCAGCGATCGCGGCGACCGCCAAGGCCTTCGCGGTCTATTATCGCAAGGGCGAGGTCACCGCGAATGGCGGCTATATGGTCGATCACAGCAGCGTCGCCTATCTGATGGACCCCGATGGCAAGCCCCTTGCGCTGGTCCCGGTGGAGCAGTCGCCGCAAGCCGTTGCAGATGAAGTCAGGCGCTGGGTGAAATGACCGTTCGCTTCTGGGAAACGACGCCGATCGAGGCGCTCGACCGCGCACAATGGGAGGCCCTGTGCGACGGGTGCGGCAAATGCTGCATCCACAAGCTCGAAGACGAGGAAACCGGCGAACTGTTGCCGACCAATGTGTCGTGCCGCCTGCTCGACCGCGCGACGGCGCAATGTTCGGATTATCGCCATCGCCACGCTTATGTCAGCGAGTGCGTCAGGCTCAGCCGGCACAATGTCCGCACGATCGACTGGTTGCCCTCGACCTGCGCCTATCGCCTGCGCGCCGCGGGCGAGGCGCTGCCGGCATGGCATTATCTCGTCTGTGGGGACCGTGAGGCGGTGCATGCCGCCGGACAATCGGTGCGCGGCTGGACCATCTCCGAGGACGATGCCGGCGAATTCGAACATCATCTGATCGATCGCGAATTGTGAGCGCGCCGGGCGCCCCGACGCTCGACATCGTCCGCCATGCCCGCGCGCGTCGCGCCAAATTGTCGGTCGATCCGGCGAGCGGGCGGATCCGCCTGACATTGCCGCCGCGCGCCTCGGTGCGCGATGCGCTGCGCTGGGCGGAGCAGCAACAGGGCTGGATCGACGCCCAGCGCGCGCGATTGCCGCAGGCAATGCCGTTCGTTCCCGGGGCGGAGTTGCCGTTCGACGATGCGCGATTAACGATCGACTGGCACGAGGCCGCGTCGCGTCGTGTCGAGCGGATCGGCGACCTGCTGCGCGTCGGCGGCCCGGTCGAGCGCGTGCCGGCGCGCGTGCTGGCATGGCTCAAGCGGGAGGCGCTGCGAGTCCTGAGCGATGAAACCGCCGAATTCGCGGCGCGCGCCGGCGTTACGGTGAGCGGCGTCGGCATCGGCGATGCGCGGACGCGATGGGGCAGTTGCGCGTCACACGGCATGATTCGCTACAGCTGGCGTCTCATCCTGGCGCCGCGCTTCGTGCGTCGCGCGACGGTCGCGCATGAGGTGGCGCACCGTGTGCACATGAACCACGGTCCGGCCTTCCAGGCGCTGGTCGCCGCGCTCGACGAGCGGGATCCGGCCGAATCGCGGGCGTGGCTGCGTCGCCACGGCGCCGCGCTTCACTGGTTCGGGCGCGCATCCTGAGGCCGCTCCGCCGGGCGCGGTGGTGGCGCGGCGGCGGGACGATCGTCACGGGGCGGGTTACGGCCCGGCGCCGGGCGCGGTGAATCGCGACCGATCATGCGATCCATCCATTCCTGATCAAGGCGATCCTGCCGGACGGGTGGTGCCTCACCCTCGCCGGCCGCCGGATTGCCGTCGGGATCGACCTGCTGACCGTCACCCGGCTGGTTCGGGCTGGCGCCGGGCTCGACCGGGTTGCCATTCTCATCGACATAGACGCCGTTGTCGGGTTCGCCGAGATAGCTCTGCTCGCCATTGTCGAGCTGCAACTCGGGAAGCGTGACCTGGGTCGAGAATTGCTCGATCGGGCGGTTCGCGGTTGCTGGTTTCATGAACGCGGCAAAGGCGCGCGCCGGTGCGGTGCCGCCGTGCAGCCCCGGAATCGTCTTCGCGTCGTCGCGTCCCATCCACACGCCGGTGGTCAGGCCGCTCGAAAAGCCGAGGAACCAGCCGTCCTTGCTCGAGCTGGTCGTCCCGGTCTTGCCGGCAACCGGGCGCCCGATCTGCGCCGCGCGGCCGGTGCCGGTGTTGACCGCGGTCTGCAGCAGGTCGGTCATCTCGGCGGCAACCTGTGGCGCGACCAGGACATGGCTCTGGTCGATCGACTGGGCATAGATCGTCTCGCCCATCGTCGTCACCTTGGTGATGCCATAGGGCGTGACCGCGACGCCCTTGTTGCCGACGCTGGCAAAGGCCCGTGTCATCTCGATCAGGCGAACGTCTGAGGTGCCGAGCACCATGGAGGGGTGGGTATTGACCGGGGTGGTGATCCCGAAGCGCCGCGCCATGTCGGCGACGGTCGAAAAGCCCACTTCCTGGCCGAGCTTGGCTGCGACGGTATTGAGCGAATAGGCAAAGGCGGTGCGCAGCGTGACGTTGCCCGAATTGTGGCGCGAATCGTTGCGCGGGCTCCAGCCGTCGATCGTCACTGGCTCATCGACGACCATGTCCTCGGGGCGGTGCCCGGCCTCGAGCGCGGCGAGGTAGACGAACAGTTTGAACGACGAGCCGGGCTGGCGCACCGCCTGCGTCGCGCGGTTGTAGATCGAGGAAACATAGTCGGTCCCGCCGACCATGGCGCGCACCGCACCGTCGCGGTCGATCGAGACCAGCGCACCCTGCGCGCCCGGCGGCGCGTTGGCTCGTACCGCGGCGTCGGCGGCGCGCTGCATGTTGAGGTCTAGCGTCGTCCACACCTCGAGCGGGCGCTGCGTTTCGTCGATCAGCGTTTCGAGCTGCGGCAGCGCCCAGTCGGTGAAATAGCGGACACTGTTCTGCTTCGGCTCGGGGGTGAACTGTACCGCCGCCAGATTGACCGACGACGCCTCCTCGGCGCTGATCTTGCCGGTCTCCTGCATCAGCTGGATGACCACCCCCGCGCGGCCCTTGGCGGCTTCGATGTCGGCGCTCGGCGAGTAATGCGACGGCGCCTTGACCAGACCCGCGATAACCGCCGCCTCGGACAGCGTCAGATGATCGGCGCCATGGCCGAAGAATTTGCGGCTCGCGGCGTCGACGCCGTAAGCACCGCCGCCGAAATAGACCTTGTTGAGGTAGAGTTCGAGGATCTGGTCCTTGCTGAACTTGCGCTCCAGCGCGAGCGCCAGCACCGCCTCGCGCAGCTTGCGGCCAAAATCATATTTGTTCGACAGGAAGATGGTGCGCGCGACCTGCTGCGTGATCGTCGACGCGCCCTGCAGCCGCCGGTCCTTGCCGCGGTTTTGAAAGGCGAGCTTGACCGCGCGGGCGAGGCCGACCGGATCGATGCCCGGATGTGAGCGGAAGCGCCGATCCTCGACCGCGACCATCGCATCGCGCATCACCGGGGGAATCTTGTCATAGCTCAGCCAGTCGCCATAGCTCGGCCCGAGCGAGACGATCACCGTGCCGTCGGCGGCATGAACGCGGATCATCTGGCCATTGGGCGAGGATTTGAGCTCGTCGAAGCTCGGCAGCTGCGCCTTGGCGACGTAGACCGCGATGATCAGGGCAATGATGCCGAGCACCGCAAGCGCACCCGAAATCTTCGCCGTCAGCGAAAGCCGACGGCGCCATATCGGGGAAAGGGAAGGCAGGGAAATATTGGCCATGGGGCTTCGCCTAGCCGGATACGGCTTAAGCTGACGTCAAACAAGCGCGGTCGCGCGTCTGCATCATTCTTCCACGGTATGTGGACGGAAATCCAGGCTCAGTGAATTCATGCAGTAGCGCAATCCGGTCGGCGGCGGCCCGTCGGGGAAGACATGGCCGAGATGCCCGTCGCAGCGCGCGCAACGCGCCTCGGTGCGCGTCATGCCGTGGCTCACATCGCTATGTTCGGTGACATGGGCTGGGTCGATCGGCTGGGTGAAGCTCGGCCAGCCCGAACCCGAATCATATTTGTCGGCGCTGTCGAACAGGTCCAGCGCGCAGCCGCCGCAGCGATATATGCCAGCGGCCTTGTTGTTGTTATAGCGGCCGGAAAAGGCGGGCTCGGTGCCGGCCTCGCGCAGCACGTGATAGGCTTCGGCGGAGAGGCGCTTGCGCCATTCGCTTTCGGACAGCGTGAGATGTTCCATAAAGCTCAGCTTTCCCGCCCGGCGAGCGCCACGTCAAGCGGCGAGTGTTTGACACGGGTCAAACGCGCGGCAAGTCCGACGAGCGACGGCGCCAGTCGCGCGACCACCGTCAACGCCGCGGCCAGCGCCGGCTTCTCGGACCCGTGCCAGATCATCCCGGCAACGCCGATCGGTCGCCGCGTGGCATCGGCAAAACCGGTCTGGTACCTGATCGCGGCGTCGCGCCCGCCGCGACAATAAGCGGCGGCGGCCCGCGCGCCACTTTCAAGCGCGATGCCGATTCCTTCCCCGGCCAGCGACGGGATGACGGCTGCCTGGTCGCCCAGGCGGAACAGTCCGGGCGTGCCGGCCGTCTCGCGCCATCCATAGGGAACATTGGCGACCGCATCGATCGTCGTGCCACCGGCGAGAAAGGCCAGGCGTTCGCCGAGCTGCGGCGATTCGTTGCCGAGCTGCGTGAGCAGCGCCGCCGGTGATCCTGCGTCTTCGAGTCGCGAGCGATGGACGGCCATGCACAGATTGACCGTGCCGTCCTCTTGCGCGGCTATCCCGGCATAGCCGCGGTCGAACAGATGCAGTTCGATCGTGCCGCCGACCATGCGGTCGAGCGCCGGTGCGGGTCCGAGCCGGACGCGCAGGCCAAGCACCGGGTCGTCACCACGCGCCTCGGCCGGCCGGGCCAGGCCGCGCAGATCATGCTTTCCGCTGGCGAGGAACAGCGTGTCGGCGGTCAGCGTCGCGCCGTCAGCGAGATGGATCGCGCCTTGTTCATGGCGGCGCGCCGTGACGCCGGTCTCGATGGCCGCGCCCGCGGTTCGGGCATGCTCCGCCAGGATGGTGTCGAGTCGCCAGCGTGACACCGCCAGTGCCGGACGCGGCAAGGCCGCTATCGCGCGCCGCCCGCCGCTATGCAGGCTGACGCGACGGATATGGTCGCGATTGAGCGCGCTGGGGCGCACGCCGAGTCGTTCGAGCATCGCCAGCGTCCGCCAGCTGAGAAAGCCCCCGCACAACGCGTCGCCCGTTTCGGCATGGCGCTCGATCAGCAGATGCGGTGCGCCCGCCCGCGCCAGCAACAGCGCGGTGGTCAGCCCGGCGGGGCCGCCGCCGACGATCAGCGCAGGTGTTCGACGCATAACCGATAGGGGAATGCACGGTAGACCCGGGCGCTGACCCCGGCCTCGGCGAGAAGCGGCGGCCATTCGGCCGGTCGATAGGAGCGCGCGATCGACAGCGTGCCGTCGTGCCGGACGATCGGATGCCAGCCGAACAGGCGCGCGAGAATCGGGAAGCCCCAATGTGCGAAGCCGTGACGATGAAGGTCGTTGACCAGCCAGCCGCGTGTCGCCTCGCGGTCCATGAAGCGCAGAAAGCCGATCAATTGCTCATGGGTCATGTGATGCGCGACGAGACTGGAAATGACGAAATCCCAGCCCTGCCCGCCAAGGCTGGCATAGTCGCCAGTACGCCAGTCGATCGTCAGGCCCGGCGGCGTGTGCGCGACCGCCGCCATCGCGCTGCGCGGGTTGAGGTCGATGCCGACCAGTTCGGCCACGATCCCGCGTCGTGCCGCCCAGCGCGCGATCCGCCGCAGCATGTCGCCATCGCCGTATCCGACGTCGAGCAGCCTGAAGCACTTCAGGCCGGCCGTGCCGCGTGCGAGAAAGCCGAGCGTCGGGCGGGCGGCCATCGTCACGACATTGACCCTGGCGAGGTCGCCGACCACCGCTTCATAGGTCGCCGGGTCGAGATCGTCCGCGTCCATCAACTCCTCGGCGATGGCGCGGGTGGCAAGCGCGCTCATGAGACGCTCGAAAAGGCGAAGCCCTCGGCGGCAAGGCCAGGGCCGAATGCCAGCGCCACACCCCTGTCGATCGGTGGCCCCTGGAGCAGCCGTGCGAGCACGAACATCAAGGTCGCCGACGACATGTTGCCGAAAGCCGCCAGCACGGCGCGCGACGCGGCAAGCGCCTCGGGCGCCAGCGCCAGCGCATTTCCGACCGCGTCGAGGATCGAGCGGCCCCCGGCATGGACCGCCCAGCCGTCGATCGCTGCCGGGGCATGGCCGCCGGTCGCGGCGCGCGCCACATCGGGATCGGCCAGCGCTGCGGCGATGCGCGCCGGGACCTCTCCCGATAGGTGCATCGCAAATCCGGTATCGGTAATGTCCCAGCGAATCAGCGCCGCCGAATCCGCGAGCGTGGTGGCGAACGGCTGGCTGAGCGCGAAACCGCGCGGCTCGGCGGTGACCAGCGCGGCCGCGGCGCCGTCACCGAACTGGAGCATTGCGAGCAACGGCTCGATCTCGCCGGTTTCCTGCAGGTGCAATGTTGATAGCTCGACGCATACCACCAGCACGCGCGCACCGGGCTCGGACCGAACGATATGCCGCGCGGTGCGCAACGCCGACACTGCGGCGTAACAGCCCATGAAACCGATCAGCAAGCGCTCGACCGATGGCGCCAGACCCAGTCGGCTGGCGATGATCTGATCGATTCCCGGCGCGACGAAACCGGTGCAACTCGCAACGACGAGGTGGGTGATGTGGTCAAGCGGCACTTGCTCGGACAGCGCCGCGATCGCGGTCAGCGCCAGCGATGGCGCCGCTTCGGCATAGAGCCGCATGCGGGCAGCGGTGCCCGGCAAGGCGCCGGCATAAAAGCCACCGGCGTCGATCGGCGACCCGCCATCCGGCGCGCGATCGAGCACCGACCAGCGATGCTCGATCGCCGCCCGCGCCGCCATGCGTTCGAACAGCTTCACCGCGCGCGGATCGGCGATCTGCGCGCGTGCCCAATCGACGAAGGCGTGATGGATATCGTGATCCGGTACCGCGGTACCGATGGCGTTCACGTACGAAGGAGCTGGGAGCAAGGGCGGCTTTCAAGGGCGCCCGGTGCGGGCGCTGCAACGAAGGAAACGCTGCTATAGCGTATCCGGGTCCATCGCACAGCTACGGAACCAACTTGCGTCCGGACGCACAGTCCGGCTCATTATCTGGTGCGGCCGAGAAGACTCGAACTTCCACGGGCTTTCGCCCACAACGACCTCAACGTTGCGCGTCTACCAGTTCCGCCACGACCGCACGATATGAACCGCCGAAAGCTCCGGCGGCTGGTAGGGGAGCGCCCCTAGCAAGGTGCTACGGTCGTGGCAATCGTCCTTTTCCAATCGAGACGCCTGGCGTTCAACTGCCGCCGTCGGCTGCGAAGCTGAGCACGAGCTGTTTGGAATTGACCGGCACGTCGAGTTTGGCGCTGTTGAACGCGACGCTGCCCTTGGGCGCCAGCTCGGTCGCTTCGGGCCGGATCGTCCAACTATAAACGAGTCGGCCCTGTGCGTCGTGCAGCTCGGCGCGGATATCGGGGACATGCTGGCGGACGTTGGTCGGGTTGACGACCTGGCCACTGATCGCGAACATTTCGCTGCCATTGTCGAGGTCGCGACGCTCGATGGGATTGTCGATCAGGCGCAACGGTGTTTCGCGTTGCGCCAGCGGCAGGTTGATCAGCGAGGCAAGGTCGCCGGAACCCAGAGTCGCGACCACCGCGACACCGGCGATCATCACCACACCGGCCACGATCGCGCCGACGGTCCGCCGTTTTGCCGGATTGCGTCGCGGTCGAAAGGGCGGCCGATGGGCGAAGGCGTCGTAATCTTCGTCGTCGTCGCGACTGTCGCTAACGGGCGGAACATAGCGCTCGGGTTGCGCAACTGGTGCGGGCGCTTCGGCCTGGGCTTCGGCGCGCGCCACAAGGTCGAGTACAGGCGCCGCCTGAAACCAGCTATGCTTGCAACTCGCGCAGCGCACGGTGCGTCCATCGGGGCCGATGGCGCTGTCGGGCACGAGATATCGCGTTCGGCATTCGGGGCATTCGAGGATCATCGCGGCGCTTCACGGGAGAGGCCGTGAAACTGGCGGCCCCCAATCTTTTTGTAAACACGCCCGCGCGCCCGGTGGCAAGTGTTTCGACCATTGCGGGTATCGCGGCCCGCATCGGGACCGCTTCCCCAAGGTACGTGCAACCCCGGCTTGAAGCGCCGGGGCGGAACGTGCGATGGCACCAAGGGGCATCGACAGCAAGAAGAGAGCGGGCGCGCGCCGGCATGGCCAATATCGTGCAGTTCGAAAATGTGGGGCTGCGCTACGGCACCGGCCAGGAGACGCTGACCGATCTCAGCTTCACCCTGTCGTCGGGCTCCTTCTATTTTCTCACCGGGGCGAGCGGCGCGGGCAAGACCTCGCTGCTCAAGCTGCTCTACCTTGCGCAGCGGCCGAGCCGTGGTGCGATCCGGCTGTTCGGCGAGGATGCGGTGACCTTGCCGCGCTCGCGGCTGCCCGGCTTTCGTCGGCGGATCGGCGTGGTGTTCCAGGACTTCCGCCTCGTCCCGCATCTCTCGGCCTATGACAATATCGCGCTCCCGCTGCGCGTCGCCGGCGTGCCGGAAAGCGATATCGAGGCGCCGGTGCGCGAGATGCTCGCCTGGGTCGGCCTGTCCGACCGCGTCGAGGCACGCCCCGCAACGCTGTCGGGCGGCGAGCAGCAGCGCGTCGCGATCGCCCGCGCGGTGATCGGTCGGCCGGAGATTCTGGTCGCGGACGAGCCGACCGGCAATGTCGACCCCGACATGGCCGAGCGCCTGCTGCATCTGTTCGAATCACTCAACCGGCTCGGTACGACGGTCGTGGTCGCGACGCACGATTTCCACCTGCTCGGTCGAATCCAGGGCGCGCATATGATGCGGCTCGACAAGGGCAGGCTGCTCGACCCGACCGGTTCGCTGCGCTTTCCCCCCGTCAAGCCGGGCGACGAGGCATGAGCATCCGGCTCATCGCTGCCGCCGCCGATCGCCGCCTGCTCGACGAACGGCGGGGGACGCGTGCCATGACGTGGATCATGGCGATCATGCTGTTTCTGACTCTGCTTGCCGCAGCACTTGGCCTCGGTACGCTGGGCGCCGCGCGACTGCTCGAACATCAGCTGGCCGGGCGCTTGACGGTGCAGATCGTCGAGCCGGTCGAGCGCGCCAGAAACGATCAGACGATGCGCGCCCTGGCGGTACTGCGCGCCTCGCCCGAGGTGGCGCGCGCCACCCAGGTCGACCGCGCCAAGCTGGCCGAACTGATGCGACCTTGGTTGGGCGAGGATGGCGCCGATCCCGAGCTGCCGGTCCCGGCGATGATCGATGTCGACCTTGGCACCGGCACCGATGCGGCGGTCGCGCGGGTCACGGCGGCGGTGCGCGCGGTCGCGCCCGCCGCGCGGATCGATCGCCACGAGACGTGGATGTCGCCGGTCAGCGACTTCATGAATCTCGTCACCTGGCTCGCCGCCGCGCTGGTGCTGTTGATGGCGAGTGCGACGGCGGCGGTCGTCATCCTCGCCGCACGCGCCGGGCTCGATACGCACCGTGACACGATCGAGGTGCTGCACATGCTCGGGTCGACCGACGTACAGATCGCCCGGCTGTTTCAACGTCGCATCGCGCTCGACACCCTGCTCGGTGGGATCATCGGCGCGGTGCTCGCGACCGGGGTCGTGCTGTTGGTCGGTATGCAGATCGGCGCGCTCGGGTCGGATCTGCTGTCGGGCCTGGCGCTCGGGCAGCGCGACTGGACCGTGCTCGCGCTGTTGCCGATCGCCTTCGCCCTGCTTGCCGCCTTTGCGGCACGTATCGCCGTCCTCGGTGCCTTGCGGCGGACATTGTGATCCGCCGTCTCATCGGCCTGCTGGCGCTTGCCTGGGTGGTCGGCTTCGGGCTGTTCATGCTGACGCTGCCCAAGCCGGCCGACGATCGCACCACCGATGCGATCGTGGTGATGACCGGCGGGCCGGGGCGAATCGATCGCGGTCTCGCGCTGCTCGAGCGCCACGCCGCGCAGCGCTTGCTGGTCAGCGGCGTCGCCCCCGAAGTGCGCGCGCGCGAGCTGGCCGTGAAATATCATCGGCCGATGTCGCTGTTCGCTTGCTGCGTCGATCTCGGCCACCAGGCGATCGATACGCGCTCCAACGCCGACGAGACCGCCGACTGGGTGCGCGCGCACCATTATCGCACGGTGCGGCTGGTGACGTCGGACTGGCATCTCGCCCGCGCCAAACTCGAACTGGTTGCCGAACTCGGCAACGACGCCGAGGTGATCGGCGATGGCGTGGCGAGCAATCCGCGGCCGATCCTGCTCCTTGCCGAATATAACAAGCTGCTGATTCGCTGGATCGCGCTCAAACTGGATGTCGGGGCATGAACTGGCTGCGGACCTGGCTGTTCAAGATCATCTTCTACGGCGTATCGACGCCGATCGTGCTGTGCGCGCCGATCGCTGCGCTGTTCGGCCGGCCGGCGCTGATCGGCTATTCGCTCGCCTGGGCGCGTTTCCATCGCTGGACGGCGGTCAACATCATGGGCGTGCGCAGCCGGATCGAGGGCGAGCGTCCGCGCCCTACGCTCTACGCCGCCAAACACCAGGCGATGTACGAGACGATCGAACTTACGTTGCTGCTCGATGCACCCGCGATCGTGATGAAGCAGGAGCTGGCGCGTATCCCGGTCTGGGGATGGGTGGCGCGACGTTATGGCGTCATCGTCATCGATCGCGCCGGTTCCGCGACGGCGTTGCGCCAGATCATGCGCGAGGGAAAGGCAGCCCTGGCTGCCGGCCGCTCGATCCTGATCTTTCCCGAGGGGACGCGCGTCGCCCCCGGCCAGCAGCCGCCTTTGCTGTCGGGATTCGCCGGGCTTTACCGCGCGCTCAAGCTGCCGGTGATTCCCGTCGCGCTCGACAGCGGCCGGTTTTGGCCGCGCCACGGCATCGGCCGGCCGGGCATCGTCACCTTTCGCTTCTGTGAGCCAATCGCGCCCGGCATGCCGCGCACCGAGGTCGAGGCGATCGTCCATCGCGTGATGAATCAACTCGACGTACCCGCCGCCGAATAAGCGCTATTCGTGGCTGCGCCCGAAATCGGGCGCCGGGTCGTCCTGGCCCTCGTCGATGACGCCGCGGCGAATCGCACGCGTCTTGGTGAACAGGTCGAACAGTTCGTCGCCCTTGCCCCAGCGGATCGCGCGTTGCAGCGCCGACAGGTCTTCCGAAAAGCGCTGGAGCATGTCGAGCACCGCTTCGCGATTGGCGAGGAACACGTCGCGCCACATCGTCGGGTCCGACGCCGCGATGCGCGTGAAGTCGCGAAAGCCGCCCGCGGAGTATTTGATCACCTCGCTGCGCGTCACTTCCTCCATGTCGGACGCGGTCCCGACGATGGTATAGGCGATGAGGTGCGGGAGATGGCTGGTGATCGCAAGCACGCGGTCATGGTGGTCGGGCGCCATCGTCTCGACCTCGGCGCCGAGCCGCTGCCAGAATTCGGCGACGCGCGCGATGGCGAGCGGGTCGGTGTCCTCGCCTGGCGTCAGGATGCACCAGCGGCCGTGGAACAGCGTGGCAAAGCCGGCCTCGGGCCCGCTCCGCTCGGTGCCCGCGACGGGATGCGCCGGGACGATCGTCGCGCCCGGCAACGCCGCGCCGAGGGCGCGTGCGACCTCGGCCTTGCACGACCCGACATCGCTGACGATCGCATCGGCCGGCAGGTCGGCGGCAAAGGTTGCCGCGGCCTCGCCCATCGCACCGACCGGGACGCACAGAATCACGAGATCGGCATCGATCACCGCCGTGCCGGCGGTGTCGGCGACGTCGTCGAACAGTTGAAGCGCGTCGGCGGTGGCGCGCACCTCGGGGTCGGCGTCAAAGCCGGTCAGCCGAACCGTCGGCATGTGCACGCGCACCGCGCGCGCGATCGACGAGCCGATCAGCCCGATTCCGATGATCGTGACGCGCGCGAAAGGTAACATGGCGCGGCGCATGGCGGATGGCCGCGCGCAAGGCAAGCTGGCGCCGAGTCGCGATTCTGCTAGCAAGCCGCAAAAGGGAGGCTCGATGCGGGGTAGTGAGGCGATCTGGCGCGCGCTCGAGGAAGCGCGGCGGCTCAATCTGGCGGCGGCGGGCGACGCGCCACCGGTCGCGGGCGGTGGTGGGTTGTCGCGGCGCGCGCTGTTGCTGGCGCTCGGTGCCGCGGGGGTCGGGGCGATGCTGCCCCGCCAACTCCACGCCGCGCCGATCGCACCCGGACCGGTCGCGATCATCGGCGGCGGGATCGCCGGTCTGAGCGCGCTGTGGCACCTGACGCAAGCCGGGATCGACGCGCGCCTCTACGAGGCGCGCGCACGGTTCGGCGGGCGGATGTACACCGCGCGCGCCAAGGGCGCGCCGTCGATCGAGATCGGCGGTCAGCTGGTCAATACCGACCATGAAGACATGCACGTGCTGGCCCGGGAGTTCGGCGTCGCGCTGATCGACCGCAAGGGCGCACCGCATCGCACGATGATCCTCGCCGGCGGCAAGGAAATCCCCGAGGCGCGCCTCGCCGCCGCGTTGCGCGGTATCGCCGGGCAGATCGACGCTGATTCGGTGCGGCTCGATCAGGACTATGCGCGCGTTTCGGCCGAGCTCGATCAGCTGTCCTTCACCTCCTATCTCGACAAGCATGCCGGTCTCATGCCCGAGCCGTGGGTGCGGGGGTTGATGGAGATGACGGCGCGCACCGAATATGGCTGCGAACCGGCCGAGGCGTCGGCGATCGAACTGGTCTTCAACTTGCCGACGATCGCCGGGCGGCGGATCGATGTGCTCAGTCGCAGCGACGAGCGTTATCTCCTCGCCGGCGGCAGCACCACGCTGATCGATGCCATGGCGTCACGCCTTGCCAACCGGCTGACAAACAACAAGCATGTCACGCGGGTCGACCCGCTCGGTGCGGGGGTAAAGCTGTTCTTCGCCGACGGGTCGAGCGTCCAGGCCTCGGCGGTGATCGTCACCACCCCGGCGTCGATCACGCGCAAGATCGATTTCCGCATCCCGTTGCCGCCGCTGTGGCGCCGCTTCATCGCCGAGGTCGGGCTGGGCCGGAACGCCAAGATCCAGGCGGTGATGGCGACGCGGCCATGGGAAAAGCCGATCGGGCGCGGCGGCGAAATCTGGCAGACCGCCAGCAAGGCCGGCGTTGCGCTGGGCTGGGACGGCGGGGTGCGGCCCGCGACCGGCCCGGGCAGCGTATGGACCTGGTTTCTTGGCGGCGACGAGGTCGCCGCGGCCGATAACGCCGATCCTCATGCGCTGGCGACGAAGTTTGCGGCGCAGGCCGAACGCGGCGTGCCCGGTATGACCGCCGCCACGACCGCGCTCGCGCGCCGCACCAACTGGCATCGCGACCCGCTGGCAATGGGCGCCTATGTCAATTTCCGTCCCGGCCAACTGACCCGCTTCGGCCGGCTGATCTGGAAAGAGACCGATGGTGCCGCCTCTGCGCCGCCCTCGGCCGCCCCGGTTTATTTCGCCGGTGAGCATCTGTCGGACGCCTATCCGGGCTATATGAATGGCGGGGCGCAGACCGGGCGACTCGCGGCGCGCGCGATCATCGCGTCGCGGGCGCATGCCCGGCGCTTGAGTTGATGTCGGGGGCAGCCTAACCGCGTGAGCATGACGCAGGATACGCGCTTCGGCCTGGGCCGCCACGTCACGCTGTCGGGGCCGTTGCGCCTCGACGGCGGCGTGCTGCTATCGCCGGTCGACATCGCTTACGAAACCTATGGCACGCTTGCCGCCGACGGCAGCAACGCGATCCTGATCTGCCACGCGCTGACGCTCGATCAGCATGTCGCCAGCGACCATCCGGTGACCGGCAAGCCGGGCTGGTGGACGCGCATGGTCAGCGCGGGCAAGCCGATCGACCCGGCGCGGCACTTCATCGTCTGTGCCAATGTTCTGGGCAGTTGCATGGGCTCGTCGGGGCCGGCGACGGTCAATCCCGCCACCGGCCAGCCCTGGGGCATGAGCTTTCCGGTGATCACTATCCGCGACATGGTCCGCGCACAGGCGATGCTGCTCGATCATCTCGGTGTCGCCCGGCTGATGGCGGTCGTCGGCGGGTCGATGGGCGGCATGCAGGCGCTGAGCTGGGCGGCGACCTTTCCCGATCGCGTCGGCGCCGCGCTGGTGATCGCCTCGGCGGCGCGGCACACTGCACAGAACATCGCCTTTCATGAGGTCGGGCGGCAGGCGATCATGGCCGACCCGAAATGGCGCGGCGGCGATTACTACGCCGCCGGTGACCCGCCTGCCGCCGGACTCGCCGTGGCGCGCATGGCGGCGCATATCACCTATCTGTCCGAGGCCGGGCTGACCGAGAAATTCGGCCGCCGGCTCCAGGCGCGTGAGGCGAAGAGTTTCGGTTTCGACGCCGATTTCCAGATCGAAAGTTATCTGCGCCACCAGGGCATCGCTTTTGTCGATCGCTTCGACGCCAACTCCTATTTGTACATCACCCGCGCGATGGATTATTTCGACCTCGCCGAGGAGCATGGCGGGCACCTCGCCCATGCCTTCAAGGCATCGCGCGCGCGCTTCTGCCTGATCAGTTTCGACACCGACTGGCTTTATCCGACCGCCGAATCGCGCAGCATCGTCCACGCGCTCAACGCCGCCGGCGCCCCGGTGAGCTTCGTCGAACTTTCCAGCCCGTTCGGCCACGACGCCTTTCTGCTCGACGTGCCCGAGCTCAATCGCGTCGCCGACGGTTTCCTGAGGGCTGTGGCATGATCGAACTGAGCGACGACCGGGCGCTGCTGCAGGTCGACCGGATTCATGCCTGGCTGGCATCGAGCTATTGGTCGCCGGGGATCGCGCGTGAACTCGTCGAGCGCGCCATCGCCGGCTCGCATTGCCTTGGCGCCTATGCCGATGACGTTCAGGTCGGTTTTGCGCGCATGATCACCGATCACGCTACCTTCGCATGGCTCGCCGATGTGTGGATCGAGGAAGAAGTGCGCGGGCAGGGACTGGGTCGGCGGATGGTACAATGGTTTCTCGACCATCCCGATTTCGCCGGCATCCGGCGCACCGCATTGGTCACGCGCGACGCGCACGGCGTCTACGCCGCGCTCGGTTTCCATGCGCCGCTGCGGCCCGATCGCTACATGGAACGCCTAGCGCCCGAATTCGCGAACCTGCTCGGGCAGCCGGCATGAACCTGCGCCCCGACCTTGCGATTATCGCCGATAACGTCGTGCCGGGCTCACGCGTGCTCGATGTCGGGTGCGGCGACGGCGCGTTGATGGCGGCGCTGCGCGACAAGCGACAGGTCGACGCGCGCGGCCTGGAAATCGATCCGCGCAACGTCGCCGCGGCGGTGTCGCGCGGCCTTTCGGTCATCCAGGGTGACGCCGATTCGGATCTCGCCGGCTATCCCGACGCCAGCTTCGACTATGCCATCCTCAGCCAGACGCTCCAGACGACGCGTGCGCCCGACATGGTGCTCGAGCAACTGTTGCGAATCGGTCAGCGCGCCTTCGTCTCCTTCCCCAATTTCGCGCATTGGCGTGTACGACTATCGTTGCTGTGGGGCGGGCGCATGCCGGTCACCCGGCTGCTGCCAGTCGCCTGGTACGCCACCCCGAACATCCATCATGTAACGATCGACGATTTCCGTGCACTGGTGCGCGAACGCGATATCGCCGTCGAGGGCGAATGGTTCCTGTCGGGCGACAAGCGCACCACGTCGGCGGGCGCCAATCTGTTCGCCGAACATGCGATATTTCTGTTGCGACGGAACAATTGATTTCGATCAACATTCTAGTGCGACCATGGGAAAGACAGCCATCATCGTCGAAGACGAGATCTTCGTCGCGCTCGATCTGGAGCGTATCCTGGTCGAGGCTGGCTACAGCGTCGTCGGCATTGCCGCCGATCGCCTGACGGCGTGCGATATCGGGCGCGATTGCGATTTCGCCTTCATCGACGTCAATCTGCGCGACGGGCCGACGGGTCCAGCCATCGCAGATTTGCTCGCGCGTGAGCATGACGTGAAGGTTGTGTTCGTTACCGCCAATCCGTCGCAGATCGCCGACGACGCCCAGGCGCTCGGTTATGTCCGCAAACCGTTCAGCGAGGCGGCGATCACAGCCGCCGCCGCGATCGCCAGTGGCGGCACGCCGCTGCCCGAGGCGGCCAGCCAGGTCGTTCTGTTCAGCGATTTGCGCGCCTAGCGCGTAAATGCCGTTCGCGGCACCCGGATCGTTACATCGAGTCCTTCGGGCCGCCACTCACGCTGCACGCTGCCACCGAGTTGGCGCACTGCGCTGAGCTCGATGAGTTGGGTGCCAAAGCCGAATGCATTCTCCGGCTGCTTGACGGTAGGACCGCCACGTTCGCGCCAACGCAGCAGCCGCATGTCGCCGTCCTGCTCGCTCGTCACGGAAACGCGGCCGTCCGGTACAGAAAGCGCGCCATATTTGGTCGCGTTGGTCGCCAGCTCGTGGAACAGCAGCGCCAACGGCGTCGCCGAGCGGTCGTCGATCGCGACATCGTCGCCTTCGACCACCAGCCGTGCGGCGCCGACTTCCTGATAGGGCGCGAACAATTCGGCCAACAGGCCCGCAAGGCTGTCCTGCCGGCTGGCCGGCTGCGAGTTGGCGCTGTGCGGGCGGACGAAATCATGCGCCCGCCCCAGCGCGGTAATGCGCTCGCGCAGGTCGCTCGCGATGCCGGCGAATTCGGGTCGACCGCGCGCGCTGAACGCGACCAGACCGGCAATCACCGAGAAGATATTCTTGATCCGGTGGCTCAGCTCCTGGCTGATCACCTCGCGCTCCTCGAGCGCGAGCTTTTGCTCATGGATATCGGTACAGGTTCCGAACCAGCGTGTGATCGCACCGTTGCCGTCGCGGATCGGCAGTGCCCGGCCCAGCACCCAGCGATAGGTCCCGTCGGCGTGACGCAGGCGATATTCGATCTGATACGGTTCGCCCGTCGTCAGCGAATGCCGCCATACCGTCCAGGCGCGTTCCTGATCCTCAGGGTGGAACATGCCGCTCCACCCCTCGCCATCGGTTGAGCCAGCGGGCACGCCGGTAAACTCGTACCAGCGCGCATTGTAATAATCATGATAGCCGTCGGGCAGCGTCGACCACACCATCTGCGGCATGGTGTCGGCGAGCGTGCGGAAGCGGTTCTCGCTGTCGCTCAGCGCGCGCTTCGCGTCACGCTCGGCGTGGCGCCACAGCATCGCATCGCGCGAATCGCGCAGCCTTGCCATGACATTGGCGGCGAGTACCGCCAGCCCGTCGCGCTGCAACACCGTAAGCCCGCCCGGTCGCGTCACGGTGTCGATCACGCACAGCGCGCCGAGCGGCACCCCGTCTTCGTTGATCAGCGGCGCCCCGGCGTAGAAACGAATCCGCGGATCACCTGAAACCAGTGGATTGTCGGCAAAGCGCGGATCGAGCGTGGCGTCGCGCACTTCCATGATCGCGTCGCCGCGCATCGCATGCGCGCAGAAGGACGTCTCGCGCGGCGTTTCTGCCGCATCGAACCCGGTGCGCGCGATAAAGGTCTGGCGATATTCCTCGACCAGGCTGATCAGCGCCGTCGGCGCCTCGCACAGCGCCGCGGTAAAGTCGGTGATGGCGCGCAGTTCGTGCGTGTCGCGCAATGCCGCAAGGTCATAGCTCGCGAGAACCGCGTTGCGCGCGGTCTCGTCGATCTGCCAGCCGCTCGCGGCCTGGGGGTACGCATCACTCATCGACGGGGGTCGGCCCTAGAAGGGCACGTCGTCGTCCAGATCGTCGGCGAAACCGCCACCGCCCTGGTTGAAGCCACCGCCGCGACTCGCGCCACCGCTCGCAGCGCCACCCGAACGGCCGCCGCCAAAGCCGCCACCGCCACCGCCGCCGCCGAAATCGTCATTGCCGCCGAAATCGTCGCGCGGGCCAGCGTTACCGCCGCCGCCGCCACCACCGCCGGGTGCGCCGTCGAGCATCGTCAGCACGCTGTTGAAGCCCTGCAGCACGATCTCGGTCGAATATTTGTCCTGGCCCTGCGCGTCCTGCCATTTGCGGGTCTGCAACGCGCCCTCGATATAGACCTTGCTGCCCTTGCGCAGATATTTCTCGGCGACGTTGGCGAGACCTTCGTTGAAGATCGCGACCGAATGCCACTCGGTCTTTTCCTTGCGCTCGCCGGTGTTGCGGTCTTTCCAGCTCTCCGACGTCGCGATGCGCAGATTGACCACCTTGCCGCCATTCTGGAATGCACGGCTTTCCGGGTCGCGCCCGAGATTACCGACCAGAATGACCTTGTTGACGCTACCCGCCATAAACTTCTCCATCGCCCCCGTCAGAGGCCGACGGCAACCGCCAGCCAATATGTGATTCCGGCCATGATGTAGGCGGCGGCGAACAAATAGCCAACCATGAAGGCGGGCCATTTCCATCCATTGGTCTCGCGCCGCGTCACGGCGATGGTGGAGATGCATTGCGGCGCGAACACGAACCACATCAGGAACGCCAGCGCGGTCGGAAGGCTCCAGCGGCCGCGCAGATTCTCCGCCAGCTTGCCCTTGCCCGCCTGATCATCGGGATTGTCGATCGCATAGACCGTCGCCATCGCGCCGACCGCCGCCTCGCGCGCGGCCATCGCCGGCAACAGGGAGAGCGCGATGTCGTGGTTGAAGCCGATCGGCTTGACGAGAACCTCGATCCCCGAGGCGATGTGTCCGGCGATCGACACCTCGCTCTGGCGCTGGCCGGGTTGTGCCACCGGATAACTCGACAACACCCAAAGCAATGCGACCGTCACGGCGATCGTCGTGCCGGCACGTTTGAGGAAGATGATTGCGCGGCTCCACAGTCCCAGCGCGACGTCGCCGAGCCGTGGCCATTGATATTTGGGCATCTCCATCATGAAGCCCGATGACGGCCCCTTGGTGACGGTGTTGCGCAGCACCAGCGCAGCGACGAACGCGGCGACGATGCCGAGTACGTAGAGCGCGAACATCACCAGCCCCTGCAACCCGATGAACGGCAGGATCCGCCGGTTCGGGATCAGCGCGCCGATGATCAGCGTGTAGACCGGCAGCCGCGCCGAACAGGTCATCAGCGGCGCGATCAGGATGGTGGTCAGGCGGTCCTTCTCGTCATCGATCGTCCGCGTTGCCATGATTCCCGGCACCGCGCAGGCAAAGGACGACAGCAGCGGGATGAAGGCTCGCCCAGACAGCCCGACCCCGGCCATCAAACGGTCCATCAGGAAGGCCGCGCGGACCATATAGCCCGACGCTTCGAGCACGAGGATGAAGGCAAACAGGATCAGGATCTGCGGCAGGAATACGATCACCGCGCCGACGCCGGCGATTACCCCGTCGCTGAGGAAGGAACGCACGAACCCGGCGGGCAAGCTCGCGCCGACCCAGTTCTGCAGCAGCGCGAACAGCGATTCGATCCAGCCGACCGGTGCCTGGCTCCACGCGAACACCGCCTGGAACATCACGAACAGGATTCCGAGCAGCAGCACCGGCCCGCTAATCGGATGGAGCAGCACCGCGTCGAGCAAATGCGTCCAGCGCCGTGCCGGGGTTTCGGAAATCGTCGCAGCGGCCGACAGCGCGCGTGCCTGGCGCTGCAGCGCGACAATATCGTCGTCGATATGGCCGGTGCTGGCGCGCAGCCGGATCGGACCGCCATCGACCAACCCGGAAAGCCGCAGCTTGAGGTCCTCGAGACCGCGCCGCCGCACCGCGACAGTCGGGATCACCGGCACACCGAGTTCGCGCTCGAGCACCGCAGGATCAAGCTTGAGCCCGTCGCGCTCGGCGAGATCGATCATGTTGAGCGCGACGACCACCGGCAGGCCGAGCGCGATCAATTGCAGCGTGAAGCGCAGATGATTGTCGAGATTGGCCGCGTCGACCACGACGATCAACGCATCGGGCAAGCGCTCGCCGTCCTGCGTGCCCGTCACCACGTCGCGCGTCACGCGCTCGTCGGGGCTCGACGGGTCGAGGCTGTAGGCACCGGGCAGGTCGACCAGATCGACCGCGCGGCCATCGGCCAGCACCAGCCGGCCGGAATGCCGCTCGACCGTCACGCCGGGATAATTGCCGACCTTCTGCCGCGCGCCCGTCAGCGCGTTGAACAACGCGCTCTTGCCGGCATTGGGATTGCCGACCAGCGCGACCAGCGGCGTTTCGGTCACCTATCCGGCAATCGGCGAGACACGGATAGCGCCGGCAACCGCGCGGCGCAGCGCGACCGTCATCCGGCCGATGCGGCACGCAATGGGACCAGTGCCGAACGAGGCGCGGTGCAGCACCTCGATTCCGACGCCTTCATCGACGCCCAGTTCGCGCAAGCGCCGTGCCTCCGGCAGCGTCAGTTCGGCCCAGTCGATACCCGCGACGGTCGCGCACTGGTGGCGCGGCAGCGAGTCGAGGCGGATCGGCGGCTTCATGCGGACGATCTAGCGATACTGCGATTAATTATCAATAACGACGTGGGCCGGGATCATACTGCCGGATAGCGCAAGCGACCGATGAAGCGCGACAGGCTCGGCCGGTGCGTCGCGCGCCCCAGCAGCCGCGCCTTGGTCTTCTCGAAGCGCATGATCCCCTCGATCCGGCGCGCAAGGAACGCGCGCGTGTCGGCATGGCCCTCGCTGTCGTCGTCGACCAGCACCGTCGTGGTCGCCGCATAGACACCGGCAAGGATGGTCCGTTTGGTATAATGATTATAGTCGGTCGTGGTGTCGCCGGCCGCGCGCCACATCAGATCGGCGGCGCGCCAGCCGAGCTTTGCGGCGTGGACCAGATGCGCCGGCATGGCGAGAATCGCCATCGCGCGCCGCAAGGATTCGCGCTGCGGCGCCAGCATGACGAGACGTGCCTCGACCAATGCGGTGATCTTCTCGCGGATCTTCATCGTGGCGAGTCGCTCCGCCGGCAGCGCGGCCGTCATCGCGGAATCGATTTCGGCGAACCACGCATCGATCATGTCGATCGCGCCACCGGGAAAGGCGAGTCGCGCGACGTCGATATCGACGCCCTCGGCTTCAGCGGCGAGGGCCAGCGCGGCGTCGCTCCAGCCGTCGAACCCGGCATTGGCGGCGATTGCGGGCGCCAGGGCGACGCGGATTTCATCGAGCGTGGGATCAGGGGGCAGGGTCATGTCCCCTATCTAGCCCCCTCAGGCGCAGCCGCAAGCTGATCGGGCTCCTTTGGCCCGTCGCGGACGAGCACCAGCGCCACCGCGACCAGCGCCGCGCCGACCAGATCGGGTAGGCCGAGCCGCTCGCCATAGACCAGCAAACCGATCGCCGCTGCGACGACCGGCTGGATGAGCAGCGCGATACCCACGACGAGCGGCGAGAAGCGGCCCAGCGCATAGATCATCAGCCCCTGGCCGATCAGCTGACTGACCAGCGCCAGCCCGAGCAGCGGCGTCCAGTCATGCGGCAGGATGCGTTCGCCGAGCGCGGCGGCGAACAGCAGCAGCGGCACGACGCTGGCGATGGTCGACAACGCCAGCGCCGGAAACGGCGCCATTGTGTGTCGCGCGCGCGCCATGCACACGAAATAGATTGTGTAGAGCATCCCGGCGAGCAGGCAGAGCAGGTCTCCGGCGAGATGGCGCGGATCGAGCTCGTACGACCGGCCGATCAGCAAGGCGGCGCCCGCCAGCGCCAGCAGCAATGCCGCACCTTGCGATCGCGTCGGCCATGCCCGTGCCGCGAGAAAGCCATAGACTGGAAAGAACAGCGTAGCCGAATTGCCGAACAGCGTGGCATTGGCGAGCGTCGTGCGCAGGATGCCGAGATGCCAGCTGCCGAGATCGGCGGCGAAGCACACCCCGCTGAACGCGAGCATGAGCCATAGCGATCGCCCGAGCCCGACAGGCCGCCATCCGCCGCGTAGCGCCAGCACCGCAAGGACCGGCGCGGCGAGCGCGATCCGCCAGAAGCCCGAGGCGACGGGTCCGGTGTCGGCCAGCCGTACCAGCCACGGCCCGAAGGCAAGCGCGACATTGGCGCCGATCAGCGCTGCGAATGCCCAAGGCGTCGCGCCGGTTGTTTCGGCAACAGTTTTTATTGTTGGCTTGGTGGGGTGCATGCCGCCCCTTAACCGCCTATCTCCACGGCGTCAGGTAGCAAAAGGAAACGGACTTTCATGCCGAGTCTCTTCGACCCCATCCAGCTTGGCGCGATCGCCGCGCCCAACCGCATTCTCATGGCGCCGCTGACGCGGGGCCGCGCGACCCGCGAGCATGTGCCGACGGCGGTGATGGCGGAATATTATGCGCAGCGCGCCTCGGCCGGCCTGATCATTTCGGAAGCGACCGGCATCAGCCATCAGGGGCTGGGCTGGCCCTTCGCACCGGGGTTGTGGAGCGACGAGCAGACCAGCGCCTGGAAACCCGTCACCCAGGCCGTCCACGATGCCGGCGGCCGGATCGTCGCACAGCTCTGGCATATGGGCCGGCAGGTTCACAGCTCGGTGACCGGCGAGCAGCCGGTGTCGTCCTCGGCCACCGCCACTGCTGGCAAGGCGCACACCTATGAGGGGCGTCAGCCGTTCGAGACGGCGCGGGCGCTCGGCCTCGACGAAATTCCCGGCCTGCTCGACAGCTATGCCCGGGCGACCGAAAACGCGCTCGCTGCCGGCTTCGATGGCGTGCAGATACACGCCGCCAATGGTTATCTGATCGACCAGTTCCTGCGCGACAACGCCAATTTCCGTAGCGATGCCTATGGCGGTTCGGTCGAGAATCGCACCCGTCTGCTACGCGAGGTGGCGACCCGCGTCGCGTCGGTCGCCGGTGCTGATCGCACCTCGGTGCGGCTGTCGCCCAATGGTGATTCGCAGGGCGTCGACGACAGCGACCCGGTTCATCTGTTCGTGCCGGCCGCAAAGCTGTTGTCGGATATCGGCATCGGTTTTCTCGAGCTGCGCGAACCCGGCCCCGACGGCACTTTCGGCCGCACCGACGTGCCGCGCCTGTCGCCCGAGATCCGCCAGGCTTTCACCGGCCCGCTGGTGCTCAATTCGGATTATCTCACCGTCGCCGCGGCGCAGGAGCGGATCGATGCCGGCGTCGCCGACGCGATCAGCTTTGGCCGCAGCTTCCTCGCCAATCCCGATTTGCCCGCCCGGCTCGCCGCCGGCGCGGCGCTCAACGAGGGCAATATGGCGACCTGGTACAGTCAGGGCCCAGAGGGTTATGTCGATTATCCCGCGCTGGAAACGGCGGCGGCCTGATCGACCGGCATCGCGCTGTCATGCCGGTCAGGCATGGCGGCGCGATTGCTCGTCAGTCGAGCGGTACGAAGCGCACCGGCAAGCCGTCGCGCGGACGCGGGATCGGGAAATATTGCCACGCCTCGCCGGCGCCTTCGGCCGGCTCGATGCGGTAGCGCGACAACAGATGGGCGAGCAGGATCCGTACCTGCATCGTCGCAAAGTGCAGCCCCAGGCACATATGCGCGCCGCCGCCGAACGGCACCCAGGCATATTTGTGCCGTCCGCGCGAATTCTCCGGCGTGAAGCGCATGGGGTCGAAGCGCGTCGGGTCGCTCCAATGTTCGGGCATGTAATGCGTATAGCCGACATTGAGCCCGACAAAGCTGCCCGCAGGAATGTCGTAGCCGCCGAAATGGAAATCTTTCAGCGCGCGGCGCGGCAATGACGGCACCGGCGGCACCATGCGCAGCGCTTCCTTGAAGGCATAGTCCGCCAGGACGAGTTTATCGAGGTCGGCATAGGCCACGCCGTGCACCGGATCCATGCCGACCGCCGCGATCTCGGCGCGCAGCTTGTCCTGCCATTCGGGGTTGCGGCCGAGCAGCATGATCAGGCTGGTCGCCGACGAGGTGATCGTGTCGTGCGCCGCCATCATCAGGAAGTTCATGTGATCGGCGATCGCCTGGTCGCTGAGCGGCGCGCCCTGCTCGTCGGTCACGCGGCAGAATTGCGAGAAGAAATCCATCCCGCCGACATGATTCGAGCCGCCGCGTCGCGCCGGAATCTCGCGCCGGAAATAATCGATCAGATAGGCCCGCGCCTTGACGCCCTTGCGCATCTGCGTGCCGGGCAGCGGCGCGCGGATCGGGGAGACCGAGGCCTGTACCTCGTCGACGAACGCCTGGTTGATGCGGTCGGCCTCGTCGCCGAGTTCGACACCGAGGAAACTCGTCGCCGCCAGGTCGAGGCTCAGCTTCTTGATCGCGTCGTAGAAGCGCAGTTCCTTGTTGGCCCAGCCGGCGACCTGCGCGGCAATGCCGGCGTTCAGCTCGGTGGCATAATGGCGCATCGGCTCGGGCTTGAACGCCACCGACAACAGCCGCCGGTCGGCGCGGTGATGGTCGAAATCCATCAGCATCAGCCCGCGCGGGAACAACAGGTTGAGCATCGGGCCCCAGCCCTGTTCCGACGAGAAGATCTTGTCGCGGTCGAACAGCACCAGTTCGTTGGCGTCGGGGCCGATCAGCATCACGGTCCGCCCGCCAAAGGCGTTGTTGCGGTAGATCGACCCGTAAGTCGCCACCATCCGCCGCCCGAAGGTCGCCGGGTCCTTGAGCATCTTCAACGTGTTGCCGAAGAACGGGATGCCGTCTTCGCCCGGCAGCTTGTCGAGCGCGGCGCGCGGCAGGCGCGGCAACCAGTGCGGATTCGCCTTGAACGTATGTGCCAGCGCCATGCTCAACTCCCTTACTGACATCAGTATAAGTAAGCGATCGGCGGAGCAAGCGTCAGTCGGGTGGAAGCTGCGCGAAGCCGTCGATCCAGCGCGTCACGGCGGAGGTGAGGGGCTTGCCCGCCGTCGCGCCGAGCGCGCCGAGGATCAGGATCATCGGCACGCCGACGACGAAGAAACCGATCAGCACAGCCAGCGCGACCGCCAGTACGCCAAGCAGGCCGCCGCCGAGTCGCCGCACGCCGGCGGGGCCGAGCGCAAAGGCGCGCGGTCCGCTTGCATCGTACCAGCGTGCCGTGACCCAGAAGGGCCGTCCTTCGGGGTCGACCGCGCCGATGGTGGCGAGGTTTACGAGCCGCTGAAGCAGACCATCGGGCGCGGACGGCATCGTGCCGGCCGGCGCGCGGCCCGTTGGGGCAAGGGGCGGGCGCGATGTCGTCGGGGCATCGCCGACCGGCGAAGCGCCGTCCTTGGCCCAATTGTCGATGACGATCAGCCGCCCACCGCGCTCGATCACGCGATAGCGCGATGGTGGCGGGCGCATCTCGTCCATGACGTCAGCCGAAGCGTGCCTTCAGGTCGAGCATCGTCAGCGCGGCCTTCGCCGCCTCGCCGCCCTTGTCCTTCTCGGTCTTGCGCGCGCGCGTCAGCGCCTGCGCCTCATTCTCGGTGGTGAGGATGCCATTGCCGATCGCCAGCCCATCCATCGACAGCGCCATCAGGCCGCGCGCGCTCTCGCCCGCGACGATCTCGAAATGATAGGTCTCGCCGCGAATCACCACGCCCAGCGCGACATAACCGTCATAGCGACCGCTCTCCGCCGCCAGCGCGATCGCGCCGGGCACTTCCAGCGCGCCCGGTACGGTGATCGTTTCGTGGTTGTGCCCGGCATCCTCGATTGCGCTGCGCGCGCCGTCGAGCAGCAGGTCGTTGAGATGGTCGTAGAAGCGCGCCTCGACGATCAGGATTTTGGCCATGCTATTCGCCTCCGGTACCGGGAATTGCGCGTTCGCCGACGATCGACAGGCCGTAACCTTCGAGGCCGACCAGCGTGTGGTGGGTGTTGGTCAGCAGCACCATGTCCTGCACACCGAGCTCGGCGAGGATCTGCGCGCCGACGCCGTAATCGCGCAATTCCTCGACCTCGGGCGCGCCGGCGGTCTTGCCTTCGGCACGCAGCTTGATGAAGCGCGACACCGAATCCTTCATCGGCCGGTTGATCACGACGATCACGCCCGTGCCTTCGTCGGCGATCAGCTCCATCGAGCGCGACAGCAGCCCGGCGCGCTCCGATTCCTCGCCGAACGCATCGACGAAGAAGGAAAGCGTGTGCATCCGCACCAGCGTCGGCTTGTCCGGATCGATCCGGCCCTTGACCAGCGCAATCTGCTCGTCGCCGGTCGCCTTGTTGTAGAAGGTCATCGCCTTCCAGTCGCCGCCCCACTTGCTGTGAAACGCCATTTCGGCGCGCTTCTCGACGAGATGATCGTAGCGCCGGCGATAGGCGATCAGGTCGCGGATCGTGCCGATCTTGAGATTGTGGAACTGCGCGAAGGTGACGAGGTCGTCGAGCCGGCTCATCGAACCGTCCTCGTTCATGATTTCGCAGATCACGCCCGACGGGTTGAGACCGGCGAGCCGCGCGACGTCGACCGCTGCTTCGGTATGGCCGGCGCGCACCAGCACGCCACCATCGCGCGCGACCAGCGGGAAGACATGGCCCGGCGTCACGATCTCGTCGCGGTTCTTCGACGAATCGATCGCCACGGCCACGGTGCGCGCACGGTCGGCGGCGGAAATGCCGGTGGTCACGCCGTCGCGCGCCTCGATCGAGGTGGTGAAGGCGGTTTCGTGCCGCGTGCCGTTGTGGCGGCTCATCAGGTCGAGCCCGAGTTCGTCGACACGGCGCTTGGTCAACGCGAGGCAGATCAGCCCGCGCCCGAACTTGGCCATGAAGTTGATCTTCTCGGGCGTCGCCATCTGCGCCGGTATGACGAGATCGCCCTCATTCTCGCGGTCCTCGTCGTCGACCAGGATGAACATCCGGCCGTTGCGGGCCTCGTCGATGATCTCTTCGGGGCTGGACAGGAAGCCGTGGCGCAGGCGCGACAGCTCAGCGGGCTTTGGCACGATAGGCCTCCATGCGTTGCAGGTAACGGGCGAGCACGTCGATCTCGATATTGACCTCCTGGCCGGGGGCCAGCGAGCCGAGTGTCGTCACCGCCTGGGTGTGGGGAATCAGGTTGATCGCGAAATGCGTCGTGCCGTCGGGCTGGTCGACAACCTCGTTGACGGTCAGCGAGACGCCGTCGATCGTCACCGATCCCTTGGGCGCGAGAAACGGCCCCAGCGCTGCGGGCACGGAAAAGCCGATCTTCTTCGAATCGCCCTCGGCACACACGCCGACCACCGAACCGACGCCGTCGACATGGCCGGTCACGATATGCCCGCCGAGTTCGTCGCCCAGCTTCATTGCGCGCTCGAGGTTGAGCAGCCGCCCCTGTGTCCACTGATCGCGCGCGGTGCGTGCGATGCTTTCGCCCGACACGTCGACCGCAAACCAGCCCGGCGCGCCGGGCGCCGATTTGTCGACCACCGTCAGGCACACGCCCGAACAGGCGATCGATGCGCCGAGATCGACGCTCGCCATGTCATAGGCGGTGTCGATGACGAGACGCGTGTCGCCGCGTACCTCGATCGAGGCAATCGTGCCGATATCGCTGATGATGCCCGTGAACATGCCGCCTGGCCCTAACGCTCGCTTCGCCGGCGCTCGTAGACCTCGACTCGGTCGCTGCCAAGCGGGCGCGCATCAAGGCATCGCCACCGGCCATGCGCTTCAGCAAGTTCGGTAAGCCCGATATCGGGCAGCGTGCGCCCGCCGCCGATCAGGATCGGCGCGCGGTAGAGCAGCAGCCGGTCGACCAGATCGGCGGCGAGGAACGCCGCCGCGGTCTTCGCGCCACCCTCGACCAGCAGATGGTCGACGCCGTCGAGCGTGGCGATCGCGGCTGGCGCGCCGATCACCGTGATACCGGGTTCGGGCGCGCTGCCGGTCGACAGCAGCACGCGGCGCGGCGCCCGGTCGGCAAGGCCCGCCAGCCGTACGTCGAGGCGTGGCCGGTCCGCTTCCCAAGTCCCGCGCCCAACCAGGATCGCTTCGTGCCGGCCGCGCTCGACATGCGCATGCGCGCGCGCTTCGGCACCGGTGATCCATTGGCTCTGGCCCGATCCCATCGCCGCCGCGCCGTCGAGCGACAAAGCGAGCTTGAGCGTGACGTGCGGCCGGCCGAGCGCGCGCCGCGTCAGGAAGCCGGCGATCGACCGTGCTGCCGCCTCGGCGCCGACACCGGTCTCGACCGCGATGCCGGCAGCGCGCAGGCGCGCGAAACCGCTGCCGTCGGTGCGCGGGTCGGGATCGACCAGCGCGGCAACGACGCGCGACACCCCTGCGGCGACCAGCAGGTCGGCACAGGACGGCCCGCGCGGCGAAACATGCGCGCACGGCTCAAGCGAGACATAGGCAGTCGCGCCGCGCGACTTTTCGCCCGCCTGGGCCAGCGCCATCGCTTCGGCATGCGGCCGGCCGCCCGGCTGGGTC
>NZ_JARYTI010000027.1 GCF_029911635.1 Sphingomonas sp. AR_OL41
CCGACGGGCGCGACGCACCCCTAACGACGGGTCGAAAACCGAAAACCCCATAGCTCACCGCCCGTGGCACGCGGCTTCCTGCTTTGGAGGATATCGTACATCTGACGATGCCCGATATCCTTCACAAGGGCGGACGCTCAGCGTTCGCGGGCCGCTGCCCATGAGTGGTCGCACGTTAATTTAGATCGAAAGCGCGGAGCCGCTTTGCGTCGAACCCCTCGCCGTGGCGGCGCTTGAACTCATCCCGCTGTCGCACGAGCGGGGCTGGTTCCCGCCGACCTTCCCCCATGACGAAGAGATCCTAATCCAGCCGGCATCTATCAACATCGCGCGTCATGACGCATGTTCGCGACCTTGCCGCTATGGCAGCGGTGCTGGCGTCGGGGGAAAGGGAGATGGCACAGACGGAGGGAGCAGGCCGTACTGCGATCGTCCTGATCCACGGCACCTTCGCCACCGGAGCGCCGTGGACACGACCTGATTCCTGGTTCGCCCGATCGCTGGCAACCGCCCTAGCCCGCAGGTCGGTCACCGCGACCGACCTGACATTCATCGACTGGAGCGGCGGCAACTCGCACGCGGCCCGCCGCGAGGGAAGCCGGAGGCTCGTCGAGCACTTACGCACCATCGGGCTGCGGCCGCACGACAATTGCTTCCTGGTCGGCCACAGCCATGGCGGGAACGTCGCCCTCCACGCGATCGTGCACGACGATCAGGTCCGCGAACGGGTGGGTGGCGTCGTGACGCTCGCGACACCCTTCCTGTTCTTCCGCGACGAGGCGCCATTGGTGGCCCGTGTCGCCGCCGGTCTCGACGCGTCGGCGCTCGCGGCCATGGTGTGGGCCGCCATCCCGTTGCTCGGCGGCGCCCTGTTGCTGCCCCTAAGCTTGCTGCTGCATGGCCTGTTCGACTGGAAGATCGCGTGGATAAGCGGCCTTCGGCGGGGATTGATCGACGGCTGCTCGCTCGTGTTCCAGTCCGATCGATGCCAGTCCGTCATCACTGGGGCTACGGGCGCCGTCGACGGCGGCATCGCGACCCTCATCACGCTCGCCATCCTGTTTGGCGGCTTCGTCATGGCGGAGGAGCAGCATAGGGAGGAGCGAAAGGCGGCTGTGGTCCGGATGGCCGAGTTTGCCTATCTCCAGCCCACGGAAAGATTGTCGGGCACGCCGATACTCGCGATGTCGGCGCCGGTAGACGAGGCGCTCCAGGTGCTCAACGCCTCCTGGTGGTCGCATCGCGTCACGCTGTGGATCATGCGCGCCGCGGTGGCGGCCGCATTGACCGCCGGGACGGCGGCGACGCTCTTCGCGCTCGCTAGACTCGGGTTCCACGAGCAGTCCGTCGTCGGAACGAGCAGCTTCACCGTGCAATCGAGCACCTTCATGTTCCTAGCGAAGATCATGCTGATCCCTCTGGCCTTCGCAGTCGGCGCGCTCGTCGGCGCCGTCCTGCGTCTCTCGGCGAGCCTCCCCGCCTTCGGCTTCGGTTCTCAGAGCGGACGCGACAATCTGCACTGGACGGTGACCGCGCGGCGATATCCGGAGGGTAGCGCGATGGCTAAGCGGCGCAGCTACGGGCTGATCGCACTGCTAAAGAGGGGAGGTCCGATGATCCACTCCCGTCTATACGCCAGCGAACGAGCGGTTGAGGACGTCGCCGACTTCATCGCCGAGGAAGCAGGGCGTAGGCGGGTCGCGAACTAAGAGCGACGCCCGACTTGGCGGGAATGGCAGGCTGAGCGACCTGAGGGTCGCCTGCTCCCGCCAGATCTCTGCTGCGACCCAAAACCAGACGCTCAGCCGCCTCTCAGCGCTCACCCATACTGGTACGTTCAGGTACGTCGCCGCTAGTCGCGTCGGAGTGGCCGCTTCTTCCACCTCCGGTTTCACGGGAGCGAACGGTACGGTTCGCGGGATAGCTCAAATATTCGGCTCGGTAGCCGCCGCCCGGTTTGAGCGGCGGCTGCCAAAGCTCAGGCTGCCACTGCGACCTGCTGGTAAAAGGGATAGTCGACATATCCGCGGGCATCGCCGCCGTAGAAGGTGGCACGATCATAGGCGTTGAGCGGCCAATCGTGACGGTAGCGCTTCACGAGATCGGGATTGGAAGCGAAGTAGCGGCCAAAGGCGACCAGGTCAGCGTCGCCTCGCGCGATGATCTCTTCCGCCCCCTTCTTATCGAACCCGCCAGCCGCGATGATAGGTCCCTTAAACAGCGGACGCAGGTGGGCAGCAGCGACCGGGGGCTGACCGTCAACCGGCGCCTCCGAGCCAACAATGCGCGGCTCGATGACGTGGAGATAGGCCAGGCCGAAGCGGTTCAGCTCCCTTGCGATATAGCCGAAAGTCGCTTGGGGATCGCTGTCCGACATCGATAGGAACGTGCCGCTCGGCCCGATCCGCAAGCCGACGCGGTCGCCGCCCCACACCGATGTTACCGCTTCGAGAACTTCGAACAGGAAGCGTGCCCGATTCTCAACCGTGCCGCCGTAGCGATCGGTACGCTTGTTCGAGCCGTCCTGGATGAATTGATCGACCAGGTAGCCATTGGCGCCGTGGATCTCGACACCGTCGAAGCCCGCCGCCTTTGCCCGGATTGCCCCTTGGCGAAACTGCTCGACGATCTCCGCGATTTCTTCGATCGTCAGCGCGCGGTTCGGCGAAACGGGGACCCAGCCATCCTTGGTAAAAACCAGATCTCCGGTCTGGACCGCAGACGGGGCAACGGGGCTCGGACCACCGGTGTTATCGATATGGCTTTGCCGACCGACATGCCAGAGTTGGAGAACAATGCGACCGCCCTTGGCATGAATGGCATCTGTCACGCGGTGCCAACCAGCCACTTGTTCATCAGAATAGATGCCCGGTGACCCAAGGTAGCCGCGACCCTGTACCGCAACCGGCGTGGCTTCGGCAATTTGAAGGCCGCCTTCCGATGCACGCTGCGCGTAATATTCGACCATGAGGTCGCCGGGAATGTCGCCCGGCTGTTCGGAACGAAGCCGGGTTAATGGCGCGGCGACGATGCGGTGCGAAAGTGGGATGCTGCCGACCGAGATCGGCGAGAAGAGATTGGTCACGGGATGTTCCTTTGGAGAAGGCCGGCGCGGCCGGTCATGGGAATGACACATGTGTTTCTGTTCGACCGAGATGTGCAGTCGGTGGCCTGCCGAGTATTCGGTTCAGGGTCGGAACATCTCCAACCCCTGGTTCCGCAATCGGCTGACGCCGCGAAACGGGCCGTGGCGGTGCGCGCGCATGCGCAGTGGCGGGGCCAGGAGGTCGCGGCGCGCGTGGGAGGCGCTTTGCGGGAATCATCGCCTATCGCCAGCTTCTATGCGAGGATAACGCGATCGTTCGGCGATGCGGCCGTCCACCGATAACCGGAGCACGAAATGGACAAGCTCGCCGCGCTGTCGACCTTCGCGCAAGCCGCCGAATTGCGCAGCTTCACAGCGGCCGGTCGCGCCATCGGCGTTTCGTCCTCGGCCGTCGGCAAGACGATCATGCGAATGGAAGAACGCCTTGGCGTCCGCCTGTTCAATCGCAGCACACGAAGCATTACGCTGACGGCCGAGGGCGAGGCCCTGTTCCGCCGTTGCCGGCGCATCTTCGCCGAAGTCGAGGCCGCCGAGCTGGAGCTCGCACAAAGCCAGGGTATGCCGCGCGGCAAGCTCAAGATCAGCTTGCCGTTGGTCGGCACGCTGCTGACCCCTGCACTCGCCAATTTCTCGCGCGCCTACCCCGAGATCGAGCTGGACCTTGACTTTTCGGACCGCCTCGTCGACATCATCGAGGAAGGCTTTGACGTGGTCCTGCGCACCGGCACGGCGACGGACTCGCAGCTCAAGACGCGCATACTCGGCAATTTCTCGTTCGTGATCGTCGGCTCGCCCGGCTACTTCGCCGAGCACGCCATTCCCGAGACGCCCGAAGACCTGCTTCGCCACGCTTGTCTTCGTCATCGCTGGTCGAGCAGCGGCAAGCTCGAAAGCTGGCGCTTGCAGCGCGACGATACTTTCGTGGACATCGAGCTGCCGGCCACTGTGGTCACCAACACGATCGAGCCGCTGATCTCGCTCGCCGAGGGCGGGGCCGGCCTCACCTGCGTACCGATCTTCGCGGTTCGTCGCCAACTCGCCGCCGGGACATTGCGTCCGGTGCTTGATCAATATCTTAAAGACGTGAGCGCGTTCCGCATGCTTTGGCCAGCGGGGCTGAAGGAGACGCCGAAGCAACGCGCGTTCGTCGACTTCATGACGAAGCACCTGTTTTCCGACCTCAAAGGCGCATAGCCAGGCCATCATTGTGCCGGCACAAGCTCGCGGAAACGCGGGAAATCGCTGTAATAACGCTCCGTCCCGCCCCAAAAGGCATCGCGCACATAAGGCGTCAGGGGCAGGTTGGACCGCAGCCGCTCCGGAAGATCCGGGTTCGAGGTGAAAAACCGCCCAAACGCGACCGCATCGGCATCGCCGCGCGCCAGGATCGCTTCGGCCCCGTCGCGATCAAACCCTCCGGCCGAGATGATCGGTCCCTTGAAGACATGCCGGAGGAACGAGGACGCCACAGGCGCCTGATGTTCATCGATCGTCTCGACACCCATCACGCGCGGTTCGATCACATGCAAATATGCCAGCGGATGGCGGTTCAGCTGCTGCGCGAAATAGCCGAACGTGGCCCTGGGATCGCTGTCCGAAATGGCACCCCATTTTCCGCTTGGCGACACGCGGACGCCGACGCGGCCGATACCCCACACCGAGACGAGCGCGTCCACCAACTCCAGCGAAAAGCGGGCACGGTTCTCGATGCTGCCACCGTAGCGGTCGGTCCGCTTGTTGGTGCCGTCCTCAAGGAAGGTGTCGGCGAGATAGCCGTTGGCGTTGTGCAGCTCGACGCCATCGAAGCCGGCCGCCTTGGCGTTCTCTGCAGCCGCGCGGAAGCTCTGTATCAGGCCGGGGATCTCTTCGATCCGGAGCGCGCGATGCGGCGACACCGGCACCCAGCCAGCCTTAGTCAGCGCCTGCCCGACGAACGGCACTACGGACGGTGCGACAGGTGCGGCGCCACGTGCGAGATCGACGTGCGACTGACGGCCGTCATGGCCGAGTTGCATCACGAGCCGTCCACCGCGATCATGGACGGCGTCCACGATCTTGGACCAGCCAGCAACATGGGCATCGGTATAAATGCCGGGCGCGCCCTCATAGCCACGGCTGTCATGGCTGGGGTGGGTCGACTCGGTGATGATCAATCCCCCGACCGACGCCCGCTGGCGGTAGTAATCGACCATCATCGCGCTCGGGCTATGATCCTCGTTCGCGCGCAGCCGTGTCGTGGGGGCGTGGATGACCCGGTGATCGAGGTCGATCGCGCCAAGTTGCAGCGGCGAGAACAGGTTCGGCACATCGTTGAACATTTGGACTTCCTGGTTGCGGCGGCCCTTCCGGGTCCGGTTCGAGCGAGACGAGGATGTAGCGACCCTGCGGGGCGGGATAAGGCGGGTCCGAGATGCAACTGCCCGGACGTCAGGTTCGAAATCAGTCGTGCAGCCCGCCAACCATCACGAGCGACACAGGCATTCCGCCTCACCAGAGCACCGCACCGATGGCGGGAGGTCGCCTCCCGTCGTCCTTATCGAGATGAGGCAAGCGCGGGCGGCGCGGGTGCCCGACGTCGAGCAAAGCGCGACATCGCCATCGCGGCGACGAGCGCGACGGCGCCGGCGCTTCCAATCCACGCGATGCCGAGAAAAGTGATGACCAGCGAACCGAGCACGGCCCCGGCGGCGAAGCCGAGATACATAAAGGACGCGTTGAGCGAGAGGATCACCGGCGTATTGGCGAGCCCGGCGACGCCGATCAGGCGATCCTGCTGCGCTGGAAAGAACGCCCAGGCGCTGATACCCCAAATGACGACCAGCCCGATGATGATCCCAGCTATCGCGGGGCCTCGAAGCAAGGCCACCGTCGTCAAGCCCGCAAAGGCCAGTGCCATGGCCGGCAGGGCAACCGCCTGCACCGTCCGGTTGCCAAAGCGATCGAGCGCCCAACCGCCAAGCGTTACCCCGACCAGTGCAGCACCGCCGTAGAGGAACAGCACCAATCCGACCTGCCCCGGCGCGAAGCCGCCTGCCACCGACAAATAGGGAGCGATGTATGTGTAAACAGCATATGCCGCGAGCGCCCAAAGCGTAGTCGTTGCCAAGGTAAGAGAGGCGCCCGGGGCCGCAATCACCGCCAATCGGTCGCGCAGACCCGCAGGGGCCATGACCGCTGCGTTGCGCGGCAGCATGAGGCCAAGGACCATGAGCGCCATGGTCGACAGAAGCCCCACGCCAACGAACGTCGCTCGCCAGCCATATCGCGATCCCACAAAAGCACCGAGCGGCACGCCGATGGCGATCGCGACGGTAATGCCGCCGTTGACGATACCAAGGGCTCGTCCCCGATGATGCGGCGCCGCCATCGCCCCCGCCAGCGCGTTCGCATTGGGCACATATAACCCTGCGGAAAGCGCGAGCAGTACCCGCGCGCCGGCAAGCGCCCAATAGCCGCTCGCCACTGCTGCGACGAAGTTTGCGGCTGCGAACGCGGCCAGCGACAGCATGAGCAACTGCCGTCGCGGCAGCGCGGCGGTGAGCGCGGTCAGGATCGGCGAACTCAAGGCATAGACGAGCGCGAAGACCGTCACGAGTTGACCCGCCGCCTGTATCGTGACCGACAGCGATGCCGAGATCGTCGGCAGCAAGGCTGCGATCATGAAACCTTCGGTTCCCACCGCAAACGTGCCAAGCGCCAGCGCATAAAGCGCGCCGTGGTGCAGTGGCGGCGGCGAACCATCGGCCACATCGCGTCGCGCCGGGGGTGCGTCCGGTTCAAGCAACAAGGTCATGCTATCGAACCGACGCGCAGGCATTGTGGCAGCTGCGTTCGCCGCGCGCGGCATGGTCGATTTTGGACATCGAGTGATCCTTCGAGCTGGAGGGATGCGTTCAGACGCGAGTCGTCAGCGCGATCCGATCGAGCAGGATTTTCGGGTCGAAATAGGCCACGCGCAGCCGAACCGCCTTGTCGTGCGCGATGTCCCAATGCTCTGAGATGATGATGGTCTGGTCAGTCCCCTGAACGCCGATTTCGATCAGAGCGACGACGTGTCCGCCTTCGCCGGTAAAGCTCAGATAATCGAGCCGCTTGAAATCGAGCACATCGGCGACGCCGGGAAGCAACGCGATATAGCCCGCCTTGTCGAACTGCCCGCCCCAGGGGAGGTATGCCGGTACAAATAGCACGAAGCCTTGGTCGAGCTGATCGGCAAAGTCCGTGATGCTGCCCCGCGCACCCCCGTCATAGAAGGATCTGACGATCGCTTTGGCGCGTACTGTTTCGTCGGCGATGATCGTCATTGCGTGATCCTTGCTGCAGACCGGAATTCCGGAGGTCGAGAAGGTGGGCGGAGGCGTCAGGAGGGGAACGACGTACCAAACATCGGATGGCCGCCGGCCGAGTGCGCTTGCCCAACTTCGTCCTGAATGACGTCCCAATGCTCGACGAGGACACCATCTTCGAGCCGGCAGATATCGACCACCACCCAGGCCGCCGGCTGCCCGATATTGTTGAAGCGGCCGTGGAGCAGGACATAATCTCCTTCCGCGACGGCGAGCTGATGCTCATACGTCATGTCGGGCGGAGCAGCGGCAGCCCGCTGGAACAGCCCGTCACGCCCTGCCGGGACATGAGCGCTGTGCTGGATATAGTCAGGTGACCAGAACCGAGCCGCGGCTGCCGCGTCCCTGCGATTGAACAATGTGTCGAAGGCTTCGAGCACGATCGCCTTGTTTTGCGCGGGCGTGAAGATGGGCATTGGCGCTCCTTTTGGTCGGGGCTTCGCGGCGGCCAGTCGTGAAAACACGGCGGCCGCCGCGACGAGGCCTTTAGCGACGAGCGTTTGCGGCCTGCTCGATGACGGCGGCGACCGCGCGGGGCTGCGACATATAGACAGCGTGGCTGGACACGATCTCGGTCGTGATCGAACCGGACCGCTTGTACATGAACCGCTCGAGGTCGGGATTGATCGACCGGTCCTTCGTGGCGACGATCGCGTAGCTCGGCTTTACCTTCCACGCCGGCGAGGTCGCCGGACCCGTTGCCGACTTCAGCGACATCGGCACTTGCGATTTCGCCATCAGGTCGGTCACCGCGGCGGGCAGATCCGCCGCAAAATCGTCGCTGAACTTGGCGGGATCGATGAAGAGAAACCCGTCCGGCGATGGCGCCACGGCATTCGACGCCGGCGGCATCTTCAGGCCAAGCGATCGTGCGCTTTCGCCGACGTCGGGCTGGAACGCAGCAACATATACAAGCGCCTTGACCCGCGCGTTGTTGCCGGCACCGGTAATGATCGCCCCGCCGTAACTGTGCCCGACCAGGATGACCGGGCCGTCCTGGCGATCGATGATGCGGTTGGTCGCGGCGATGTCGTCGTCGAGCGAGGTTTCAGGCGGCTGGACGACGCTGACATTGTAGCCGTCCGCGGTGAGGATGTCGTCGATCGCCTTCCATCCGGAGCCATCGACGAACGCGCCGTGGACGAGGACGATATTCCTGATTGCGCCCGCCGGCGCCGCGTTCGCGGGGACCGCGGCTGCAAGGGCGGCGAACGAGACTGCGTTCGCCAAAAGCAGTGAGAGTTTGGTCATGATATCCTCCAGGGTCAAACATGCGTGGTCGAGAAATTCGGATCAGCCGAGCGGTGGGCCGCTCGCGACGAGATCGTTGAAAACGCCGATAAAGGCTTGCTCGCCGGCGCCGGGGTTCGCTCGCATGGCGACCGCGTCGCCGACGAGAATCTCGTCGGCGTCAGTGGCAAGCTTGGCCATCGCTTCGGCGATGAACGCGTCCAACGGCATGGCGCGCTCTTCTTCGGTGCTGTTGAGCAATTCAGTCCGCACCCATGGCGGGGCAATTTCGATCACGTTCACGCCGGCAGCGCGCAACAAATATCGCTGGGACAGCGTGTAGCTGTGGAGCGCGGCCTTGGTCGCCGAATAGACCGCGGTCGCAACCAGCGGCACGAACCCGAGCACCGAGGTGATGTTGACGATTACCGGGTCGGGCTGCTGCTTGAGGTGATCGAGCAACGCAGCTGTGACGCGGATCGGGCCACCGAGATTCGTGGTGACGGTTGTCACGAGCTTGTCTTCGTCGACCGGGCCGGTGGCGTCGTCGATCAACATGATGCCGGCGTTGTTGATCACCACATTGAGCGCCGGATGATCCGCGATCAGCTTTGCGGCGGTGGTCAGAATGGCCGCCGGGTCGGTGACGTCGAGTTCGACCGCCACCATACCCGGATTGGCGTCAATCGCGGCGTCAAGGCGTTCGCGGCGTCGGCCGGAGATGATGACCTTGTTGCCAAGGCTGTGAAACGCCTCCGCGAGCGCGCGTCCGATGCCGGAGCCGCCGCCGGTGATGAGGATGGTATTGCCAGTCATGCGCATGGTCATGTTCCCGTTGGGTTGGAGTGATTTGCGAGGCGCGCGGCGAGGTCGTCGGCGAAAGCGACGAGCTGCTCGTAGGGAAGATGAAAGAGCCGGATGCGGGCGATCGCGCCAGCTGCGTCGCGCTCCAGAATTGTCACGCCCTCGATCGGCATTCCACGATAGCTGCCTTCCCATTCGAGAATGCTGCGATCGTGCACGCGGGTCTCGCGGGTGAAGGCGATCCGACCGTACATCGCGCGCGTCGCGACAAAGAAGGCGCGAACGCGGACCGCGCCGCAAATCGAGGCGCCCAGCACCGAAGCAGTCAGTTCCGGCTCGATCGAGAAGGCTGCCGCAAAGGCAGCCAAGGTCGGCCGGGTGACGATGTCGAGCCAGTCGCGACCCGCCGCAGCGTTGCGCTTGTCCATCTTATCGATCCCGGCCTGCGGTCAACGCAGGATAATCGGTGTATCCTTCCGGCCCGCCGCCATAGGCTTTGGCGCGATCGAAGAGATTGAGCGCGGCGCCGATCCGCACACGTTCGGGCAGGTCCGGATTGGCGATAAACATCCGGCCGAATGCGACGGCATCGGCAAGTCCCGCCGCTATTGTTGAGGCGCCGCTGTCCGGTCCGTAACCACCGGCAGTGATGACGGGACCATCGAACAGATGGCGGAACAGAACGGCATTGTTGGCGCTGTCGACGCTGGCATCATCGGCGATGCCTGCCGAGGAAGCACGCGGCTCAATCAGGTGGAGCCAGGCGATCTTACGGTCGCTGAGCTGTTCGACGACATATGCAAAATGGGGCACCGTGGCGCTGTCGCTAAGGCCACCGAGGTTGCCGTGTGGGGAGAGGCGGACGGCGGTCCGGTCGGCGCCAATGTCGCTGACGATGCCGTCGACCACCTCGAGCAAGAGTCGCGAGCGGTTCTCGATCGTGCCGCCATAGGCGTCGGAGCGATGATTGGTGCCGTCCTGGAGGAATTGATCCAGCAGGAAGCCGTTTGCACCGTGAATCTCGACCGCATCGAACCCGGCCAGCCTGGCATGGCGCGCAGCCTGGCGAAAGGATTCGACCAGTGCGGGGAGTTCAGCCGTTTCAAGCGCGCGCGGCGTCTCGAAAGGAACCTTCGTGAAGCCCGGTGTGTAGATCACGCCAGCAGGCGCGATCGCAGAAGGGGCCACGGGCAGGCTGCCATCCGGGCTGTACAGTGAATGCGACCAGCGACCGTGATGGACGATTTGCAGGGCGATGAGTCCGCCTTTGGCGTGGACAGCATCTGTGACGCTCCGCCAGCCGGCAATCTGGTCAGCTGTATAAATGCCGGGCATCCGGGGATAGCCGCGGCCCTGCAAACTGATCGCGGTCGCTTCAGCGATAATCAGGCCGGCGGAGGCACGCTGACCATAATATTCGGCGCCGATCTTCTGTGGAATACCATCTGCCGAGGCCCGCATGCGAGTGAGTGCGGGCATGATCATGCGATTGGAGAGCGCAAGCGCCCCCAGGGAGACCGGCGTGAAAAGGACATCCGCCAGCACCCTGTCCTTTTGCGAAACACTGGGGTCGGTGCGGTTCATCGACTCTCTCCATCAACGGGCCAGCGGCGTCTGTTTCCGCCGACGGGAGGCCGGTGAATCAAATCGCGTTGAAAAGGGGTGGCGGGTCGGCCGGGGGGGGAGCCGACCCGCCGGTAGTGGCGAAAGGCTAAGTCAGCCCATCGCCAGGAGGATCAGGTCAGACACCTTGTGGGGCTGCGACAGCATGGGCAGGTGACTGCTGTCGGTGTCGACCGTGATCGCCTCCATTCGTTTTGCCATCATCGCCTGAAGCTCGGGGTGGATCGTGTTGTCCAGGGTTGCCCGCAGGAACCAGCTGGGCTTTTCCTTCCAGGCGGGCACCGTGATCGGCGTGCTGAGCGCGGCGGCGGCGGTCGGGCCTTGCGTCTGGAAAATCGCATTGCGCTCGGCAAGCGGCAGGTCCTGCGCGAACACCTCGTCCACGCCGCGGCGCGAGAGCTTCAGGAAACCCTCGTCGTCCGGCACAAGGACGTTCGGGAGGTCGTTGGGTGGGCCCTCCGCGCCGAGACCCAGCACCGTCTCCCCGGCATCGGGCGCGAAAGCCGCGACATAGACGAGGCCGGCCACCTTGGGGTCGAGACCGGCTTCGGTGATGACCGCGCCGCCATAGGAATGGCCGACCAGCAGGGCGGGGCCCTTGGCGATCGCGATCGCGCGGCGCACGATCGCGGCGTCTGCGGCCAATGACGCCAGGGTCGTGGATACGGCAACGAGCTCGAGACCTGTATCCTCCAGCAGCGGCAGGACCTTGTTCCAGCCGGACGCGTTCGCCCAGGCACCATGTACAAAGATTATGGTCGAAATGGCCGACATGCCGGGTCTCCCACGTTGAGCGCGACGGGATGTCGGCTCGCGCTGAACGACAGCGTGCCGTTCTTGTCGGCCGTGGGCGGCCGCCGCGATATCCCTGTACGGGGAAGTCCGGACTACCCCTTTTCGGGAAAGGGTGATGAACCCCGGACGCTCGACCGGTCGCAGGATCTACGCATGCCGTTCAAAGCTCCAGGATACCGCGCTTGGCCGCCACCGCCACCGCGTGCGCACGGTCGCCGACCTGGAGCTTGCCGAAGATGCTCTTCATGTGCGCCTTGATCGTGTCCTCGGTCACGGCGAGCTGCCAGGCGATCTGCTTGTTGGCGTTGCCGGCCGCGACGAGCCTGAGTACCGACAATTCGCGCTCGCTCAGCGCCTCGTCACCGATATGAACCGCAATTTCGTGGGCGACCTCCGGCGGGATACGACGCAGGCCGGCATGGACCGCGCGGATGGTGTCGAGCAGTTCGCGGCGCACCGCGCTTTTCAGGAGATAGCCGACCGCGCCGGCCTTCAGTGCACGCACCGCCTGTGCATCCCCGGCATAGGTCGTCAGCACGATGATGCGCGCAGTCGGGAACTCGGCACGGATTTGCGTGATGGCCTCCTGTCCGCCGCCGTGCGGCATCTGCAGGTCCATCAAGGTGACGTCAGGCCGAAGTCTGCGAAAGCTCTCCAGCGCTTCGACGCCGTTTGCGGCTTCCCCCACCAGTCTCATGTCGCTCTGCGTCGCGAGGATCGCGGCGAGACCATCGCGAAGAACGGGATGATCGTCGACCGTCAAAACGCTGATCGTTCGGGTCTCGTCTATCGCCGTCATCGACTATTTCCTGTCCTGCGTCTTGCGCCGGGGAAACCACCAGCGGCGTTGCTTCGATGCCGCATAGGCCAAGGCCGCGGGAACGATGAGCGTGATGTCCGTGCCGCCGCCGGGGCGGCTGGCGATGTGGAAGCTGCTACGGATCTTGTCGGCGCGCTCGCGCATGCCGGCCATGCCGAAATGGTGCTGTCGTCCACCGTTTTCCATAATGTCGACCGGGATGCCGATTCCGTTATCGCGAAAATGTACCCGAAACTCGCGCGCGTGATAGGTGATGCTGACCTCGATCGCTTCCGCCTTCGCGTGCAGCAGCGCATTGGCAATCGCCTCGTCGCCAATTCGGACCACCTCTTCCTGGACGATCGGGTGCAACGGCCGATGCCTGCCTTCGACGATCACCCGAAATGCGCCCGACGTCGCATTGGACATTCTGGCGGCCGAATCGATGAATGCCTGCGAAAGATCGTCGCCGGTCGATCCCGTGCGGAGGTCGGACACGCGATCTCGCCCTTCCGCCAGCGCCGCGTCCGCACGGTCGAGCGCCTGCTCCATCGTCTCGCGCGCCGCGCCTCCCTTGGGCAACTGCTCCGTGATGGCCTGAAAGCGATACACAAGGCCCTGGAAGCCCTGCAACAAGGTATCGTGCAGTTCGCGCGCTATCCGCTCGCGCTCGCCCAGGCGCTCCTCCAGCCGCAACTGTATACGCGCAGCCAGCTGCCGCACGCGAAGCGAGTAGAGGATCGCAACCATCGCCAGCAGGGAAAGCGCCGTTAGCGCCTTGAACCATCCGCTCTCCAAAAAGGTGGGCGCGATTGTGAATGTCAACGCCGCGCCCGTCCTGTTCCAGACCCCATCATTATTGGCGGCGATGACGCGAAAACGGTAACTGCCTGGCCCGAGCGCGGTATAGAATGCCTGGCGCCGCGCGCCCGGATCGACCCAGTCGGCATCGAAGCCCTCGAGCTTGTAGCGAAACCTGACCCGCTCCGGCACCGACAGACTCAGGGCAGTGTAGTCGATCTGCAGGTTCGACGTGCCCGGCGGCAGACCGACCGGTGCGGCGACATCATATTCCTTGCCGCCCGCGATCAGCGAACGGATCACAACCGGCGGCGCCAAAGGGTTCCGGGACACGTGGTGCGGATCGATCCACGCCACGCCGTGGCTGGTGATGAACCATAGCCGTCCATCGCTCGCTTCGATTGCCGTGGGGCTATGCGAATCCTGTTGCGCGACGCCAGGCAGTCCGTCCTCCAGGTTGAACACGCTTTCGCGCATCGGCTGCTCTGGGTGTGCGAACGCCGCAGAGAGATCGCGCCCTGTGATCCTGATGACACCGGTGATCGCATTGACCCACAGATCGCCATTGGCTGTCTCGACGATTCCCGAGATCCGGCTCAGCAAGGGGTGCTGTTGCGCGCGAAGCGTCTGGAAATGGCCGTCCCTGAACCGGGCGAGGCCGAAGTCGCCGCCAACGAACACATCTCGCAAGCCGGGTGAAACGATCGAGATATTGCCGATCGCCAGGCCGTCGGCTGCCGAGAAAACCCGGCGGAAGTGGCCGTCAAGTAAGGCGAGGTGCCACTCATAGTTGAGCCATGTTCGCCCGTCATGATCATATGCCAGCTCCAGCGACGAAGCCTTGGCTGCCTCTGGCTCGGGCACATCGAGCACCCAGCGATTTCCCGCGCGACAGAAGATGCCGCGGCCGAGCACCGAGATACAGATCCGGCCGGACTTGTCCTCGAGCCAGCCCGACACCCGGCTGCGAAACGCCTTGGGCATGGCGACGGGCGCCAGCACACGGCCCGACAAGCGCTTGAGGCCGCCGTGGAATTCCGCCCAGACCCTGTTGGTACGATCGGCGTATAGAAAGGTCGTCCAGCCCTCCATCGGTGTCAGGCGTTCGGCTGCCTTGTCGGGATGGGCGCGAAACAGGGCCTCGCCGGTTGTTACATAGACCGCGCCTGCGGCACCCGCAGCCGCACGAAATCCCTGCTGCGAGGTCGCGGGCAGGCCGGGCGCGGCCACCGCGTTCGTCGCGCGGAAGCGATCGAGGCCAAGATTGGTCCCCACCCAGATATTGCCTTCGCGATCTTCCAGAATGGGTTTTGCCAAGTCCGAACTCAGTCCGTCCTTGAGCCTGAACGCCTCCCGCATGCGCAATGGTAATCGAGCCGCCATCGGCCCGGCACCAGGTCCGCGGACACGGAAAACGCCTGCGTCAGGGATCGTGCCCCACAACACGCCATCGCGGTCGAACAGCATGCGCTGGGCATGCGGCACGGCAGCCGGCAACTCCCTTACCCGCAGCGCAGCGCCTGCGGGACCCGAGACCTTATGGAGCGGCACGCCACCCATTGTCGTGACCCAGATGGTGGAATCGCTCGACTGCGTAATGCCCAAAATCATGTCTGCGGCCGTTTCGACCACCTCGAACCGGCGAGCATCGGGTCGGAGCACTGCAAGCGATCTGCCCACAGCAATCCACAACGCGCCGCTGCGCGATGACAAGGCGCTCGCGACCAGGCCGGTGGGCAGCCCGAGCCGCGGGCCAGCAACTACCCAATGACCGTTGGCGTATCGCGCAAGTCCGCCGTGCCCGACGCCGTCAATGACCGCCCACAAGGTGCCGCGCGCACCTGGTAGGATCTGAAAGATCGCACCGTCGGGTCGGCTGACCGCGACCGTCGTGAGCCGGCCGGCGTGGAGCCGGGAAATATGCCCCGTATTGTAGCCGATCCAGATGTCGCCGCTCGGATCGGCGTAGAGCGCGTTGATGTTGCTCGACGGCATGTCATCGCCGGGGGCGGGCCTGAACTTTTCGAAGCGGACGCCATCGAAGCGATAGAGGCCGGCGCCGGTACCGAGCCAGAGATAGCCGTCAGGCGACTGCGCAAGTGCCCAGATGTCGGGCGGCGCGCCGTCGCGGATCGTCCAGGCGGTATGATGCAGCTGGTCAAGATTGCGCACGGGATCGAGGGCTCGCGCCCGCTCGGCATGGAGGAGCACCGCGCAAACGAGGAAGATCAGGAATGATATTCCTCGGCTCTCCATGCGGTCTTGTATTTCGGATCGCTCGGACCTGTCCACGACGATACCAGCCAAATCGCCACATTGCCGGCGCGCCACTCGAAAGAGTAACGCGGCGCTTACCCTTTGCGGCATGGTGCCCGTCACGTGATCATCCTAATTGGGTGCGGTGACAAAAAGCTTCCTGGCGTATCCCACCGGAGTCGCGGGATCCGCGCTTCTTTTGCTTCGATTTTCCGTGGCGGCAGCGCTCATTATCGGCATCTGCCTCCACTATGGCGACTGGGTCGAATTCGCCGCGGTATTGACGGGCGCGCTTCTCGTGATGGGGCTTTTCACAAGGCCAATCGCAGGCCTGTGCGCGATCGTCAGCCTCACCGTCGCGTTCAAGACCACCGGATCTCTCGGTATCTGGGTTGGCTTGCACGGCTTGTCGGCTGTCGTCCTATCCATGCTCGGCGCTGGCGGGTATTCCGTCGATGGACAGCTGTTCGGCCGACATGTCATCAATTTCAGACGACCCGATTGAAGGTGACTGCGGCTACGCGATCCGCCGCGGCATCTTTCACGAGCCGAGAGCAAAGCTGGGTCGATTTAGGAACGATCATGGAATGGATCGGGTTCGGCTTCGGATCTTCGTCCAGTGTGACGATCTCCACGGTGGAACTGATCCGTCCAACCTGCTCGGCGGATCCTTGTGCGACGGCATTTGCTTGAACGGCACTTATGTCGGCGTCCAGTCGGGTGATACGGCTCGAACTGGCCGTGGCGAAAACTGAGGTCACCGATACTCCGCATTCACGCCATAGCCCCGCTCAACGAGCCGTTTCACGATCCAGCGAAGCGGCAGATGGCAACTCGACCAGCCTTTGCGCGGCATCTCGGTCGCCTCGCGCCAATATTCCAGCATGAGGTTCCGATCGGCGACGAAGGGGTCGAGCACGCGAAGTGCGAGGCGCACCTCGATCGAACCAACCGCGCCGACGGTCGATCGGCGCGCTGCATCCGCAAGGATGTGGAGCGCGAGGTTTATGAGGATATTTTCCGCGCGCCGTCGGCGGAGCTCGCGGCTGTTCTCACTGAACGGGAGCGCTTCGACCTCGACGTCCCGCGCGTGGCAACGCCGGCACGACTGATCGGCGCGCACGGACGCCCAGGTCCGGCTCAGATTCAACCCGGTCCTCTCGTGCAGCAACGCTTCGCGCTCGATCAACTCGACCGCACCGCACTTGTTGCAGGTGACGCGTACTGCGGCCTCGATGCGGCGGAGGTCTTCGAGATTCCTGATGGGGCCGACCATCGCTCCGGTGAAGCACGATCGGCGCCGATTCGGCTAGAACAATAAGAGAACAAAATCGGGGCCATATCTTCAAACCGGGTGGAAGTGCTCGCCGCCGGCACAACGAGATCCTGCGGCACATCGACGAGCCGAGCTGGCTGACGGTGGTGCACGGCGCCTCGATATCGACCAGATCACTTCTCGGCGCGGTCGACGCCGCGTTTCCCTGGTGACGGGTTCGACGGGATGCACCGCGCGCTGCGTCGCGGTCCGGAATGGCCACAGCGCCGCCTTCACTGCAGCGGCCTCGACCATCGTCGCGCGAATCCGGGCCCCGCGTTCACTGATCGGGACTGCCACGCGGCAGCAGAAAAGCAGGTGCTGACCATGGGGCAGGGGCCGGCATTGCCTGGTACAGCACAAGCCTTTCCGCCTGTCTGCCGCCGCGGGATGTCCGCTTGCGCGACGAGAAGACCATCCGCATTGGTCACTGATCTATCGGCGTCCGCATGCGCCGATAATGGTTCGCGACCACCAACCGGTTGTGTCGATCGCGTCCTGCGGCAGAAGTCAGCGGGCAGGAGCGCTGCGGTCAGAGCGCGGGCACGACGCCCTTTTCTGCATAGTTGATCGCGCCGGGTGGGTAATGTCCTGGTGGGTCCTCGCCACGCTGGGTGGCGTTTGTTGACGGGGGGATCGGTGTCGCGGTCGGACCGGCAGTCGGTCGCCACGTGGCGCCCGGTACCGTCGACGGCGCGGACACGACGCTCAGGCTGTCCACCGGCGGCTTCGGTGGCTGAGGCGATCCAAGGATCAGGAAGCCGCCGATCATCGCAGCCAGCGCGATGGCCGCGGCGAACATCTTTATCGACGGCTTCCCCATCACCTCGTCTCCAACGCGCGTCAGACGCGAACGAACTTGACGGCGCCGGCGCGCTGGCACCCCGAATGAACGGTGTTGGTGACGCCGATCGCCGGATTTGTCTGTCCCGCATTGAAGGTGAAGCTGCCCAGATCGACCCAGCCCGACGTGCCGGTCGCGAAATTGATCGTCGTGCTTGCGTTGCCGGACGCCGAATGGACCTGGACCTCACCCTGTGTGTCGGCGTTCGCGTTGACCGTCTTCCAGATATAGACATGGTAGGTCCCGGACTGGTTGAAGCCGGGTGCATAAGTGGAGGTCGCCCCTGCGGTGCAGGAGTAGCGCTGCGGCAGCAGACCGAACCCCGCAACGCTGCTGTCCTGCCAGCCCGAGCCGCTCTCGCTGTAACCGTAGCGACCGTTCATCACATATTGGTCGCGCTTGTAGAAGCGCACCGTGTCGTAATATTGCGGCGCGCCGCCGACGCTGACGGGGCTCTTATAGGCAATAGCGGTAAGCCAGATATTGACCGGGTCCTGGCGGTACTGCGTCGTTGAATAGCTGATCGTGCAATATTTTACGCCGTCGAAATAGAAATCGATCGCGCCCTCCCGCCAGTCAGCGCCATAGCTATGATAGGCCGCCGTCAGGTTGACGCCCGGTGCATAGGTCGCGCAACGCGGCCCGCCGATATTGGCGCCCGAGCCGGCCTGGCCATTCCAGATCTGAAGGCCGCTCGGGATATGGGTCTGGTCGGCACTTTCGATTTCGGCCTGGTCGATCTCGAGGTAACGCCCGGCCGCATAGGTATCGCTTCCATCGCCCGCCATCATCCAGAACGAATTGTGCCAGCCGGTGTTGGTCGTGTTCTTCGCGCGCACCTCGTAATAGCCATAGCCGAACAGCTGTTTGGAGACGATGCCGGCCCCGCTATAGGCCTTGCCGCTCACATTTTCCTGTTTCATCAGGAGGCTCAGCTGGCCGTTGTCGATCACGGCGTTGGCAGCAAGTTGCGCGCTCAGCGCCTTGACGTCGGTCCGGAAATTCCAGCGGCTGGTGTCGACCGAAGTACCGCTAAAGGTTTCCTCCCATGCCAGGCCATATTGGGTCGTCGGCGGATCGGCGAAGCCTGGTGCGGGCAGGATCGACGCCGGGGCGGCAAAGGCAAGCGACATCAGCGATACACGCCGTTTCGTGAGGCGACTCATTTCCTTACTCCTCTCCACGTCGGTCGTTTTCAGCGGTACCGACACCCCGCATCGCGACGGCGCACGGTGAGCACCGGCCGGAAAAAATGCCGTGAAATGTCCTGCCCGCGGTGGACCGGGTCGTCGCCGGCGATGGCAGGGCAAAGGACGATGGGGCTTGCCGGGACGCGTGGCCGCGCGGCCGCCGCCTGTCGGGCGCGCGGCGCGCATATTTTGCGGCAATGCAGCGGGCGCGACGCTTCCGATGCAAGCGGCGACGACATGGCGAGGGAGCAAATCCGTGCGTATCCGCCAAGCGACGCGCTACCCATGCCCAATCCTCTCTCCTGCCATTTATATGGCTAAGATAGCAACGATACTATCGTAACGTCGCGGGATCAAGCTCGATTCTGGCGTGCCTTGGGCGGCGAGTGTTGCTTACAGTGCCGAATTTCGTCGACCGTCCGCGCCTGGTTCCACCACGTTCGAGGCCGGGGCGCGCCTCTGATCGACACGCTGCAGCCGTTTGTCCGCCAGATGTCAGTCGGCAAATCCGGCATCGCGGGCGCCGGCACGCGGCGCCGCGTCGTGCGGTCGGCCCCTGCCGCTCACCGTGCCGCGACGACCCGTTGCCGCTGCACACCGAGTCGCTCGATCCCGAGATCCATCACGTCGCCGACCTCGAGATAGCGCGGCGGGCGCTGTCCCATGCCGACCCCCGGAGGCGTGCCCGTCGAGATGACATCTCCGGGCTGCAGGCTCATGAACTGCGACAGGTAGCTCACCAGAAAGGCCGGCTTGTAGACCATCGTGCTGGTGTTGCCGTCCTGGAAGCGTTGGCCGTTCACCTCAAGCCACATGCGCAGGTTGGCGACATCGCCTGCTTCATCGGCGGTTACCAGCCATGGTCCGATCGGACCGAAAGTGTCGCAGCTCTTGCCCTTGGTCCACTGTCCCTGGCGCTCGATCTGGAAGGCCCGTTCGGACAGATCGTTGCACACGCAATAGCCGGCGATGGCGGCGGCTGCCTCGGTCTCTCCGGCATAGGCGATGTGGCTGCCGATCACGATGGCGAGCTCGACTTCCCAGTCCATCCTGGTGCTGCCGCGCGGCTTGATCACATCGTCGTCCGGCCCATGGATCGCGCTGGTGGCTTTCATGAAGATGATCGGTTCCGGCGGTACGACCGCGTTGGTCTCCGCGGCGTGATCGCTATAGTTCAACCCGATGCAGATGAACTTGCCGACGCTGCCGACGCACGCGCCCAGGCGGGGCGAGCCCTCGACCAGCGGCAAGGTCAGCGGATCGATCCGCGCGATCGCGGCGAGTTGGCCGGGGCTCAGTGCGGTTCCCGCAATATCCGACAGCTGAGCCGACAGGTCACGGATTCTGCCTTCGGCATCGAGCAGGCCGGGCCGTTCCTGTCCGCGGGGACCGTAGCGCAACAATTTCATGGTCGGTCATCCTGTCAGCTATTGGACCAGCCGCCATCGATGATGTGGCATTGTCCGGTGGTAAAGGAAGCGGCATCGCTCGAGAGGTAAAGTGCCAATGCGGCAACTTCGTCGGGCCGTCCGATTCGTCCCATCGGCTGGCGCGCCACGAAGCCGGCCAGCGCTGCCGCATAGTCGCCGGTCGCGGCAAGGCGCTGGTCCAGTGACGGCGATTGAATCGTGCCCGGGCAGATCGCGTTGCAGCGGATGCCCTGCGCGACGAAATCGGCCGCCACGGACTTTGTCATGCCGATAAGACCCGCCTTTGTCGCGCCATAGGCAAATCTGTTCGGGACACCGAGGATCGAACTGGCGACCGAGGCGATATTGACGATCGATCCACCGCCGGCGGCGATCATGAGCGGCAGGAACGCCCGCACGAGGCGCATTGCCGCCGTCAGGTTGACGGCGACGCTGACATCCCAGTCGGCATCGCTGCACTCGAGGATCGTGCCGTGCTGGACCACACCCACGCAACTGACCAGCACGTCCAGCCTGTCCACCCGGCGCGCGAGCGATGCGATCGCCGCGCCGTCCGTGACGTCGAGATGATATGTTTCGCAGCCATGGATCGTCGACAGCGCGTCATCGTTGATGTCGGCCGCGATCACGCGCGCGCCGGCTTCCTTCAATGTCAGGGCTATGGCACGACCGATCCCCTGGCCGGCGGCGGTCACCAGCGCTGTTTTGCCGGAAAGACTGTACATGGTCGGAACCCCTTGCAAGGCTAGGCCCTCCTCGTTGGCAGACAAGACGGGCCGGTTGGTTCGAAGCTCTTGTATGTCAGGATGAATTCCTGGTGGCCGAGCGCTTCCGATCGCGTCGGCCTGCCGGCCGCGACCGACAGCAATGTTTCGTGGATTTCGTCGCCGACGGCGTCGAGCGTTGCCAGGCCTTCGATAATCCGGCCGGCATCGATATCCATGTCATCGGCCAGCTTCGCGCATGTTTCCGGATTGCCGCAAATCTTGATGACCGGCGAGATGGCCGAGCCGACGACCGAGCCGCGTCCTGTGGTGAAGAGGATGAGATGGCAGCCGCTGGCAATCATCTCGACGATCTCGGCATTGTCCGAAATGTTGGGAAAGCCGAACCGCACCGCGCCGTCGGGCACGACATCCATGAGATAGAGGCCGCCCCGTGGCGGTATGTCGCCTGGCTTGATCAGGCCTGAGATGGGCGAGCCGCCCGATTTCGAATAGGCGCCGAGCGATTTTTCCTCGAGTGTCGTGAGCCCGCCGTCGGCGTTGCCGGGCGCAAAGCTGCCGAAGCCGAGCGTGGCGTAATAGCGCGCGGCCTTGTCTACGGCGTCCTTCAGCGCAAGCCCGAGAGCGGGCGTGACGGCCCGTGCCGCCATGATGTGCTCGCACCCGATCAGTTCGCCGGTTTCCTCGAAGATGCAGGTCGCGCCCTCCGCGACGAGGCGGTCGAAACAGCGTCCGACCGCCGGGTTGGCAGCAATGCCGCTCGTCCCGTCCGAACCGCCGCAGATCGTGCCGACCACCAGGTCCGCGACCGACAGCGCGACGCGCGGCGCGAGGTCGGCCTGCGCCCTGAGCATCGCCACCTGCGCGATCCCGGCGGCGATCGTGCTCGTCGTCCCGCCGCATTCCTGGATGACGAGCGTGTCGACCGGGCGGCCGCTGGCTGAAATCGCCCCCGCCAGCGCGGCACGGTTGAACGACTCGCACCCGAGCGACACCAGCAGGACGCCGCCGACATTGGGGTGGGTCGCGAGCCGCGTCATCACGGTCAGCGCGTAATCATTGGGGTAGCAGCCCGGGAACCCGATCAGCTGGACCGACGGATCGTCCACACGGTCGACAATCCGCCGCGCGACATGGTGGGCGCATTCGACCAGATAGGCCACCAGCACGACATTCCGGATGCCGGCCCGACCATCGCCGCGCAGATAGCCCTCGATCCTGTCAATCCCGCCCATCATCGTCCTTTCCGGAGCGATGCGGTCTCACGGGTGTGACTGCGCAGATAATCGCTCTTCATATTATGCCCGTGCACGTGGCGGGCCGCGGCGACTGCCTGCGTGACCGAGCCGATCGGAAGGCCATATTTGATCACCTGGTCCCCTGGCAGAAGGGCGCATCGTGCGATCTTGTGACCGACGCCGATCGGCTCGCCGAGGATCATCGCGGTGCGGTCGATCTCGACCGGCTCACCGATCCTGCACGGCCGGCAACAGACCAGCACATTGTCGTCGGGGTGGATCAGCACGAATGCCGGCTTATCGAAGGCCATAAACCCTCCTTGCGGTGCCGCCGAAAATATCGTCCCGATCCGCCTTGCTGTATCCGCCCGTCATGGCGCGACACTGGGCGTGCCAGTCGGCATAGTCGCCGGCCAGACGGAGGACCGGCCAGTCGCTGCCCCACAGGATGCGCCGTGGCCCGAAACAGGCCAGAAGATGCGCGATATAGGGGCCGACCGCTTCGGCACTTCGATTGCCGCCGGCTTCTGTCCAAAGCCCGGAGAGCTTGCAATAAACGCCCTCGCGCCGCGCCAGGACCGCGATATCGCGCGCCCATCCCGCGAAGTCGCCCCGCGCGATCGCCGGCTTTGCGCCATGATCGATCACGACGACGAGATCGGGATGCCGGTCGAGCAGGTCGGGCAGGATCGGAAGATGGCGCGGCTGCACGAGCGCGTCCAGCACCAGTCCATGCCGCGCCAGTGCCGCGAAAGCCGGTGTCAGCTCGGCGCGCAGCATCCAGCGATCGTCCGGAAAGGCCTGGATCATGGGGCGCAGCCCCTTCAGCCACGGGTCCCGCGCGAGCAGATCGACACGGCGCGCCGCATCGGGCGCGGCCAGATCGGCCCAGCCGATGACGGCTTTCACGAACGGTTCGTGGCGGGCGATGCCGAGAAGATAGCTGGTTTCGGCCGCGGTCGGTGTCGCCTGGACCAGCACAGTCCCGTCGATCCCGGCAGCAGCCAGCAAGGGTGCGAGATCGGCCGGCCCGAAGTTCCGGAAAAGCTCGGTCAGGTCGGGTGTGGGCCAGCTATAGTCGCCCCGCTGCAGCGACCAGAAATGCTGATGGGCGTCGATACGCATCGTCATCTCGCCGCTGCCGGGACCGGCGCATTGGCGGCGATCAGGCCAAGGCTTTTCAGCTCCTGCCAGAAGGCAGCCGGGATGCGCGCCGAGAGGTGACGGAACGTCTCGCGGACCTGCCGTTCCTCGCCGATGCCGGGGATCACCGCGCGGACGATCGGCGGCGCCAGGGCAAATTGCAGCGCCGCGGCCGCCAGGTCGACGCCGTGTGCCTCGCACAGCCGCTCGAGCCGCCGCGTCCGGGCGAGGATCTCGACGGGTGCCGGTGCATAATCATAATGGGCGCCGCCCGCCTGCCGCGTGCCCGTTGCAAGAATGCCGGAATTGTAGATGCCGCCGAGGATGACCGAAGCGCCATGGGCCGCACACGCCGGAAAGAAGCGATCGAGCGCTTCCTGCTCGAGCAGCGTGTAACGCCCCGCCAGCAGGAAACAGTCGAAGCGGCCTAGCTCCATCGCCGCGACGCACGCCTGCCATTCATTGACCCCGAGGCCGATCTCGACAATGTCTCCCGCCGCGCGCAGCGCGTCCAGCGCCCTGTAGCCGCCGCTCGCCAGATCGCTCAAATGTCGATCATTGTCGGCTCCATGGGTGGCATATCCGATGTCATGGACCAGGACAGTGTCGATCCGGGCCAGTCCGAGCCGCTGGAGGCTGGCCTCGTAAGAGCGCATCACGCCGTCATAGCTATAGTCGTATCGCGGCGTGAAAGGCATGGGCGATGCGAAACCGTCGCGCGCCGCCGCAATCCCCGCCGACCGATCCGGCTCGAGCACGCGGCCAACCTTGGTGGAAAGGGTGAAGCTGTCGCGTGGCCGCGCGCGCAAGGCATCGCCGATGCGCCGCTCCGACAAGCCAAAGCCGTAGAGCGGGGCAGTGTCGAAATAACGCACCCCGGCATCCCAGGCGGCATCGGCGATCGCGCGCGCTTCGTGGTCCGGCATCGGCCGATAGAGGTTGCCCAGCGGCGCGCAGCCGAGGCCGACACCGCCGCGCGCTTCCTCCTCCCCACCGTTCGCACTCTTCGTCATGCCTGCTCCCGCTGCGTCTCATATACGCAAAGACATTTTACATGCGCAAGAAAATTAACGGTCGCTGGACATCGGACGTTTTTCATATATGAAAAAGCCATCTCGTTTTGGGGGTGATGGTGAGCCGGCATGAAGGTGATGGTCCCGCGATGTCGGGCAGCAAGCGCAAGATCTATTCCGCGCCCGCGCTTGAAAAAGGTCTCGATATTCTCGAATTTCTCGCCGCTTCCCCGGAGAGCGTCAGCCTGAGTTCGCTCGCAAACAGGTTGCATCGTTCGGTCGGCGAGATCTTCAGGATGCTGGCCGTGCTCGAGCAACGGCAATATGTCGCAGCGACCCCTGGCTCGGACAAATATCAGCTCACCATGAAGATGCTGCAGCTTGCGCACATGCATCTTCCGATCAACATGCTCGTCAACGCCGCGTCTTCGCCGATGCGGGGGCTTGCGCAGCGAACCGGCCAGTCGTGCCACCTCGCGGTCCTCGACGACACCTTCATCCGCGTCATCGCGCGTCAGGAGAGTTTCGCGGACCTGAGCTTCAGCGTGCGCGTGGGGACCCACGCGCCGGTGTTCCAGTCCTGCTCCGGAAACGTGCTCTATGCCTTTGCCGACGCGGCCGCGCGCGGCCAGATCCTCGACCGGGTCGCGCGGGCCAGCGACACCGCGCTCGATATGGCGGCGATCAACCGGCGCGCGGCGTCGATCAGGGAACAAGGCTGGTATGCCGCGAAGAGTGCGAAGACCGTCGGGATCACCGACATCGGTTATCCCGTGTTCGATCACCGCGGGACGGTCAGCGCCGTGCTCGCCATCCCCTATCTCGATCGCCTCGACATCGACAGCAAGGCCGATCAGGAGCTGGTTCGCAGCGAATTGTCCAAGGCCGCCGCGGAGATCTCGGACGCGTTGAGCGCGCGCGCGCCGGATTGATCCCAGCCGCGCTTGCGCGCCTTGATCACGGCACGCGGCCGCCCGCAAAGGCGTGGACCGGCACGCCGGCCACGCCTGCCGCAAAGGCGAGGATCTCGCCCGACCGCCCGAAACGCCCGGCATCTGCGGCGTCCAGCCCGAAAGAGGCGGTGGTCACGAACAGTACGTCGCCGGATTCCCCGCCAAAGGCGCAACTTGTCGGTCGCGGGCAGGGGGTGTCGAGCCAGCCGATCCACGCGCCGTCGCCCGACAGCAGCGCGATGCCCGCGCCGTCCCACATGGCACACCAGATGCGACCTTCTGCATCGACGGCCAGGCCATCGGGCTTTCCGGGGATGCCGGCGAAGGTCTGGACCACCCTGCGGTTCGCGATCGTGCCGGACGCGCTGTCGAAGTCGTAACGGTACAACAGGCGCGGGACGGTATCGACGAGATAGAATGATCTGCCGTCCGGGCTCCAGCCCAGGCCGTTACAGACATCGAACCCCCGTGCCATGGCATGCAAGGCCCGATCGGGATCGAGCCGGTACAGGACGCCCTTGCCGGGCGATCCATCGCTTGATCGCGAGCCGAGCCAGAAACGGCCCGCCGCGTCGCATTTTCCGTCGTTGAAATGCGTCGCCCCCATCGGCGGCGCGACATGGCGCTGCAAGCCGGCGCCCGGCTGGCTGAGCCAAAGTTCGCGCTCGAGCGCGAGCAAGGCGCCACCGCGGGTCATCGCCGTCGCGGACCCGATCTTGGCCGGGACCGCGATGGCGACATTCTCACCCGAAACCGTGTCGAGATAGTTGACCGACGGCGCGAGGATGTCGACCCACAGCAGCGCGCGACGGTCAGCCATCCAGTGGGGCGATTCGGCCAGACCGGCGCCGACCGGCCATGAGGCGATCAACGGCGCAAGCGATGGGGAACTTCCGATGCGGGGCACGTCATTCATTGTTGTTGCTATAACGGCCACAAAAATATAGCGAAAGCCGCAATCGCGCGGCGACGCGGTGTCGGAGCAATGCTGGGAGAGGCGTGAATGAGTGACCGGCGGATCGTCACCAATCGGTTCAAATGGACGATTGCCGCAATGCTCGCGCTCGCCGCGGTGCTCAACTATGTCGATCGCCAGACGCTCGCCCTGATGGCCGGTGCGGTGCAGGGCGATCTGCACATCGACGACAAGGGTTATGCGGCGGTCGTCAACGCGTTCCTCGTCTCCTACATGCTTGGCGGCCTGCTGGCCGCGTTCATCGTCGACCGGATCGGTGCGCGCTGGGGCATGCTGCTGTTCGTCGGCTGGTGGTCGCTCGCCAGCGCGGCGACCGGGCTGGCGCACAATGTCTGGCAACTGGGCGCCAGCCGCTTTGCCCTCGGGCTCGGCGAGGCGGGCAATTGGGTCGCGTCCCCCAAGCTGGTGCGCGAGTGGTTTCCCCAACCCCAGCGTGCGCTCGCGATCGGCATCTATTCGTCGGCGGCGCATTTCGGGGCCGCGATCGCACCGGCCCTCATGGCGGGCTTGTTCCTGCTGGTGGGGTGGCGGTGGACGTTCGTGATCAGCGGCCTTGCCGGGGCAACCTGGCTGTGCGCCTGGCTGCTGCTCTACCGGCCCGATCGTCGCCCCGACGCCGTTGCGCCGGCGGATCCGGCGGCCCCGACCCGAGACGCAGATGGCGCGGAACCTGTCGACGACGCCGGTCTGCGCGGCTGGATCGCCGTGATGAAGACCCGCGGTGTCTGGTTCTACGCGGTCGCCAATTCGCTCACCAACCCGGTATGGTTCTTCTATCTCTTCTGGTTCCCCAAATATCTGACCGACGAACGCGGCCTGTCGATCGCGCAGATGGGCCGGACCAGCTGGATCGTCTATGCATCGGCCGGCTTCGGTGCCGTCGGCGGAGGGCTGCTGTCCGGCTGGGTCGTGCGGCGCGGCGTAAGACCGGCCCGCGCGCGGGTCGTCGCGATGGGTGCCGTGGCGGCCATTGCCCCGGTCGGTGCGCTCAATGCGCTGCAGCCAAGCGTGCAGATCAGCCTCGCGCTCGGCGCGATCGTCGCCTTTTGTCACACCGCCTGGGTCACCAATCAGACGGCGCTGCCCGTCGATCTCTACCCGACCCGGCACATCGGCAAGGTGATGGGCATCGGCGGCATTGTCACCGGCCTCGTCACGATCGCATCGACCTTCCTGATCGGCCAGATGGTTGCCACCCTGACATATCGGCCCATGTTCCTGGTTATCGCGGTCGCCTATCCGCTCGGCGTGGTGGCGGCTTTCTTCGCGACGACCGGGCGATCCATGGCCGACCGGGAGGCGGCGGCATGAGCACCGACACCTTCATTGCCGCGGAATGGGGCACGATGCGCATCAGGATGCGCCTGCTCACCTCGGCCGGCGAGATCGTCGAGCAGCAGGTGGAGGATGTGCGGCTTGCCGATCTCGATCGCGCCGGCAAGATCGCCCGGTTGCGCGCGATGCGGACGCGCTGGCCCGATGCGGCCGAAACGCTGTGGCTTGCCGGCATGATCGGATCGCCGCTGGGGCTCGAGACGGTGCCGCAGGCGCCGTGCCCGATCGCGCCTGCCGCGATCGCAGGGCATGCGCGGCGCGCGGCCTGCGAGGAACTGCAGATCATGATCCTGCCGGGACTTTCCTGCACCTCGCGCTTCGGCGACCATGATGTGCTGCGCGGCGAGGAAGTGGCGGCGGCGGGACTGATCGATCCCGAACGCCCCGAAAAGGCCCTGTTGCTGTCGGTCCCGGGCATGCACGGCAAATGGATCGAACTCGGTGCGACGATCGAGCGCTTCCATAGCTCGATGACCGTGGAGATACATCATGTGCTGTCGGAGCACAGCATATTGGCGCCCCTGATGCAGGCCGCGCCGCGCGATGGCGATCCGTTTCGCGACGGGCTGCACCGCGCCGTCGCGGGAGGCGGCGTCGCCAGGTTGTTGTTCACGGCACGCACCGCCGTGCTTGCCGGGCGCTATGACGAAGAAGCGGCGGCCTCCTATCTGTGGGGCGTGATGATCGGCGCCGATATCGGTGAAAACCTCGCGGCGGCAACCGGCGAAGAACGGCGCTGCTATGTCGCGGGCACAAGCGAGATTGCGGCGTTGTACCGTACCGCGCTCAACGCGGTCGGCATGCGCGCCGAACTGGTCGACGGCGATCGCATCTCGGCGCTGGGTTTCGCGCGCCTTCGGCATGCCCATGAACGGAAGGACGCACGATGAGCAGCAGATTGCATGGGCATGTCGCGGTCGTGACCGGAGCCGCCGGCGGTATCGGCAGCGCGATCGCGCGGCGATTCGCATCCGAGGGGTGCCGGATCGCCGCGCTCGATCTCGTCGCGCCGGTCGACGGTGACCTCAACCTGACCTGCGATCTGGGCGACGACAGTGCGGTCGAGGCGGCGGGCGTCGCGATCGCGGCCGCGGGCATGTCGCCGTCGATCGTGGTCCATGCCGCGGCAATGGGATCCGGCGCCGACGCGCTCGATACCGACAGCGCCTTCCTCGCGCGCATGATGAACATCAATGTCGGCGGTGCCTTTCGCCTCGCCCGGATATTCGCGCCCGGCATGCGTGCCCGGCAACGCGGCGCGTTCCTGTTCATCTCGTCGATCAACTCGACCTTCGCCACCCCCGGGCTTGCCGCCTATGCGGCATCGAAGGCGGCGCTCGACAGTTTCACCAGGACGCTGGCGCTCGAACTCGCTGCGGACCGCATACGGGTCAACGGCATACGACCCGCCTCGATCGACACGCCGCTGCTTCGTCGCGGCTTCGAGGCCCGGCCCGATCCCGCGGCAGCGCGACGCGCGAATATCCTGCGGCATCCGCTCGGGCGCCTCGGCACCCCCGAGGACGTCGCCGCGCTGGCCCTGTTCCTGTGCTCCGACGAGGCGTCATGGATCACCGGTGCCGACTATCTCCTCGACGGTGGTGCGAGCATCACCCGCCGCTGAGCGGGGAGGGTGGTCCGGCACTCGTTGCAACGGGCTAATTTCAGATACGAAATGCTCTTTCACCCGCAGGCCGCTTGACATGTAGCTAAATGTGCAACACTAATCCCCCAACCCAACGAGCAAAAAGCAGGGAGAGGGAAATCATGAAGACGTGTTTCTTGATGGGAAGCGTGTGTCTTGTCGCGATGGCCGCAGCCGCGCCCGCGATTGCCCAGGACAAACCGGCACCCTCCGCCGCGAGCCAAGCGGCCGATGCGGCGCCGGCCGAAGACAAGGATATCGTCGTCACCGGCTTCCGGCGCAGCCTCGCCGAGGCGCTGGACGTGAAGCGGCTCACCGACCAGTTCCAGGACTCGATCGTCGCGACCGATGTCGCCAAGCTCCCCGACAACAATATCGCGGAGTCGCTGCAGCGCGTCTCCGGCGTCCAGATCCGCCGTGCGCTGGGCGAGGGGACCAGCGTCTCGATCCGCGGGCTCCGCCAGAACCGCACCGAGATCAACGGCCGCACGCTCGTCAATCCCAATGGTCGCGGTGTCGGTATCGCGGCGGTGGCCGATTCCGATTACGGCCCGCTGTCGCTGTTCCCCTCGGAACTGATCGGCCGGCTCGACGTCATCAAGCTGCAGGGCGCGGAGCGCACCGACGGGTCGCTCAGCGGCACGGTCGACATCATCACGCGCAAGCCGTTCGACAAGCGCGGGCAGCTCGTCTCGGTCTCGGGGTCGTCGGTCTATTCCGACCAGGACAAGCGCTGGGGCTATGACGGTTCGGCGCTCTATTCCAACACCTTCGCCAACGACACCTTCGGCATCCTGCTCAACGCGACCTATTCGAACAAGCCGGTCAACGAGGATTCCTTCAACTCCTTCACCGGCTACACGCCACTGACCTCGGCGTTCAATACGCTCGCCAGCCCCAAGGCGAACGATCCCAATGGCGACGGCATCCCGGGGACCTACATCGCCGACTTCCGCTTCCAGCGCCTGCGCGAAAAGCGTGAAAAGATCGGCGGCAACGGTGCCTTTCAGTGGCGACCGACCGACAATTTCGAACTCTATGGCGATGCTGCCTATTCGCACCTGAAGACCACCCGCACGCGGGACTGGTTCTCGGTGCCGCTCAGCAGCAACGCCGGCGATTATGCCAGCTACACATTGTCGCCCAACGAAATCCTGACATCGGGCGTGATCAACCAGGTTGCGCAGGGCAACGCGGAATCGCTCAGGGTCAAGAGCGACACGATCAGCAGCGCCATCGGCTTCAAATGGAGCACCAATGACGGGCGCTTCACCGCCCACCCGGAGGTGAACTACTCGCGCGCCACGATGGACGTCACCCAGGAGTTCGTCCGCGTCCAGAGCATCAGCAAATATCTGTTCGCCTTCGACGTCAACAATGGCGGCATCCCCAAGCTGACCGCGCCTGCGACGCTGAATACCACCGACCCGACGCAGTTCCGCTATTCCAACGTGTTCGACAATTTCAATCGCAACACGGGCGAGGAAACGGCCGGGAAGATCGACTTCTCGTTCAAGCCGGCGGGTTCGTTCCTTTCCCGGATCGATGCGGGCATGCGCTATTCGGCGCTGGTCACCACCAGGGCCACCGTCCAGAACCAGGTCGCCTTTGGCGGCACCACGCCGGCAAACACCATCGTCGTCGCCAATGGCCCGCAGATCTATAATGTCCGCGACTATACCGGCCTTCTGGGCGGCGGCGCGCCCGCGATCGCCACGCGCTATCTGGACACAATGGTATCGACGCTGCCGGTCGGTGGCGCCTGCAATACCATCGCGCCCAACAGCGGGCTGTGCCCGGCCGGCTTCGTCGATCCGCTGCAGTCATTCCGGATCTCGGAAAAGACCATGGCTGCCTATCTCAAGGTGAACTTCGCAACCGCGCTCGGCGCGATGCCGCTGACGGGCAATGTCGGTATCCGCTACACCGATACCGCCCGTGTCGCGAACGGCGCGATCAAGCGCGCGAGCGGTCTGGCCGACCCGCTCACCGTCAAGACCAGTTCGATCGACTGGTTGCCGAGCGCGGTGGCGAAGCTCGAGATCACCGACAAGCTGCTGTTTCGCGTGGGCTACGCCAAGGTGCTCGGCCTGCCGGATTCGGTCGACCTGTCGCCCAATCTCACGCTCAATCGCCTCACGCCCTACAATGGCAATGCCGGCAATCCCCAGTTGCAGCCGCTTCGTGCCGACCAGTTCGACGCTTCGCTCGAATGGTATTTCGCACGCGGCTCGGCGCTGACCGTGGGCGCCTTCTACAAGGACGTGAAGACCTTCATCTTCAACAAGGCGAACTACGAGATTCCGCTCGGCGAGGTGGCGCCGCCGGGACAGCCCGAGGGCTATCTCGTGACGCGGCCGCTCAACGGCAATGGCGGCAAGGTGAAGGGCGTCGAGGTCCTCTTCCAGACGCCGTTCTACTTCCTGCCTTCGCCGTTCGACGGCTTCGGCGTCGTTGCCAATTTCTCCTATATCGACAGCTCGACATCGCTGGTCGACCGGAAAGGACAATCGCTGCCGTTCCAGGGATTGTCGAAGATCAACTACAACCTCGTCGCCTATTTCGAGAAATATGGCTTCGGCGCGCGCGTTGCCTATAACTATCGCGACAAGTTCTTCGACAGCGTCGGCCCCGGCAGCACCGCCATCTATTATGCGCCGTTCCGCACGGTCGATGCATCGATCCGCTACGAGTTCGGTCACTTCACGATCTTCGCCGACGCATCGAACCTCACCAATGAAGTTCAGCGCCGCTATGTCGAATCGCCCGAGGCCACGTCCTTTTACGGGCTGCAGGGGCGTCGTTTCTCGCTCGGGTTCAACGCCAAATTCTGACGTTGCCTCGGGACCGGGCCTTTTGAAACCTGCGGGGGTCGGATGTCCTGTCCGGTCCCCGCTTTTTGCGCCGCCACGTGCAGCACGCTTTTACTTTCTCGCGGGAGATCAGAATGACTTTGGAAATCGGTGGCGTGTTCCCGGTACTGCCCACCATCTTCGACGAGAGCGGCGCGATCGACCGAGACGGTCTGGCAAAGGTCATCGATTACGCGATCGCCAGTGGCGTCGATGGTGTCGTGTTCCCCGGACTTGCCAGCGAATATGACGTCCTGACGCTCGCCGAACGACTGGCCCTGATCGCCTTTGTCGGCGCGCATGTCGCCGGGCGCGTGACCTTCATCGTCGGTGCGAGCAGCGATGCGGTCGACGAGAGCGTGCGGCTGGCCTCGGCCGGCGCCGCGGCGGGCGCTCATGCCGCCATGGTGATGACGCCGCGCGCCCTCGGACCGGATCTGGCGGCGCTGGGTGCCTTTTATGCCTCGCTCGGGACGCAGGCCGGGTTGCCGCTGATGGTCCAGAATGCGCCGGTTCCGATGGGCCTCGGCCTGGCGACCGGGCAACTGAAAGCGGTTCTCGCTGCCACTGACGAGGTGCGCTGGGTGAAGGAGGAAAACATGCCGTGCGGCCAGCGCATCAGCAGCCTCCTGGCCGATCGCCCGGCAAGCCTGCTCGGCGTGTTCGGTGGTGCCGGCGGGCGCTATATCACCGATGAGCTTGCCCGCGGCGCGGTCGGCACCATGCCTGCCGCAGAAACACCCGAGATCCATGTTGCGTTGATGGCCGCGCACCGTGCCGGCGAGGACGCGCAAGTCCGCGATGCCTATGAGTCCGTCCTGCCGATCCTGATGATGCAGGCGGTGTTCCGCTGGCGCCTCACCAAGGAGGTGCTGCGGCGGCGCGGACTGGTGCGAAGTGCCTTTACCAGGGCGTCGGGCCCTGAACTCGACCGCGGCGACCATGAGGAGCTGTCGCGCATCCTGAACCGCCTCGACGCGCGCTCCGGCGGCAACTGGTCGGCTGCCGGCTACACCGCCACCCGGTAATCGAGCGCGGGGTCCTCGAGCATGAGCTCCGGTCCCCGCTCGCTACCGCTTTCACGAATTTGCCGGGCCGCTTCGCGCAGCGCCGCGAGCACGTCCGGCATCGCCGCCACCGGGATCCACCCGGACAGGCCGATCGCCGCATAGACAGGATTGCCGATCGTGATCGCCACGGTGTGCTGCTCGCGCTCGTCCTTGACGCGCAGCCGCGCATAGCCGGCGGACCGCACGCCCTCGACCGCCGTCAGCAGCGCCGCAAGATTTTCATATCCCGGGATCTCGCGACCGGCATAGGTCTCCTCGATCTCGAGGTCGTCCTGGGAGGCCAGCAGCGCCATGCCGATGCCGCCGCGCGTGGCGGGGTAAAGACCAATGCGTCCCAGCGCGTCGGTCTCGCGCATCTTGGGCGGCGCGTGGAACAGGTAGCTGACATTGTCGCGCCACAGCACGCCCATCGCCACCGTGTGGCCGAAGCGGCGCAGCTCCTCGAGCGCCGGGAGCGCCCGCCGCAACAATCCCGACGCGAACAGGCTTTGCGCCGCAAGCACGGTCATGCCCGACCCGGGGCGATATTTGCGGTCGCTCGTCTGCCGCGCGATGCCAAGAAAGGTGAGGGTCTTGAGCAACCGGTTGACCCTGGTCGTTTCGAGGTCGACGCGCCGGGCAAGCTCGCGGCATCCGACCGGCTCGGTGGAGATGGCGAGTGCCTGGAGGACGGTGATGCCGTCGATCAGGCTTTGATTTGGCTGAGCGCCGGCTTTCGCTCTCCTGGTCGCATCCCGCATTCTTGATCCCGTGCCTGTTGCTTGATGAGCCGCGCGCTGCCGGGGATAACGCCGTCGCCCGCCCTTTAGCAACCGTTCATAGGGCAAGGCTGGCGCATGCAAGCGGGTTTCCCCGCAAAAGGAAGCGATTTACTGTTGCTAATAAAGCTTCAAGAGCTCTAGAAGCGGGCACGGATGGGGTCACATCCGAGAGGAGAGGGACAGATGGCGTCGACACCCCGGATCAAGACGATCGAGGTTTTCTCGGTTCGGATCCCCCAGGACGACACCTATCTGGGCGGTCTCGGGCCGGGCGAGTCGATCAACGATGCGGGGTATCTCGTCCGCCGCACCAACCGTACCATCTATCCCGCGCAGATGAAGTCGGCGGTCGTTCGCGTCACGCTCGACAGTGGCGATGAAGGCTGGGGGGAGACCTATGGCCTGGTGGCACCGCTCGCGATCCATGCGCTCGTTACCGACGTGATCGCACCGATCATCGCCGGGCGATCGCCGTTCGACGTCCAGGCAATCTGGGAAGATCTCTACGACCTGATGCGCGTCCGCGGCTATACCGGCGGCTTCTGGCTCGATGCGCTCGCCGCGGTCGATATCGCGCTGTGGGACCTGATGGGCAAATTGACGGGGCAGCCGCTCAACCAGCTGCTCGGCGGGCGCCATCGCGAACGGATCCCTGCCTATGTGTCGGGGCTGCCGGCGCCGACGATTGCGCAAAAGGTCGATCTGGCAAAAAGCTTCGTCGACAAGGGGTTCAGCGCGGTCAAGATCGCCGCATCGGTCAGTTACCAAGGCGTCGAGCGCGAGATCGCCGCGCTGCGCGACGGTCTGGGTCCGGACGTTGCGATCATGCTGGACTGTCACTGGATGTACAGTCCGGCAGAAGCCGTCGCGCTTCTCCATCGTCTGGCGCCGTACAATCTTTATTTTCTCGAAGCGCCGTGCAAGACCGAAGACGTCGCGGGTCTCGCGGATATCGCCGCGCATGCCAGCGTACCGATCGCCGCCGGCGAGGAATGGCGCACCGTCTTCGACGCCAGGTCCCGGCTCGAGGCGCGCGCGGTCGCGATCGTCCAGCCGGAAATGGGCCATACCGGGATTACCCAGTTCATGCGCATCGCGCAGTTGACCCAGGCTTTCCACGGCAAGATCATACCGCACGCCACGATCGGCGTCGGCATTTTCGCCGCTGCCAGCCTGCAGGCGTCGTCGACGGTGCTCGATCTGCCCTGGCATGAATATCAGCACAGCATCTTCCACCACGGCGCCAGCCTGATGGACGGGGGCCTCAGCTGCAGCGAGGGATATTTTGCCGTACCCGAAGGTGTCGGGCTGGGTGTCGTGCCCAATGATCGTTTCTGGGAGAATGCGACGCTGCTGGGCTGACGGCCGAGCCAGCAATTGTCGTCAGCGCCGGGTGACGCGGCCCGGCGCACGGTCATGGTCCAGCCTGACCACCAGGTCGGCGCGGTCGGGCATTTCCGCCAGGATGTGGCGCGTCAGGCGTTCATAGTGCGCAACGAACCGGCTGATCTCCGCATCGGTCATCACGCCGACACCGGTTGGGGCCTGCTTTCGCAGGACGCTCTCCTGTTCGCACCGCCAGCGCTCGACGGTCGCGACGTCCGGCGCCGCCAGCAGCACGAGATGATCGATCCGCGCGAACAGCGTCTGGTACTGGCCCACCAGCGCGTCATTGACGCAGCGGCGCCAGATGCCGTCCGGGTCTTCATCGCGCTCAAGGGCGTTGACCGGCTTGGCCAGCGCCGCCGCGGGCTGGGGACAGGCGCCGATACACCAGCCTTCGAGGATGAGGAGCGGCGTGCCTCCCGGCGCGACCGGCCATGCGGCAGGCGGCGCGCGATCGTCGCTTGCCTTGTCGAAACGGGGCAGCTGCGCGTCGGCTCCCTGGTCGAGCGCGGCCATGACGTCGAGGCCAAGCGAAATGTCATGGGTCCCGGGAACGCCGCGGGTCGCGAGCAGGGGATGGACCCTGCGCCCGAGTGCAACGCGCGCCTGCCGGGGCAGATACAGGTCGTCGAGCGACAGGACCGCTGTGCCGGCGATCCTCGCCGCAAGCCCCGCCGCGACGGTCGACTTGCCGCAACCCTGCGCGCCGCAAAGACCGACGACGATCGGCCGCTGCCCGTCGCATTGTTCGACGAGCGGGCGAAGATCGCGCTCCAGAAGGTCGACTAGCGCGGGCATCTCAGCAGAGCCGGTGCGGCGGTTCGACGCCGGCAAAGAAGGCTTCCAGATTGGTCGCTGCCTGCATTCCCATCGCGGTGCGCGTCTCGAGCGTGGCGCTGCCGAGATGGGGCAGCAGCACGACATTTTCGAGCGCGAGAAGCGCTGCGCTGACGGCCGGCTCTCGCTCATAGACATCGAGCCCCGCCGATCCGAGGCGGCCGCTCCTGAGCGCCTCGGCGAGCGCGGCCTCGTCGACGACGCTGCCCCGTGCGGTGTTGATCAGGACGGCGCCCGGCTTCATCCGTGCCAGCAGCGGTGCATCGACCAGATGCCGCGTGCCGGCGCCGCCGGGAACATGGAGCGACAGGACATCCGCCTGTTCGGCCAGCGCTGCGAGGCTGGGCATGTGACGGGCGTCGTCGGCCGGCCCGGCGCGGGCGACCTTGCCCGACCGGTTATAATAGCTGACCTGCATGCCAAAGCCGCGCGCGCGCACCGCGACCGCCTGTGCAATGCGCCCGAAGCCGATCAGACCGAGCATTTTCCCGGCCAGCGCCTGGCCGAGCATGTGCGTCGGTCGCCACCCGCCCCAATCGCCCCGGCGGAGCGCGCGCTCGCCCTCGCCGGCACGGCGCATTGCCATCAGGATCAGCAACATCGCCAGGTCCGCGGTGCTATCGGTCAGCGCATCGGGTGTGTTCGTGACGACGATACCGGCGGCGCGGGCGGCATCGAGGTCGATATGTTCGGTTCCCGCCCCGAAATTGGCGATCACGCGCACGGTGCGACCCGGCATGTGCAACAGTCGTGCGTCGATCCGATCCGTGATCGTCGGGCACAGGGCATCATGGCGCGTCATGGCTGCCGCCAGCGCGGCCGGGCTCATGGCCGTGTCGTCGCGATTGAGCGTGACGTCGAAGACCGATGCCAGCCGCGCCTCGACGGCACCGGGTAACCGCCGCGTCACCAGCAGGCTGGGCTTTCCTCCCTGTTGCCGTGTCATTGCCAGAGTCCTTCCGCTGCTCCTAGCGAACGGTATGTGTCACATCGTCGACGCGACGCCGCGCGATCGCCGCCCAGTCCCAATCGATGCCCAGCCCCGGCGTGTCCGAGGGAAAGGCGCGGCCGTTCTCTATCCGCATGTCGCTGCGCGTGAGCGGCGCGAGTTGCGGAATATATTCGATCCAGCGTCCCTGCGGCGTTGCGCAGGCGAGCGCAACATGGAGTTCCATCAGGAAGTGGGGACAGACCGCCACGTTGAACGCCTCTGCGAGATGAGCGACTTTCAGCCATGGGGTAATACCGCCGATCCGCGCGACATCGACCTGAACGATCGAGGCCGCCCCGTGCTGCAGATATTCGCGAAAATGCTGCAGGCTGTAAAGCGACTCGCCGACCGCGACCGGCAAGGTGGTGCCCCGGCAGAGCCGGACATGGCCGCCCATGTCTTCGGCCGGCAGCGGTTCTTCCAGCCAGGCCAGGTCGAAGGGCTCATAGAGTCGCGCGCGCCGGATGGCATCGTCGACCATGAAGGCCTGGTTGGCATCGACCATCAGCTCGAAATCGTCGCCAACCGCTGCGCGCAGCGCCTCGAGCCTGCGGACATCCTCGCGCGGCGCGCGGCCGACCTTGATCTTCGCCCCGCCAAAGCCCTTCGCCTGCACGGCCAGTGCGTCTGCCACCAGGGCCTCGGTCGCGATGTGCAGCCACCCTCCTTCGGTCGAATAGAGCGGCAGCGACGCCTGGGCACCGCCTGCCTCGACATGCAGCGGTCTTGCGCTGCGGTGGCATTTCATGTCCCACAGCGCCGTATCGATCGCCGCCATGGCAAGCGCGGTGATCGGCCCGATCGCGGTTGCGTGCGTGTGGAAGAACAGATCGCGCCATATCGCCTCGATGGCCTGCGGATCGCGGCCGATCAGTCGCGGCGCCAGATGCCGGACGATGAGATCGACCACGGCATGGCCGCCGGTTCCGATGGTATAGCTGTATCCCACACCGATCGCGCCATCGTCGGCGAAAATCCGCACGATCGGCGTCTCCTGCGACACGAAGCTCTGTATCGCATCGGTTCTCACGACCTGGGGCAGCAGGTCGACCATCATTATCTCGACACGATCAATCTTCATGCCGGTCTCCCGCGGCGAGAATATTGCGATCGACCTGCGCGATGTCGGTCACCCCGGTCAGCGCCATCACGACACGGATCTCGCGCTCGATCATGGCGAGAAGCGCGGCGACCCCGGCTTCGCCGCGCGCGGCGAGCGCAAAGGCCCAGGCGCGGCCCAGGAGCACGCCATCGGCGCCCAGCGCGAGCATCCGCACGACGTCGAGGCCGCTGCGCACGCCCGAGTCGACCAATATCTTCAGCGCGCAGCCGATCTCGTCGGCGATGGCGGGCAGGACCGACGCGGTCGACGGCGCGCCGTCGAGCTGGCGCCCGCCATGGTTCGAAACGACGATCCCATCTGCGCCGAGCGCACGGGCCTCGCGGGCATCGCGCGGGTCGAGGATGCCCTTGATGATCAGCGGCCCGTCCCACATCCCGCGGATCCAGCCCAGATCGTCCCATGTCACGCCCGGATCGAAATTGGCCGCCAGCCAGCCCATATAATCGCCGAGCCCGCTCCGGCCGCCAAGGACCGGCGCGAGATTGCCGAGCTTGTGCGGACGTCCGCATAGCCCGACATCGGCTGCCCAGCGTGGATGCGCGATCGCCTGGGCCATGCGCCTGAGGCGCGCGTGCCGCCCGGACATGCCCGAGCGCGCATCGCGATACCTTATGCCGGGTACCATCATGTCGACCGTGAACACCAGGGCGGTGCATTGCGCCGCCTTCGCCGCGGCAAGCAGATCGCGCATGAAGCCGCGGTCGCGGATCACGTACAGCTGGAACCAGATCGATCCTCCGGCCCGCTGCGCGACCTCGCCGACGTCGCAGATCGACACGGTCGACAGGCACATCGGAATGCCGGCCGCGCGGGCGGCGCGCGCCGCCTGGACTTCACCGCGCCGCGCGAGCATGCCGGCGATACCGACCGGGCCGAGGACGAGCGGCATGGCGAGGTCCTCCTCGAACAGCGTCGTGCGGAGCGATAGCGACGAGACATCCTGCAGGACCCGTTGCCGCAGATCGACCGCGCCGAGGTCGCGGCGATTGCGCAGCAGGGTCGTTTCGTCCTGCGCCCCGCCATCGACATAGTCGAACAGGAAGCGTGGCAGCCGTCGCCGCGCTGCCTCGCGGAAGTCGAGCGGAGAGGAAATGATCACGCCGGGTCCGGTTCTTGTTGAAGGCGCGGCCGTGCGCGGGCCTGCGGCCCGACGCAGCGCGCCGCGCATAAGGGTTCAGCTGAGCTGCACGAACTGGACGTCGTCGATCTTCAGCCACTGGTTCGCGGCACCGATCGAGGTGAAGGCGACGGTTGCCTTGCCGTTCGTCACCGCGATGTTGTCGATCGTGATCAACGTCCAGCTGGCGGTCGCGGGGATGTCGAACTTCCGCTCGGCCACACCCGAATTCAGCACCCGCATCGCAGCCTGGGACTGGCCACCGGAACTCTTGACGCGGGCGGTCAGGCGGTAGGTGCCATTGGGGATGAATTTCAGATTTTGCTTGGTTGTGACGGTGAAGTTCGCAGCGGCGGTCTGGATCAGCGAGCGGGTGCCGTTGGAAAAGTCGTCTGTCACCAGATAGCTTGCCGCCTTGTCGTAATTCTCGATCCAGGCGGGCGGGTTCCACAGCGCGAAGGTGCTCACCGGCGTGGCGTCGAAGCTGCCGTTGCCGACCAGGTTCGCGCCGATCTGCGGGCGATTATAATAGCGGAAATAGTCGAACTCTGAATAGCCGGGCAGGGCGGCTGTGTTGCCGGCGTTTGCCGTGCGGATCGCGGTCAGCCAGAAGGTCTGGGGCGTGAAGACATAACCGTTCGTGCTGTTGTCGATCGTGAACTTCAGGACCCCGTTGATGTAGAATTTGGTCGACGCCGGGGTATAGTCGAAGGCGTAGACGTTCCAGTCGCCGAAATTGATGCCCAGCGTCGCGCCGCTGCTGTAGGGCAGGCGGTGCGCCGTGGTCGCGGTGGATTGCTTGAAATCGCCGATCCCCATGCGGTCGGGCGAATCATGTTCGAACGCATCGATTTCGTAAAGCTGGTTCTGCTCGGGCTGCAGGCCCGCGTCGATATCCTGATCGATCCGCGGGTCGCCGCCCGCGCCGCCGATATCGCGCCGGATTCCCATCGACCAGAAGGAGGAATGCAGCCCCGACGTGCCGTTGAACAATCTCGCGCGGATCTCGTAATAGCCGTAGCCGAAGTTGTTGCGGGACATGATCCCGCCCCCGGTATAGTCCGGAATATTGTCGCCCGTGACGTCCTCGTAACCAAATTTGAGCCGCAGCGACGCGCCGTCGAGCGACACGTTCTGCGACCGGACATAACCGCCCGCATAGGGCTCGGCGATGCGATAATACCAATCGTTGGTGTTCAGCGCGGCGGCGTTGAATTCGTCGGCATAGGCCAGCGTATAGCCGGCCGGCACGCTTGCCGGTGCCGCAGCCGCTTCCGACGACGCGGTGGCAGCGGATGCCGCGGGGCGGATGTTCGTCGTCGCAACGGGCGACGGGATGACCGCGGCAATCACGGGCGGGGTGATCGCCGGCTGCGGCGCCGGCGCGTCGCCGAGTGTGATGGCGGCATAGGCCGTTACCGCGACGATCGCGCACAGACCCGCCGATGCTGTCAGCCCGATCTTCATCTGCCTCTCCCATTCTTCATGTTGTTCGACGATTTTTGACACTATTTTAGCAATGATACAATCCATAGGTGCATTTAAATTTTACTTGTGCAAAATGAGATCGGGCGTGAGGTGTTCGCGCCCTCGTGCCCGCAAGGGCGACGGTGGCGCGTGTTTCTTGCCAAACCGCTCTGGAGGGAGACCGGAATCAATGACGCGCCGCCTGTGCTTCGCGCTCGACCTCGTCGAGGACGCGGACCTGATCGCCCGATATGAGGCCCATCACGCGCCCGGCGCGGTGTGGCCCGAAGTGCTCGCCGACATTCGCGATTCCGGCGTCGTGGACATGGAGATCTGGCGGACAGGAACGCGCATGTTCATGATCGCGACGGTTGCCGCCGACTATCCGCGCGATCGTGCGCCGGCGGCGCGCGACGTCGAATGGCAGCAATTGATGTGGACATTCCAGCGGCCCTTGCCGCACGCCGCGCCGGGCGAGAAATGGACCGAAATGAAGCGAATATTCTCGCTCTCCGAAGAGGGACGCGAATAAGCGCCGGACAGGCGGTTCGCCGTGGCGGCGCGCGTATCGCTAGCCGAGCGCCTCAAGCGACGCAATGAATCGCCGCGCGCACCCGCCGACCGCGCTCGCGGTCATGCCTTCTCGGTAAAGGGCCGATCCCAACCCGAAGCCGGTTGCACCCGCTTCGGTCCATGCCGAAAGTCCCTCCGGTTTCACGCCGCCGGTCACGACGACCGGCACCGTTCGCGGAAGCACCGCGCGATGCGCTTTTACGATGGCCGGGCTCGCGCCTTCGGCGGGGAACAGCTTGAGGCCGTCGGCGCCGGCGCCGAGCGCGACAAACGCCTCGCTGGGCGTGAAATAGCCCGGCAGCGAGGCAAGGTCGATCGCACGCGCCGCGCCGATTACCGCTGGATCCGTGTTGGGCGATACGATCAATCGACCGCCGGCACGGGCAACCTGCGCGACCTGTCCGACGGAAAGGACCGTGCCGGCACCGATCATCACCTCGTCGCGATAGCGCTGCGCGAGACGCGCGATGCTTGTCAGCGGGTCCGGCGAATTGAGCGGCACTTCGATGATGGTGAAGCCGGCATCGACCAGTGCGTCGCCGACCGCGTCGACCTCGTCGGGACGGATGCCGCGCAGGATGGCAACGAGCGGGCACGCGGCAAGTGCCCGCCTGAAATCCCCGCCGCCGCTCATGCCAGCAGGCTCCAGGCGCGCGCGCTTCCGGCGACGAACGCCTGCTGGCTGCCGATCAGCCGGCTTCCCCTCCCACAGGCGCTGATCGCCGCGATGTAGAGTTCTCCCAATGCCGGCTCGGCGAGCACGAAGATGTCATCCGTGTCGCAGCGACCCTGTGATCTGACCTCATGGCCGATCAGCAGGCCGCTCAGATAGGAACTGTGGTCGAAGCCCGGGCGAACGCCCAGCAAGGCCGCCGCCCGGATCTCGAACAGCTGGGTCGCAAGGGCGCCATCCCGCGATCTTGCAACCCCCTCGAGGAAGGCTGCGCCTGCTGTTACCGGCCCCGCGACCATTTCGGCCAGCACGCTGCCGCCGCGCAGCAGGGCGTATATTTCGCCCGTCATCGTCGTGGCGAAGGTGACGAGGCGACCCTGCGCCAGGGTCGCCCATTTGCTGTGGGTCCCGGGCTGACAGACGATCGCGTCCCGCGGCACGAGACCGGCGACAACGGCACCGAGAAACTGGACCTCCTCGCCGCGCATGACATCCGCACGACCGGGCAGCGCCTGGCAGACGCCCGGCATGATGGCGGTTCGCCCCGGCTCCACCCAATGCGCGCCTGCCGCGAGCTCCTCGATGCCGCACGGTGCGGAGACGTAGGGAACCTCGGTCCAGCCGAGGTTCGACCCGACCATTCCGGCCAACAGCATGGGAAGATCGCCAAAAGTTGACCGCAGGAACGCAAGTTCGCTTTCGAACCCGTGCGGTGCGACGCGCCGAACGCCGGGGCCCGCCAATGCGCTTTGCGCCACGGTCCCGTCCCGTTCGATCCGATAGACACGTCGGCTGGTGGTTCCCCAGTCGACGGCCAGAAATGTGTCAGGCGTCATGTTCAGCCACCGTGTCGCGAAAGGTCTGCGCAATAGTGCTAATATAGCACTATGCAACCGCGCTGCTCGCGGCAATCGTTTCCGACAGTCTGAGGCGCACCAGGGTAAGGAAAACCGCGTCGCGATCCCGTTGTTGACCGCTGACGCGCGCCAGCCGGCGCAGCGCTGCGACAGCGCGACCCGTCGGGAGAAAGTGCCTTCGCCGACCTTGCGGTAGAGCGTCGATCGGCTGAGCCCGGTGCGCTCGAGTACGGACTTGCTGCTGAGGATGCGGTCCGGCGTGTCGCTCCTGATGGTCTGGTCCTGGGTCCTTTGCGATCTAATGGCGCCCGGCGAACGACCATAGGATCGCCTGGCATCCCTGCGGATGAGCGATGCGCGCCGGGTTTGGGATCGGCGGTAACGACAAGGACTGGCGTCGTTTGAGGAGGCGGCTTCTGCCTCAGCGCGCCTGTGCTCCATCGCGCCGCGCGGGGCCGCGCCGCCGACGGCGAGCCGATGGCTGGTGCCGTGACGGCCGGGCAGACGGTTCAATGCACGCTATGCGCCGCGTTTCGAGATCCGCGATGCAGCATTGCACCGGCCCGGCGTGCGTGTCGCCGTCCTGCAGGCGCGGGTCGAGCAGGTCTGCCCGACAGGGTTCGCGCCGAGCGACCAGGTCGCGCGGCGCGCGTTACGATCAGGCGCCGTTGGGCTTGCGCGGGGCGCGTGCCGGTTTGGCGGCCGCAGCGGCGTTCGGCGTCGCGGCGCGCGCGGCGCGGCCCTTCTGGCCGAGGCCGATCTTGTGCGCCATCGCCCGGCGCGCCTCCGAATAACTCTCGGCGACCATCGGATAATCGGCCTTGAGGTTGTAGCGCTCACGATATTGCTCGGGCGTCAGGCCGTGACCCGACAGATGGCGCTTGAGCGTCCTGTAGGGCTTGCCGTCGATCATCGAGATGATGTGATCCTTCGACGCGAGCGACTTTCTCGCGGTGACCGCCGGCATGTGTTCGGTGACGGGTGCCTCGGCCGTTGCCGCGGGTGCTGCCGGCGATGCAAGGTCGTTCACCGCCTGGTGCATCTTGGCCAGGAACGCGGGCACCTCGTCGGCAGTGGCGCGCGTGTTGGGATTGGACAGCCAGGCGATGGTCAATTCGGTCGCCAGTTCCACCGCATTCAGTGTAGCTTCGTCGCTCATAATATCTCCTGCGGCATTTTCGCTTTTGCGTTGCATCATGCGAAGTACCGCCACATTGATTGTTTTGCCAAATCTGGCAATTGCGCGCCTACGCTGATTGGGTAGATTGTCCAGTCGCGAACCCCCGCTTGCCGCGTCGATGCGACAGCAACAGACTGTTTTCGCGCGGTTCGCTCAGCAATAGCGTGGTCGCCTGGAGCCGCGATCCGAAGATCACGGCGCAATCATCCTCGGTGGAACCTTCGATTCCGGACTTGGCGACCAGCGCTCCGGGCTCGATCAATTGTCGGGTGCGCTCGCGGTGCTTCATGCCACAGCCCCGTGTGTCATGTCTGCGCGCCGCGCCGTGCCGGCACGCTATGGCGTACCTGTCTCAACCGCGGCCGCCGGATGACCTGCGGGCCGAGCTTTGGCGAGCGTCACGACGATGGGTGTGGGCCTCGCAAGGAGAGGATGTTCCACGGTCCCGTTACCGATCGCGCAGCGTCGCTGCGCCGCTGACCGACGGGTGCGGGCGCCGAAAATTGTCGCAAGCTGCCGCTTTGGTAGCGGCGTGCGCATCGCCGCATCACCGGGTCCGGGGGAAATCGTCCGGCCGCGCATTGTTCGCGCGCTTTGGCCTCGACCGACCGGCCGCGCGGGATTCCCCATGGGAAATCCAGAGTGAGAGCGACGCCGTCCCGGCCGTGACGGGTTGAGGGCGGCGAGAGAGGTCGCGCCCGCCTGTCACGGAGACGCGTGATGGCCACGACCCTGTCCTTTCTGACGGACCCTGCATATCGACCGGTGCTTCGCCACGGTCCCGCAACTCTCGTCGCGTCGCTCGCGCTCGGCACGGCGCCATGGCTGGAGCGGGATTGGCTTGCTTCGGTCGGCGCGCTCCCCGACAATTTTGCGGTGTCCGGGCGGCCGGGTGGCGGGGAGCCCTTCCACGAGCTCTTCGCCGCCACCGGCATGGACTGCTGCCTCGGTGCGGCGATCACCTTCTACAGTCCGTTCGACGACATGATCCATCTGACCAGCTGGACCGAGGCGGAGAGCGCGCGTTTTTACCGCGATTGGGTCCATGAACTGACCCATGCGACGGGGCATCCCTCGCGGCTCGGTCGCGATCTTCCCGGGGTCTGCGGATCCGTCTTCCACGGCATGGAGGATCTGATTGCCGAGATCGCCGCGGCGATCGTCTGTCTCGATCTCGGGATCAGTCCCGGTCTGCGCCATCCGGCATGCTGCCCGGTCTGGATCGCGCTGCTGCGGGCCGAGCCACAGGCCTTTGCCTGTGCGGTACGGCATGCGCGCGAGGCTGCAGCCTACCTCTTCCACCGCCGTGACCTCCAGGCCGAGGCCTATGCCCGGCTCGCGGCAGAGGAATTGCAGGCCGTGCGGGCGGAGCGCGCGCGCGACGCGGTGGCGCGCCGTCCGGGGTGGCTGGCGGAGAGGGAGAGAGGGGCGCTGCGCTGTGCGACGGTGAGGAGGTTGGGAGAGAGGTCTCCCGCGCACTGTCCTGGAGGCAGCCTGTGACACGTCTTTCTGTTCTGGATGCGCGCCGCGACGGCGCGCCGGTCGGTGCCGGCTACAAGGTGGATATTTCGCGCGGCCGGCATATCGGGCGGGTGGCGTCGGAATGGTTTTCGCGCCCCGACGACGAGCGGTTCCTGTCGCTCACCGCGCTGTACGAGGCGGTGAAGGGCCGGGCCGATCGCGCCACCACCTGCACCGTCGAAACCCGGGACATTCGCGTCGAAGCCCGGCGCGACGATCCCGATACGCTGTCGTTGATCATGCCCGGCCGCGCCGCGCGGATCGATCCGACCAACTGGTCGTTCGGCCAGCTGTGCAGCCTGGTCGGTGCGCCGGCGGGCTATCTCCGCCATTTGCCCGCCCCCCTGTCGGCGATCAACCTGCAGCATGGCCTGCAAAGCCATCGTGGCGAACTGGTCAAGACGCTGGAGGCCGACGAGGGCCGCGTCGAGCTGCGCGCCGCGACCGGGCCCGATTATGGGCGCATCTGGGACCATGAGCTGGTCGCCGCGGTGATGAATATCGCAGGCGACGGGACCGGCGACACCCGTTGGAAAATTCCGGGCATGCTCGACTGGTCGACCATGACGCACAACCCGTTTGTCGAGGTGACCCGGGACAGCACGACGCTCTACGCCAGCGATCGCGATGTCTTCCTGTTCCTGGTCGACGACGCCCATCCGATCGAGGCGGGGCGCTTGCCCAATGGCGACCCGGACCTGTTCTTTCGCGGCTTCTATTGCGTGCGCCGTGAGCGCTGTTTTCATTGAGTACGGTCACTGACCGTCGGTCGAACTGGAAATGACCGTGCCCACCCGACTTACCTCGACTGGTAACAGTTGCAACCGGGGAAACCCGGCGGGGGACAATAGCATGTCGGGAGCAAGGCCGTTCCCCATCCTGCCATTTGGGATGGGGCGTGGTCAGGGCAAGGTGCGAAGGGTGAAAGCTGAATTGCCTGAACCTCAGACTTGGGACTTGAAGCCGGTGGCGCTACAACAATGGCTAAGGTGGCGTCGGACGACGGTGGCGGTGACAGCAGTACACCGATCCACGATCCAGTCGCGTCCCCCACTCCCTGCTCGGGAGCAAAGGTCGAACGAGGCACCCTCCCGCACCGTATCTCATGATTACGGACATCACGGGATCGTCTCTGTGGGCTATCTCCATAGTCCCACGTGGCGACGGAGCCGTCATATTAGCCAAACGCCCGGGGTAATGCCCGGGACAGCCGCGACATTGCGGACGGTCAAGGTTGAAACGAACCGGGAAACCGGAACGGGGATGCCCGCTGACCGGGTGAAGGACGGCGCTTCCGACAGGACGACTAAACCTTAGGATGACATTGGAGGTACGCTGATGCGAACCGAAGTCGTGGAAAGGCGGTTATCCTCTCTTGCCGATCTGTCGCGGCAGGGGAAACGGATCAACGGTCTGTTTCGCCTTCTGGCCTGTCCCACAATCTGGGAAACGGCCTATGAGGCGATCGCCCCCAACAAGGGCAGTCTGACGCCCGGCATTGACCCCAAAAATACGCTCGACGGCATTTCGCTGGCGAGAATCGAGGGGCTGATGGCTCGGGTAATGGACGGGACCTACCGTTTCTCTCCGGTCCGGCGGGTCAATATCCCCAAACCCAACGGGAAAACACGCCCGTTGGGGCTTCCGACCGCCGACGACAAGCTCGTGCAGGCAGCGGTGAAGCTGGTTCTTGAGCAAATCTATGAGCCGGTTTTCTCCGAACGCTCGCATGGCTTTCGTCCGGGACACTCGTGTCACACCGCGCTGGATCATATCCAGGGCACATGGCATGGGGTGGTGTGGCTGGTTGAGGTCGATGTCGAGGGATTCTTCGACAATATCGACCATGACATCCTCCTGAGGCTGCTGGAAAAGCGTATCGACGATGCGCGGTTCCTCAAGCTGATAAAGGGGATGCTCAAAGCCGGCTACATGGCCGATTGGCGCTGGCACGCAACGTTTAGCGGCACGCCACAGGGCGGGGTGATCTCACCTCTCCTTGCCAACATCTACCTCCATGAACTCGATGAGTTCATGGAAACCTGCCGGTTGCGGTTCGACCGCGGTCAGACGAGGAAGGTCAATCCGGATTACAGTCGGCTACAATCGCGGGCCAATTATTATCGACGGTACCGCATTCCGGCGTTGCGCGCGCAGGGTGACGAACCCGAGGTGCAAAAATGTCTGGCAAAGGTCGAGGAGCTACTTACCGCTGCGCGTTCCCTGCCGTCCAAGGATCTATCCGATCCCGGCTTCCGCCGACTGCGATACGTCCGATACGCCGATGATTTCCTCATCGGTGTGATCGGCACCAAGCAGGAGGCCCGAGACGTGATGGACGAGGTGAAGGGCTATTTGGCCCAAAATCTCGGCCTGAGAACATCGGAACAGAAGAGCGGCATTCGCAAGGCGGACGATGGGGCATCCTTCCTGGGATATACCGTGCGCACCCACACGTCAGGGCGGGTTCAACGCCAGACGTACAGGTCGCGACCGGTCCTGAAACGGGATGCCGCACGGTCGATCCAGCATCATGCACCAATTGCAAAGCTGGCGGCATTCGCCGAGCAACACCGGCTCGGCAATCTTTACGAGAACCGGGGCACGCACCGCCCCGAACTGGCCTACAGTTCGGACGCGGAAATCATCGTGCTCTATAACTCGTGGATGCGTGGCTTGGCGGAATATTACAAGCTGGGCACCTGCTGGAAAGATGAACTCTCACGAGTTTATCATATCTGGTGGTTCAGTCTGGTGAAGACGCTGGCGTGCAAGCACAAATGCAGCATCGCACACGTCTGTGATAAACTGCTGTCCGTCGTCGATGGGGACCAAGGTCTATGGTTTGAGGCGAACGAACGTCGCCGCTTCGTGCGGGTGTTCAAACTGAAGCACATCCGGACAGATCGCATCAATCGCGACAGTCGCGTCGATCAGGGAAGGGCACGTCCCATTCACCTGACGACCACAGACTGGCTGGATCGCCTCCGGGCGAGCCATTGCGAAGCCTGCGGTCCTACGGATGAGCCGCTGGAGGTTCACCATGCGCGCAGACTCAGCGACGTTGCCCATCTGTCGCTCATGGCGCGGATGCGGTCGGCACGGCACCGGAAACGGATCGTGCTGTGCCGCCCGTGTCACTACGCGCTGCATACGGGCACGCTTCAGGCCCGATTGGACCACAGGAGGTTGGAAGTAGAAGCCGGATGATGTGAAAGCATCAAGTCCGGTTTCGTGGGAGGGGAAGAGAGTATCCGTTCAGGAGCTTTCGCCCCTACCCGACTGGAACAGCGAGGTCGGCTCGAAAGCGCTGGGCATCGCCAGCTTCTACCTTCGCGCGGTGTGCATGAACCGCAATATCTGGGGCGCGCAGGGCTTCGAGGAAATCAGCATCCGGCACAGCAAGTTCGCCGCCAGCCGCTTCGCGCACGAGGCCGCGCCGGCACTGGAGACCTTCGCGACCTCCTCGCCCGCCCCCTTTGTCGACGGCATCAGGGCGGCGCGCGAGGCGATCGTCGCGCGGACCGACGAGGATCGCCATGACTTTCTGCGGCGGCGTGGCTTCTCGCGTGCCGACACGGCGAAGGTGATCGCGACGGTATTGTCGGAAGAGGGCCGGCCGGCGGAATCGATCTTCGATTTCGTGCAGGGGATCACGGCGATCGCCCGCACACGTCCGCATCAGGATCTGCGGCTCGAACTGGAGGGCAGGGCAGCCAGGATCCTCGCCGGGGTCGGATAGCGCGCGGCGCGCTCCGTCCCACCAGGCGCGGGACGCTCTGCCTGGCGTGGCCGTCTCCCAAGAGGGAGGGGGCCGCGCCTTGTCGCGTGACGGGTTGAAGGTCGGGAGAGAGGCTCCCGGCGGACCCGTCACGGAGAAACGTCATGGGCAAAGCAGCCCCCAAACTCGTCCTGTCGCGTTCGCAGGACATCCCCTTCGACAGACTGGTGCTGAGCCAGTCCAATGTTCGGGCGATCGATTGCGGCGTGTCGATCGGCGCGCTGGCCGCGGACATTGCGCGCCGCAGCCTGCTCCAGAGTCTCAATGTCCGTCCCGTGCTCGATGAGGCGGGCGCCGAGACCGGCATGTTCGAGGTGCCGGCAGGCGGTCGACGCTACCGGGCGCTCGAACTGCTCATCAAACAGAAGAAGTTTGCGAAGGACGGCCCGGTGCCCTGCGTCGTGCGTCTCGTCTCTGGTGACGAGGATCCGAGCGCGGAGGAGGACTCGCTCGCCGAGAATATGTTCCGCCAACAGCTTCATCCGCTCGACCAGTTCCGCGCCATGCAGACGCTTGCCGATCAGGGCTCGTCGATCGACGACATCGCGGCGCGCTTCATGACCACGCCGGCCGTCGTGCGGCAGCGGCTGAAGCTCGCGTCGGTCGCGCCGGCTTTGTGCGAGATCTATGCCGATGACGGCATGACGCTCGAGCAGCTGATGGCGGTGCGGCGTGAAGCTGCGTAAGTGATTGTTTTGCTTGTCGTCTAAGAGCGACTCGACAGAACCTGCCGTTCCTCCGGCAGTAGCCTAGGGATGCAGGCATGATGGGAGACTGTTGTGTTTGAAGCCATCCTGACAATGTACTCCGATCCCGAAAGGGTGAAGCAGAACCCGCGAGGGCGACGCGAAGCTGCAAGCATTATGTGGCAGGAGGCTAGGCTTGGAAGTAAGGTGAACATATGTGAATCGGTGTTAAACCTCGTTAGCTGTAATGTGCCAAAGATGCTGTCAGGCACAGACCAAAATGGTACGTGGGTTGGACTTCGGACTTGCCATTTCCGAAGCGAGGACTTCGAACCCACCGGGGAAAAGCCGGCACCTAACCTTCCATCATCACTTACGTGGAACACGATAAGCCCGTATCTCTGCCTAGTAATGGGCAGGCTGACCGCAAGGAACGCTGTCGGGGGTGCGGGTATGGGAGGTCGGAGAAAGCGAATGCCGCGCTGTAATGGCGTGGATAGGGGTTGCGGCTCGCCAACATCACCCCGCCCGAAAGGGAGCAGACTTCCGACTGGTCTCTCGTCGCGAGAGAGTTTGTAGAACCCTCGAAAAGGAGGAAAGGCAAATGACGGTCATATCCATGACTGGTGCGGCCTCCGGCGGTGAGGTCGACTGGCACCAGATCGACTGGGCTAGCGCGCACCAAACCGCTCGGCGGCTGCAGATGCGTATCGCGAAGGCAGTTCGGGAAGGTCGCTGGGGCAAGGTGAAAGCCTTGCAATGGCTGCTGACCCACTCGCGGAGCGGCAAAGCTATTGCCGTGAAGCGTGTCACCGAAAACCAAGGTAGAAAGACACCCGGTGTTGACGGAGCAATCTGGGATACGCCGGGCAAACGTGCCAGAGGAATGATGTCGCTCACACGGCGAGGCTATCAGCCCCAGCCGTTGAGGCGGGTGTTCATCCCGAAAACCAACGGAAAGATGCGTCCACTGGGCATCCCGACGATGCGGGACCGGGCGATGCAGGCACTTCACCTGCTCGCATTGGAACCGATCTCGGAGTCCACGGCGGACCCGAACTCGTACGGCTTCCGGCCGGAGCGAGCGAGCCGAGATGCAGCGGAACAGTGCTTCCAGGCATTGCGCCAACGTGTATCGGCCGAATGGGTTCTCGATGCAGATATATCCGGTTGCTTCGACAACATCGGCCATGACTGGCTCATCGCCAACGTCCCAACGGACAAGGTGGTGCTTCGGAAATGGCTGGAATCCGGCTTCGTGCAGAATGGCGAACTGTTCGCGACGGAAGCGGGAACGCCGCAAGGCGGTATCATCTCGCCGACGCTTGCGAACATGACCTTGGACGGAATGGAACGGGCGTTGCGCAAGCGCTTCGCTCCCAGCCATCCGCAATGTCGAAAGAACAAGGTCAATCTGATCCGTTACGCGGACGACTTCGTCATCACCGGCGCCTCGAAAGGGCTGCTGGAGGAGGCAAAGTCGATGATGGAGGACTTCTTGCAACAGAGGGGGCTCGCCCTCTCGGAGGAGAAGACCAAGATCGTGCATATCGAGGAAGGCTTTGACTTCCTCGGGTGGAACGTGCGCAAATATGATGGGAAGCTTCTCATCAAGCCTGCCAAAAAGAACGTGCAGGCGTTCTTGCGCAAGGTCCGGATGATCATCAGAGAAGCCAGAACGGCGAAGCAGGAATACGTGATCGGTCGCCTCAATCCGGTTATCCGGGGATGGGCGAACTATCACCGCAATCAGGTGGCGGGAGAGACCTTTCAAAAGGTCGATCACCTCATCTGGAAGCAGCTCTGGCAATGGGCTTGCCGTAGGCATCCACACAAGCCGCTAACTTGGGTGAAAGATCGTTACTTCGCTCGGGAAGGCGCGCGGAACTGGGTGTTCCGGGCGGAGGTGGATGGCGACGAAGGGAGCAGCACGTATGTGCGGTTGGTGAAAGCCAGCGACGTTCCTATCCGGCGCCATCGCAAGATCAGGGCAGAGGCCAATCCGTTCGACCCGTCATGGGATAGCTACTTTGCCGACAGGCATCGTCTGCTCATGGACCGGCAAGGGCGGAACTTAGCGCCAAAGCTCTGGAAGGCACAGAACGGCATCTGCCCGATCTGTCGAGAACACATTACGGTGAACACCGGGTGGGAAATCCACCATGTCGTTCCCCGTGGACTCGGCGGATCGGAAGCAAGATCCAACCTCGTGCTGCTGCACACCAACTGCCACTGGCAGGCCCATAGCTATACTTGGAACGGCGAACTGGCGGCTCCGGTAAAACGGAGTTTTGTAGAGGCTTGAGCCGTATGCGGGGAAACTCGCACGTACGGTTCTTAGGGGGGAATGGCCCAGCAATGTGCTGTTCCTACCCGACTTCAGTGTGTCGGACGATCATGCGCGACAGGAGCAGGTCTGGGAGATCCTCGCGAAAGGCCATGACCGCTCGCCATACGCAATCCGTCGTCGTCTCACCGAGGACAGTGTGCGCGCAACCGATCGCCGCGTGTCGTTCGTCGGGCTCGACGCCTATCTCGCCGCAGGCGGTACGGTGATGCGCGATCTGTTCGAGGAAGATCGCGGCGGCTGGCTGCAGGATGTCGGCCTGCTCGACCAGCTGGTCATGGACAGGCTCGGTGCCGAGGGCGAGCGGATCGGCCAGGAAGGCTGGAAGTGGGTCGCGGTCGCGGTCGATTTTACCTACGGCCATGCCGACGCGATGCGGCGGATCGACGGGTCCGAGGTGCCGATCGACAGCGACCAGCAGGCGCGGCTTGCGGCGCTCGAGGCGGAGATCGCGGCGATCGAGGCCGAATGGGGCCAGTCGTCGGAGGTGCCCGACGAGGTCAACCAGCGCTACGACGCTGCCCAGGGCGAGATGCGCGCGATCGCCCAGCGGCCGATAGCGTTCGATTCCGCGGACATGGCGATCGCCGGCGTGTTCGTGAGCCTCGATCATGACGGGACGCTCGATATCGAGCGCGGCTTCGTCCGGCCCGATGACGAACCCGAGCATGATCGCGCCGCGAGGGGCGAGGGCGAAGGCGACAAGGCCAACCATGACGATGCCGATCGTCCGCCCGCTGCCGTCACGGTCGTTGGCGCGCCGGTTCAACCAGCCGAAGAGGAGGACGATGACGTCGTGCGCCCGCTGCCTGACAGGCTGGTGACCGAGCTGACGGTTCACCGTACGCTCGCGCTGGCCAACGCGCTGGCGGCCAACCCGTCGGTCGCTTTCCATGCCGTGCTTCACGCAATGGTCTTGTCGGTCCTCTATCATGCCAGCCGGGAATCCTGCCTCGGTCTGTCGCTCGTGCGCCCGCAGTTTCTGCATCAGGAGCCAGGCCTGTCGGCATGCCCGTCGGCCATCGCGCTCGACGCCAGGGCCGAGCACTGGAAGTCCGTTCTGCCCGGGGACGAAGGCGATCTCTGGGAAACGCTGATCGCGATGTCGGCCGAGGACCAGGCCGCCTTGTTCGCGCATTGCGCCTCAAAGGCGGTCAATGCCGTGTGGGAGGCGTGCGGACGCTATGACAATGGCCGCATCTCGCCGGCGACGATCGAGCGCCGGATCGCGCACAGCAACGTCCTTGCCCGAGCGGTCGGTCTCGACATGGTCGCGGCGGGATGGACACCGACGGTCGATCGCTATCTCGGCCGCGTCACCAAGCCGCGTATCCTCGAAGCGGTCACAGACGCACTCGGCGAGGAAAAAGCCGGGCTGATCGCTCACCTCAAAAAGGGCGACATGGCGCAGCAGGCCGAGCGCCTGATGGATGGCTCCGGCTGGCTGCCCGAGCCGCTCCGAACCACGGGGCATGGCGGTGCTGATGCCGGCGATCCTGCTGGCACCGACGGTGAGGCCGACGACCCCGCCGACCTCCCGGCGTTTCTCGCAAGCGACGACGATATCGCGCTGGCCGTCGCCGCCGAATAGCCCGTCACGCGCGGGGCGGTGTTCCGCCGCCCCGCCTCCTTTTTTCGAAATCACGCAACGCCCGGCCGTCGCGTCGGGCCTCTTCATGTCCGGAGCATTTTTCATGTCTCGTCACGATCAAACCGACATTTCCCGACCCGCGTCCGCCGCTACCCGTGCCGACGCGATACTTACTGCGGCCCGCCTGCTGCAGGCTCGGCTCGAGACCGGCACACCGATCGACACCGCCTTCATGCGCGCGGCCATGGAGGCAGCCTTCGGCGGCACCGATGCCGAAGGTACCTGGGACTGGAAGACCGCCTATGACGCGGGCGAGGCGGCGCAGATACTTTTCCTGCGCAAATATGCCGCCGCACTCCGCCGCCAGTCCCCGCACGCCGCGCTGAAAGCGATCGAGCGCGTCGCGGCGCTGCTGCCGCGCCATACGCGCCGTTCGGAGACCAGTGTGGCGCTCGACCAGTTCAGCACGCCGGCCGGCCTTGCCTTTGTCGCGACCTTTGCCGCGTCGGTCGGGCGCGACGACCTTCTGCTCGAGCCGTCGGCGGGGACGGGCCTGATCGCCATACAGGGCGAGCGTGACGGCGCGGCGCTGGTGCTGAACGAACTCGGCGCAACCCGCGCGGCGCTGCTCGCGCGACTGTTTCCCGATGCCGTGCTGCGTCACGACGACGCGGCACATATTGACGATTACCTGCCCGACGGCGTCGCGCCGAACGTGGTGGTGATGAACCCGCCCTTCTCGGCGGTTGCCCATGTCAGTCGCGCGATGAAGGGTACGGCACTGCGCCATATCGCCTCGGCGTTCGCGCGCCTTGCGCCGGGTGGCCGATTGGTGGCGATCACCGCGGCCGGCTGTTCACCCTATGCACCCGACTGGGCCGATGACTATGCCGCGCTGCAGGCGCACGGCCGAATGCTGCTCTCCGCCGCGATCGACGGTCGTGTCTACGCACGGCACGGCACCGGCATCGACACACGACTGACCGTCATCGAAAAGATTCCGGCGGACGATCCGGCGCTCTTCCCGCGATCGCCCGGCACCGCGCCCGACACGGCAACGTTGCTCGACTGGGTGATCGCCCATGTGCCGCCGCGACGGCCGCCGCCGGCGACGGCGCTTGTCTTCCCGATTGCCGTCTCGGTTCCGGCGCGCGCGTCACGGATTCCCGCGATGCGCGCCGTGTCGCCGGTCGCTGACATCGCCGCGGTTGCGTTCGACTATGAGATCATCGATCGGCCGACCGACACCGCCGCGGCACCAGGCGATGCGATCTATGAGCCCTATCGCTGCCAGTCGCTGCGCATCGTCGGCGCGCATCCGCACCCGACGCCGCTGGTCCAGTCGGTGGCGATGGCCTCGGTCGCGCCGCCTCAGCCGACCTATCGTCCGCATCTGCCTGCCGGTCTCGTCGAAGCCGGACTGCTGTCCGAGCCGCAGCTCGAGTCCGTCATCCATGCCGGCGAGGCCCATGCCGCATTTCTGGCGGGATGCTGGCTCGTCGACGAAACCTGGGATCTGGCCAAGGCCGCTCCGGCGGACGCCGAGGGCGCGGTCCGGTTCCGGCGTGGCTGGTTCCTCGGCGACGGTACCGGCGCCGGCAAGGGGCGTCAGGTCGCCGGCATCATCCTCGACAACTGGCTGAAGGGCAGGCGCCGCGCGCTGTGGATCAGCAAGTCCGACACGTTGCTGGAGGACGCCCAGCGCGACTGGTCCGCGCTCGGGCAGGAGCGCCTGCTGGTCACGCCATTGTCGCGGTTCCGCCAGGGAACCCCGATCGCGCTCGACAAGGGCATTTTGTTCACGACCTATGCGACGTTGCGCTCGCAGGACCGTGGCGCCAGGATCAGCCGCCTGCGGCAGATCGTCGCATGGCTCGGCAGCGACTTCGACGGCGTCATCGTCTTCGATGAGGCGCATGCCATGGCCAACGCCGCCGGCGGCAAGGGCGAGCGCGGTGATGTCGCGGCATCGCAGCAGGGTCGTGCCGGTCTGCGTCTGCAACACGCACTGCCCGACGCCCGCATCGTCTATGTTTCGGCGACCGGTGCGACGACGGTGCAGAACCTCGCTTATGCGCAGCGGCTTGGCTTGTGGGGTGGCGCGGATTTCCCGTTCGCCCATCGGTCGGCGTTCGTCGCGGCGATCGAGGCCGGCGGCGTTGCGGCAATGGAGGTGCTGGCCCGCGACCTGAAGGCCCTCGGCCTTTACGCCGCCCGCTCGTTATCGTTCGACGGCGTCGAATATGCGTTGCTCGAGCATCGGCTGACGCCAGAGCAGATCCGCATCTATGACGGCTATGCCGCCGCGTTCCAGGTCATCCACAATAATCTCGACAAGGCGCTGGAGGCGGCGAACGTCACCAGCACCGGCGGCACGCTCAACAGCCAGGCGAAATCGGCGGCACGTTCGGTCTTCGAGGGCGCCAAGCAGCGCTTCTTCAATCACCTGATCACGGCGATGCAGACGCCGAGCCTGGTCGCCGCGATCGAGCGCGACCTGGCCGAGGGGCACGCTGCAATCGTCCAGATCGTATCGACCGGCGAAGCGCTGATGGCACGGCGGCTCGCCGAAGTCCCGAGCGAGGAATGGGACGATGTGCAGGTCGACATCACGCCGCGCGAATATGTCCTCGACTATCTCGCCCACGGCTTTCCCGTCCAGCTCTACGAGCCGTTCGAGGATGGCGAGGGCAACATCTTGTCGCGACCGGTTTATGTCGACGGCAACCCGGTCGAATGCCGCGAGGCGGTCCGCCGGCGCGACCGCATGATCGAACAACTGGCGGCCCTGCCGCCGGTACCGGGTGCGCTCGACCAGATCCTGCACCGGTTCGGCGCCGACCAGGTGGCCGAGGTAACCGGGCGGTCGCGCCGCATTGTTGGCCGGCAGCGCGATGACGGCACGATAGGCTTCGCGGTCGAGAACAGGCCGGCCGCTGCCGGTCTGGCGGAAGCGCAGGCGTTCATGGATGACACCAAGCGCATCCTGATCTTCTCCGACGCCGGGGGTACCGGACGTTCCTATCACGCGGATCTCGGCGCCGCGAACCAGCGGCTGCGGGTGCATTACCTGCTCGAGGCCGGCTGGAAGGCCGATAATGCGATCCAGGGATTTGGCCGCACCAACCGTACAAACCAGAAGCAGCCGCCGCGCTTCAGGCCGGTCTCGACCGATGTGAAAGCGCAGAAGCGCTTCATCTCGACGATTGCGCGCCGGCTCGACACGATGGGCGCGATAACCCGCGGCCAGCGCCAGGCGGGCGGGCAGAACATGTTCAGGCCGGAGGACAATCTCGAATCCTGGTATGCGCGCGACGCGTTGCGCCAGCTCTATGTCCTGCTCGCCGGCGGCAGGATCGCGGGCTGTCCGCTGGCCCGGTTCGAGGAGGCGACCGGCCTGTCGTTGCTCGATCAGGGATCGCTGCGCGACGTGCTGCCGCCGATCACCACATTTCTCAATCGCATGCTGGCGCTGCCCATCGCGCTCCAGAACACCCTCTTCACCGCGTTCGAGGATCTGCTCGCGGCGCGGATCCAGGGTGCGATTGCCGCGGGCACCTATGAGGTCGGGCTGGAAACGCTGACCGCAGACGGGTTCTGTATCGTCGATCGCCGGACGATCTACACGCATCCGGCGACCCGCGCCGAGACCCGGCTGCTGACCATCGAGCGGCGCGACCGCAACCAGCCCCGCGTCTCGGCAGCACTGCTGCAAGACCGTCCGCGTGACGCGGTGCTGCTCGTCAATAGCCGCTCGGGGCGTGCCGCGATGCAGATCGGCGCGCGCAGCGTGCTGCTCGACAACGGCACGGTCGAGCCACGGGTGCGCCTGATCCGGCCGATGGAAGCGCAAACCCTGCCGCGCGATGCGATGGCGGAGACGCATTGGGAACCCGCCAACGAAGCGAGGTTCAGCGCAGCCTGGGATGCCGAGGTCGCCGCGTTGCCCGAATACGAGATCAGCCGGATGCACATCGTCACCGGCCTGCTGCTGCCGATCTGGAAACGGCTCCCGAACGAATCGAGCCGCGTCTATCGGCTGCGGACCGATGACGGCGAACAGGTCGTCGGCCGCTGCGTGTCGCCGGCATGGGTCGCTTCGATCACCGATGCCGAGCCATCGACCGCTGCGCCATCGGAGCTTTGGCAGATGCTGCTCGCCGGTGCGGCGACGCTGCACCTTGCCGAGGACCTGACCCTGTCGCGGGTCCGCTCGATGAACATCCCCCGGGTCGAACTGAGCGGATTCAGCGATCTCGCGCTCGACCGGTTGAAGGCCTGCGGCTTGATCTCGGAAATCATCTCGTGGAAGCTGCGGTTGTTCGTGCCGACGGGGGCCGACGGCGCGGATGCGTTTGCGCGGCTGCTGGAGCTTTATCCGCTTCAGCGTGTCGCGCAGCGCTCACCGGCAAAAGCCGCCTGAAGGACGCGCCCCCATGAGCACTCGTGCATCCGACATCGCCGACCGCCTCGCCGCGAATGCGGAGGCTGTCTGTCGCCATTATCTGTCGAACGGTCGCCGCGAGGGCCGTTACTGGCTGGTCGGCGATCTTCGCAACACGCCGGGACGCAGCCTCTATGTTCGGCTGATCGCATCGTCCGATGGGCGCGGCGCCGCCGGCAAATGGACCGACAGCGCGACCGGCGAGCATGGCGATCTGCTCGACATCATCGCCGGCGTCGGATCGCATCCCAGTCTGCGCGACACGCTCGCCGAGGCGCGACGATTCCTGCGCCTCCCGCCGCCGGACATCGTCGATGATCGGGAACGGGCGCATCGCACTGCGCCGGTACCGCGGGGCACGCCCGGGGCGGCGCGGCGCTTGTTCGCTGCGGCGCGGCCGATGCTGCGCAGTGTCGCGCAAGCCTATCTGCGGCGGCGCGGCATTGCCGACCTGCGCGGCTGCGACGCGCTACGATTCCATCCGCGCTGCCATTATCGGCCTGGCAGCGGCGATGCGCCCGACACGCGCACGGCCTGGCCGGCGATGATCGCGGCGGTGACCGATCTGTCTGGTGGAGTAACCGGCGCGCATCGCACGTGGCTCGACCCGGCGACCTGGCAAAAGGCGCCGGTCGCGTCGCCGCGCCGCGCGATGGGCCAGCTGCTTGGCAATGCGGTAAGGTTCGGCCCGGCGCAGGAGATCATGGCCGCAGGCGAAGGTATCGAGACCGTCCTGTCGTTGCGCCAGGTCCTGCCCGACATGCCCATGATGGCAGGCCTGTCCGCCGCCCACCTTGCCGCGATCCGGTTCCCGCCCACGTTGCGCCGCCTCTATGTCGCGCGCGACGCCGATCCGGCCGGCGACACCGCGCTGGTGACCCTGGTCGAGCGCGCCCGGGCAGCGAATATCGAAATCGTGCCGCTGTCGCCCGTGCTGGACGATTTCAACAGCGATCTCAGCCTGCTCGGTGCAAGTTCGCTCGTCGACACCGTCGCATCCCAGCTTGACGCGGCTGACCGGAAGCGATGGTGCGCGCCGCTCGGTTGATGGCCGGTCCGGCCGATCAGGCAAGGTCGATCGTGGGACGGGCTGCCCCATCGCCCGTCGCCGAGCACGGCCTTTCCAAGAGGGCGGTCGGGACGGCAGGCGGCGCGCCACCGCAATGGCTGTGCTGCTGCTTTCTTCCCCTGGCCTGACGGCCATTCCTCGCGAGGCAAGAAAGCCTTGCCCGCCATCCTTCGCTGCGCTGCGGCGCCCATCCCGCGCTGCCCGCGGGACCGCTGCGCTTGGGCGTGCGGTGCCGCGCCGCCCACCGTCTTTCGCCGCCTGCGAAGGCCGCGATCGGCGCGGTCGAGACGAAAGGCAGCACATGTCATCCGACCATGAACCCGAACATCAGGAATCCCAGACCGGCATCGTCCTTCACGAACTCTCACTCTACGCCTACCGGCCCTTTTCCGACGAAGCGGATCCGCGTCCGCTGCCCGAGGACCGGCTCGCGACCGGCGCCGTCATCGATACGTTCGATGCCTTAGTATCGGCGCTGCAGGACACGCGGATCGAGCCCGATCTCGAGGACCTGCTATGGGGCATCACCAATGTGTTCCACCGCCTGGTCGAGCGCATCGAGCGCGAGCTCGACGACAATGAAGTCGCGCAGCGCAACAGCCAGCGCGACCAGGATGGTTCGGAGGTGAAGTCGGTCGAGCTGGAAAGGCTGCTGCGCGAAGGCACGACGATCATCGAGCGCCGCGACACGATGGAGCTTTTTCGCGACGTCGCCGTCGCACAATTCAGGCTGCATCTTCGCAAGCCCTGGACCCCGCGCTCCGGCTCGGTCGCCAATCGCAAGGCATTGACGGCGTCGATGATCGACAGCCGTGATTTCATCGCCGCGCGCCGCCAGGCCGATCGCGAGGTGCTGGTCCCGGCCGGTCCGAAGATCGCGCTGAGCGCCGGCAGCGATTTCAACGACCACAAGCTGATCTGGGAGGTGCTCGACCGGGTGCGTGCCAAATATCCCGACATGGTGTTGCTGCACGGCGGCTCGACCTCGGGCGGCGAGCGCATCGCGGCTTGCTGGGCCGATGCGCGCAAGGTCACGCAGATCGCCTTCAAGCCCGATTGGGCACGGCACGCGAAGGCGGCCCCGTTCAAGCGCAACGACGCGATGCTCGCCGTTCTGCCGATTGGTGTCATCATCTTCCCGGGTAGCGGGATCCAGGACAATCTTGCCGACAAGGCGAGGGCGCTCGGCATCCGCCCGATGGACTATCGTCGAAAAGGGGGAGGCTGAGGCGCGGCGCGCGGGTCGAGGCCGGCCGCTGGACGTGGCACGAACATGGCCGGGCAGCGCATGTGCGGTCACTGGTGCAACGCCACCCCCGGAAGCCGGCACGGTTGGCAGATCCGCCTCCCGCCATGTGGCCGCGTCAACCGTGCAGAATCGGCTCCGTGCCGAATGGCCGGTTCAGGATGGCGAGCACCTCGGTGGCAACGAACACCCGGTTGCGGCTATAGCCGGTGCGCTCCTGCAGGATGCCGGCCGCGATCAGTTGATCGATCGCCGTGAGCGCAGCCGGGATCGAGACGTCGAGGCGTTGTGCGAGGCGCTTCGCGGTGATGACCGGATAGTTGCGCACAAGGTCCAGCGCACGGAGCGCCGCTGACTTGCCGCGGAAGCGACGACGCTCGACCCAGCTGCTGGCGAGCGCCAGCAGTGCATCGCGTGTGATCATCAATTCCTCGACCGTCCCGGTGATGGCGTCGGACATGAAGCCGACCATTTTCGCCCAGTCGAGCTGCTGCTGTGCGCCCTTGAGCGCATCATAATAGGCCTGCCGGTTCACCTCGATATAGGGTGAGAGATAAAGCGGTACCTGCTTCTCGGCGGCCATGATCAAGGGCAGCATGAGACGGCCGACGCGCCCATTGCCATCGCGATAGGGATGGACGGCTTCGAAATGCGCGTGCGCGATCGCCATGCGCGCAATGAGGCTCTGGGTAAGGGCCTGCATACCCTCGCAGCGCATATAGGCGGTCGTCTCCGACAGACACGCCTCGATGCGCGCCGGCGGTGCCGGGTTGAAGGTCGAGTAAGCAATGTCGCGAACGCCGCCGATCCACACCACGCGCGAGCGCAATCTGCCCGGCACGTCGCGGTAGTCCTTGTCGCTGCGCATTATGTCGCGGTGAAGATCGGCGATCAGGTCAGGGGTGAAGAGCTCGACGCCTCGCGCTCTGGCTTCCACGACCCGCTGGTCGAGGATCATCGCATAGTCTTGCACCTGTCGGGCCGCGTCGCGCTGCTCGTCATTGGCCTCCTCTTCGAGCGACAGCAATTCGTCGAGCGTGCTGTTGGTGCCTTCGATCGACGAACTGCTTACCGCTTCGCGCCGCGTCAGCAGGCGACTGACGATATAGGGGTCATCGAACTGTTCGGCGAGCACCTGCACCCGCGCCAGCGCGCCGATCGCGCGCTCGTGATTTGCCCTGTAAGGACCGAGCGGTATCGCATCCTCGGGAGGCGCCGCCGGCACCACGCCATAATGTGCCGCGAACGGCGCGGGCAGCCGCTCGAGGCGCTGCCGGACGGGATGGCAGAGATCGTCGCGACGCATTTTCACTAACCTTGAGCAAGTAGGGCTGGCTTAGATTATATTAAAGGTTAGTGCAACAAGCCTTAATATGCTCGCGTCGCGTTCACCTTGCGCAAGTCTTGATGCCGCTCAATTCCATCGTCGAGAACGACGGGCTTGATCGCTCCCACCCGAACCTGCAGCAGTGCGTCAGCTCGGTGCTGCGACGTCGTCTGGTGCAAGAGCGCTGCCCGGGAAACACGCATCATGCCCGTCGACCCTCCCGGCAGTGCCGCGGCCGTTCCTGCGCATACACCTTTCGGGGCGGCGGAACCCATTCATGAACTGGCCAGGATCGCCTCTGTGGCATGCCGCAGTTGTCCGGAAGCAAGGTCCACCCCGCTCTTTGAGGCTGTACCCTTGGTCCAACGCCCGGCCTGACGCCATCAACCCGTAATATGTGGAACGGCCCGCGTAGCAAGAGCTGTCAGCAGTCGATTCATCGCCTGGGAACGGTGCGGTCATATGTCCGGCCTATCAGCGCGGCCTATGACCGCTGGCCTCGATGAAGTTCGCGTCGCAA